>MEQB01000011.1 GCA_001770015.1 Bdellovibrionales bacterium RIFOXYC1_FULL_37_79
TTTATCAATATTTACTTGATCGGGTTTGTGGATATGGGAAAATTCCGAAATTATCTGAAATAATATTGAGGACTTGCCCCAAAGTTAGCTAACCTTACTCAATATCATAGTATCTCTTAATTATAGTCATTATTGACTATTTTTAAACTTAAATTTAGTCATTTTTGACACATTTATCTGTTAAAAAAAGGCAAATACTTGAATTTAAATGACTATGGGCTGTGATGTATCTCTAGAAAGTCAAGCCGTACCAAAATACCTAATGCCAAGAAGTGATCCTGCTGCGCAGATATGTGCTTGGGGATAATCATCCGCCAGATATTTTAGTGATGCCAGAGCATTTTCACATAATTGAATTTCGTCAAAAATGATTAAATCATTTTCAGATGAAATTTTTGACTTAAAAAAAAGTTCCAGACTCTGCCAAAGAGTTTTTGAATCAATATTTCCTTCAAATATTTTGTGTGAATTTTTTTGTGCGAAAAAATCCAGTATAAAAACTTTTGGATAATATTTTTGTCCAAACTCTTTTAACAAAAAGGTTTTTCCGACTTGACGTGCCCCCTGCAATACCAAAGGTAATCAAGCAGGTATAATCGCTGCTAAAATTTTTTATTGTTTTTTTCCACCAAGGAAAATTTATTTTTCTCATATCTCAGATTTTAAACAAAACGTGAAATTGGGCAATAATTTGAACAAAATAGCGTGAAATTTTCACATTATTTTCATGAGCTAAAAGCATTCAAATTGTTGATTTGCATTTTCAAAATCTTTGTAAGAAAAAAGAATAATTCAATAAGGCCTAATATTTATGTAATTATTTATTCATTTAAAAACTATTTACTCAGCCTGATTTTTTCTCAACTCCACTTAAACAAGTCAAAATTCATCTGATATACTTCCGTTTCATTACTTCCATCCACCCAGTTTTTTATTTTGCTTAAAAATTTTAAAAACTCTCGATGAATTTTGCTTTGCACTTCCGGCGAAGTTGAAAATGTTACTGAGAAACTATATTGATTATCTGAATCTAGTTTTTCCAATTTATTTAAACAATGATCTCTGGTTAATCTTCTATACGTTTGGAAAACTGGGGAATCCTTTGATAAATGAAGATTATCCTTCACCACCACATACTTCGTATCTTTTTTTTCAATAATCCCAAGCTCAACTAATGAGTTAAGATAAAACTGCAATTTATCGTTGGTTAGAGATAATACATTGATCAATAATGCAGGACTTTTACTAAATCGTTCAATCGTAAGAAAAACATGAATCAATTGAAAATTAATATCCAGATAGTAAAGCGTAATATTATCAATTAAATTTGATTTCAAAGGTTGAACTTGAATATGTTTTTCTGATCTTTGATTGATTTTTTTTATTAGATTGATTTCTTTTGTTAACTCATCCGACCGACGTTTTACACCAGAGCGATCCCGCTGATGAAGCAGAGAAAAAAATTTTGCCTCCTCATTATTCAAATTCATTTCAAGGCCGGCCAAATAAACCTGATCTTCGGATAGATCAGCAAATGAATTGATAACTCTTGATAAGTATGTTTTTTGGATATGACAAGCGGTAGCCATCTTTTGCATGGTAAAGCTCTTATCCATCTTTTTTTTGTTATTAATTAAATACTTAAGTAAATCTTTGTAATTATCATATTCAAAAACCATATATATTTGTTAACTTTTAGTGTTTGCATCGTCAACAAAATAATTAATTTTTAATTTACTCACCTACTTTAACTGCATAAACTTGTAATCAAGCTGCAGCAACTATGTTAATAAACTAATCAATGTGAGGACAATATGAAAAAAATAATTTTAGCAACCTTCCTACTATGTTTTGGAAATAACCTATTGGCCATACACGAAGGTTGGACCAGCGGAGGAGGATCAATCCTCAAAGATAGTAACAACCCGTGGTTTCTTTTTAACACAAAAGAAGTTCGCTATTGCATCCTACACGATCCCGAAAATTTTAGCGCTTCCGACGAATTGATCAAAACCGTAATCACACAGGCTGTTGAATTTTGGAAAAAAGATTTTTCTGAAAACGTTATTTTCGATTTGGGTCAAGATGGATATGGTGTTGCCACACAAAATTTTGTTTTTGAAGAATGCTCAGATAATACAGATATCAGATTTCAATTTGGAGTATTAAATCCTGAACAAAAAAAATATCTTGGTGACCCTAGGGATTACATAGCAATTACAGTCAGAACCAATTACGATAGGATCAATCTTAAAGGCAAGGGGTTCATTTATCTTTCGTCTGACAATGGGCCACTGAAATATAATACGAAAGAAAAAATACCAAACCCATGGAGTCAAGGAGATGGTGGAGTTTTACACAAAGTTATTGCTCATGAACTAGGACATGTTTTTGGAATTAATCACACGGACACAACTCATACTGGTTTAATGAGATCTGATTACCCACAATATTTAATAAATCATGCTAACGATTTTGATATTAGTATTAATCAAAACATAAGACCTTTTTTTAATTATAATAAAATAAACTCGCATCCCTTTTGTGATCTAGAGAAGAATGTGAGAGAATTTTTAAATCTTGGCCCTAATGTCAAATGTATTGGTTTCAAACACAAAGCCTACAATAATGAATGGTTTTTATATGAAGTTGTTGAAGGAGAATATACAAAAATATTAGCTACATTTTTATCAGGCATGAATACTTCTTCATTTACCAGCATAGTAGGGATATGGGTACCCGAAGAACAAACTCTATTCCCTAAAAATTATAGTGGTAAAACACTTGGCGCAAATTGCCATTCACGTATGACGGCATTTGGAAGTATAAACTCAACTACGTCAGAAAATAAAACATTTTATTTTGATCTCGATCTATTTGCTGACACGGTTATTTTTTTTAGAAATGGTCACCCCATTTTTACACGACATGTTTTTTCCAAAAAAAATTAAGCACACTCATTTGACCCCTAAAATAAGTACTCTGAATCAAAATCGGCAAGAAGTTGCCGATTTTGATTCACTTTCGGCGAGTAACAAAAGTTTCTAATGTACTTTTAAAAAAATTCAAAAACCCTTCCTCATCTTCTTTACAAAAAGTCAATGGCTATGCATCAGGATTAAAAGATATAGACTAAGCTAAAATTCCTTCAGTATATGTTATTGTGGTATTTTTCTGCATAAATTTTTAAAATTTATAAACTTGGGTAAATTTTTGCTAGATATTGGGGGGGGAGTTTGGATTTCATGCTTAGGGAGTGAAGTCATCTACCCCTTTATTCTTCCTAGACTCATTAATCCCCCCCCCTACCACAATATTCTCTTCGAATTATAAATAATTATGACTTGTATGCCAAAAAATCTTGGCATTTTTTTTCTATATATTTTTATTTTTATATTTATAACTCGTTAATTTGTTTGGAAATTTTAATAATTTTGACTCAACTTCATCAAATTTTGATGTTTAATGCGATACTGTGATTACTGCACATAAAATAAAAGATTACATTTTGAAAGGACAAATTAAGAAGGGAGCGATTATGAAAAACTGGATGATTATTTCTATTAGTTTTTTATTAATGATCTTACTCACAAGTCTTTATGCAAATCAAGACATTCAAAATAGTAGTAAAGTTTCTTACCCAAATTCAAATATGAAGATTGAGTCACCAGATGCTGCATTATATTCTCCCACTCCTCGATAATCAAATTATTAACTGGTACAGAACAATGGTGTTGAATTTTATCTAACAAATTAAAATACAAGAGCTTTTGTCACAAAATTTTCGATCTAGAGAGGCCTTGAGTTAATTTCCTTATCCCGCCAGGACGACATAGGATACTCGTCCTGTTCCCTCCGTTAGCAAAGGAGCCTCATGGGATACAGGGATACGTCCGACGAACGTTTGATCACCTTTCGAAAGAATAACTCTAGATGCTGGTTTCACATCTATTGCTTGCATTGCATGTATGTTTGATGCCAACAAGGTCAATAGGATTACCTTATACAATAGGACACTACCGAGAGTCGTAGTTGTTTGTAGCTTGGTTGTGCGAAAGTTAGTTTAAAATATTGTAGTTTTTATTTATTACTACACTACTACACTTTAATTCAAAACTATCATCAACTTCTTGTATTCTAAGCGGTCCATTTCCAAAAATATCTGGTTTAAGATCAGTAATTGTAAATAAATACCGGAATTTTTTTGGATTGTTGACCAGCAGACTTGATCGGAAATTTTTAGATAAAACCCGCTAATATTAACTTTAAATTTTAAATTTAAAAATCAATTAAATTCCTTCGAAAAATGTAGCATAATGATATGAGTAATTGCGACCAAGGATTTATATGACCATCATTAATGATTTTGACTACGTAAGACCGACTAATCTAAAAGAGGTTTTTAAACTTTTAAATCAAAACAAGTCAGCAATGCTTCTGGCAGGGGGAACTGATTTGATAGGGAATTTAAAAGAGGAAGTGATTAAACCGAAACTGCTCATTGACATTAAAAATATTAAGGGACTTAATAAAATTAAATACGCTAAAAACGAGCTTTTAATTGGGGCCTTGGTTACTTTTGATGATTTGATTCACTCTCAAGTTATATTGAATAAATGTCCTGTGGTGATGGAGATGGCAAAGACCGTGGCCTCCAAGGCAATTCGTAATCGCGCTACCATGGTTGGAAATATCTGTTCAGCAGTTCCCTGT
Source organism: Bdellovibrionales bacterium RIFOXYC1_FULL_37_79 (assembly GCA_001770015.1). GTDB lineage: Bacteria > Bdellovibrionota > Bacteriovoracia > Bacteriovoracales > Bacteriovoracaceae > XYC1-FULL-37-79. The sequence goes on from MEQB01000011.1 coordinate 4,714, forward strand.
ATGGATAGTGGCGCCATTTTGATGGTATATGATGCCAGGATTGTGATTAGTGATGGGAAAAATGAGTGGGATGAGCCAGTTAAAAAATGGTTCAAGGGGCCCAGGAAAACTATTCTTAAAAAAAATCAAATGGTGATGGGAATTAAACTTCCAATTCCAAAGGGTGATCATAGCGGTGTATATATGAAACTTGGTCGTTATAAGGGAGAAGATCTTGCTCAAGCGACATGTGCAGTTGTCCTAAGTAAAAAAGAAGGAATCAAAATTTCCTTTGGATCAGTTGCTCCAACTCCGGTGCGAGCACTTTCAATTGAAAAATTTCTAAAGAATAACGAGTTAAATGAACAAACAGTAAATGAAATAAAAAAATTGGTGGAAAAAGAAATTTCACCAATTGATGATATTAGAGCTTCAAAAGAATATCGTATGCATATGGTGAAAATCATGCTGGAGCGCTCTCTTGTGATTGCTAAAGAACGATTGGTAAATCCAGCTCCAGCTTACGGCATCAGTCATCTTTAAAAGGTAAATATTATGAATCAAGAAATTAAAGTAATGGTAAATGGTGAGAAAAGAAAAATTGAGGTTAAACCGACCGACATTCTCTTAGATGTTCTTCGCAACAAACTTGGTTTAAAAAGTCCCAAGTGTGGTTGTGGAAGGGGGGATTGTGGAACATGCACGGTTTTAATCAATGGGAAATCGGTTAAAAGTTGTTTGGTTCTTGGGATTGAAGTGGATGGGCAGGAAGTTACGACGCTTGAAGGACTTATGGATAATGGATTACTTAGAGTGCAGGAAAAAATGTTGGAGGGAAATTCCTTTCAATGCGGATTTTGTGCTCCTGGATTTATTGTCATGTCTCACGAATTACTTGAAGAAAATCCTGGTCCTACTAAGGAAGAAATTAAAGAAGCAATGGCCGGAAATCTTTGTCGTTGCACAGGGTATACGCCAATCTTGGAAGCGATAGAAAAAACTTGTGGATGTAAGGAGTAGCGATGGGTAATTTAAAATATGTTGGTAAATCTGTTGTGAGACAGGATGGACTGGAAAAAATAACTGGTGCCGCTCAATATGTCGATGATCTTGATTTTGGTCAGCATCTTCTTTATGCTGCCATTGTAGAAAGTCCTCATGCCAATGCTGAAATTCTAAAAATAAATATAAAAAAAGCGCAAGGTCTTGAGGGTGTGGTTAGAGTGGTTACCGGAGATGAATTTCCCTACCGCTTTGGTCTTTATATGCATGATCGCTATATCTTTGCACAACAAAGAGTGCGTTTTGTTGGAGAGCAAGTTGCGGCGGTTATTGCAAGAACCCCTGAGATTGCTTATCAAGCGGCTAAATTAGTTGAGGTAAAATATAAAGTTTTAAAACCAGTTCTTTCTGTGCATGATGCACTCGGTGTTCATCAGGATTTTGAAGTAGAAAAAAATAATATGATTCATCCAGACCTTTCGGAATATAAACATGTGCCTTGGTTTTTTCCAAAAGATAAAACCAATATTGCTCATTTTAGAAAGATCAGAAAAGGCAACATGGAAGAAGCTTTTAAAAGTGCAGATCATGTTTTTGAGGATGAATATTCAGTTCCTCGTTATGCTCATTGTGCAATTGAAAATCATGTTGCGGTTGGATTATTAGACCATTCAAAAAGATTGACATTATGGACTGCCAGTCAGTCGCCTCATACTCAGAGACATCTCTTTGCTGAAGCACTCTCCCCACTTGGACTCACCCATAAGGATATTCGAGTTATTACTCCCTATGTAGGAGGAGGATTTGGTGGGAAAGCGGGGGTTTCCATGGAGATTCTGGCTGCGGCATTGGCCACGACTGTTCCTGGAAGTCCGGTGAAAGTTTTATGGAATCGGTCCCAGGAATTTGTAAATACTTATCAACGTCAAGGTGTGAATGCTAAAATTAAAGTGGGTGTAAAAAATAATGGGGAGATTGTAGCCCTTGAGCAACTTCTTTATTGGGACGCCGGTGCTTATGTTGAATATGGGGCCAATGTTGTAAATGCCGCAGGATTATCGGCCACAGGTCCTTATAGGATTCCAAACGTCAAAATAGATTCGGTTTGTGTTTATACCAATCTTCCTCCCGGCGGTCCTTATCGGGGATTTGGTTATTCAGAATTTTTATTTGGATTGGAGAGTCACTTTAACGAAATCGCTAAAAAATTAAATATTGATCCGGTGGAATTTCGAGAGATCAATGCCATTAAGGAAGGAGATGAACTTTCTTATGGTGCCAAGATGAACCCTAATGGGTTGATGGAAGCAATTGAAAAAGTAAAAAAGGAAATTGAGTGGGGGAAAAAGGATAAATCAAGCGATCCTAATATTAAAATAGGAAAAGGATTTTCGCTGTTTTGGAAAGCACCGGCGATGCCGCCCAATGCCTCTTCAACTTGTTTTTTAAAATTTAATGAAGATGCTAGTATCAATTTACTTATTTCTGGAATGGAAATTGGGCAAGGGTATTTTACAGTCATGGGACAAATTGCGGCAGAAGTGTTGCAAATACCTCCTGAAAAAATTCGTTGCGTGACTCCAGACACCGATCGTAATCCCTATGAGTGGCAAACGGTTGCCTCTCACATTACCTGGTCCTGTGGCAATGCCGTCAAGAGAGCCGCTGAAGATGCTCGTGATCAAATATTGGAAGTGGTGCATAGAGCACTTAATAAAAAAATTGAAGATTTGTATTTAGAGGATGAAGCAGTGAAGTCCAAAACGGAAAGGGATTTCAATTTGCCGCTTAAAGATTTTGTAATTAATGGAATTGGATTAAAGGATGGAACTTTTAGAGGTGGACCGATAGTTGGTAGGGGAATGTATATGCCGGAATTTTCCTCAGCTCTTTCCAATCCAGAAACCGGTCAAGGTGGAAAGCCAAACGTCCATTATACAGTCGGAGCAGCCGCCTGTATTATTAAAATTGATAAGGAAACCGGGAAGGTTCAAGTACCTAAAATGGTTTTGGCGGTGGATGCAGGAAAGGCACTTAATCCAGATCTGGTTAAGGGACAAATTACTGGAGGGCTTCTGCAAGGCCTTGCCACCGTGTTATATGAGGATATGCGATTTGATAAAAATGGAAAACTTCTAAATTCCAATTTTACCGATTATAAAATTCCAACTACCTTGGATGTTCCGGATGAAATCGTACCAATCATTATTGAAAATCCTCAATCTGATGGCCCGTTTGGTGCCCGTGGGATTGGAGAGCATACCATGATTCCAGTGGCACCCATGATTGGTAATGCAATTGAGGATGCCCTTGGAATTAGAATGAGGCATATGCCTTTAACTGCGGAAAAAATTTGTATGACCCAGCTAACTAGGAGAGATTAAGAGGCATTCTTTAATCTCTCGCAAGAGTAATTATTTATGAGTACCTATGAAGAGTTAAAAAAAATATGGAAAAGATTAAGGATCAATGGTCAAGTTAAAAATTATTCTTCTAAGAAGTTATGGGTTTTAGAAACTAATACTGGTGTTGCAATTGCTCATATTTTATTGCCAGGCCAAAAATCTCCCCAAAAAATAGATGCAGATGCCTTTAAAAGAGTGGATGGTATTCCTGTAGAAAAACATTTTTCATGGTGGAAATTTTATGATTTTTCTACTGTTGATGTATTTGATGATAATCAAGAACTTCTGATATCTGTTATCACCAAAAGATCTGTCGATGATTCTGAATTTGAAGGTAGTCAAAGAAAAATTCAGTATAATAAAAATAGTAATTGGGGAGAGAGAATTAGGTTGATTATTAATGTGGTCAGAGATGAAAAGAATAAAAGAATTATTGGATATCAAATATCAGATATTGGAGTAATTGGATTTGATCAAGTTCTTGAGATGGTATGTAATGGGGAAATTGATAATGCTAGACCTGTTTTTTCAAATTCTAGAAAACCATATATAAGAACACAGAAAGATAAAAAGTGTTTAAACAATATAGTGTATATGGGGCATCAAGATTGAAAAAGAAATCAAAACTTAAATTTATAGTTATAATTCCGCTTTTATTTATATTTTTTATAGGAATCAATAAAATCAGATATAATTATAATTGGAGTGATACTTTTTGGAGAACATTGATGACACCTTTTACTGGGACAATATGGTCAAAAGGTTTCTCAGAAAATAATTTTTTAAAAATAAAAATTGGTATGCAAAAAAGTGAAGTTGATAAGTTAATTGGCGATCCGTTATTGTACAGTTGCGAAAGCAAAGGGTGTAGTGCATATTATTCTAGACAAGATACTCCCACCGCTGATTATGATAGAAGATGGATTGAATTTGATTCATCTGGAAAAGTTTTTAAAGTGATAAAAAAGTTTTATATAGATTAGTTTTGAATGATTTGGAGGAGAACAGATGAATGCGGTCACGGCCATCATTCCTTGTTTTATTTTATCTATTCCTTTTTGGTCTCAAGATGCCCAATCTTTTTTACAAAAAGAGTGGATTGAGACCAATGGCCTAGGTGCAGTCATTTCGGGCACTGCCGGCATGGCGAATACGAGAAATTATCATGCCCATTACGGTTTGATAAATAAATCTGGCGAAAGGATTACGCTGGTAAATAATTTGGAAGTGAATATTATCGATTCTCATGGGAAAACCACAAGTTTGTCCTCTCAAATATATCCCGGTAATATATTTCATCCTTCAGGAATTGATCACATAAAAGAATTTAGTTCACAACCCAATCCACGTTGGTCATTTGAGCTGGGAAATGCAGACATCATAACCAAGGAGATTATTTATATTCGTAATACCGATAAAGTCATAGTGAAATTTAAATTACATGGAAAAGATACCTACAAGTTGATTGTCCGACCTCTTATGAGCGGACGTTCTTATTTTGGAATTCGTAAAAGCTATTATCCCCTCTCTTTTCCCCCGCTTACTGTCTTGCATGAAAAAGTCCGGTTTCACTGGGATAAAGCTATTCCGGATTTTTATATGGGCCATAATGGTATTTGGAAATCTCAAGAATTATATTATTGGAATACTTTTTATCCCCTCACGGCTCAGCGAGCTGAAGATCCCTTGGAAAATCTTTATTCACCGGGAGAAGTTTTTTTTGAGTTGAATGCAAACAATAATGAAGCGTTCCTTGTTTTTTCTGAAAAAGAAGAATCACTAGCAGATGCTAAAAGTGAAATGCAAAATGAAATTTTGCGAAGAAATAAACGTGCATTAAAAATTAAGACAAATGATCCTCGTTTAAAATTGATGGCAATTAATTCAGAACACTATCGATTTACTCGCATTGATGGCAAGAAAAGTATTTTGGCGGGATTTCCCTGGTTTTTAGATTGGGGAAGGGATACTTTCATTAGTATGGAGGGGCTGGTTCTTATGATGGGAGAAATAGACGAGGCCCATGAGATTCTTAAGAATTTTGCTACTTATGAAAAAAATGGATTGCTTCCCAATATGTTTCCAACGTTAGGTAGTATCCCAGTTTATAATTCGGTAGATGCCCCGTTATGGTTTATTTATACTGCTTTTTTGTCTCTTCAATATGGGAATGATAGAACACGTTTTCGCACAGATCTTTGGCCTACTATTAAAAATATCATTAACGCTTATATCCGGGGGACTCTTTATAATATCCATATGGATTTTAATGACGGACTTGTTGTTGCGGGGGAAGATCAGGTGCAATTAACTTGGATGGATGCCAAACTTGATAATTGGGTGGTTACTCCCAGGCGTGGAAAGCCGATTGAGATTTCTGCTTTATGGTATCATGCACTTAAAAATGCAATCGATTTTTCAAATACAAACGGGGAAGTTGTAGATAAAAATTGGATAATAGCTTTTGAACTTATTCAAAAAAACTTTGAAAAAAAATACTACTCATTTGAAAAACAGCACTTGATAGACGTGGCAGATGCTTATGATCCCCAAGAGTCATCTTTACTTCGGCCTAATGTTTTATATGCATTAAGTTTGGCGAGCGAATTGATCAGCACGAACGTTGCACTCAAGACACTAAGTGCAGTTGAAGAAAATCTGTTGACCCCATTTGGTCTGAGATCTCTTTCTCCCAAGGAAAGAAACTATATTGGTCGCTATGAAGGAAATCTTCATGACCGTGATGCTGCCTACCACCAAGGAACTACGTGGGCGTTTCTTATAGGGGTGTACTTGGATGCAAAAATTAAATGGATGCCAGAGTTTTCACAAAATAATTTAAGAAAAGAGCTTGATGCACTTTTGGAGGAAGCAATGAACTTCTCTATTGGGCATGCTTCTGAAATATTTGATGGAGATTCGCCTTGGCGTCCATCAGGGTGTTTCGCTCAGGCATGGTCAGATGCAGAAATTCTAAGGATTGCGTACAAATTAAATTTATGGAAGTATTCCAGTGCTAAGTAATTCAGGTTATTTTTATTAGTTTTACAGAATATAGGTTTCCCCACAATAAGAAGGCTTTACTTTGTCTAAAAAAATACTTTTCAGAGCAAATATTTTATCCATACCTGTGCAATGGGAAGGCGCAATCAGTTGAATGTTTTCTTCTTTTAAAAAATTTACCACAAAGTTCAAGCGCTCATCAGTTGCATCATGTAAATGGGTTCCCCCTATAACTCCATAAATATTTTTTTTAAAAATGTTTTTAATATGAGATAGGATATTAATAATTCCCCGATGAGCACAACCTGTAATAACCAGTAGTCCCGAGGGAAGTTCAATTACGAGCGAGAGTTCGTCCGTAAAAGAGTCTTGAATATATGTTTGGCCTTTTTTAATTACAAAATAATCGGAGATACTCTCATAAGAGTTGCCTAAAGGAACATCGCCGACGAGATAGATGTTTTTAGAAATTTCAAAGCAATCTTGGCAATAAATCAGAGGGCATCCCTTTAAAATGGGATTATTTTTTAATGAAGCAAAGGGGTTGGAATTTTCATACTTGGTATCTTTAACAGTGTATCGTTTGGTAAAAATATCAGAATGAATATATATTTTTTTATCGCCTATCTGGGTAAGGATTTTTGAAAGTCCTTCTGTGTGGTCATAGTGTCCGTGGGATAAAATAATGCCCCCTATATCCTTAAGGGAGACATTTAAAGATTTGGCATTTTTAATAACGCAATCACCACTTTGCCCCGTATCAAACAATAATTTTGTTCCATTGAATTCAATCAAGGCGCTAAAACCCCATTCGGCTAAATCGGTTTTATATGCGTAGTTTTCAGAAAGTATTTGGATTTTTAATGTCACGGTTTTCTTGTATCATAGGAAGCCGATTAAATGAATATGAACGTCTAAAACGGGTAATGGTAACAAAATGGCCGGTTAGAAACGCCCCGCTATCTGCGTCAACATATTGAAATTATTTCAATTGAAACTGGCATAATTTTTGATCATAAGGGAGCATAAGTTCTTTTAATTAGGAATTAAAAGGTGAAGATTTTTTTAAGTTTAATCATAGTTTTATTAGTTTCCAATGTTGAGTCAAAAGAAATTTCTAAACTTTCACTTATGTATCAAGAATTATATCGATATGCAGTAAGTTCAAAAGGACTTCGCCAAAATGATCACCAGGCTCAACAGTATGTTAGAGAAGAGATTTTAAAAAATGGAAAATTTACGGAAAATAAAAACCTTTTTGAACAATTAGAAGAAGCTTATAATCTGGCAAAATCGAAAAATTACTTTCATTTAAATCATAAGCAATCCCTCAATTTTGCATGGAAGATGGTAAAGCGACACGGGAAAATGAAATCGGATACTCTTTATGATCAGTATAAGGAGGCTTTTGATTTTGCCTATTCAACAATAGGTCTTGATTTATCTATAAAACCTAGTATGGGTTTTGCCAAAGAATTTATGCTAAAAAACATGAAGCTTCGAGATCTTGATTTGGTCGATCAATATAAAGATGTTTATGAATTTTTAAGAGGAAAGGAGGGCCTAAATTTAAATGAGTTGGAAAGTAGAAAAATGGCCCAAACATTGATTGAGCAGAAGGCGGTTTTGGGTAGGGATCTGAATCTATTCAAGCAGTATAAAATGATTTGTGATTTTGTCAGTTCTTCCCCCGGGTTAAAATTATCTCACGATGAAAGTATGGAATTTGCTAAAAAAGTCATCATCAATCGAGGTTATTTCAGGAAAGCTTTTGATTTATATGATCAATTTGATGAAGCTTATGATTTTGCCCACGCAAAAAAAGGTTTAAGCTTATCAAAATCTGCCAGTAGGAACTGGGCCAGAGAGTTTGTTATGATTCATGGCCATACCACTAAAATAAAATACCACGAAAAAGTGGAAGAGTTTTTTAAATTTGCTTATTCAACTTCCGGACTGGATTTAAATAGTGTGGAAGCCTATGATTATGCCAACAGTTTCATGGCCAACCGAGGATTGGCGAGTGCTAATCGAACGGACCTTTAAGAGTTAAATTATTGTTTTCTTATAGTACTTGAGTGAGGTTTCTCATAATTAATTAAACTTTTTTTATCAACTTTCCGATGAATGGAGTGGGTGGTTATCATTCAATAGCAGAGGTCAATATGAAAATTATTATTTTGATCATTTTATTGCTTAATGTATGCTGGAGTTTAGCATATTCGGATAGTGAACCAAAATCATTGAATACATTTCAAAAACAACATATTTATCAGCTTCGAAAAATTATTACTCAACTTAGCGATAAATTGAGGGGATCGTCTAAGTCCGCAATGACAGAGGAGAATAAAGAATTAATTAATGCAGATATAAGCAGGTTAAAGCAAGAGATCGAAGAAACTGAAAAGAAAGAAAATTGCTATTGCTTAAAGCCCAAATCTCCTGATTTTAAAACTTGTAGTAGCTTTGCAAATGAGCAAAAGAAGCAAGGTTTGAAGTCAGACTTGAAGAAATATACGGATAAATGTCCGCCAGCGAGTGAGGAAAAACCAGTTTCTAATTTCAAAAATGCATTCGAGTCAGCCCTCTATGGATTGCAGCCTGGTGCCTTAGGTATTCCAGATGAAGAAGGTGAAAATTCAGCACCGAGATCTCCTGGTAAAGATTTTAAAGAAATTCCAAAAACTCCAGTACCCGATTCTTTGCCTGGGGAAAGCACAATGGGGAACTATTAAGATAAACTGACGTTGTTAATTTTCACATATTGGGGAACGGAGATTCCAAAGGGGCTTCGAAAACCGTAGCTATTGGTGGCGCTAATATTAACGACCTTGCTGGAAAGCCATTCAATATTGTTAAAAAGGTTGAAAAAGTTATCAAGTAATCGGACTTTTTCCAGGTTGTGAGTGACTTTGCCATTCTCAATCAAAAAGGTGCCAAAGCGGCTGGTGCCTGTGATTTCAGCTTTAGTAGTATTGGTAAAATTAAGATAATGGAGAAAATTAATAAAAATCGTGGGAGTTTTACAACTCTTGATCATAGCACTTTGATCGTTTGGTCCAGTTCCTCCTTCCACCATAAGATTATACTCACCCTGGCTACAGCTATTCATTTTTTTATTAAACCTGTCACAGGTCATTTTATCAGCGTAAGTAAGATCTACTAAAACACCATTTTTAAGTAGATGTCGGTCCGTGTGTCTGAATCCATTTTGTCCAAATGGACGCTTGAAAAGGGGATGAGTGCTTGGAGCATCTGCGATAGTAAAATTTTTTCCAAAAAGTTGATCACCCACTTTCCTTTGATCATTAAGGTATGACTGTCCATATTCTTTGGACTCTCCTGAAGAAATCCACAAAAAGTAAGCGCATAATTCACCCATGGCTTCAGCACTTAAAATAACGTCATATTTACCTTCACTGAGTTTTTTATAGGGTGTCGTGGTCGTATATTCGTAGAGATTTTCCAGTTCTTGAAAATTTAGATCAAGATCATTCATGGTTTCACCAACCATGAGCTTTTGAATTTCTTTCTTGTCATGAGAGTTGATTTGTACCACGATTTCGCCGTTAAAATCCGATCCTTTGTGGTAAAGTGGTTCTTTGGTTTTGGTGTTAATTATTCCGTAGGAATAACTTCCGGAAGAAAATGATCCTGAGATATGATTGTGTTTATCTTTTTTAATAAATAGCTCGTCAGCTTTCTTATAAATATCAACCATGATTTGTGAATTAATGTTTTCAAGACTTGGATCGAAATGATCATTTTTTTTATTGGTGCCATTAAGGGGTTCAATTGGGGTTAAAAAAGAAATCTCAGGCATATGATCAATTTTTTTACTGAGGTCATCAATCATGGCCGAGGCTTCATTTTTATTAATGGCAGAACCTGTAATCATTTTTTTGTTTTTGTATAATTCTATGGAATACAGTTCTCTGGTTTCGGTTACGTTGAGAGAAATCTGAGATCTTCCTGCCCTGATCATATTGGAATGATCACTTTTGTAGGATACTTCTCCATCAAGATGATGTTTTTTTATTTGGTCACTTAGTTCTGTTAAATTTTTTTGTATTGTTTCCATATTATTTTCCTATTTGAACATTATTAAAAACGCATACGGGAACATGGTGACCAAGTCTCATGGCCTGGTTGGGTTGTCCCTTTCCGCATGTAAAGAAAACGTGCTGTTTGCAAGTAGAGGCATTGCCCACTTTGATGAGGGAATTCCAAAAAGGCATGGAGTCTGCTCGGTAAGTGGCGTTTTTAAGGAGGGGGCCTTTTTTACCATTTTTAATTTTCCAGGCAACTTCAGTGGCAAAATGAAAGTTTTCTCGATTGGAGCCAATTGACCATGATTTTGCAGAGTCAACCATAATACCGTCTTCAATAGAAGAAATGAGATCTTCCAGATTACCGTCGTTGCCGGCATCAATGTTTATATTGGTCATACGATCTATGGGCATGCGGTTATAGCTCTCTGATCTTGAGCATCCTCCAGATTTCTTAAAAATTTCTTTACCGTGAAGTTGATTGGCTTCGGCTACCATTTGTCTGGAGGTAATGGCACCAACTAAAATTCCTTGATCGATCAAGGTAGTATTTTGAGCCTCCACTCCATCATCATCAAAACCAGTGGATCCAGGAGAGTTAGCATTGGTGGCGTCCGCTCTGGCTGTCAGCTTTTTGGATCCAAATTGTTTTTTTCCAAAGTCGTTAAGAGTGACATGGCTTCCACCCGCATAGCTTAGTTCGTAGCCCAGTATTCGATCAAGTTCCAAAGCATGTCCGATAGTTTCGTGAGTTTGTAAGGCCATCATTTCAGGCAGAATAAGCAGGTCACATACTTCTGCTTTTGCTTCGTCAGCAACGACCAGCTGAAGTAGTTGTGATTTCAGGGTTTCGGCTTGTCCGCTAAATTCGTTCGATAAGATACTTTCAAATCCGGTTGTCCCTTTGGGATCGTGAGGGAGTGTATAGTGTCGGCGTTGAATCTGGGAGTCTTTATCTTTTGCGTTTAGAAAAAGGGAACCATTTACTTCCAACAGGTTTTTTTCTATTTCAGAGCCTTCGCTATCTAGAAAGAGAATCTTTCTATTATAAAAGGCAGAACTTACATTCCATATTTCAAAGCTTGGATGAGAGAGACTTTTAGATATTTTTACAAGCTCGTTAATTTTTTCATCAAGATTTATCTCAAAAGGGTTTATTTTTCTTGGCGTTATGTAAGTGGCCTTGTGAATATTTTTTGGTGCAAGAGTGATTTTATTTTTAATAAAGGTTGAGCTAGCCTTGGCATTGGAAAGAGCTTTGTTTGCCATCTGATCGAGCAAGTCTAATTTTTCACTAGATGCAAATCCCCAAGCTCCGTTATAAAGCACTCTAATTCCAAATCCAACCTTGTTTTGACATGAATAATTATCAAGAGTGTCTTTCATGATCGATATGTGTTCAGTTTGATCAACCAGATGCAGTCTGATGTCCGCATAGGTTGCACCGCTATTCATAATACGGTCGATCATTTGCTGAGCTTTGTTTTTCATAATCTTTCCTTGGAGATTTATTTTTTGAAATTTACTAATCTTCCAAATACTTGACAACTGATTTTTTCTTACATGCCCTGCCACTTGAAATGCAGTAAAATCCTGTGTATCCTCAGGAGTCTTGATCTGGAATAATTATTAATGGGGTTCGTGAAATGAAGCTTACTAACATTACCAAAATTCTATCATTGCTCGCATCGATTGTTATGATTTGCCTGTTGGTGTTTGCCTCTTTAAAAATTATAGATATGGTTGGACTTGGTAATAAAAGGATGGAGACTATCAGGGAGTACTCTGTTAAATATGATCAAATTCCAAGATTGGATGAAAAGATGGCTCACAAGATTAGAAAAGCCAACCAAGATCATCAAAGGGCCTTTGCTTGGTTGGGGGGAGGTCTAATTGTGATATTGGGAGCGTTTGTTATCTATGTTAAAGCGACTTCCCAAAAAAACAAATAGCTCTACTACCTTCTTAACTATTTGAAATATTTCAATTAACTTTAGAAGTAATAAATTGTTCTGGGTAAAAGATGTGCGAATTTTCTTGCTAACATTACTGCAGGGTATTACCATGTTTTATTTATAGAAATGTTAGGATTCTGTTAGTATGGCCTACTATTTTGACAATAACTGTGATGGATACATAAATAAGAAGCTTCTGGAAGAATTGGATGAGTTATGGCTCATTAAGAAATCACTTCTTTTTCAAAAATTTGAATGCTTCCATGAGAAACATGATAACACCAATTTTGAGACAGTGATTGCCTACAATCGTCAAGATAGAATCAAAAGTAGCAAACAAAAATATACCATTGATGGATATTTTTTTATTCCTCAATCAATGGATATTCAGGCCAAGGATTATCGGGCCAAAAGTTTTTTTTCATCGCTTACCAATCACATTAGGTTAAAAAGTCCGGATTTTCTTCCAAGCAGTTTTTTGGATTTGAAAAAAAGTGACCTTCCGCTGGGGGCTTTAATAAAAATTAAAAAGCAGATGCTTGAAAATCCTCAATTAAATTTAGAGGAAGAAGTTTTGGAAAAAACCAAATTGGCTGCTAGTTATATAAAACATGCTTTGAAATATTTAAATATTCAAGACCATTTTTCACCAAGTTACAATATTACCAGGCACTATGAATTGGAGGCGGAGTTAAGCGGTACTTTGATGAAGCTTTTTCGAAGTGTAGTTCGAGAGTATAACGAAATTTTTATGCATAAAATTCCCCAGACTGTAAAAAGTATGAATCTTATTGAGGAGTTTTTAAGTTATCACTTGGAAGAAAAATGGATAAAGATCCTAAAATATGGTAATCGAAAAAAACTTGATAAACTTTCAGAGATTGTGCAAAGACTTTTAAATGAGGAAGCTGGTTATAGGAAAAATTTTTCCTATATTAAAATTGATGGACTGGATGCCAAGGAAGATGAGTTAAGGGACTACGATTCAATAGAGCGAGAAAAGGAATCTTTTATTTATCGATTGGGTATTTTGAAAAAGTTTATTCAAGAACAACTTTATTTGAACGTGAAATACAAGGCTATGAATCAGTATATGATTCATTCGGTTGCTATGTTTGCAGCTCTTTTAGCCGCTTTTTTTGCTTATGGCATGGAGCTTTGCCAAAGAAATATTTGGGGTTTTGATTGGTCATATAATGCGGGATTTATAATTGCGATCAGTTCGTTTTCATATGTAATAAAAGATCGAATCAAGGATCTTTTTAAGGTTTTGCTCCTGGGAAGAATTGGCAATAATTATGATATCAAGCATGATATCTCTCTTCCAGGAAAACATAAATTGGTTTTTGCTACCACCAGGGAAAAAGTAAGATTGACTGACAAATCTAGAAAAAATTTACCAGCAGGTATTTTCAACCTAAGAGACGATGGACACATTTTCACTCATGAAAGAATCAAGCGAGAAACAGTTATTCATTACAGCAAGGAAATTGTCATAGATTGGAGTCTCCTTGAGTCAAACCTGGCGCCGATGTTAAATGAAATTAAAGAAATATATCGGTTCAATTTTAAAGATTTTTTAGTGTACATGGACGATCCTAATAGAAAAATTAGAATATATAATCCTGAAAAAAAACAAATTCAAAAATTAATACTGCCAAAAGTTTATCATATTAATGTGGTTTTCCAAATTTCACCCTGGCTTAGTAAAAAAGTAATAGACCATGAAAATGTTGAGACTTTTCGGGTTAGATTGGTGGTGGATAAAAACGGTATAAAAAGGGTTGAAAATGTTGATAAGAAATTAAAATCAGTTTATCCTTTATCCACAGCGGAAGTTTCAGCTCATGTAAACAAAGATTTGGATCTATCAAGGAATAAATTTTCACCAATTGATTCATCCGTAGTTCAGTTACAAGGTTAACTATTCAAATTTCAGGGTAACTTTCTCGTCATATCCTATGGTCGTATAATTTCGAAGCGGGACATTTTTTGCTTTAAAAAATTCCAATAGTTTTTTTAAATATCGTTCATGGGTCCGATAGTGTCCGCTATAGTTATTTACTTCTATTAAGACACCATTTTGAATTTTTATCTCACCTGCAAACCAAACCTCTTCTCCTCCTACCAAGCTAGAATGATGAAATTCATTATTTTTGGCAAAATTGGAGATTAAAAGCTCCCCATCTTTGCTTATAACAAAAATTGCATAGCTACTACTTTTAATTTCATCGTCGACTATAATTTGGGCCATGTCGGTAGAGTATGGGTTACCTTGACTATCAATAAAAAGTCCCTCCTCTGAAATAAAAAGAGTATGATTTTTTCTCTCTGCCTTGGTCAGCATTTTAACGCCGTTTTTTAAATCAGCAAGGGGTTCGTGGTTTTTTAAAAGCTTGAGTGGAGACTCTAAAAAAGGGTGTAAAAAGCCAAGACAAGAATTACTGGCCACGGCTTCAAAATTTGGGTGAGCGAATATGTATAGCAAGGTAAAAATAATGTAAAAAACCTTCATGTTTTTTTTTCGTCATAACTATTGATTAATTGAAATAATTGGATGGAAATAATTGAATTGGAAAAATATTACTTGAGTAATTAAATCAGCATAATGGCATCACAATAGTGATGCAATCATCTACCCATACTTTGTACTTAGATTTATTGTTGATAATTACGGTTGGGATGGAATGATCACCCGGGACGTGGTTGTGTTTTTTGAAGCATCCACAGGATATAAATAACGGGATGTTTTTTAATAATTTATTATGGAGTTGATCAGTGTGTCCAAAACTAAAATGGAGATTGGGTAATTGTTCCTGCCAAAAGTTATATGCCCATTGGTTGGCTGCATAGGCATAAATATCAAGGTAAAAAGATAGGTTGGAAAAATGTTCGTTTAAGGTTTTGGCCAATTTAAGGTGAGATATATTGTTAATACCAATTCGTACTTTTTTTATACTTTCCAAGGATAAACCATTTAGCTTTTTTAGAAGCTTGATAAATTGATTTTGGTAGAATATTTCATCAAATTGAATCGGCATTATGGGTAGATAAATAAAATCTTCATCTTTTAAATTTTCAAGAATGTTTTGATTAAAAAATGAGTCAAAATGATCGAGATAATGATTAAGTATGCTGGTTGTAACAAACGGCCAGTCCTGTTTAAAGGGTAGTGGCCGATTAGAGGTAAAGATGGTTGGTGAAAGTAAAGGTATGCTGGCGGACATATCTTGCTTAATACTGTCTAGGTGTTGTGCTAGAATTTCTTGATGGATTGAGTTGATTTGCTGATAAAAATTATTTTTAATTTTTTTTAAGGCAGATAGGGATAGAAAGATTTGATCATCAGGCCAGCTGGTCTGGTTAATAGTGAAAACGGATTTTACTTTGAATAAGGAATCCTTGGGTTGATTAAACATCTCGAGAATAATATCTTGAATAGGTCGTCTGGTTTTAGCGAGATCTGATTTTAATTCATATTCAAAACTATTCGCTATTGGAATTATTTTATTCTCTTTTAGTTGAAGTGATATTTGGTTTGGATTGACGGTGACAATAAGCTCTATGGGGAGATGATAAAGGGGGAAGTTTTTATAATCCAGGTGGGGATATTTATCCGCCTGATCACTGCTTTGGGTGACATAAACGGACAGGTCTTTTAAATTGTTTGACCTAGTATCTTGAGAAATATCTCCGTTAATTTTAATGGTAGCCAGGGTTTTGGTAACATTTATTTTTAAATTGAAAGCGTTAAAACGCCATTTTTTAGCCTGGGAGATGATTAAAAGGGTGTCATTAGGATGTATTTGATACAAGGAATTTGAATTTAGCTCAATTTTAATCTCGTTGTGTGAATAGTTGATGTCCTTTATTTTCCCCACCAAGATGCCCAGATGACCGGCATAACTGGGGTTGATCAAGTCATTTCCTGACCTTTGGTAAAAGTACCCCTTGGTCTGCTTGCGGGCAAAAGATATTTGAGATTGTAATTTGGCCTGATTGTTTACTTTGGATTTAGCATTACTGCTATCTAAAATTGAGCGATAATATTTTACAGTAGGCACAACGTAGGAAGAATCTTTCATTCGTCCTTCAATCTTTAATGAATTAACGCCAATTTCCTTTAATTGAAGAATATCTTCTGCGAGTGCCAAGTCGTTACATGAAAAAAGATATTTTTTAGAATGATCCTTGGTTTCAAAAAAATTTCTGCAGATTTGGGCGCACTCGCCTCGATTGGCAGATCTCCCTAGTTCCAATCCAGACCATAAACACATGCCGGAAAAACTGTAACATAAGGCCCCATGAATAAAAACTTCAAGTTCAATGGAGGGATTTTTTTCTCGAAGATATTTTATATAGCTAAAGGGCAATTCTCTGGACAGGACAACCCGGGAGATGCCCTGATCTTTTGTTATTTCTATTCCTTTATTATTATGGACTGCCATTTGAGTTGAAGCATGGATTCTTATATGAGAAAAATGTTTTTTGATAATATTTAAAAGTCCGGTGTCCTGAATAATGACGCCATCGATTTCCACCAGTTGAAGTTTTTGAAGAGTTTTATGCATTTCTTCGATTTCTTGGTCGTAGATAAGCGTGTTGAGCGTGCAAAAAATTTTCTTTTTATTATTTTGGGCAAATTCCTTAATCCTTCTCAGGTCATCCCAAGAGAAGTTTCCGGCAAATTTTCTGGCGGAGAAATTTTGTAGTCCCAAATATAGGGCATCAGCTCCTGCCTTAAGTGCATAGATACCAATTTCAAGATTACCGGCAGGGGCAAGAAGTTCCATAAAGCGCATCATACACTTTTTTATCTATAATTAAAATTCCAGGTGGAAAACTGGGTAAATAATATAAGTATCTTGTTGGGATTTAGGTGATTTTAATTAATTTAATATTAAATGAGAGAGTATGACCGGCCAATATATGGTTGCCATCAAGTACTGCCAGAGCATTCTTTTTTTGAACCTCTTTGATACTCCAAATGATTTCTTCGCCCTTGTCATCCTGACTTTTTAGTTGCATACCTTTGGAAACTTCCGCCGGGAGTTGATTAAGAGGGACATTCAAGATCAGGGTGTCATTATATTCTCCAAAAGCATCTTCGGGGGATAGGGTGATTTTTTTTTCTTCATTCAGGATCATACCAATTACTGCTTTGTTAAGCCCCTTGATGACCGAGTAATTACCCACTTCAAAAACAATCGGTTCATCTTCTTTGGTGTCCAAGAAGACCATTCCATTTTCCAGTTGGCCTACGCATTCAATTGTAACGTTGTTGCCGGTTTGAACTTTATTATGCATCTGGTACCACCTCTTGATTAATTATTGTTTTGAAATGAGGAGAAAATACTCCACTGTTTGCCATGGGCAAATCTCTTATTAGCATAAAATTCAGGAAATTTTGCCTGAATAATTGATTGAACACTATCGCCCTTTGCAACAATAAAAAAACGGTTTGTCGGAATTAAAACTGATAATTTTTTTAAAATAAGTTCAAGATCTTCAGGAAAGCTAAAATCATAGATACAATAAATTGTTGCAGAAGGCATCACAAACGATTCTTCCAGGATGTCTTGTTTGATCATTTCACAATTATCGAGTTCAAACAGTCTAAACATCCTTCTGGCTTCTTTAATACGGATATCTACAATTTCGTAACCGGTAAAAAAAGCCTGTGGATAAAGAGCATTCATCACTACGCCTACTCTTCCATATCCTGCCCCAAGGTCAATGATTTTTTGAGGTTTGAATTTTTTAAAAAGAGATAGAAAATGGTAAATTTCGCTGTAAGGTGTTTGAAGTACTTGTGGATGCAGACCTATCCAGGCTTGAGTATCCCCAAAATGTTTTTTGTTATTGGAGATGTCAGTTTTTTTATAATAAGCGCGATATTTTTGTAATAGCTTTTGTTCCAGCTTTGGAATTTCAAAACCTAAAATTCGGTCTAATTCTTTAGAGTAATGCCGTGGACATCTTCCTATTTTGGGCAGAAAAATGCCAGGATTTCTTATTAAATCTTTTGGATTTGAAGAATTTAGTAAAATGCCCTGGCAGGTCAGTGGTATTACCAGCGACCGTTACTTTTGGTTTCTTTTTTATCCTGGGCGATATTGACTCTAAGTGGTCGACCGTCAAGTTCTTTACCGTCAAGATTAGTGATGCAATTTTGCGCATCTTCATCGCTTTCCATTTCAACAAAGGCAAAACCTTTGGTTCGTCCTGTTTCGCGATCGGTGATGATTTTTACAGACTTAACTTTTCCAAAACTTGAAAATGTTTGTTCTAGACTGCTTTCATTAACTTGATAAGAAACGTTTCCAACATATAACTTGTTGTTCATAATATTCTCCTTGTATTTGTGAGTGTCTTAATGACATGACTCCCGTAATTTTATTCAAAAGAGTCAAACAGAACCGATGATTTGAGTGATTCTTAAGTAAATTTGACTCCCTTTTACATGTATTGAATGAGTGTGTAAAGCGAAATGATTTTTATTATGTTATCATCAACCGGCTGATAGTGCTTTGAATTCAATTAGACATTCATAATGCCTGGTGAAGGGGAACATATCAAATATGGCCATTTGGGTGGGAGTAAATTTAAATTTTAATATTTCAAAATCTTTAACCAACGTTTCAGCATTGCAGCTTGAGTAATAAAGGTGGGTTAGACCTTCTCTAGTTGCAATCATTTTTGCTAAATCAGCCCCCAGACCTTTTCTGGGAGGATTTACGATAAGAGTATCAAATTGGTGAGTTGAGTGATTGAAATAAGAAGTGGCATCATCATTTATGAACTCTGTATTGGTAAATCTATTGAGAGATTTTGATTTAAGAGCGCAATGAATAGCGTCAGGAGTTATTTCAACGCCGTAAACGAAATCAAGGTGTTTGGCGGCAAAAAAAGAAAAACAGCCTGTGCCACAGTATAAATCAAGTGCGTTTTGGGCATTTGTTTCACTTAGCCATTTTTGAAAAGTGAGATACAGGGAGATTGCCACCGAAGGGTTGGTTTGAAAAAAGCATTTGGGGCTAACATAAAGTTGATATTCACTCAAGGTTTCTGTTATATGAGTTTGAGGGGTTAATATAATTTCTTCAAGACCTTCTACAATGGCGTGAGGAATTGGTTGGATATTGGCCGATACTACTTTAATGGTGGGAAAATTTAAAATTATGCTGGAAACTGCCTTTTTTAAATTATCAAGGTTTTGTTTTGATTTAAGAACAAAGCGAAGCATATGTTCTTTGGAATTTGAAGAGCCAACAATAATTATATATTTAAGCTCTCCAGTCCTAGTTTTAATATCATAAATGGGAATATCTAATTGGCCTATGATGTTTTTAACTTGAGGGATTAATTTTTGGATTCCATTAAGATAGAGGGGGCAGTGACTGATATCTTTTTGCACTAAATCACTTGTGGTGATACCCAGACTCGGATTTTGTGTAGTTCCAAATACTGCCAATTTTGCCTTGTTGCGAAAACCTGGTTGATCTTTATTTGAAAAGTGGGGAGGTGGAAATGTGATTGGGAGGTTTAAAAATGCCTTTTGAACGAATTCACTTTTTTTTTCTATAAGGGTTGTCTTTTCAGTGAAGCAACATGAGGAGCATATTTGATTCTTGTAGTATTGACATGTCATGATCATAAACATGTCATTATCAGATATTTTTGGTGATGGCGAACTGCTTGTAAAAATTCAATTGTAAAGAGTGTAACGATTACTTGATCTTTCATTTAACCTAGAGAAAATTTAATTATAATGGTATTTGAGATGCCATGAGGACGATGGTTTTTTTATTTAGCTTTTTTTCCTTAAGTCAATTAGCGGTAGCTACTGGTTTGGAGATTTCTTTTTATTGCGACAAAAAGGACCAATATTTATATAAAAATATTAGCTGTTGTCTAACCAGAATCTCCCAGGATAAATGCGAGGAATTGATTGACCGGAATTTAAAGGCAAGTACGTTACTTCAGATTGACTCTACTTTAAATTCCATACGAAATGACATGTGGCCATGGGGGGGATATCCAAACTGTTTTTGGAATGCGATTTCTTATCACGATCAGGATATGGGAAATAATCCTGGCCCATTGGAAGTGCAGCAATTTGAATATTACTTGGAGAATGACTATTCACCAATTGGTGAAGAAAAACTGGAATCAGGTGATATGATAGTGTTTGATGCAAACTATCTATATTGGGAAATGGGTTTGTATATGAAAAGAGAGTGGTCCCAGATCAACGATGAGCCATTTCACGCCGTAATCCATCTGGGAAATGGTTTCGCTTTTCAAAAGGAGAGTGCCCTTAATGAGGTTTTTTCTATTGATAGGATAGATTTCATACGAACCCAGATAAACATATGGATAAAAAAGCTCAGTCACTCAAAAGATCAATATACCACTACCAGGTTCTATCGACGTAACTTTTAGTATTTATACAAATATGGTTCGATTAGACTGACCGGCTCAATTCCATCATCATTAAGGTAAATTAAAAAAGGTGGCCCTTCTTTGGTCTTTGATTTAAAAAAACCGCTGGTAAAAATACCATTGTCTCCAAAAAGTATTTTATAGTCGCTTGGGCCTTGAACGTATTTGTTCAGGGTGATCAGAATATTCCTTATATATTCAGGTGAAATTTTTCCATCATTTTCATCGTAATTAGCATATAATTGATCGAGTCCTTTTTTGATTGCTGAGTAACAGGATCGTTCGACTGGCTCCATGTTATCAATATCCTTAATCCGGCATAACTGTGCCAAAGCGCCGCTATAGCTTTTAGCTAAATTGATTATATAATCCAACCCGGCATTGGTTACACTGTTATTAAACATAACTTCAAAAGGGATAATCAGTTGTTCAGATTCAATATTGCTAACAATTTCCAATCCTTCTTTTTGATAATTATTTAAAATTTGAATAATTAATCTCTGGTATTTTTTTGAAGTAAAGGAATCTTTCTTAACTCTAACATTAACCGATGCCCTGGCCAGTATTTGGGGAGTGGGATCGCTGCCATCAACTGGAATCAGGATTGGCTTTTTATTTTCATCTGTGGCATATTCAATTTTGATTTCCTGGTTTTTGAAAGCATCAAATTTAATTTTATCACTTCCGAACGTTATCATGTTTATTGGAGTACGGGAAAAGCTGGTGGAGGTATTTACTCTCCGGGTGAAATATTTCTGATCATGGCCAACATTATTTAGATCAAAATGCTGGGTCTCCGATAAACCGCTTTTTCCCCACATTAAAAACAACCAGCGCCCTTTTTCTTGGATGAGGGATGCTTCCTCTTCGGACTTCTGATATTCCGCCACTAAATTTTCAGAAATTCCTTTGAACCTGATCAAGTCATTTATTTCATCGGCAAGGTCATCTTGGTTATTAATCGAATCAATTGCTTCTTGGTCAAATTCAAAAACCCGGGCGGTTTCATCAACGGTGGTGTGAGAATACTCTAAATTAATCAAAGTCAAATAAACCAGATGAATAAAGTCATTTCCCACTGACGTCTCCACCGTGGTGGCTTTGGTTTTACTTCGGATGTAGGTTAAAAACATTGAAGGTCCATCGTTAGTGATAGGTTTTTGAATAATGACTTCATTAAGATGGGTAAACATAATGCTGGCTTTATTGATTATTTCTATGAAATAAGGCGATTGGTAGTTGAAGCTGGCAGATGCGCCTATACCGATAGAATCAGTTTTGCTAACAAGTTCGCCGGGTAAAATGCCGGTATAGTTTGAATGCATGAATTGTTTATAACTATGAGTTATATACCTATAATTGGATAAAAGAGCTTGCTTATAGGTGGCAGCACGATGTTGGTATTTATATATGCGCCTATAGTAGAGTTTGCCAAAGAGTCCAATGTTGTCCTCAGGAATCGTGACCGTTCCATTATGGGCCAGATCAGTCAGCAATTCTGCACCATTAATTTTTATTCCTATGGTGTCCTCGACGATCCAGCCACCAGTAGATGATAGATCCGGGTAAAGCTCTCTTTCCACTTTAATTTTAATGAATCCAATACTGATGGAAAAATCAAAACCAATTTGATTTTTGGCACCCAATTCGAATAAATAATCCCAGCTAAGAATTTCTGCAACCTTGGATTCAATTTTTTCTTGGCAAATTTTTTCAAAATTTTCGGTTAATGCTTCCTCAATTTTGTCAAAGTGTCCGTTTTTTTGATCCTTATTATTTAAATTGACTTGAAAATAGGTAAAGCTTGGCTCACTAGCAGATAGATTAAAAAATAAACAAACACAAACTAGCGATAATAATAATTTCATGAAGACTCCTTAAGTGATGTAAATGTTTCTCGGAGTTTTCTTGAAGGTACTGTAGGCTTTTATGGATATTTCTGATTGATTTATATCAGCTTAAAAGATAACAAAATTGAAAACATGAGGGCCGGATAGGGAGGGAATCTAGTCGGGTATTGAGCTTATTTAACTAAGGCAATATTTGCCAGGAATTCAGTGAATCTTCGCCAAGAATTTTTATCGGCATCTTCACGGTAAGATGGGTTTCCCCATACAGTGAAAGCATGTGGAGCTTTACCATAACTGATCATTTCATGTGATAAACCATGTTTTTCAAGTTCTTTGGCCAAGTTAGCAAACTCATCCATGGTGACAGCAGTGTCAGCAGTACCGTGAAAGATTAAATATTTTCCTTTTGCGGAAGAATAATTTTGTTCTTTGGGGGTGGAAAGACCTCCATGAAAGGTGACAAAACCTTTTAGATTTGCCCCCGATCTGGCGAACTCAAGTGCAGCTGCGCCACCAAAGCAATAACCGACCATGACGGTATTGGCTAAGTTGAGTCCTTTGGCCTTTGCTGCATCTAGACCGTGGCTGAGTAATTTACGTATTTTTATTCTGTCCTTATAGAGCTCTTCGGTTCGTTGACGTTTGTCGGTTGTACTAGTCGGACGCACGCCTGCGCCAAAGAGGTCAACTGCAAAAACATTGTATCCCAAATCAGCAAGCATCTGTGCCCGTTTTTTTTCATAATCGGTAATCCCGTCCCAATCATGAATAATCACTACCGAAAGGGCATTGGCTTTGGAGGAGATCCAATACCCCTGGTAGGATTTACCATCAATGGAATATGATAAATTTTCACCAGCTACGACTATTACAGGGAGTAATGCATGTAAGAAAAATAATTTAAAGTAGTGCATAATTGGACTCCTGAATTTTACCCTTACTTCAAGTGCATTAAATGAGTCATTCATTACATGGTATTTTAAATAGGCCTGTTAAGTCATATATTTGTATTCAGTTTTTTTAATGCATGCTCTCGGCAAAGATCGATTTCTTCGGGGGTGATTTCGAGATCATGGCCCATGATGGTCGATAGCTTGATACCGTGTTTTCTTGCCAGGGAGTCTATTTCGCGAACTTTATGATAGTCGAGGTTTCTTGACAGGGTAAAGGATTCAAAGCGTGATTCCAGGGCAAGCAGGGCAGTTTCAGCAAGGCAAGCATATACGGTATTGCCGGGAAGGCCAATATCGCATGTGATTTTAGGATTACCTGGAAGTTTAACCTCACCGCTGGCGATCACTAGCACATCAGGTCTTTTAGCTGCATCTTCCTTGGTTATATCAAATGGACGGCTGACGTCACAAATAACACATCCTGGTTTAACTTTTTCAATATCAATTATTTTTGCCTTGTTTGCACTCGTGGTGGTGATTATGTAATCTGAGGAAGGGGCGTATTTATTACTGTCTGTTGATAGATGGATTTCACAATGAGGGTTAATCTTTTCAATTTCTTCTTTTAATTCAAGTAGAGCGTGAGGGCGGGGGGAAATGAGCACGACAGTTTTCCAGGATTGACAAAGGAGTTTAGCACAAACGGTGCCGATACTGCCGGTCGCACCAATAACCATGACTTGTCCATGGAAGGTTTTATCAACTTTTTTAACCAGACCCATTCTTTCAATTGCAAAACTTCCTGCCCATAAAGTTGCGGCTGCGGAAAGTGAATTTCCGGTGGTTACCGGCACTGGACTAAATCTGGCAACGGTGACACCTGCATCACCTACAATTTTTGTATAAGCACCAAGACCCATGACTTGAATGCCATTTTTTTTTGCATGTTTGCATATGGCTATAAGTTTTTTATAAATAGGTTCCGGTTCGCTGGTTAATAACATTTTTGGCGTTTCAAACAGAGTGTAGATAATTCCTTTGGCCTTGCTTCCATTGGGGCTTATGATTTCCCCTATTTCTCCATATTTCACGCCAGGGGCAAGCGTGATCATTTTTTCAATCAAAGGATTCATTTTTTTGCTAAAGGGTAGAATGGGTTTGAGCAGAGGGTGCCTGAAAAGATCTCTGGTTGAAAGAGGATGAACAATAAAGCCAAATTTTTTGACTTCTTCAAGTCGATCTTTAAAATCTACAACATGGGGTTTTAAATCATAGGTATCAATCCATTCAAAAATGTCTTCGTTGGAGATAGGAAGTTTGCTTCTCTTGATTATTTGAAAGATTGCCTCAATAACGGCATAATTTAGATCTTCTTGATAAAATGGTGCTGGTGTGCAACTTATGATTCTGGTAATACCCGCCAGCTCAAGTCGTTTTTTATTTTTACTATCAAGTCGGTCAAGAACCATGGTTTTTCCAGAGAGTTGGTCAATTTTAACCCTTTCAAGCTGGGCACAGTTGGAAACGTAAATATCGCAATTATAAAATTTTGAAAGTGATTTATATTTTAACAATTTGTTCTTTGTAAAATCCTTCTCTTTGTATCTTTCTAATTTGCTCTTTAGAAGAAATTCCTTAATGGTGAAAAAGAACCGCTCGACACTTTTTTTTCCACTTAAGGTGCGGGGAATTCCCATAAGAAAATAAGGGTCACAGGAGATTAGTTCAGAAGCATATTCTTCAAAGATATTAAGCAATCTGGTTTGTATTATTCCGCTAAAAAATCCAACCTTTTTGTTGATCATTAAATCAGGGTTTGCGATCAGGTATTTTTGAATTGTCCAAGGAAGATAAATTTCACGAAACTTACTTCCATCGACCACAAGGCTTTGCTTCACCAGTTTACTTACTTGAGAAAGGATGGGGTGCATGTAATTTTTTTTTCCAATACTACTTCCGCTTGGAAGGCCTGAAATAGCGATAACATCTGCTCTACCGTCGTGTTTTGTAACTAGATCGCAATAAAGTTTTATGTTTAAATCAACTCCGTAATGAGTAATGCGAAATTTCTGGCCGGCAAATTCAATAATCTTGCTGAAGTTGGTGTTGGGGGAGTTGGTGGAGATATTTATTATTTCTTTCATTTGATTTTTTCGCTCTTTAAAAAATCATTAAACCCTTTGAAAAATTTTTTTTGATAATTTTTAAATAAAAAATTATCAAGGAGATCGGGATAATCTTTTAATCTGTTATCAATATGGTAACCGCCGATGTCGTTCATATAAGGTAAAATTTCACTTGGTATCTCAAGTTTGCGGGCAAAAGCCTTGTACAGGGGTTGAAAAGTGCTAAATGGTTTAAAATCTCCAGCAAGTTTGAATTCATCTCTGCAAACTGCCAGAAATTCTTTAACGGTAGGATTATTTTCGGGAACGAGGTTATATATTTTTACCGGATCATCCCCCTGAGGGTTGGTTAGCATGTGTGCAATCCAGTTACAGACCATATCAACGGGGATGAGAGGTAAAATAGTTGTTGGATTAAACGGAAACAAGATGAAAGGAAGCTTTTTTATCATTTGAGTGATAAAAAAATTCCCCGATAAAAATTTGAGAAAATAATAGGGTCCATCAATTCGATTTATCCTTCCGGTAGTACTATCACCAACCACGATGCCTGGCCGATAAATCCGAACCTTGGCATTGATGAAAATAGATTTCCTAACCATCAATTCGGCTGACATTTTGGTTTGTGCATAATTATTGGAATATTTAACTTTTGGAATGCGCTCAACACTTTCAAAAAGATCCCCTTGTAGATCTCCTTTTACAGCGATGGTTGATAGATAATGGAAGTATTTTAACTTTTTAATTTGCTGGGAAAAGGTTAAAAGATTGAAGGTGCCAATAATGTTGGTGATATAACATTCCGTGGCGTCAGCCTGTAAATCATATAAAGCAGCGGCGTGAAGTATGACATCAACATTTTTTAAGATCATTTCGCGATCTTCTTTTTTTGAGAAAATCTGTCTTTCGGTGAGATCACCTTGGATTAAGATAATCTTGGGCGTTTTTGAATAAATAGATTTATTTATTTGAGCCGGATTTCGCACTAAAAGAAATATTTTATCAAAATCCTCCATGATTTTTTTTGTAATTTCACTTCCAAGAAAACCAGTTGCTCCTGTAATTAAAATATTCATAAATATTAAAACGCCTCAATCATATCCAATCCGTAGCTATGCTCTTGGATGTTGCCACTTTTAAAACAGAAACAATGGATAAAGTTAGGATTAATGGTAATGTTAAAAGTTTTGTTGGTTACTAACTGTTCGCCGTCTCCAAAGAACATCAATTGTTCCTTATCTAAATTGGTAAGTTTGACATTATCTGTTTCAAAAAAAATCAGGTCAGGATCATTTATGGGGAAATTTCCTTTTTTGATACTAAGAATGGCCTGAATTAAGGATTTTCTGGTTTGATGGGTGAAGATGGTAACATTGAATTTGCCATCTTGGTTGCAGGTGGCAGGGGCTAAATTAAATTTTCCAGCAAGTGTTGGCTGATTGTTTATAAAAAGCATGGGAGTTTTAACTTTAATAATTTTTTTCTCAAGATGAGATGATTCAATTTTGATATTGTAGTGTGGAAAGTTCCATTTTGTAATCTTAAATCCTAAAATCATGGAATAAATTTGGTCTCCGGTATATCTCATAATATCACGAAAAAACGGAAATTTTGACCTAAGGGTATTAATGGAAGTGGCGACATCGCTGGCAAGCCCGATTCCGCCGTTGGTAATCATGTATTTCCCATTGATGTTAATCAGATCGATTGGTTCAATTTGCCGGTTTTGAAACATCGTAATTATTTTTTTTATATTTCTACTTATTCCTAATTCGCCAGCAAGGTCGTTGGCAGTCCCGGTTGGGATAATAAGTAACCTAACCGGGGTCCCGGCCAGTTCTTGGATTAAAACGTTGGCGGTGCCATCTCCTCCTACGGAAAATATGTATTCTGTACCCTCTTTAATATCGCATGCCACTTCTTTTTTTAACCCGTCAATTGACGGAGGTGTGTGGAATATCAATTTATGTCGAAACAGATATTCCTTAAGCTTGTTTTCCCATACTATTCGATCAGTGCCGCTTGCTTTGGCATTTAAATAAATTGATATCTTTGCCATAATGGGAAAAGAGTATAGTTATTTTTAGTTTTAGGCAATGAGGGCATGGATCTATATGTAAAAACTTCTAGATTTCTATCCCAAACCTAGTTCTCTTGCTATGATGGAAAATCTCTTCTTATGGGTGAAAAACATGCATAATCAATATTTTAGTGACCTAAATTATTCTCTTGGAAACGAAGATACTAAAGTGGAATATGAGATGGTTAGGAGATTAAAACCTAATACTATTATTTCAGTATGTGGTTCAGGCAGTAGGACATTGCCCTTGCTTGCATCTAGTCCCCAAAAAATGATCTGTGTAGATTTGGCTTCTCAGCAACTTGGGTTACTGAGACTTAGAATTGAGGTGTTAAAAAAGCTTAGTTACGATGAATTTTTAAAGTTTTGGGGATATGCTCCATATGCGAATACTTCACTAAATCGAAATGAAAGAAAAGCGATGTTTGAAAAATTATCGTTACTCGCTTCAGACTGGGAATATTTTTATCATTTGTTCACCAAAAATGATTGGGATACGATTTTATATGAGGGAAAATGGGAAAAAACCTTTTTTATATTCAGTCGTTTTGTTTATTTGATGTTGAAAGAGAGAAGAGGTGAACTTTTTGAATGCAAAACTCTCCTCTTACAAAAGGAGTATATCAAGAAGAAATTTCCCAGATGGAGATGGACGTTTATTTTGTTTATCTTGGGAAATCGTTCCATGTTCAATACGCTTCTTTACAAAGGCCAATTTGTTAAAAAAAATATCCCAAAGGGGTATTTGAAATTTTACATCGATGCTTTTAATTATTTATTTAACCAGATTCTTGCGAGGGAAAACTTTTTTTTACAAATTTGTTTTCTTGGGAAAATAATGTTTAGGGAGGCAAATATTCTTGAAGCCGAGCGTGTTTGCTTTGATGAGATGAAAAGTAATTTAAATCAACAGTCTACGGAGATAATAGAGGTACAGGGGGATTTGATTCAAACCATCTGTAGTTATGAACAGGTTGATTTTATTTCCATGAGTGATGTACCCAGTTATTTTTCAGGTGAACAAGAGAAAAACTTTTTGCAAACAATCAAATCAAGTCTTTTACCAGGAGCAATTCTGGTACTTCGAAATTACCTGCGCGTACCGGAGTGTGATCAAGGCGGTTATGAGGATGTAACTGACCAATATCGTGACCTTATCGCACAAGAAAAGGTTCAAGTATATCAGTTTTGTATATTAAGGTACAAGGGTTAACCAAGGTTAATGTTATTTAATTCCTCAAGTTTGCCCCCGAGGTGCACTAATCCCTTAGAGCCGTCCAAGGCAACTATCTGTCCATTTTTAATTTTATCGGTTACATCGGTAAGTCCGACAATGGTGGGTATTCCCATCTCCCTTGCCACTACAGCTGAGTGAGATAAGATAGAGCCTTTTTCAATCAGTAATCCGCTAATGGATGGAAAGATGGGAACCCAGCCAGGATCAGTTCTCTTGGTGACTAAAATTTCCCCGTTCATTTGACAATTATCCTGGGGAGAAAGAATCACTCTACATTCTTTTAGTAAAATGCCAGGACAGCATGGTGTTCCTTTTAATACCTCAGGTCCAAGATTAAGTCCTGCCAAGGGGTCAGGGAGTGTTGGTGTAATTTTGTTTGCCCTGTAATATGGTCCATAGGTGTAAAATCTTTCAGGTGGCTCAGTTCCGTTTTGATAATGATCATATTCCACACATCTTTGATTGATTAACTTTTTATAATCAAAGGTAATAGATCTACCTTCAATGGGAGCAATAATTTCTTCCACCGAAAGCATGTATATATCTTTGGGATTGTTGATAATTCCAGCCTCACAAAATTTTCTGGAAATTGCATTAAAAATCTGCCTGGAAAGTCCAAAAACTTTGGTGCGGGTAAAACGAAGCTCTTCCCGGTTTCTTACAGCTTTTTTGGTTTGTTTTACTACCCAGAAAAATATTTTTTTTCTGTTGAAAAAGAATAAAATCTTTTTATTTGGGATCAAGGTTAAACAATGTTTTTCCGCATTATAGGCTTTTTCCTTTTCCTTTTTTTCTTGAGTTTCTAGATCGATATTTCCCTTGATGAGATAATTTTTGAGCATGGTAAAGATAAAGCGTGGATTTTCTTTTAAGGAATCTACTTCCAATTTTAGTTCGTTAACGCATCTAAATCCATACACTTCGATGTATTCCTTTAGTTTTTTAGCAAGATCCAGCAACTGTGGGCCAGGGGATTGATAAATTAACTCATTCGTCAACTCATCTTCGTTGTGATCAAGTATATATTTTTTGATAGTTGGATGAGATAAAATCCAGTTTGATAGTTTAATCAATTCCTTGGTAGGTTTGGTGCTTTCCAGATCCCCTTGGGCGCACAAAAGATCATTTTGAATGCTTCCAGTTTCGTCAATTTTCCAAGAGATGATTAGTTTTTTTAAAACTCCATAGAAAATCATTGTAAAAAAATCATTAACGATGGGGGTTTTCCAATTTCCAAGAAGGTCGCGTTGCAATCTTCGGTAAATGTTGACGAGTTCGGTTTCGCTAAGATGGTCAAAGGGCAGCCGGGTTGCCCAGTTTTTGGTGATCTCATAATTTTGATAGAAATTTTTTATAGAGGTATCAATTACTATGAATTGTTTGATGATGAGGCAAATGCCTTTGATAAGAGTTGGCAGTTCAATAAAATAGCGTCGGTAAAATGATAATTTTTCTTCTTTTTTATCAACGTCCCCGGTATCTTTAACTCCCATCATGGATTCCATGAATTCTCTATTGAAGTTGTAACCCGGAAGTAACTTTAAAGTTTTATACCAATTGGTGAGGTTGTAATAAATACGGCCGTCAATATTTCCAAGCATGGTAGCAAAAACCGAGCCCATTTCATTTATTCGCTCCATGCTGGTTCCCATCAAGTTATAAAATTGACGGTAAACCTGGTCATATGCATAACTTGCAAAGCTAAAGGTAAGTGGGCTGGTCACTCCACTATAGCTTTCAACAATGTTGGAATTATCCCAGATCGTTTTTTCAAAGTTGCGATCAATACCCTTAAGGGTGGTGACGGGTCTGGTTTGTAAAACATAGCAAGATTCATTTTCATAGGTCCACTCTATGTCTTGAGGAATTTTTCCCTGTTCGCTTTCTATTTTTTTTCCAAGTTTGTATAATTCGATAACTTGGTCATCACTTAAACAGGGAATATTTCTTTTTTCTTCGGGAACATCGAGAGTTAAGGTTGATTGCTGGGTTTTTTTGTTAAAAGTTATCATTTGGTCTTTTTCAACTATCTCTTTCTTATTGATGGTTGCTATGTTGGATATAACCCAGTTATCGCAGTTTAAAACACCAGATACCACTCCTTCTCCAATACCCCAAGTGGCTGATACTATCATTTCGTCTGGATTGTTGGTAAGTGGATTGGCGGTAAAAAGAACACCGGATACTTCTCCAAAGATCATTTTTTGAATAATAACTGCCATTTTGATATTGAGAAGTTCGAGATTGTTTTGATAACGGTAACTCAGCACTCTGGCTGAATAAGAGGAGGCATAACACCCCTTGATCTTATTGAATAAATTGGATTCACCTTTTACATAGAGGAAAGAATCCATCTGGCCTGCGAATGAAAAATCACTTCCGTCCTCATCTACGGCAGATGAACGGACGGAAAAATAACTATTTTCTAGGTTGAACGACGGTTCGGATTTTATTTTAGATAAAATTTTATTTTTAAGCTCGGGTGAAAAATCAGTGGATAGAATAAGTTGTTTTAATTCCTGTTCACTGTTTTCCAATTCTCTTATATTATCAAGGGACCTTTTTTGGATAATTTCTTTTATTTGGCAAGTAATCTCCTTAGTGAATTCTTCAAAGAGGGTGACATCAAGAATAATAAAAGAGGGAACGTTCAGTCCGATTTTTTTTAATGCTTCAAGACCCATTGCTTTTCCACCAATTAGTTTTGCTTGATTTTTCATATTTGTGATTCCTTCGAATTATTTAAGTAAGGCTAGAATGATGATATTAATATGATTTCCCAGAAGACAAATAATCCCCCCTAGTTCGACCAATTTGGAATTTGTGGTGGTTGGATTTTTTATAAATTTAAACAACAATAATGAGCTTACAAGGAATAAAAGGAAACTGGTAATGTTGTTCCAGGGACTCATGTCAAATATTTTATAAAAGATCGTAGAGATTATAAAAATTAAAAAGTAACTGCTGGTTAAAATCATGGCGGTCTTTGGGATACCCCAGGTCTTGGTATAGCTGTCGGCGTGTTTATGTTCGCGTTCTTTTGACCATGTTTTTCTTGAAATTTCATAGGAAAAAGATAGTAGGGCAATAAAAAGAAATGATAACCAGATTTTAATATTAAATAGGAAATAGGGGGTTCCGGTTTGCAGGGATGAACTGACCGCATAACTGATCATGATAGGCAATATGGCCTGATGAGAAAGCAAATAAAGGGTTATTGATTTTTTCAGTCTTTCAGAGATAAAAAATTCTTTAAACATTAAAAAGGAGTAGGCGAAGACCGCACTCCACCAAAATAATTGTTCTATGGAAGAAATCAAATTCAATATAATTTGGATTAAAATGATTCCAATTAGTAATTTTCCAAGGTCTTTAAGCGTTACCACCCCTCTGGAAAGCAGCCTTTCCGGATGAGCATCACAATCATCCTTGTAATCTTTGAATTCATCAAAAAGACGAATATGGAAAAAGACAAAAAAGAGTGTCATCAATCCCCAAAGCATGGGTGCGCTAAAAATATGGTCAATCTTATCATAGTAACTCAGTTGCCCCAAATAGAAACTGCTCAGAGAAAAACAGGTTACAAAAAGTAAAATGGCAACCAGAGGAAAACGTTCATTGGTATAGCAAAGAATTCGTTTAAAAAAATTTTCATTTTTAAGTTGTTCAATCTGGTCATTACTGTACATTTTTAATACCTCACTATAATCAATTTTACTATTATGTCGTTTGTCGACAGGAATTGTGTTGGCAAAAATAATTTTGGATGGGTGAATATCAAGTTCATGCAATTTATTTTCAATTTTTAAGCGGGTGTTATCGTTATGCATTCCCGGTTTTACAGAGACTAAAAGGGCGGTGGTCTTTTTATCTGAATCAAGCTGGAAGTAGGCGCATTTGATTATTTCTTCCAGGTTATTGATGATCGGTTCCACTTGCAAAGGAAAATGAATTTGATCGTTTTCGTTAATGATAGCATTGACTCTTCCAAGCATAAAAAGCTGACCGGATTTGTTTTGATAGCCAAGATCTCCGGTACGATGCCAGATGTTGCCTTGGTCATCGATATATTTATTTTCCCTAAAGGCTTCCTCGTTCTGGTAATATTTTTTTCCAACAAATGGTCCGGTTAAAATAATTTCGCCAGTCTCTCCCACAGGTAGGGAAGATATGTCGGTCAGGTTATGGCGGGAGAATTTGATTATACGGGCGTTAATTTTTTCAACGGGAATACCCAGGGTGATTCCTTTTCCTTGAAGAGTGATGTTTTGTGTATCCATTAAAACTTTGTCAGATGAAAGAAGAGCGATGGGTTCAGCCTCGGTTGATCCATAAACCAGATATAAGCTGGCGTTAGGCATGAGTTTTTCTAAAAATGAAAAGAGCCATGGGTTGACTGGGCCGCCACCGGTAAAAAATTTTTTCATGGAAGGGAGAGTAACTGAATGTTTGGAGGCATAATCGGTTAATGGTTCTATCAAAGCAGGAGAACAGGTCATGCTGGTTACTTTATGGGTGTTGATTTGGTTAATTACTTTGGAGGGGGAAAATGCAGAGATTTTTCGAAGATCAGCATCGATGATGACGCTGGTAATGCCGCTACCTAGATTGCCAAGTACAAAAACTGGAAACATGGCAAGATCGATGTCACTAGCTTCGTGAAAATAATATTCTTCATGGGCACGGTGTTGTGCTTGTAAAAAACCATGAGTTCGATCACACCCTTTGGGGTTATTGGTGGAACCGGTGGTGAAAGTGATGAGAGCCGAATCCTCTGGATTCATTTCTTCGCAAATAATATCAATATTAGAATTCAAATTGGCTTTTGAAATTAGTGTATCCAGAATAATTTTGTTTTTAATTCTAAATATTTCGTTTGCCTTTAACATGAGTATAACGGCTTTTCTGATATAAATGAGGAAATCTGGACGGACTTTTTTGAGACAATTATTTATATAATCCTTTGAAGCCCAAGGGTCAATAAAGACAGCTATGGCACCCATATGAAATAGGGCGGTGATGAGAACATAAAGATCAATTTTGACAGGAATTAAAAGAAAGACACGATCGCCTCTTTTAACTCCCATGGCCTTAAGGGCGGTTACCGTCTGATTGATTCTTTTATTAAAATCGCCAAAAGAGATGGAGGTCCCATCCGGTTCGATAATAGCGGTTTTTTCTGGAAATTTTCTAAATGTTTGTAGGGCATTGGTCACCAAATTCATTGCAGTTCCTTGTGAAGAAGTTCGTAAACTCCGAAATTTTCTGCACTAGTAGAATAATTCCCTGAAGGGTTATCTGCAATAAAAAGAGCATGAATTGCTTCCTTATAATTTGCTTGGAGTGCGTAATTATGGGTCCAATACATAAGGGCCTTTCCTAGGCCAATATTGCGATAATCCGGATGAACTGCCATGGTCTTGACCAAAAGACGATCTATTTTTCTTTTTTTAATTAAAAAAATAAGTTTTGTCAGAAGGTTTTGTCTTCCTTTCATAGCTTTTAACACATCAATGTAGTCGGGCATACAAAATAAAAAACCAATTAGATTGTTGTTTTTTTCTGCCAGACAAAAATAACGGGGATCAATTAAGGTTTTACCCTCATAGTACATTGTATAAAACTCATCATAGGAAATAGGTGTGTAGAGAAAATTTTCGTGAAAGGAAATTTTACAAAAATCGTATAGTTTTTTGATCTCTTGATCAAAATTATTAAGTGATAATGGACGAAGTATGATCCCTGCTTTAATGACATTTAAAAATGCGGGAGTATTTTTTAAAACGAGATTTTGCATCTCTGGGTGAGTGAGTTTTCTTGAAAGATAGCTTCGTAGTATTTGATAACCAAAATTTTTATAAAACACTGGATAATAAGCCGGATTGTAAGGCTCAAAAAGGTAGCTTGGGTGATTAAAATTAAATGTTTTAAAGCGATAGGTATGCCATGTGGTAAAATTGATGGGAGCAATTATTCGTTTAATTTTATGGTTAT
Source organism: Bdellovibrionales bacterium RIFOXYC1_FULL_37_79 (assembly GCA_001770015.1). Classification (GTDB taxonomy): domain Bacteria; phylum Bdellovibrionota; class Bacteriovoracia; order Bacteriovoracales; family Bacteriovoracaceae; genus XYC1-FULL-37-79. The sequence continues at coordinate 39,732 of MEQB01000011.1, forward strand.
TTTTGAAATAATTTTCAACAATTTCCATTAATGTTTTAAAACATGCTTCATCGTTAACACATTCAAAAAAGCCAATTAGGAGCGTTTGGGTATTATCCAAATTGATGTCGGGATGAATAACGCCAATTGCTCGTGCCGCAGGTGAACCATTCATATAAAGTAAAAATTTTTTATGGGTTATTTTTTTATAAATAGGGTAATTGGACTTTAAATATTTTGATTCATTGTCTTTAAATGAGATCAGGCGATTTGGATCATTTTGATAAATGATGGAAGGTAATTTCAAAAATATCTCAATTTTGTCCTCATCAAACTCAAAAATGTCATGTCTGTAAATTCTATTCATGGTAATCTTTTTTGTAGCCGCACCTTTTTTTGTCTATTAAACTGACTATTATACGAAGACGTATAGATGTCTATAAGTTTGAAAATTTTGCCGGATATTCTATGGAATCAAAAAATCTCTATCATTGCGAAAATTTAGAATTTAACTATTTTTCTGGTACTCAAATCATACCAGCACTTAGAGGAGTATCTACCGAGGTTAACCTTGGTGATTTTGTGTGCTTGAGCGGTCCGAGCGGATCAGGCAAGTCAACTCTTTTGAATTTACTTGGAATGATTGAACCTGTTCAAAAGGGTGTGATGACTTTTAAGAATTTAAGGATAAGCGAACTTTCTGAAGCACAAAAGAATCATTTAAGACGTCATGAACTTGGTTTTATTTTTCAATTTTTTCATCTTATGCCAACTCTTTCAGCATATGAAAATGTGGAATTTTTTCTTTTGAGACAGGGTATAACCAAATTGGAACGCGAACAAAGAGTTAAACAGGCATTGGAGTCAGTGGGGATATGGGATTTTAGAGGTCAAAAACCGCTGGAGCTCAGCGGTGGCCAAAGACAAAGGGTTGCTCTGGCTCGAGCCCTGGCAAAAAAACCCTCCGTCATTATTGCTGACGAACCAACCGCCAGTTTGGATCAAAAAACCGGACGAGAAGTGGTGGATATACTTCTTGAGCTTAATCAAAAACAAGGCGTCACCATAGTACTTGCTAGTCACGACCCCATGGTAATAGAGAGATCCCCTAGAAAACTTTCACTTAGAGATGGGAAGCTTACCTGATTAGGTCAAGATTTACAGGAGTTTGAATGAAACTGATTATCATTGCATATAAAAATTTACTTAGAAATACTCGAAGGACATTTACCATTCTGCTTACCATTACTTGTGGTATGGGCGCACTTTTTCTTTATCATGGTTTTAACTCGGGGATAATGAATCAATATAAGTTTAATTGTATTCGTTCCCGTTATGGACATGGCCAGATCAATCTAAAAAATTACCTGGATCAAACTTATGAGAAACCTTGGGAGCATTGGATAGAGAATTACTCCGAAGTTGAGAGTTTTCTTAAAGAACAACCAGAAGTCAAACATGTTTTTCCACGTCTTCAATTTTTTGCACTTTTGACTAACGGAAAAATTAACGTCTCGGGAAGAGGCCAGGGCATTGATGGGGTTGAAGAAGATAAATTTTTTACTGCTATGAATGTAGAAGAAGGAAAAAATTTAAGCAATGAAGCAGACGGTATTATCCTTGGCAAAGGACTGGCTAGAACTCTTAATGTAGGTATCGGAGACAATGTAACGGTACTTGCCAATACTGTTTACGGAAGTTTAAATGGAGTTGATTTGCAAGTAGTTGGTATTTTTCATACAGGTGCCAAGGATTTTGACGACGTGGTTTTTAGATTACAACTTAAACAGGCCCAAATTCTTTTAGATACCAACAAAGTTGAAAGTGTATCCCTTGGTCTTTATAAGGATGAAAATTGGCAAACAGTTTCAACCCTGATCTCTAATCGGTTTAAAAATCTGGAGAGTATCCCTTTTGAAATTCTTGATAAGGTATATTACAAGCATGCGGTAGATTTTTTAAAAGCCCAGTTTGATGCCATAAAAATGATTATCCTTGTAATCATTATCCTTGGAATTTTCAATACCATTTCAACCGCAGTGCTGGAGAGAAAACAAGAGATTGGAAATCTTAGGGCGAACGGAGAGTCAGTGGCTGATGTTATGAAACTTTTCTCTTTAGAAGGACTACTTATGGGGATAATCGGAAGCTTGCTGGGTTTATTCGCTGCTTGGCTTTTGAATAATACGATCCTTATGAATGGAATTTTGATGCCTCCAAGTCCTGGTATCACTAGACAATTTCATGTTTTTGTCGAACTGCAACCTGGTTATTCGCTGGTGACGTTTGCTCTTGGATTAGTCACCTCATTTATTGCTACTTTTTTAGCGACATTAAAAGTGGTAAGAAGACCTATTGGGGAATTACTTCGTTCTCACTAAGATATTAAGGAGATATTATGCGACGGTTGGTTTATTTAATAGTATGTCTTCAAGTTTTTTTTGCAAACGCAAAAGAAATAGATGTTAATTTCATCTTAGAGAAGTCGGATGCCATCCGCAATCCATCTGATTCATTTTTTATGGAAGTGAGGGTTGAAAGTAAAGAGGAGAGTGAAGAAAGCCTGTTTGAAGTTTACACCAAAGGCAGAGACAAGACTTTGATTAAAACCATAATGCCAACTATGAATAGAGGGAGAAATCTTTTAATGCTTGAAGAAAATATGTGGGTCTATGTTCCTAACCTCAAGAGAGCGGTGCGGGTTTCTCTTTCTCAAAAGTTAACCGGTCAAGCCGCCAATGGTGATATCAGCCGGATGAGGTGGGCCAGTGATTATGAACCAAAACTGATTGGTCAAGATAAACAAAGTTGGAATCTTTTTTTAACTGCAAAGAAAAAAGGATTAACCTATGATAAAATCCGCATATGGGTAAAGAAGAAAAACTTTCATCCAATTAAAGCGGAATATCTAACCGTAAATGAGAAGATTTTAAAGACTGCTTGGTTTGATGGATATAGAGAAATTGCCGGGGGTGTGAGACCAACCAAAATTCAAATTGAATCTGCCTTGAACAAGAAAGACACGAGCCTTATAGAAATTAAAAAAATGGAAGTGAAAAGCTTTCCTGAATCCAATTTTCAAAAAGATAATCTTCAATAAAAACGATGAAAAAAATAATTTTGCTTTTTGCGCTTTTCACATTTGTAACCTATCAAGCAAACAGCGAACCAGTTTTGACTGGCGAGGCTATGTTTGATTATGCTCATTTGTCAAAAACGCAGATTTCCGATGAGGATGACTTGATCAGGTCAAGGCCTTCAGTAATGGCTAATTTTTCAAGATCGCTAGGCCAGGGCAAAGAGAGGTTATCACCTTTCAGTATTGAAGGAAGTTTTTACGGCTATGCTAATTTTAAAGAAGGAGAAACTGGAAAAAGTGAATTTCGAAAGTTAATTTTAAATTATAAGGGTGATCATAATGTTTTTAACCTAGGCATGCAAAGTATCAGCTGGAGTGAAACTTTTGGTGTCAATATCATGGACGTGGTTAACCCCCGGGATTATTCATTCTATGTTTTTGATGATTTAAACATGAGTAAGATTCCCGTCAGTATCATTAATTATCAGTATTTTTATAATGATTTTTCCTTCCAGCTTATTTACAACCCTGAGGCTAAATTTGATAGATTGCCTGGACATGGTTCTTTGTTTGATCCTTATGCAAAATATAACTTGCCACTAGAACAGACTCCTTCTCCTAAAGCTTTCTCTGATAGCGAATTCGGCGGGAGAGTTAGATATCTTTTCAGTGGAGGACTTGATCTGGGATTTATTTATTATTCACACTTTAATAGAAATCCCGCAATCTATCTTGACCCAGCTTTAAATAAACTTCATTCCCACTTTGAAAAAGTTAATAGTTTTGGAGAGACCTTTTCTTTGGTAGTGGGTGAACTCGTGTTGAGAGGGGATTATCTTTATACACCAGATACTCCTTACGCAACCAATGATTTGAGTTTTCGTTATAGCGATAGACATCAAGCTATTTTAGGTGGGGATTATAGTACGGCAAATGGGTTTTCGTTTGGCGTGCAACTTCATATGGATACGCTTTTCGATCATCAATGGATAAGTGCTCAGCTGAAAAATAGTTTTATGGGTGAGACTTTCCGGCCGTCATTGATGATCTTTTCAGGTTTAGATAACCAGGATTTATGGGCAAGAGCTGAATTTAGTTATTTTTATACATCTTCTTTTCAAATTGCTCCCCAGTATAATTATCTAGCAGGAAAAAGCGGGGAAGGAATTTTTGGAGAGTTCACCGATAAAGATTATTATCAGTTGATGGTCAAGTATTTGTTTTAATCAAACCTGAGATAATTGTTCAGTTAACGATACAAGTTATGGTTGTCATATGATTGATCTTCGTCATTAAAATTACTTGATTTGAATTGATAATAATCAATTCAATTATCTCTATAATAAAATTAATCTAGGTACGGCTTCAGTATAAACCAAAACGAAATGGTGGTTACTATGAAACTTGTCGAAATTCTAAATCGTTATCAATTCATTTTTTATTAAGCTTTGAGTCATTTTTTTAAAACTTTGTAAACGTCTTGGCAACGGAAATCCCTATGTTAATTGCTTATTGTGATTAAACAAATTGTAATCAAGTAATTTTTTTTGTGGTAACGATATTTATAAGTGTATAAAAATCACTTGATAAATATAGAAAAAGATCTGTATCATTATCCAGTCCAATGAGAATAATCACTATCAAAGTTCTGGAGGACTCATGAAATTTGTAATTATTTTTGCTTTTGCTTTCGCTTTGAGCATGCACTTGTTTGCTAAAGATCAAATATTAGTTTTATCAGGAGGTTTATCACCAGATAACAACCACTATTCTCAATATCTTCAAACAAGGCTTTTATATAAATATTTAAGAGATCGTTTTAGGTATAAAAAGGTTGATGTAATGTTTGGTGTGGGGAACAATACAGCTGCTCCGCTTATTTTTCCAGATGTACACAAAATTAATTTTGAAGATCAATTTGAAATTGCTCAAACAATCCATGGGGTTATTGATAATAATACTTCTGCAACCAAAGAAAATATTATTCGTTATTTTCAAAATGATATTGAGGGTGATGTTAATACTTTCTTTCTATTTGTAAGTGATCATGGATTACCTAATAAGAACGATCCGAGTTATGACAACAATTGTATTGCTTTATGGAGTTATGATCAAAATAATATGAATAATATTAGTTTTGAAAATTTATGTTTTTCAAGGGAAAATCTTGAAGATCTTATTAATAATAATTTTCAAGATAAGAAATTTATTTTTACTATGGCTCAATGTTTTTCTGGTGGATTTCATCGACTATCAGTAAAATTGCAAGATGGATATCCAGTTGCGAACCATAATGTCTGCGGATTTACTTCCGTTGCCGAAGATACTGTTGCAAGTGGATGTACACCAGATGCCAGTGGCCCTAATTATCAAGGATATGAAAGATACTTCACGGAACAGTTCACTGGAATAGATGTTGTGACCGGATTTGAGTTACCAAATGTTTCAAATGATACCATTTTGAAAGCGCATCAATCTGCCTCATTAATAGATATGACATTAGATGCTCCACATACGACTTCAGAGTTTTATTTAAGGGAGTGGAGCAAGCGTTTTTCGAATAGGAATTTCATTCCACGATCAGGAAATTTATCAAGTGAAGAAATAAACTTAAAATTAAAAAAATATTCATCAACATTTCCACCAGAAATTAATGAAAAAACAAAATCAAAAGAGCTGAAAAATATTTTCCAGCTTAAGCGCAATTTTTTAATAAAAATGCAATCAGCCATAACAAAAAAATATCCTGATTTGAATTCTGTATTTGAGTCAAATAATATTGACGAAATAATATTGGCACACAAGGATGTTAAAGAAAAAGCCAGTCAGGAACTTGCTAAATATTTTGATATGGAAAAAAAATATGAATATCTTGTTAAAACCCATATTCAAGATTTATGGATTAATGCCCTAAAAAATGATGAAATTCCCTATTTATCGGAGATAGAGAAAAAGTTTGAATTAGAAGTTTTACCGAGTAATGATAAAAACTTTATTTTTTTGTTGAGTAAATATACGCATGAAAATGGCGAAGAATATGCTAACAGAATTTCTCGTTATAATTCTAAAAGATATAGATTTATGACTGATTATGCCATGATCTATGGAAATGAAATTGAACGGGAAGCAGCCAAAGAAATGTATTTACTTGAACATAACATGCGCAATTTTATTGATCCTTATCTTAATCTTGATCGTAAGCAAGGTTTGATTAGAAGGATAATTCTCATGAGGGAAGAGTTGGCATCGCTCGTGTTATTAGTTGAAATTGATGATCAAGCAGGATTACAAACATTTGTTGATCTTGAGCATTGTGAGCAAACAGAATTTAATTGATAATTGATTTACTCCTAGCATAGGGCATTCGTTGGAACAGAAGTTTACTTACATTGCCCAAGTACCAATGTCTATTCCGGATATTATGTCCCATTTACCGATAAGAAAATTAATTAAATCGTTATTAAGGTTGTTCCTTTGGCGGTAGCGGTGTTATCTAAAAGATGGGTAAATTCAGTTGAAAGAATTTTAGAACTTATGAAAAGGCTTGAAAAAAATAGTAGAATTAATTGTCATGACAAATTTATAGTAGGGTATAAAACGGTCATTTTGTGAAAATATTCTTTTAAAATCAATATGTTGCAGTGCTGTAATAACCGCTCACTTCGGGTGAGTTTTGAGTCATTTTTTAAAATTTTCCAAACGTCTTGGTATGATTGTCGTTGTTTTTAAGTTTCATTATGAGATTATAATTTTTAAGAATAAAGCAGCGAAGATGTGTAGGCTTCGGCAATAAAAATCAGATAACTTGATGGCTTTAAAAGATTGGAAATGAGATTTTTAGCAAAAAATTATGGTATGGATTTAAATAGTGTTAGAGAGATAATTGCAAATACAATTGATTATGTAGTTTTTCAAGAGAGACTGCCAGATGGCAAGAAAACGCTATCTGAGATTTTAAAAATTGAGTTTGATAATGATAAATACAAAATAACTCCGTTATATCTTTTTGATAAAGAACGAGAGCAGTTTTTTTTGATATCTCAAAAAGATAAATTATAAATTAATAAACTGGTGCTTATTTCCTGATTGACAATTTCTTGGAAAAACTTTAAATTTTAAGTAATATTATTTGTCATCAGCATAGGAGGTAATCAATGAAAAAAAGAAATTTATTTGTGGCCTCCACGTCTATCAAAGCCTAAGAGACCACGTAAACAATTAGTAATTATTTAACCGTTAAAAATTGAAGCTCAATTTTTTGTTGTTGCTTAATTTTTTATGACAAAGGAATCGTGTATGAAATTAGTTAAAACTAATAAAGGCGTCTCTATATTTAATAAGGACGTATGCTTAGGAAAACTTGAAGGTGATAATGTAAGCGAAGGATTATACATTATTTATAAAATTGAAATTTATGACAATGATAAGTAGAAGATCGGAAATCAATTGTTGTCTTGGGTATTAGAAAATTATCCCCTTAAAAGGATTATCTGCTTAAGCTGGGATAAAAATGAAGATGTAGAATATGAAAAAATACTTGAGTTTCTAGGGTTTGAAATGGAATTTGAAAAGGTGTATTTCAAAAGAGACTTAAAGGATTTTGAATGCACTGAGAACTCTTTTTTAAAGTATATTTCTTTAAAGGAGATTGATCGAAATATCCTTATACAAGTATTGGATCAGGTAAGAAGGGGCGATCATGCGGAACAAGATGCAATTCCAATCGAAGAGAATTTTCCTGAAATTCTTAAAAACAAAGATAAACCCTGGGCAGATAAATGGACTGCCGCTTATTTAGACGATGAAATTGTAGGTATTGTTTTGCCTGATATATTTCCTGAACAACCCCATAAAGGTACTTTTGCCTATATTGGGATTATGCCAAATTTTAGAGGAAAAGGGTTTGGGACTTCTTTATTTAAGATGGGGTTAAATTTAGTCAAGGAATTAAAAGCAACAGAATATCTTGATTCAACTCATATCAATAATACTTCAATGATAAAGATTTTTGAAAATAACGGATGTCAAAAAATAGGTATCAGAAGGCATTGGTCAAATAATTATTTAAGTAAAATGGACCCAACTTTAGTAGCACTTGGATGGGATGCCTTTTTCCAAAATTATTTTGAAGAATTCAAAAATAAAGGTTTTTTTCCGGCCAGAATATTTAAGGAAGAAAGAAATATTTATTATGTATATAGTATTTATGGTGAACTAAAGGCAAAGGTAACCGGTAAAATAATGTACAACGCAGAGACGAGAAATGAGTTTCCGGCCGTAGGTGATTGGGTTGTAATTCAATCAAAAGTATGTGATGAAATTGCTTCAATAGTTTCCATTTTGCCAAGAAAAACTGTTTTTTCTAGGAAAATAGTTGGAGATAATCTAATTGAAGAACAAATTATTGCAGCCAACATTGATACCACTTTTATAGTTGTGGGTCTGGATGGTGATTTTAATGTTCGTAGAGTTGAGCGTTATTTAACTCTTGTTCGCAGTAGTGGTTCACAACCTATAATTGTTCTAAACAAAACAGATATATCTACTAATCTTACCCAGCAAATTAAATCGATAGAATCAATCGCATTTGGTGTTCCAATTTATATGTTAAGTGCCGTTCATAATTTAGGATTAGAGCAGTTGCATTGCCATTTTTCTTCTGGAAAAACTTCTGTACTGGTTGGATCGTCAGGAGTTGGAAAATCAACTATAATTAATAGCATTATAGGCAGTAATTTATTAAAAACAAGTCCTGTTCGAGAAGATGATAGTAAGGGTCGGCATACTACTACTCGTAGAGAGTTAATAAAGCTACCATCAGGAGGCCTAATTATCGACACTCCCGGGATAAGAGAACTTCAGCTTTGGGCAAATGCTGATGATGTTGATGAAGCTTTTAGTGATATTGAAAATCTTATTCGTCAATGCCGATTCAAAGATTGTAAGCATGACACTGAACCTGATTGTGCTATAAAAGCTGCTCTTGTAAATGATCTTCTTGATTATTCCCGTTTTGAGAATTATTTAAAGTTACAAAAGGAGATTTCTTATCTAGAAAAAAAGCAGAGGCAAAAAGAAAAAATCATAGAAAAAACAAAACGTAAAAAAATAAAAATAAAAAAGGATTGATTTATGTTTAAAGGATATTGGTTTGATAAATAAATGGTCTCCAAGAAAAAGAGAAATAAGTAATTTCCAAGAATTATTAACGATAATAATGCCACTGAGATTACTGAAAAACAGATGGTTACACATTTATTGAACCATTCTAAAAAAAATTATTTTCATGCTAGCTTTATATTGATTGAAAATATATTTTCAGTTTAACAAAAAACTGATAATTAGTTTTTCACAAAGGAGAGACGATGAAAGACACAATTGAGTATTTAAATTTTTTCACTTCTAAAGATCCCCAATACGCTCATCTGAACGCATTTTACTTTGATGTGTCAGGGCATGTTATCGCAACAAATGGTTATGTTTTAATGGGATCAAAGCGTCCTTTTAATATAAAGTTTTCGGGAAAAGGATTTAGGGCTCCTGAATATCTTAAAGGTGAATTGGTGGAAATTGAAAAGGATTTTCTTAAATGGAAGAAGTGTATTCCAGAAGAATCTGCGAAAAAAATATGTATTTCAATTCCTACTTGGTTTAAAAAATTTCAACCCACTGATGAAGAAGTAATTATGACCATAGATTATAAAGATATTCAAAAACCATTTATTAAATTAACTTCAAAAATTAATGAAACTTCTTTTGCTTTTGATGCAAAATATTTATCAGTATTTGCAGGAAAAGAAATACAGATTTTAATTCTAGATTCATATGGCCCTAAAGTAATTGTTGATAAGAATTCTCTTCTTGACCCATTTTCCAAGAATTTCAAAGAGGATGTTCTTAGGGAAGAATGGTTTTATCTTTTAATGCCTATTAATCTAGAAAAAGAAGTGGAAAGTGAGGTCTATTTATAATGAATCTTTACGAAAAAATTAAAAATACTGATCTTCCAATAAAGCAACAACGTGTTATAGAAAAAATATTGGGCGATCTTGAAAGCGCTGCTTTCTTATCTGGTCATGAAATTTGTGAAAAGTATAATATTTCATTTTCATCACTAAGTAGAATGGCAAAAACACTAAATTATAATGGCTTTCCAGAGTTTAAAAAAGAAGTGGAGTTACTTTATAAAAGTGAATTTTCTCCAACGACGAGAGCCGAAACTTTTTTAGAAGGGATAAAGGGGAAATCGATTGCAGAATCAGTTATTAATGCCGAATTAATAGCTATTAATTATTTTCAAAAGAACTTGTCTGACAAGGACATTGCCTCAAGTATGAGAAAAGTTAATAGTGCCAAAAGAGTTTTTGTAATTGGAATTGGTCAGCTTGAACCAATTGTAGACAAGTTTCAAAATTCATTGAAGCTATTAAGAAAGAAAGTTGTCGTTTTTAAAAATATTGGGTTTTCTAAAGCCATAGAACCTTATTCAGTAAGTCAAAGTGATGTCGTGATATGTTTTTCTATAAATAAAGAGCTAGTTGAGTTTAAGGAGTTGTTGGATGTATTAAATACAAAAAAAATTTCATCTATTTTAATCACTGATAAAAAAGCCGGGAGACTTCGAAAAATATCAGAACAAAGCTTTGTAGTGTCTTCTTCTGGGAACGGTATGATTAATTCTCTTACATCATACTTTATTATGACTAATATTTTAGAAGCATATTTATTTTCGTTAGATAAACATGTTTGCTTGGATAGGATTAAAAATATAGAGAATACTTGGAATAAATTGCCTCTGTTTTTAAATTAGATGATTTAAAGTAAAAAGAGTGATATCAAAACATATTAAAAGCCAAGGGGGTATTTTATCAAATGGTATATGATTATGTTCTTGATATTAGTGGGAGGTTGCATTACTAGAGAGAATAAACAAAATTACTCAAAAATATTTAATATGGGTTCATTACATGGATATATGCTTACCCATCCTCAATATAGTTTAAATATTTTTGTGGATGCAATATACCAGTATAAACCGGATATAATATTAACGGAAGTTCGACCAGAATATCCCGGGCCAATAGATGGTTCTATTGATGGTGGAATAGAACAATCTATCATATATGGGATAGGTGAGTTGGAAAATATCAAAATTGTCCCTATAGACTGGTTTGATGATGAATATATAAGTTTAATGAATGCAGAAGAAGAAAAAAAGGTAACCGATCAAAGAGTAAAGGAATATATTGAACCTCATTTTAAAGAATATTTTAAAAAATTACAGGAAGAGTCTTTCGAAATATTAAATAGCGAAGAGAACAACAAGCTTGTAAGACATGAATATGCACTATACGAAAAGTTTGGATATAAAGCATCAAAGATTAGAAATATTAATATTTGTAAAAATTTGATAAAGGCATTAGATGATAATCAAGGCAAAAAAATATTAACTATTTTTGGTCTAGATCATAAATATTATCTAGATGATTGTGTTAAAGATCAATTTATAGAAGTATTGGAACTTAAGAGTTGGTATGATAAAAATCGAATTAATCCAATAAAGAAAGAAATAATTGAGTTATCTATAAAAAATTTAAATCATGCCAAAGCAATCCTTAAACAGAGAATTGAATCAAATTTTTATTCTGGTGACTATGGACAAAAAATTGCTAAAAAAATTGAATCTTTTGACAAATGGATAAACGCAATAAGGTCATTAAAATAATAAAGTGGATGGACTCTTTAGTATTAAACATTGTTAAAAACCAAAAAAAGGATGAAGTGATCAGAAAATTGTTGATTTTATAAATTTTTTGAATGCTAGAATAAGTTTTGGTATGGAAAATGGTTTGGAAAGATGAAAGATATTGAACAAAAAAATGCATCTTTATTAAATTTTATTTACGGTACTGCTTGGAAAGAGGAGCTGACAAAAGATTGTGTAATAAATGCTCTCAAAGCTGGATATTTAGCAATTGATACTGCAAATCAAAGAAAGCACTATTACGAGAAAGGCGTTGGAGAAGCGTTGGTCTTTGCGCAAGAGAACTTTGGGATAAACAGAAAGGATATTTTTTTACAAACTAAGTTTACTTATTTGAATTTTCAAGACGACCGTCTTCCTTACAGTAAACAAGCAAGGGTCACTCTTCAAGTCCAACAGTCTTTTGAAAGTTCTCTGGAACACTTGCAGACGAATTATATTGATTCATATTTATTACATGGCCCAAGTAATCCTGATTACTTTTCAGAATCAGATTGGGAAGCCTGGTCTGCTATGGAAAATCTGTACAATCAAAATAAAGTAAAATATCTTGGAGTAGCTAATATTAACCACCAACAGCTGGTTGACCTGTATCAAAAATCCAGAGTGAAGCCACATTTTGTTCAAAATAGATGTTATGCTTCTATTAAATGGGATAATGAAATAAGAAGGTATTGTCAGAAAAATAATATTGTTTATCAAGGATTTGCCATCTTAACAGGAAGTAAAAAATATTTAGGAGGTGTTGTCTTACATCCAATCGATAGGACAGTGCCTCAGCTTGTTTTGGATGAACACAGCGCTGGGGCAGAAAATATTCATTCTACTATTCGGAAGATTATTCATCAAACAGGTAAGAGTATTCCACAAATTATGTATCGCTTTGTTCAGCAGTTAGGGGTTGTACCCTTAACTGGAACGCGATCTAAAGATCATATGATATCAAATCTCCAAATCGGAGATTTGAAGTTGACCTTACAGCAGGTTAATCAAATTATGAATATTGAATTAACGTAGAAGAATATCAATTTTATAAAAATTAAGGTCTGTAAATTTGATTTGAATTTTAATTTCGTGGATATTTGATCAGATATTTTTCAATAATGCGAGGTAATGACAAAGTAAAATCTGGGATATTGAAAAAATCATCCAGCATCTTATTTCCATTTTTTTGAAGTTGGTAATTAGGTAAAAAGTTTTGTAAGTATTGCTGACATATTAAATCAACCAGTCTTTCTTTTTCCCAGTGTTCAAGATTATATTTTTGAATAATACTTTCCTCAATGCCGATATGAACAATTTCATGGATTATAGTTTCAATGGGATTCAATTCGGTAAATAAACCATCCGGGTTTACTTGTATAAAAATAGTTCCATTTTCATACGAATAGAATCCACCTGGGCCATATTGTGTTAGTCTGACCAGGTATTGTGGGAACATCTTAAAACACCATTTTTCTTTTAATAATGCCAAATGATTAATAGCTTCAACAATGATATTTAGCTTAGATAAAAGAAGTCGGTATCCTTTTGTATAGTCATCTTTGCAGTATATTTCTTTATCAAATATTGCTAATAGTTCGTTATAATTAATTGTTTTGATTAATTCTGGATTGTTCCAATATTTTTGGAAGTGAGGACTGGAGGGTAGGACAATTTGATAACCTTGTTTCTTGTACCACGGAATCGTTTCAATTTCATCTCTTAGAATTTTAAATTCATCATCCAGAGAGGGGATTGTGACTGTAATATTATTTTTCATTTAACGATCAGGATAACAAATTTAGTTTTAATGCAAAAACCTTCGAAAAAAACAAGCCTTTCTAAATAGTACCCCCCCGGCGTCACGTTAACAATACATTTCTCCCACTGGGTTACATTGATAAAGAATTATTCACAGGGACGAATTTTTAATGAGTTCAGAAATACCCGTTAAAGTGGTGAAGAAAAATTTATCGTATCTTGGGTAGATATGAAAAATTGTTGATGTATTCAATCTTTGGAAAGTTAAAACTAGGTCTGGTGATGGAAAATGGTTTGACTGTTTAAAATTCTATCATTGGTACTAAAATAATATAAAAACTTCACTTAAAATGTTATTTCAAATATAATTGAACAAGATTGATTGGGGGATGACAGCTTGGAAACCAAGGTTAATTATATTCATTCTTACTATGAATTAATGGACAAATTTCTTATAGCGCAGTTTAAAAATGCCCTTGGGGAAATTTCTCAGGATGATGTTAATCATATTTATCATGAAGTTATTGGATATTTAGAAAAAAATATATCTGATTCAGACGCTGACTTTGTTGTGACTCAAAAAGATAAAATTAATGAAATCAAGGGAATTTTTGACTCTAGCTTTCATGAATTGGCCTTGCTGAAGACCCAATTCAATGCAACTTGTAGTAGCATTAATATTAAGAATCAGCTTGAGAATTTTAGATGTAATAAAGTATTTGATAACATACTCCTTGTGCTTAGGAAAAGATATGAGGCTGCACTGCCTTTTGTAAGTGGGGTTTTGCCGATTTCACAGTATAGAACTTGGTTTGCAGAAAATGATTGTAAAATTTCTTGTGGTGGCGCAGATAAATTAATGAATGTTTTGTTGGCGCAACAAGAAATTAATGTAAAAAAAATACCTGAAATAAAGTTGTTTCCATCTAAAAATAATAAATATTTTATGATTCAAATGCATTGTAAGCCGACATGTTATGTTGCATATGGAGGACTGGATTCCTTGTTTAAGGTTTCAACTTTTTGTCATGAAATTGGTCACTGTTGCGGCGATGAAGATGTGGCTTTATTTGACAAGTTCTATTCAGGTCAGATGAAAAAAGAGCTTATTGTATCTAACGAAATTCCGGCATATAGATTTGAAAAAATATTTTCAGATAATCTTAAAAATTTTTTGATTAATACACAAATAGATGAAGGAATGTTACAAAGTTGTCTCCTGGATTGGAAAAAAATGAAGTTTTATTTGGACGTACTCTCCTCATATTGTTGCTTATTGTATTTTTCTGGTAAAAAACTTGCTGAAATACAATTTGGTTTTAATCAATTGGCATTAAAAATGGAACCCGAGTTTAAAATAAGTGAAAATAGCCTGCAGTGGTTTGAATACACAAATCTTGCTTTTCCGTTATCCAAACTTGGTTATATTGATGCTTATCTTGAAGTTTTTGCGAAATAATTATTCGTTTTCAATAAAAAAATAAAAGATTATAATGGACTTTAAAATACAATAATTTAAATATAAGGAAGAGACTTAATGACGATTTCACCCTTGATTTCCTTCACACTTTTTTTTCTTGTTTTTTTTTTGCGAATGATAGGTAAGCGATCCATTAACCACATCTTTTAATAATTTTCTTTTTAATCATTTAATTTTACATAATCCATATCAAGGGCTATTTACTAACTATCAAGCGGTGAATTTGAAGATGTAGGAAAAATTGAAGGTATAACGCAATTTTAATGGCGTTAGAGGGCTGGATATTGACGTCATTAAAAAAGAATATATTGAAAGTCATTTATCTTTGTAAAAAAGTTTAAAAGGTCGAAAGGACAGATTGAAAGTGATGTGGTAGAATAATTCCCACATGAAAGTGAATATACCTGTAATAACTTAAAGAGTTTCGCTAAAAAAGTGGAAAATTTTAAAAATTTTTGTTTTTGGACACAGTATTAAGAGATGATTTTGATGAGCTAAAAAGTGATATTGATATAATGGTTGATTTTCAAGACGGATGTGAGTGGACTCTGTTTGATCATGTTGTCATGAAAGAAGAATTAGAAGTTATTTTTTCTCGCTCAGTGGATTTATTAACTAAAAGATCTGTGGAAAAAAGTCTAAACAAATATAGAAAACAAGAAATTCTTAGAACGGCAGAGATAATTTATGACTCAGCAGCTTGATAAGGATAAGGTTTATATTCAGGATAATCTACAAGCATGCGAAAATTGTATCAATTTTACAAATCAAATGACCTACGGACAATTTGAAAAAGATCTTAAGACTACCTTTGCCGTTCAGCACCAGATATTGATTATTGGTGAAGTCGTGAAACGAGTAAGTCAAAAATTGC
The DNA here is from genome assembly GCA_001770015.1 of Bdellovibrionales bacterium RIFOXYC1_FULL_37_79. Taxonomy (GTDB): domain Bacteria; phylum Bdellovibrionota; class Bacteriovoracia; order Bacteriovoracales; family Bacteriovoracaceae; genus XYC1-FULL-37-79. Next base: position 55,651 of record MEQB01000011.1, read on the forward strand.
TAAATGATAATCTAGAGATTCCATGGAAGGCCATGGCCGGAATGCGTGATGCTCTTATGCACACATATCAAAGTGCAGACTTTTATGAAATTTGGCAGGCAGTTTAAAGGCAATGCCTGAGCTAATTATAAAACTAAAGAGGTTATAATGAAATATTGTAGAGAAATACTAATACAGGGAAAAAATATATCAATAAAATGTCCAACTCAAGATAATTTGAAGTTTATTAAAAAACTTTGGGAAGACAAAGCTACTATGGATATTGTTGGTGGGCCGCTAGCTATGTCTGACGAGCAGTACGAGAAATGGTTTAAGGAATATGTCGTTAAAAATCCTAATACTTTTTATTGTTTGATCTTTAACGCAGAAGATATCCCCATTGGGGAAATTAGTTATCAACTTATTGATAATAAAAAAGGAATTGCTATGTTTAATATGAAGATTCATGCTGAACATAGAAGAAAGGGTTATGCTAGAGATGCAATGATTAATTTTTTAAACTATGCTTTCAATGTGCAAAAATTATCTATTATGTGTGATGAAATAGGAATAGATAATGTAGTTTCTCAAAATTTATTTATTAGCTTTGGTTTTGAGCATAAAAAAGATAAGAGTGAACATTTTTGGACTGAAATTACAAAAAAGAAGTTTAATTTGTTGTACCTTGAAAAAGTTTCTTCTCACTATGTGCAAATTTGATACTTTTTTGAAAATAACATCCCCGTCTGAAAACTTTCTGCTTCTAATCATCCTAGATATGCTTTCCCCCTTGAAAGTACTAAAACTCATCTAGTATCTTAGATAAGGAAATTATTTAAAGGTGGGGTTTATGAAGTGCTGACAAAATAACTGTTGGAACTTGATTTTGTAGGATTATTTATATACTATGTGTCGTTTTAAACGTTGAAGATTTCGTAATTGGGACAATAACTAACCATCTGGAGAAATAAATGAAAAAGATCGCCATTGTAATAGTAGGATTATTAATTTTTAGTGGAAGTTTATTTGCGGAGCTACCATATGAAAGATTAATTAAAGAAAGTCGTAATGTTTCACAATTAATCAATAATAATGCTCGCTTTTTAAGTCTTGAACAGATAAATCAAATTTCAAGTGAATTAACTAGGATAAAGGATATTATCAATGGAACGTTGCCACCTCTTTACCAAGCTTCCGTGACGGTTGATAATGTTAGTCGAATTGAGGGTGGATTTATATACGTTTTCAAGTTAGTTACTCCAATCCCCGTAAATAAATTGGAAGTTCTTGTGAGTGGAAAGAAAATGAAAATCCACAGCGCTAGCATGGTTATGTATCCGAATAGTGTTGTAGAGCTTCCAGAACTAATGAGTGAAAATTTTCTCTACGATGGTGATAAGCTAGTCACTCCTTATTTTAATAGTCTCACTAGACAAGTTTCTGAGATTCATATCAGGGCTGAAGCTTGGGCCCAAAATGTTGGTCTTACTCTTACAATAAAATCGCATGTAAGTAATATTCAAATTATTAATAATCAGATGCCGGTAGCTAAGTCGTTTTTGTGTTCTGCTGCATGCACAAGCCTTAACGGGTTTCCAGATATTTCAACTTCTATTTTAGGTGAAGGACGACGCGAGCAACAAGCAAGAGACAACGCTATAGCTAATTTAAGAAGCGTTTATAGTTGTAGCTATGGAGTAGCTATAGAAAAATGTTCTGAACTATTAGATAATATGGAACCTGTTATGTGTATTGCTGGCTGTAAAACAATTTCTGGAGAGTTAGATATCTCTGTCGCAGTTAAATCATCAGGAAGAAATACTCTTGAAGCGATGTTGAATTCTAGAAGTGAGCTAAAAAGATCCTATAACTGTAGTTACGGGATAGTGGATGGTGAGTGCTCAAATTTGAATGATAAGCCAACTTATTGTACAGCAGCTTGTAAGGGCCTAAATGGTAATGCTAATTTAACCACTTCAGTCGGAGCAGAGGGCGATAACAAGGTTGATGCAAAGATTAATGCGATTAATGCTCTTAAGGAAAAATATAATTGTAGTTACGGATTGATAATTCATCAATGTGAAATAATTTAAATTCTAAATATTTTATAAAAAAGATACTATGACCCGTTTGTGACCGAGTGTGTTCTAAGCGGGTCATGTGAAATAATTCAATACGAAGAAGAGAATTATCCTGAACTGTAATTGTTCAAAATAAATTATCGAAACGTTTTTTTCCATCTTAGTAACATCACATTGTGTTTTTGGTTACTCCAATAGGGTAAATTAATATTAAAGCAAAAAAATCCTCGAATTAAGGCGAGGCTTTTTAATCTAATGGTGGTCCATCAAAGTCACGATATGAACAAAACGTCATTAACTCATATATTATTGATACTATTAAATATTTTAAGTGTGCCAGAGAGCTGGATATTGATGTCATTAAAAAAGAATTCACAGAAAATGGTCAATCTTTAAGGAAACTTTCTAAGAAATTTAAAAGATCGAGGGGGAGCATAAGGCGACAATTAGAAAAAGTCGGCATTGATGACTTTAGTGTGAAGACAGAGCAAGATCCAAGGTTGGTTGAAATGGTTAAAGACTTCAAAGACCAAGGAATGAGTTACCAAAAGATCGCTGAGCAATTTAATCAAAGCGAGATTGGTACCAGAAGTGGTGAAGGGAAATGGTTTGGGAAGATGGTAAGAGTTATTATTTTGTAATGTTAGATGAAGAGTTTAAAGCACTGGAACAATTGGAATATTAATTTTATTTTACATTTTTTGTTAACTATGTGTTACTATGTACCGATACAAAGACATATAAAGAGTGTTTATGGAAATTGAAATAGATATTAATGATCCTATTCCTGTGTATGAACAGATAGTTTTTCAAATTCAGAAAGCAATCATTGAAAAACGATTGCTTATTAAGTCGCCCCTTCCTTCTATTAGGCAGCTGGCAGAAGAACTTGGCATTAATCCTGGAACGGTTGCTAAGGCATATCAAATTTTAGAGTCAAATAGTGTAATCATAACGGCCGGAAGAAAAGGAACTTTTGTTAAAGAAAGTGCTGTGGAAATGATTCAGAAATATAAAGCACAGGTTAGAGTTAGAAAGATTAAAGAACTTATTTTTTTCTTAAAAAAAGATGGCATCAATAATCAAGAAATAAAAACTCTTTTTATACGGGAGCTTAGAAATGATTAACCAATCTTTTACTGATCTACAAATTACTATCATTCTTTTGCAAGGAATTGTTATTCCGATGATAATTACTTTGTTATATAAAAAGCTTAATTGGGAAAATCATCAAGAGATCATACTCTATTTGAAAGGACAAAGATTGATCAGTTTTTTTGCTGGAGCAATCATTTCTCTTCTTTCGTTAGCTATGTTAAAAATGTTTCCAGCAAAAATATTTATCTATGATATTTTAAGCGTCAATGCATATGCCATCTGTTTTATTCAACTTCTTTTGCTTGGAAAAAAGTGGGAGGGTTATGCTTTTAAAAAGAGTGTAAGAAAAGCATCTTTGGTAAAAAAAGGAATCAAAGAAAATATTTCCAATGGTGATTGGATTATTTTGGGTATTTCTTTTGTAATTTGTTTATTTTCTTTAGTTATATATGTTTACTATTCAGTATCACTTTCAATAGTCCCCTTTCACGTAAAAGAATTTTTAAGGCTACTCGTTATGATAGGTATTATTGTAGTATTTCTCTATCGGGGCGATACATACGATAAAGCTATGTGTAAAGTTGTATTTTATTCAATGTCTTTCTTATTATTGTTACTGTCGTATGGGTATTTAAAAACTTGCTTTTTTCAAGATTTGTCAATTACAGTATCAGGTGGATTAAATATTTTACCATTAATGCTTGGTGCATGTTTTGCTATTTTTATTCTGTTGAGATTTAGAAAGGTTTAAAATTAAAAAAAGCCCCGCACTAAGGCGAGGCTTTTTAATCAAATGGTGGGACTACTGTGGGTCGAACACAGGACCGCCCGGTTATGAGCCGGGAGCTCTAACCAACTGAGCTATAGTCCCATAAAGGACTTGTATTATGCACGAAATGTTATATCCTTTAACCTAATTATTGGCAATTTAAAAATAGAAAAAATGGTGCGCCGTGAAAATTTTATTCCATAAATATTCTTCGACCGGTAATGATTTTATTCTTTTGGATAATAGAGATAAAAAATATGATTTTATTCAAAGTTCAATTGTTGAGAATTTATGCCATCGACGATTTGGGGTAGGAGCGGATGGGGTTATTTTTTTGGAAAAATCAGCCAAGTTGGATTTTTCCATGCGGTTTTTTAATGCAGATGGGAGTGCTGCAAGTTTTTGTGGTAATGGGGCACGAGCGATTACTCATTTTGCCCATCATTTGCTTGAGGATAAATCAAGTGATCGTTATACATTTGAGATCAATAACCGGGTTATTAAATCTGAGATATTGGATAGGAATGAGGTGATAGTTGAGATGCCGGCCATCTTTGATTTAGACAAAATCAAACTCAATGAATTTGGCCTTTTTCTTGGTAGCTTGTATGTGGATACGGGTGTTCCCCATGCGGTTTTTATCACGGATGCAGTTTTTTACGATTATGACTTGAAGAGTTTATATAAAAAAGTGAATAAAAACCATAAGCTTTTTCCCCATGGGGTGAATGTTAGCGTTATGGAAGTTATGGATGATGGTTTTATTGCACTTCGCACTCAAGAACGAGGGGTTGAGGATGAAACTTACTCTTGCGGGACGGCGGCAGTGGCGGCAGCCATATTAACGTGTCGATTTAGCGGATTTCATGAGGAAATAAATATACAAGTTAAAGGTGGAAAACTTAAAATATTATTAGATAAAGATTTTAAAAAGATAAAACTGTGTGGAAAAGCTGAAAAAATATTTTGTGGAGAAATTGAAGTATAAGATGACACTTAAAATGCTGCTCATGTTGATGGTTTTATTTATATCCTTTAATGGTTATACTAAAATTATTTTAAATACTTGCATTGTTTACAAAAAAGGTATTGATAAGGGCCTGGTTTTGGTAAGCGAATATCATTCCGTTGAAGAAGTAGATAATTATGGCATGGCCAGTTTGAAAATCAAGGATGAGTTAGAAATTTTGCTGACCGCCAGCTTTATTGATGACAATCAATTTTATGGGCCAAGCAATTTAATTAAGATTGATGGGCAACTGATTTTGAGGAAGAAGATAGTTCAAAATTCTTTTTTCAATAAAGGGATTCATATTCCTCTTGGAGTTAGTCAAACTTTAATATATCAAAACGATACTGGTCATATGGTAGAATTATCAATTACTCCCGAAGTAAGGTAATAAATTGAGGAGGACGGGTGAAAAAATTATGTGTTTTTTGTGGTTCATCTACCAATACCGCTCAGAAATATCTTGATTTATCAATTGAGGTCGGAGCATTGCTGGCTGAAAATCAGATTGATTTGATATATGGTGCTGGATCGATAGGGTTAATGGGAGAGATGGCGGATGCTGTTTTACAAAAGGGTGGAAAAGTTTATGGGGTTATTCCCGAATTTATGGTTCCTTGGGAGGTATGCCACCAAGGATTAACCGATCTTCAGGTGGTATCTTCTATGCATGAGAGGAAAAAAATCATGTACGATATGAGTGATGGTTTTGTGGCGTTACCGGGTGGTCTGGGAACCATGGATGAACTTTGTGAAATTTTAACCTGGAGACAGCTCGATAATCATCAAAAGCCAATATGGATTTTAAATTTTGACGGTTTTTATGACGGACTAATAGATCACTTTAAAAAATTAAAAGAAGAGCGTTTTGTAACGGAAGCGCATTTTAATTTGATTCAAATTAAAAATTCCATGAGCGAAATTGTTAAGGAATTTCTAAAAACAGGAAAGGAAGATGAGCTTGTATGAATACCATGGTGTAAGGCCAAACTTAGGTAAAAATTGTTTTATTGCTGATGGAGCAAAAGTTATCGGTAATGTGGTAATGGGGGACGATGTTAATATCTGGTTCAATGCGGTGGTGAGAGGTGATATGGCCCAAATTAGAATTGGAGATGGAACCAATATTCAGGATTTGTGTATGTTGCATGTTGATTTTAATATTCCGCTTACGATTGGAAAAGGTGTGACGGTCGGGCATAACGCTATTTTACATGGATGCACCATCGGTGATAATGCCTTAATTGGCATGGGGGCACAGGTTTTGGACAAGGCTTATATTGGAAAAAATTCCCTGGTTGCTGCCGGAGCAATTGTTCCTCCTGGGAAATCTTATCCTGATAACAGTCTGATCATGGGGGCACCGGCAATAGTAAAAAGAGCGTTGACTGAAGAAGAAGTTCAAATGTACGGTAATCAATATAAATTATATATAAAAGAAAAAATTGAATATTCAGATAGTGAAATTGTAAAAAAAATTGAATAAAAAAAATAGGGAAGAATGTCTTCTTCCCTATTTAAAATTTTAACATTTTAAAACAAAATTAAATGTCGCTGGCTTTTACCGTTTTTCTTCCGTTGGCAACACATCGGTCCTGGGCATCTTTAACAATGGCGTAAACTCTTTCATTTAATTTTTCAAGAGCTTCCCCTGAAACATTAAGACCAGTAGATTTTAAGGCTTCTTTGGTTTTGGAACTTACAAGTAACATTTCTTTTTCATTTTGGTTTTCGGTTGTCATATTATTCTCCGTTTTAATAGTTCTAGAAATTAACAACATAGATATTGTAGAGATAAAGTTCCTTTATCCTCAAGTAAAAAATGTTAAAAAAATTAAAAAACATTTTTGCGATGGGTGTTATGAATAATTAATTAGTGTTTATGCAGATCTTTATGCATGATTTCACGGGTTGCCTGCAGCCGTTTATCAGCAGTTAAATGACTAAATCGGTTATTAATATCATTATCCTCTTCAGCTTGTAGTTTTTTTATTACATGATTGATAATTTCTTTTGAAAATAACCCATCTTTTTCGTAAAGATATCGCTCGTTGTTTAGTGCTTCTGCCGATTCATAGCAGCTAGTCGGTAGCGAATCATAATCACCGGGTTTTTTATTTGAACCCTTAGGAAAATGAAGTTTTTCCGCAAAGGCCAGGGAGTTTTCATCAGTCAGTCCATCAATCGCTGCACATACAATTGCCGCCAGTAATAAGTGAACATGCGCAGATCCGTCAGGGCTTCGAAGTTCAACTGTTTGCCTGGAGCCAATTTCTGCTTCATAGCTATCTTTTTGATAGGGGTTGACTAATTTTGCTAAATCCTCGTGCATATTCCAACCCAGGGGAATACGAATGAGTGCTGCTCGATTCTGTTCTGACCAGCACACTGTCGTGGGAGCTTCTTGATGGGCCACTAGACGTAGATAAGCGCTGGAAACAGAGTTACCAAAAGCGGTCATGGATTGAGCATGTTTAAGTAAACCACCGATCAGTTTTTTAGCTTGGGTGCTTAGGTTTCCGTCACTGTTGGTCATTATGTTCTTTTTGCCATCAACTAGTTCCATATGGAAATGAAGACCATTTCCGGCCATGCCTTCTTCCAATTTGGGGGTGAAGGTGGCGGTACATCCCCAGCGATATGCCACATTTCTAATGACCCATTTGGCAAGTGGAATGTAGTTGGCCATGTCTTCAATTGGCCTGGGTAGAAATTCAATTTCGTATTGCTCACAACGTTTACCAGAAATTTCGGTATCCGTTGATTTTAGGGAATCGATATAACCAACTTCGGAGTGAGCATATTTCACCGAAGCTGTGATGGTTGAAATAATATCCATCATTTCATTTAACATTTGTCTTGATTTTACGAAGGGGGAAGATTGATGATAACCCCTTTGAGGAATACCTCTAAAAAGGTGATCCTTGTGATCATAGATAATATAAAATTCTAGTTCTCCCAGAACGTTGAGTTTTAAATTGGTATTTGCTTCCAATTTTTTATGAGCCTCAACTAAAATATTGTACGGAGAACACATTGCTGGTTTTCCCTCTTTATCAACGAAACGACAAATGATTCCCAAAGTATTTTCCTCGAAAGGAGAAATAAAAGCAGTCTTGTAAATAGGAACGATATAGAGGTCACTATTGGAAGGATCAATAATGCCTTTAAAAATGCTGCTTCCGTCAATTCGTTCTCCTTGAGCTAAAATGAGTTCGGCATATTTATATGAATTGACAGGGACTTTTAATTCCTTAAGTTTCCCATCGAAACCTATGTAGTGCAAATTAATTTGTTTTATATTGTGCTCTTCAATAACTTTCATTAAGTCTTTTCTTTGAAATTCATTGGGATTTTTTCCAAGAATTTTTACCAAGGGAGTAAGTGCCAGCTCATTATAGTTTTGATGTACCATTGTTAGTTCCTTGAATAATATAAAGATAAAATATAATTTAATATAAGTTGGCTCGGTTGGAAACTCAATTCTAATATCGTAAAGATTGTATCTATTTGCTTTTATTAATACTCAGAAGTGTTATAAATAAGATTTAGCAGTTTTTCAAAGGATGAGACAGAATCTTTATTATTAAAATGGGTGTACAAAGCTGATTTTTTAAATTCGTCGATTCGGTGATTAAATAGTTTTTTGTTTGAGGGCACCCATAAAGAAAAGCCTTTAAAATAATTTAAAAAATATGTATCCTGTTTGCTCAGAGATGGATCGGTATAGTAAGGACCAAAACTATTACTCAGCACCATCTGATTCAAGTTGTCCCAAAGTTTTAAGATGGTATTTTTTAAATGCATGCCTTTCAAGGTCTCCTTATCGCTGTTTTTTTCGGCATAAAGAAGTTGTTCAATAGTGGCGATTAATATTCCAATATCCCGAGTTTCCCCCATGAAAGATGGTGAGTTTTCAAAAATAACCCTAAGGTCGAGCAGGCGAAACAGATCTTCTTCTATATAATCAATTAGGCTTTGGGCAAAATCCATGAATGATGGGATGAAGAATTTTTTTAAGGTTTGAGTGGAGAGGGTGCTGGCGGTAAAAGTTCCTTTATTTTTAAGACTGATTAACCCTTGATATCCGTCTTTTTGCATAGATTGACTAACCATAAACGGTATCTGTCTGGCTAGATCAAAAGGGGATACTTTTTCGTTTAATTTGTCCAAGATCATTCTATATGGAAGTCCCAGATAATCTTGAATTTGGGTGGAACCAATTATATAGTCCGTGATGTCAGAAAGCTCCGTTGCCACTTCTAGGGTCTGCATTAGGCAGGCATCAAAGGCAACTATGTCGATTGGTTTGTCATATTGCAACTGCAATAAAGTGTTTTTGATGGTTTGCTGAATTGATGGAATGTCTAAAAAAGAAAGATCAGTATAGTCAAATGCCACGCCACCAAACACCTTGTCGTAGGGAAATTCATTTCTAATTTCAAAATTATATTGATTGTTGAGAGCTTCCACAGCAATGTTTTCTGATTTTAAATATTGGCCGCGGGATGATGATTGTAAAGGCTGGTGGTCCTTTCTTATTTTTGATCTATAGCTACTTCCGATATAACCTTCACCATGCCCCCAGATAACCACCATATAGTGTTTGGAAGGATAATCTCTCATGGATTGGGTAATGAATCGCTCAAACCGGATATTTTGATCTTTAACCGTATTATTTTGTTCCAGGTATTTCTTGATTACTGGTGAGTCAATATTTTTTTCATTAAAGCTTGCAAAAAAATCTAAATCAACACTTGCATCATATACTTTATTGGTTTGGAAAATATGATATCGATTTATACCATTTTTAGCATAGGTATCGAGTTCAACAATAACATCCACATTGTCAGTAGTGGCCCCGAGATTGTTCTGGTCACTTAGTCGTCTTTCCATTTCATATATATCCCAGTAGGCATAAGGGGAAAGGTCGTTATCTGCTGCCATAAAAATTAAAACGGTCCACTCTTTATGACAGTTTTTGCGATCTAGGGATTTGTAATAAATTTCATAAGGTTGATGATCATCGTAATAGTCGGATGATATATTTTTTTCTTTAAAAAAGTTTTCACAGTCTATATCGGGAAATAAGACAGGGTAAGCGAAAGCGCTTACCCTGCATATAATTAACAATGAGAATATGAAAAATCCAATTCTCATTCTTTTTCGTTAGAAAGTCTAATCAGTTCTTCAACTACTTTTGCCAGAGGAGTTCCATTTGCAGAAGGACTGCCAACAAAACTGGAGTTATAAAGAGCCGCTTTTTTAAATTCTTTAGGAGTATGCTTGGTAGTCATGGATACTTGGGTTAAAGTTTTATCAAGTTTGGTTTGTGCACGAGCATCTTTTTCAGGGGTCCATAAGAAATCAGGGTGGCTGTTACTATACCATTCGCCACCTACGATTTCACCATCAGCAGTAATTTCCAGGTCGTATCGATAAGTAACAGACCCCACTGCATCGTAACTGGGACTGTCGGTTTCATTTTGGCTGGGCCTGGTTTCTGCCATATAATCAACAAACATTTCAACACCTACGAGATATTTTGCCTGCTTACTTCGATATTTTTTGAATACGTCGTTGGAGTATTCATTGATTTTCAGTAAAACTTCCTTGTCGTTCCATTTAGTTGACCGGGCCGAAGTTTCCACATTGAAATAACGATAGCTGTAACTATAAACAGGTTGGTTCCAGACTTCGTAATCATAGGATGCATCCAAAACAAAGGATCGTCCCTCGGGACCTTTTTTGATTTGATTTACCACGACTTTATGCCAGGTAGCCGGGTTGGAATCAAAGCAGTCTTGATTTTGAATTCGTCCATGTTCATCTTTTTTCGGGTTTTTAGTATTGCATCGTCCTCCAATAAATTTTGTTCCGTAAGATGCCTTGGCCCAAAGCAAGGAGGCGAGTGCCTTGATATCTGAAGGATAGAATGTGATGGGGGTTTCTCCATCGGCAGCGGTGACCGTAATGGCATTTTTAGGTCTTGGTATCATGTAAGCAGCCGGTGCCCATCCGTGACATATTCCCATCCAATGTTCCACATCTTTTTCGGGTGTCCAGTAAGCTTGGCCTTCGGCCCACATCGCCTTGGTCAGGGTATAATTTTCATCACCGATAAGTAGATCGTATTTTTCTGAGGGGGATAAATAATTGATCTTACCTTGTTCAATATATTGGGATACCGGGAAAGTGGTAAAGTGAGTATCAAAAATATTTTTCCACCCCGTAACATGTTTGACGTCGTAGTCAGCATATCTATAACCAAGGATCCCTCTAGCGATTGGCCAATAATCGTCTGACCAGGGTTGTGCATCCAGTTCTCCACCTAAATAACCTTCCTCATCACGAATTGATTTTTCAATGTCATTTAAATTGTTCAGGTGATAGAAAGTGGAATCAACCAGGTCTTCTGCCCGATCGTTGGTTAAAAAACTTGCTTTTCCTTGTAGACTGTCGTCTCCCAGACATTGGGTGACCCCATTAATTTCTTTGCAAAAATTCTGTTTGGCCTTTTGATGGTCTTTGATAGAGATGAATTCACGTGAATCAATTGTTTCTTTTGGAAACAAAGTGGCAGGTCGGGATTTAGGGGGTAATTGTTCTAATACCAGTGCAGGGTTGGCATGAAACTGTTTGAGAAATAGAGTAAGATCTTTCGCCTGATGAGTTTCACTCTGAGCATTTGCGCCAAGAGCACATAAGCTCAAAACGTTGACAATAAAAATTGAATGTTTAGAAAATTTCATAATTATCTCCACAAAAAAGTTTGATTTGAAATAAGATATATAACGATTAATTCAAAAAAGTACCTAAATCTTTATCATATTGAATTTTTTACAATATAGGTGAAAAAGCAGTTTCTTTGAACAATCCAAGTCGGGGGCGTTATTGGCTTAATTGATAATTTTGTCTGAAGGAATCCAACCTTTGCGGTTCTCTCCCAAGGTCACTAAAATCCAATTATCTTTTTTGTCTACCACCACTACTTCGCTACCTTCATGGAGGGTAAACAGTTTGATAGAGTCAACGCCAATCGTAGAGAAAACCGAGGCTTCCGGGGAGGTGATGACCCCAATTTCCTTTTTGGAAAAAGTATGGATAGTAAGCAGTGTGCCAGTTAAGAAAAGAAGTATAATTGCAATGTATCTGGTGGAGATAATGATGAAGTTTTTCCTATACAGGGAAATAATCATGATACTCCAGAAAAATAGGGCAAAAACAGTTACCAGAATTAAAAGCTCATCTTCGTTAAATGGAATGTTAAATAAATCTAATAGATCCTTGTTATTTTCCTGTTTATCGATTTTTTGATTTCTGGCATATTCAAGGTTGTATTTTACATCACCATGGCGGGGAAGAATTTTACGAGCCTTGATGTAAAAGAAAATGGATTTTCCCAGTTCACCATTTTTATAATAGGCATTGGCCAGGTTATAATAAAGCTCACCTGATTTTGGGTAACGATCAATCAGTTCGTGGTATTTGGAAAGGGCACTCTTGTAATCGCCCTGATCATAAAGGGTATTTGAATCGATAAATATTTTGGTATCAATTTCGTTCATGCCCAGGACGTTAAATGAAAATAACAGGAGAAAATAGAGGGATAAAATTTTAATCATCATAATTCTCTCTCCAATTTCTTAACAATTTTTAAAAGGGTGACTATTAAATCATCTTTTTCCTGGTCGCTTATGGTAACACCGCCAAATTGAAAATTATCCAGCTTGATAAATATGTTTTTCAGCTCGAGGTGGGTTTGTTTGGATATTTTGGATGGGGAAAAGATTTTATCAAGATCGATGGTGGTAATGGATTTTCCATCTAGTTGAAGCTTGTCCCCTAAATATTCTCTGAGTAAAGTGGAAGCCTGAGAACAAAAATTAGCTTGATTTTTTATATTTTTAAATTGCCGGTTGAAAACACCAAATGCCTTGTTTTTTCTTAATTTTTTAATATCTATTTTAAGTTTGTTTTTTATATGTTTTTGATAATAAAGAAAAAGGTATAGAATAAAAGTCAAAATATTAAAGACATAAAGCTGACTCATTTTTATTTTTTTGGTGAAATTTCCCTCTAATACGCCGGGATGGTAAAATATTGGCATCAGGTCGGTTGCTAGCAGGTTAATATTTTTCTTTTCACTGGTTACGTTATTAAAGTTTGCCAGTTTGAATTCCTCTTCTCCATTTTCAGATGGTAACACATTAATAGAAATTGCTTGTGTGGATTTGGATTCATATTTTCCGCTGGCAGGATTGAAAAAAGTGATTTCAATAGACGGAATGGTGATATTTCCAACTTTTTGTGGAACGATCGCTTTTTTGAAAACCTTGACGCTTTTAATTTGGTTGCCTTGAACTGCTTTATTAAAGGTTGGTTTATCGTTATAAATTTTAAAATCGTTGGTTTTGATTACAGGCTCAGGAAAATCTTGCGAGTCCCCAATTCCGGCTATCTCAAGCGTTAAGGTGGTGGATTCTCCTCGTTTGATGTTATTTTTTTCGATTGAGGCGCTGATAGTAAATTCGCCGATTAAACCTGAAAAATTGGATGGTTTGTTGGCAGATGGTAGTTCTTTGATTCTAATTTTGATGGATTCAGAAATCAGTCTTACCGGTTTGGTTTCTGCACCAAAAAAAGATTGATTGATAATTAATTTAGCATTTATGCTTGCGGGTGGTATTTCAAAAACACCAGTTCTAGTGGGGATAAGTAATGTTTTTATTTCAGTTTCTTTCCATCTTACCCCATTAATTATTTTAATAACTGATTTTTCAGATCCCAGGCTTTCAGAGATAAAACTATCGAATTTAGGGATTTCAAGTGTGGAATTGTATAATTGAACCTTATTAAAAAGTTTAAAGGTGTAGATAACTTGTTCACCCAGGTATGCTTCTTTTTTATCCAGAAAGGCTTCAACATAATAATTTCGTTCCTTGTTTGGTAAGTTAGCAGCATTTGAAATTGTAATGGAGATGGTATTACTGGTATATTCTTTGCCATCTATATCCACAGAGGCAGGCCCTAGCGTAAAAACACCAGGTTTGATTGGAGAAAGTTGAAATTGATGGCTGGTGGAAATTGTGGTGTCACCGTTTATAATATTAATCTGAGAACTACTCCCTTCGTGTTGTATATTGAAGTTTCCGTTAGTGTTAATAATGGGAGTAGAGGTGTTCCGGGCACCGACAATTTTTACGTTAACGCCAATCACTTCATTTAAACTCATGGTATCTGAATCGACTTCCAGATGTACCTGGATTTGAGCATAACAAAGATTAGAGAAAATTAATAAATATATTAAAAAGTAAAATTTCATTTATTACCAGTCCTTGTCCACTTGATAGCGTCCACTTTGTTGAAGCTTTTTTTGTAAATATTTTTTTCTATTTTCATCAATATTGTTTAACAGACGAGCGGCTTCTCGTTCAGACATTTTATCTTCGGGCTTGGGCTTTTCTCCCGTAGCTGCCGAAGTCTGCTCTTGCTCCTGTTTTTGCTGATCTTGTTTTTGTTGATCCTGGTTTTGCTGATCCTGGTTTTGCTGATCTTGTTTTTGTTGGTCTTGCTTTTGCTGATCCTGGTTTTGCTGATCTTGTTTTTGTTGGTCTTGCTTTTGCTGATCCTGGTTTTGCTGATCTTGTTTTTGTTGATCCTGGTTTTGTTGGTCTTGCTTTTGCTGATCCTGGTTTTGCTGATCTTGTTTTTGTTGATCCTGTCTTTTCTTATTCTCTTCAATCCTTTTTTTAAGTTCTTTTCTCGCCAGTTCAAGGTTAAATTTAGCATCTTCATCAGATGGATCCAGGGTGGTAGCCTTATGATATTGCTCAATGGCCTCTTCAAGCTTGCCTAATCTAAATGAAGTGTTGCCGAGGTTATAATATGCCTTTTGAGACATTGTCTTATCCGATGCATCTTTTAACTCGTTAAAAATATTGTATGCTTCCTGATAGTTCTGTCCTTTGTAGTAGCTATTACCCAAATTGAATTTTAATTCCTTGTTAGTAGGATTTTCTACGGATTTAGTCAAAAAATTAGAGATCGCCTCTTTGTATTGCCCTTTAGTATAGTTTTTTTCAGCGTCTTTAATCAAATTGTTTTGGAAGAAAGCATGGGCGGTGTGAGTATATAAGAAGGATATTAGCAAAATGCCAAGAATTTTTCGGCTTGATCTTTCACTAATAAATACTTCCAAAATAAGTAGAATAAAGGCCAGCATTAATATCCATTGATAACGTTCTTCGAAACGTTTTCTTTTACCACTTTTTAATTCCTTATCTTCAACAGTTTTATTAATATCCTTGTAGATATTTTCGAGATCCAGATCGCCTGAAACTGATCGGACATAACTTCCACCGGTTTCCAGTGCTATTTTTTGCAGACTTGTTTCATCAAGCTGGGTTAGTACCACATTTCCTTTTTGATCTTTCTTGAAACCTCCTCCTTGATCGGGAATAGGAGCACCTTCCTGCGCTCCTATTCCGATGGTATAAATTTTAATTTTTTGCTCATTGGCCCGCTTGGCAGCTTCCAGAGGATTATTCATATGATCTTCACCGTCGGTAATGAGAATAATGACTCTTGATTTTCCGTCATCAGGATCAAAGGCCTTAATTGATTTTTCAATTGCGTCTGCGATGGCGGTACCTGGGACGGGGATTAGTTCTGTATCGAGATCATCCAAGAAAATTTTGACTGCGCCATAATCGAGGGTTAGCGGGCTTTGAATGAAGCTGGTGCCAGCAAAAGCCACCAGACCTAGCCGGTCTCCTTGTAATAAATTGATTAAATCTATAATTTCTCTTTTCGCTCGTTCCAGTCGGTTGGGTGAAACATCCTCAGCCAGCATGCTTTTTGACACATCTAAAGCTACTACAATGTCCACTCCTTTTCTTTTTATTTCCTCCCAGTGAAAACCCCATTTGGGTCTTATTAGTGCAAGAATAGAAAAAGTAATCGCCATTAACAATAGGGCGATTTTAAATTTTTGCCTGGTTTTGGAGAAGCCAAGCAGTAACTTGTCCTTTAAGTCTTTGCTGACAAACTGTTCAATTAAGATATTTTTTTTATTGGCTGCCCACATATAAAAAAACAGCAACATCGGTATTAACCAAAGTAACCATAAAAATTTCAGATTTCCAAACATCACGTTCGTTTTCTCCCTTATGGTATTTTTCTAAACAGTGTATTTCCTAAAATAATCTCAATCAGTAAAACGATCAAAGCAATGATTAAAAAAATATAAAAAATCTCGTTATATTCGGTATATTCATTTGCTTCGATTTTCGTTTTTTCCAGTTTGTCAATTTCATTGTAGATGCTTTCAAGCTCATCTGTGCTGTTGGCCGCAAAATATTTTCCCTGGGTAATGCGGGCGATTTCCTTAAGGGTTACTTCATCGAACTGGGTTTCCCCGTATTGAATTCTTTTTCCAAACAGAGGGTGATCGATGATAAAAGGAGCCTTGCCAGAAGTGCCAACTCCGATGGTATAGGTTTTTATATTATAGGTGTTGGCAGCTTCAGCAGCCTGTAATGGTGGAATTGTCCTGGCAGTATCAGCACCGTCAGTAACTAAAATCATAATTTTAGATTTGGAATCGAGGTCTTTCATTCTTTTGGTACCTACGCCAATCGCTGATCCAATAGCGGTTTCCTCTCCAGCCATACCGATTTCCAGTTTATCTAAAAATTGCGATACAATGCCGTGATCAAGAGTGAGGGGGCATTGAGTGTAGGCGTCAGTTCCAAAAACAATCACCCCGATGCGGTCGTTAGGACGGTTTTTGATAAATTGCAAAGAGACATCTTTGACAATAGTCAAGCGATTTACTCTTTCCTTGTCTTTGAAAAAATCAACAGCTTGCATACTCCCAGAGGTGTCAACTAAAAGCATGATGTCAATACCTTCGCTGGTAATTTTAGTAAATTTTTTTCCCGATTGAGGTCTGGCCAGGGCCAGAATGAAAAAAATTATTGCGAAAATTCTAAGAATTAAAAGAATTTGTCTGGGATGAATAAAAACACCCAAATTTAATTCTTTCAGGATTGATAGATTTGAAAATTTGAATCGTCCACCGCTTCTGGTCCCCCAAAAAAACACCGGAATGATCGTTAAAAGCAAAAGAAAAAACCAAGGATGCGCAAACCTTATCATACCAACTCCTCCTGCGATTCGGGAACTTTTGGTTTGGTTTCTTCTACAAGTGTATAGGCTAGATTGTATAATTCATTTTTTTGATGGTTATCTGGAAGTATATCGGTAAATTTAATTAAGTCGGTATCTTCTAATAATTTGATAAAACTTTTCTGGTTTTGGTCGTTGATATTGGTGTAGGAGTGCAGGGTTCTTTTAATTTCCCCAGTGGTTTTATCGGTAACGTTAATATTAAGTAAGGCTTCAAAATAAATTCTTATAATTTCGGAGATTTTAAAGGAGAAAAGCTTGGCTTCTTCTCTGGTATTAAATTCGATTTTTTTAATTTTTAAAAGTTCACTAAAAGCTGTTTCATGGGCAGGTATGGTTATAGGAATACTACTTTTTTTGAAGTTAAATTTGTAATAGTAAAGACTTCCGAGGATAAGAACTAGGAATACAATAATCAGTGCCACCCATAAGTTGTTAGAAGGGGAAAGATAGATGTCTTTGATGTCACGGATATCATTTTGAGTTGAATCATTCTTAGAAGTTGAATTGGGTTCCTTGAATTCAACAAAGATGGGGGAAGTTTTAAATGTTTCGTTGTTGCTAGTTATCTCGACGGAGGGGAGTTGATAGGTTCCTGAAATGTTAGCCTTTAAAATAAACCATTTTTCTTTTAGAACCGTATCTTTAACAGTTTCGGGTTTTTCATCTTGGAATTGGGTAATATTAAGTCCTGAAATAAGCGGGCCAACGTCGGGAATGTTTATATCAATATTTTGAGGGTGGTTAAGAGTTATGGTGAATTTTATTTCATCATCAGTGGTCGTGGATGCCTTATCTACAAAGGAATTAAGTTTTATTCCTTCAGCAAACAAGGCTTTTGAAATAAACAATAATACCAAAATGTTAAAAAAAGCCGGTTTATTCATTGATGTTTTCCGGGTAAAGCTTTACTTCCTCTTGTGCCATGAGATTTTGAATCATTTCCTGATACAGATTTTTCGCCTCATTCATTTGATAAGCATTTTTTACCTGGTCTTGTACTTCCTCGTATGAGTTTTTCTTTCCTGGTATTTTTTGAATCAATTCATAAACATAGTACTGTCCGTTAGCCAATATTTGTCCTGTCTTATTTTTATTAATATTATTTATAATTTCCATGGTCTTGGTGGAATCCATGCCGGCAATGGGGGATAGTGGCGAAAGGCGATGTTCCACATAGTTTTTGTTATTAAATGATTTTAATTTTTTTCCTTTTTGCAAGTCCGTCACCCATCTTTCACTTTCATTTTTATCCTTGGTAGTGACATAGCCTATCTGATATGTTTCGGGCACATTGAATTGATCTGAATTTTCTTCGTAGTATTTTTTTAATTTGTAGGAACTGGCATCAATTTTTTTATGAACTTCATCTTTCAGCACGAGTTCGACCAAGATTTCTTTGCTGACCGAGTTTATTTTTTTCTTGAAATCATCACTATCTGTAAGATTCAGTCGCATTGCTTTTTGATGTAATAGTTCGTCAGCCACAAGTTTTTGGAGTAACTGTAATTTCATGTTTTTATCAATTTTTTGCTTGGAATAATTTTGAAAATTATCAACCAGATTGCGTAAATCGCTATCGTAAATATTTTTATCTCCAACCTTTGCAAGAATTTTGACATTCAAATCAGTTGGTTGATTGTTCAGGGCGGTTTTTTGTTCAAGGGAGAGTTTACTAAAGGAATGTTTACCCAGTTTTTCAAGTAAACTGACAATGCTTTTAGCAATATGATTTTTGTTGTCTCCGGTAGGACCTAAACTTTCTGCCATATAAAACCATGCCAAGGCTTTTTCACTTAATCCTTGTTTTTGATAAAGTTCACCAAGAGTTAAAGAGAGAGAGAGCATATCCTTGGAATTGAATGATCCTTCAAAAAAGCTTTTTTCATAAAAAGAGATAGCCTCATCAACCAGCCCAGCAGCATGCAACTTATCAGCAGACGTTTTAGAAAAAGATAAATTATTTTTTTCAGGTTCGGTTAAAAGAAGAAGGACAACTAGTACCAATATGAAGGCCTGTATAACGATTAATAATGTAAAGCGGGTATTTTTATTATTCATTTATAACCTCACTATCTCTTTTTTTCTCGATATCGGAAAAATTTTACAATCTCATCCAAATAAAACTGATCCGTTCTGATATCAATGTAGTCAATGCCATTTCTTTCAAAAAATTGTTTAATATTTTTAAGTCTTTTCATAGATGCTTTTTTATAAGAATCCCTAAGCGTTTTGCTGCCAGTATTAATGATGCGAAAATCACCGGTTTCGGCATCTTCCAGCTCTATATATCCAATGTTGGGCAGATCAATTTCTCTTTGATCGGTTACATTGATGGCAATCATTTCATGTCTTCTTGAAGTGGCCAAAAGTTGCTGGTCAAAATTATCACCTTGAAAATCTGAAATAAGAAAAGTGATCGTTTTTTTCTTTTGAACCCGGTTCAAAAAATCCAGTGGAATATTCATATTAGTTTTTCTGGCAGAAGATTTGAAGGTGAGAATGTCTCTGATTAATCTCCAAATATGTCCACGCCCTTTTTTAGGGGGAAGGTAGTGTTCCACATGATCGGAGAAAATAATTAATCCGACTTTATCGTTATTTTTTAAAGCCGTCCAAGAAAGTAGTGCGGTTATTTCAGCAGCTATCTCATTTTTAAATTTGGAAATGGTTCCAAAATGCGCAGAAGCAGATACATCGACCACAAACATGATCGTTAACTCTCTTTCATCTTTGTATGTCTTGATGAAAGGCTTGTTTTGTCTGGCGGTAACATTCCAATCTATGGCTCGAATATCATCGCCCGGGATGTATTCTCTTACCTCTTCAAATTCGATCCCTCTTCCCTTGAAAGCACTGACATATTCCCCGGAAAAGGAATCATTAACCAAGTGGCGTGCCTTGATCTGGATTCCTTTGATTTTTTGGAGGAGTTCTTCCGTTAAAAAACTATTTTCGTTCATTACTTCTCCTGTTTAAGGCACATCAATTTTGTCAAAGATGGTAAGAAGTATATCATCGGAGGTCATGTTTTGCGCCTCAGCCTCGTAGGACACCATTACTCGATGCCTGAGTACATCGGCTCCGATTGTTTTAATATCCTGAGGGGTAACATATCCACGTCCTTGTAAAAAGGCATGGGCCTTGGATGCCTTGACCAGATTGATGGAGGCTCGTGGACTTGCCCCAAATTCAATCAGTGATTTTAATTTTTCCAGTCCAAATAGCTCCGGATTTCTGGTGGCAAAAACAATATTGGCAATGTAATCATATAGCTTTTCATCTAGAAAGATGTTGGAGATCAGTTTTCTAAGTTCTAAGATTTTTTCTGGGGATATGACTTGCAAAATATCAAACTGATCATTTTGGGTGATTCTTTTCATTATTTTGATTTCTTCTTCCTTATTGGGGTAATCAATCAATACCTTGAGCATGAAACGATCAACCTGCGCTTCTGGAAGAGGGTAGGTACCCTCTTGTTCAATGGGGTTTTGAGTTGCCATAACTAAAAATGGTGAAGGCAGTTTAAATGTTTCTTGACCAATGGTTACTTGTTTTTCTTGCATGGCTTCTAGCAGGGCAGATTGGACTTTGGCCGGTGCGCGGTTGATCTCATCTGCCAGTATGATATTGGCAAAGATCGGTCCTTTTTTGGTAGAGAAATTGCCATCTTTCGGAGAGTAAATCTGCGTTCCAATCAAGTCTGCTGGCAAAAGATCGGGAGTAAATTGTATTCTTTTAAAGTCAGCTTTTATAGCCTTAGCCAGGGTATTGATGGCGGTTGTTTTAGCAAGACCAGGAACTCCTTCCACTAAAACATGTCCATCCGTTAAAAAACCAATGATCAGCTTTTCAATTAGATTATTTTGTCCAACCATGACTTTTTTAACTTCTTCAACAATTTGAGTGATCTGGGGAAATTCTAAATTTACTTTTTTGGTGATCTCTTCTACGTTCATTCATTATCTCCTTGAAGATTAAACTTCATCGTTGTTAACTTCATTTATTATTTTATCAATTTTCTTTTCAAGACTAATTGTTTCCGCAGGGTCTAGTTTTTTTCCAGCGTATGACACTTCTTCTATTAATTGATCAAGTTGGGTATCTTTATTACTGGAGGCAGCCAATACTTGTTTATACAAACCCACAAGTTGTTTCTGATATTCTTGAGTTTCTCCAGAAATTTTCAATGTCCGAATGTTTATTAACTCACCCATAAACTTTTTTAAATCTAAAGAAGAATTTGAAATTTGATTTTTTGTTTCTGTACCTAAGACTACTGCTTTAAAAATATACAATGTTATAATAAAAATCAAAGCGCATAGCGCCAATAAATAATAAATTGGTTTATAGTTAGGGGCGGTTTTAAAATTATGAGATAAACCCGGATGGGAAGTAGACATTTCCTCTCCTCCATAAATGGAGCGGTATTTCACTTCGATAGGACCAATTGAGTAATTTCCTAGGTTTTTCATTTTCAGATAGTAAATGTAAGTCAGGATTGTTTTGTTAACTTGAGCCTGTGAGGTGGAGGATATATTGGAGAATGAAATTTCGCTGGGAAAGGTAACTTGAGGAACGCCAATTTGATATTCGTTGATATTTTCTTCAAAAATCAAATGAACGTTTAGTTGATTTTCTTGAATATCGGCTTCAATTTTTGGTGGATTCAAAGCTTTGATAGGGGTGGATGGATTTTGTGCACTATTAATGCGGCTTAAATCAATCTTGTCTAATTGAGTAAGTTGTTTTAGCAAACTCAATACTTTTTTATCCTCCCAGTTAATGGCCCCTCGTAAAATACCTACAATTTGGAGTTGAGGTGATAAAAGATAGTGTACTGGCACGGAAGATGAATCGAGGTTTTTAGAGATAGTACCTGTAAAATCGTGGATAATTGGAAAGGTGATTCCTTGTTGTTTAATAAATTTTTTGACCTGAGCACTGTTGCCCTGATCGATGGATACCCCTAGTATTTTTAATTTTGAGTTTTTAAACTCTAAATACAAACTTTCCAGGGAAGGGAGTTCCTTTTTACAAAAACCACACCAAGTGGCCCACAGATTAAGTAAAACCCAGGACCCTTTTAAGGATGCCAGGTCGATAGGATTACCCTCAAGATCAGCTGTTTTAAATGATTTAATTTCCTGATGAACGGGGGTAAATCCCAAAGCCTTGAGTAATTCAACGGAATCCTCACTGGCATTGGCGTTTGGCATGTTTAAAAAAATGATTAGAATCAGTATGTATTTCATATTTATTTTTCCTTAAGCAAATATACAATATGATACAGAAACTAAGGAAAAATTCAAGAAGTGGTGCGCCGAGCCAACTCCTCGTGTTGGAATTACTTCCCAGCCCTTATTTATTCTGTAATAATGATACTTGGTAGAAATGTTGTGATTTCACTTTTGGGGGTGAAAAATGCCTTTGCTTTATAATAGCTTTGAAGATTTTGTCGAAAAAAATAAATCCGTTTTGGATTATTTAAATCAAAAGCACAATAAGTCCAATCTTTTAAAAAGCAAAAGCCTCGGTATGTTTAAAGCTGTTTGGGAAGCCAGACAATCAGAACTTGATTCGTTAAATGAACAGATAAAAAAAGAACAAACGGAGAGAAAAAAAGAAAAAAGTTTATATGATTTAAGGCTGTCCACGCTTGAAGTGGAGAGAAATAAATATAAGGAAGTCATTGCTTTTTTGGAAAAGAAAGTTGGTTGTATTGAGGAAAAACTAGATACCAACGATCGGGAATTGTCAGCCATTAGCATAGAAAAGAAGGAAATTGAAAAAGAACTAATGGAGTTATCATCCAACGAATTAAAAATAAAATCCCTGGTGCAAAAGCTTGATCAGGAAAAGGCTTCTTTGGAAAATGAAATTAGGGTATCCGCTGATCTAATTTCAAAAAAAAATAAAGAGCTTGAAAAATATCATAGTCAGTTAAATAGGGCCCAGATGTTGCTTGATAAGCAAAGTAAAAAGATCGCGGAATACAAGCAATTAATTACCAAAACCAAGGCCAATGAGAGAATCTTTTCCATAGATGTGGAGCGATTAAAAGAAGAGTTAGAAAAAAATTTGTCCCAAACGAAGGAGCAGAATAAATACATTGAAAGTCTCAAGGAATATATTGAAAGATACAAAGATAATTCCGTCGTATTGCAGGAACAAATTCAAAAATCAAAGTTGGAAGAGAAGAAGATTCGGGTTAAATATGAAAATATGATGACAACCGTCAAAGAGGTTGAGGATAAGCTAAAATTGTTCCAGAATGATCATGCTAAAACTTATGCCGAAAATCAGGAATTAATAACCCATAATAGGGAACTACAAACCAGATTGCTGGAGGGAAAGAAGGAATTGACTCAAAAAAGTGAAAGAATCGACCAATTGGGGCAGAAAGTTGAATCAGAAAAACAAGCCAGAAAGCCTCTCCAAGATGAAATAGAAAAATTAAAAATGCAATTGCTGGTCAAACAACAAGAAGTTGAAAAAGCTGTGGTAAAAGCAGAGCGATTTTTTGCCGATAAAGAAAAACTTCAGGCTGAATTACAATGGATGAATGAGATGTTGGAAGGTATCGGTAATAAAATTAAATCCAATTCCACCCCAACCACTTCCAGTAGCAAAACGATTAGACATGAAATGAATATGTAAGTGGACAAAAATGGATTAACCTATAAAATTTTTCAAATTGCCATACCATCGATTATTGGATTTGTTGGATTAACTTTATTTGAAGTGGTGGACATTTATTGGCTGGGAAAGTTGAATTCTAAAGCTGTGGCAGCAGCAGGTGCTTGTGCATTCATTGAATGGATTCTTTATGCCATGATGAGGTTATTTAATACCGGGTGCGATACATTAGTTGCCCAAGCAATTGGGGCCAAAAAGGAAAATGAGAAATTTGATATAATCAGGGAAGCAGCTTTTTTGTCTTTGGTATTTTCCTTTATAGTTTTTATTCTTTTTTATCCAATTAAGGGATATCTGTTTTTGTTGATGGGGCTTGATCAGGAAACCCAAATCTATGCAGTTGCTTATTTTTCGATTCTTTTAACTGGTGTGCCGGTTATTTTTTTACTGGATTTGCTTGGTAGAATTTTTAATGCACACGGTGATACCAAAACGAGTACTTTGATTCTTTTATTTGTACTTTTTATTAATCTTGTATTGGATCCATTTTTAATTTTTGGCTGGGGCGGATTTCCAGTGCTCGGGATAAGGGGGGCGGCGATTGCTTCCGTCTTTAGTATGTCAATTGGGATTATCTTGAGAGTTTATATTTTAAGAAGAAAAAAATATATTCCTCCACTTTTAAGTTTTTCGAGGATTTCGTTCAAGTATTTGACGAGATTTTTAAAGATTGGAATACCTTCTTGTGTAACCAATATGATCTGGTCGGCGGTGTATCCCATGCTAGCTGTGATTGTTACGAAGTTTGGCATGGCCCCTTTAGCGGCTTTAAATATTTGCCATCGGATTGAAGGAATCCCTTATTTTTTTGCGCTTGGTTTTTCAATTTCTATGTCAACTTTGGTAGGACAGCATTACGGCGCAGGAAATTACAAGGAAGTGGGAAGGATTGTAAAACGTGGTGGTTTTTTGATTGTCGGATTACTTGTTCCAGTTTCCCTCCTGTATATTCTCATTCCAGAACAACTGATCATGCTTTTGAATAAGGATGAAGAAATTATCAAGCATGGAGCAGATTATTTAAGAATCATTGGTTATTGCGAGATTTTTCTGGGTCTTGAAGTGGCCATGGAGGGGGCTTTTAACGGACTTGGCTATACCAGACCTTATCTGTTAATCAGGGGCCCGCTTACATTACTAAGAATTCCGATGGCATGGTATCTGGCCATTTATTTGGGAATGGGAACGGTTGGTATTTGGTGGTCCATCAGTTTGACAACCGGATTAAAAGGGATACTGATGGTGATAAGTTTCTTTAAAAGGTACGGCCTGACTTTTAGGGATGCATTCAGTCGCCAATGTATAATGGAGGTGCCTAAACGAGATCAAGACCTTTTAACATATCATTCATTTCTTTCAAGTTTCCAGAGATGATCACTCGGTTGTCCTTTTTGTCGAGTTTACCAAGGGCGGTTATGTATTTTTGAGTTAGTTCAAATTTCATAGCCTGAGCACCACCAGTGATAGAGAGGGCTTGTGCAATTTTAGAGATGGCTTCGGCAGTCGCTTTTCCCAAAAATAAAATTTCCTGGGCCTTACCTTCAGCTTCATTAATCATCTTTTGTTTTTCTCCCTCGGACTTGTTCATCATTTCTTTTTTTTGACCTTCTGAGGTATTAATTAAAGATTGCTTGACCCCGACACTTTTTTGCACAATGGCCCTTCGTTCTCTTTCTGCGGTTACTTGTTTTTCCATTGATTGACGAACAGACTCAGGAGGGAAAAGATTTTTGATTTCAAATCTTAAAATTCGAATTCCCCATTTGGCTGCCGCCTCGTCCAGCACAGAGACCACTTTACCACTGATCATTTCTCTTTCTTCAAAGGTACGATCAAGATCAAGTGTCCCCACTACTGATCTGGTGGTGGTTTGCGCCAGTTGAATTGCGGCAAATTTATAATTGGTTATTCCGTAGCTGGCTTTAACGGAATCGATCACTTGCATGTAAAGTACTCCATCTATTTCAACTTGAATTTCATCTTTGGTAAAACACTTTTGTTCAGGAACATCGATGGTATGCTCTTTGAGATCTTGAACATAAGCTACACGGTCAACAATAGGAATCAGTAAATGAAAGCCGGCTTTTAAAGTTTTATTATATTTTCCCAGACGTTCAACAATGAATTCACTTTGGGCCGGAACCAGTCTGATGGATTGTAATAATGCCACCAGTGCGTAAAGAAAAAGTACCCCAATAACAATTATAAAAACTAGAAGATCGAGTGACATTGGTTACCCCCTTTTCCCTTTAAGTTCATCCACAATTCCCTTGAGTGTTGCCAGTTCTGCTGGAAACACTGATACGTTGCCATTTTCTATAATATTTTGAAATTCTTCAATATATTGTCCAACTAATTTTACTTTGATTGATTGGTCGCCGCAGGGACTGCTAATTGCTTTACCCACCATTTCCATACTTTTGGCAGTTGCATCGGCAATCAATTCTATAGATTTACTTTTTCCTTCAGCTTCATTAATCCGTTTTTGCTTTTCGCCTTCGGAAATATTAATTGCCAGTTGCCTTTCTCCTTCGGAAATATTAATCAGTCTTTCTTTTTCCGCAGTCGCTAGCGTGATTTCGGCGCGTTTTTCTCTTTCGGCTTCCATTTGTTTTTCAAGAGTATCAATAACATGTTTAGTGGGATAAATATCTCTGATTTCATATCGTAGGACTTTGACTCCCCACGGATCGGAAGCCTTATCAATTTCTGAAATGATTTTCCTATTAACCTTATCGCGTTCGCTGAAAGTTTCACCTAAAGATATTTTTCCAATTTCCGAACGCATGGTGGTTTGTGCTAGATTTATAGTTGCAGCAGTATAGTCGCCAATACCATAGCTTGCTTTTTTAGAATCAACTACTTTGAGATAAATCAGTCCGTCCACAGACACTTGAATATTATCAGAGGTGATAACACTTTGAGCGGGGATATCAATAACCTGCTCACGCATTTCTTGTTTGTAAGCAGCGTGATCAATAAAAGGGATAAGAATATAAAGACCCGGAGTAAGCGTCTTATGGTATTTTCCCAGGCGTTCTACAATGACGTTTTCACGTTCAGAAACGATAATAATGGTTTTAAAAATTATAACCACCAAAAAGATGATTAAAACGGATGTGATAGTTAGCATGTTAAAGCTCCTGATTTTTTTTTATTTTTTCAACGATGAAAGTAATATTTTCCTGCTTGATTATTCGAACCATTTCACCAGTTATAATTTTCTCGTTATGAAGAGTCTTGGCAATCCAGCCACAGCCTTCTAATTCTATCCGGCCGTTTCCGCCTACGGGAATTTCTTCAATCACTTTTACACACTTGTTAATATTGGAAAGTTCATTATCAACATTTTTTCGTTCAGTGTCGCTTGGGTAGAGCCTAATAACAAGTAAGCGAAGGGTAAAGCAATAAAAGATGGAGATGGAAAAAAAGATGAGTATCTGTATGTGCAAAGCTTCGATAACCTGAAGATATAGAAGAAGTGCTACGGTCAGTGCCCCAAGACCGACAAAGCTTACTACCATTCCCGGAATGACGACTTCAAGAATAATTAAAACAATACCAAAAATTAACCAATAATTTACCATAATACTTCCAGTCAAAATTAAACATTAAAGAGAAAATTACAAATATCCCCATCTTCAATGATGTAATCTTTGCCTTTGGTTTGCAGTTTCCCGGCAGTTTTTAATTTTTGTTCACTTCCATGAGTGAGGAGGTCATTGTATTTGAAAACTTCAACTCGTATAAAGCCGCGTTCAATGTCGGAGTGAATTTTACCACCAGCGGTTGGTGCCAGAGATCCTTTATTGATGGTCCAAGCTCGGACTTCGTCAGGACCTACCGTATAAAAGCTCATAAGTCCTAATGCATCGTAAGCGGTTTCATTTAATCGGATAATGCCCGGAGTGGTAATCCCAAGTTCTTTCATGAATTCCAGACGTTCTTGTTCATCACCAATAGAGGAAATATCATTTTCAATTGCGGCAGATATGTAGAAAATTTCCTTGTTACTTTGAGAATACTTTTCACTAATTTGATTTTCGTGAACATTAATACACCAAAGAATAGTTTTCAGAGTAATGAAATTCAAACTTTGAATAGCAGTCAGTTCATCATCTTTAAATTTCAGGGTATTTAAGAATTTTTCTTGCTCAAGTACATCCTTGCATTTTTTGAGCGTTTCTTCTTCGGTAATTTGGATAGGTGTTTGCTTTCTTTTGACCTTATCTTTTGCTATGCGATCCAATCTAGTTTCAATAAGTGCTAAATCAGCCAGTAGAAGTTCAGCTTCAATATTATCTTTGTCCCTCTTGCTATCCACAGAACCTAAAGCATGAAAAACATCTTCGCTTGCGAAATCTCGAATAATAATACAAAGCAGATCACAAACCCTGGCTTCATTTAACCATGAGTAATTGCCGGCACCGGTTTCGATGTCTGGACAAAGGATAAAGTCAGTTTCAGCGTAAACCGATCTTTGGGGTTTATAGATTTTGGCCAGCTCATCAATTCTTTTATCGATAACCTTGGCGTTCCCTTTAACGATTTCTCCAGCCTTTAGAAATTCCGGTAATTTTTTTTGAGTAAGAAGGGTAAAAAGAGTTTTTTTTCCTGCTTGAGGTAATCCTAAAATCGCAATTTTCACGTTATGTCCTTTATGTTTTTAAATTATATTTTTGCCCAAAATCCCAATTTATTAAAATCATATTGTTTTAAATTTAATTCTTTTTGTATAATTAACATTTCTTTTTGTAAATTTTCATTGATAGGAGCGCCTTTGTCTTTTCTCTCTAACCAGGCCAGATGTTCTTTTTCTCCGGCGGTATAAATTTGATCAAATCCAGGCATTTTTTTGGAAGAGCGAAGTTCTCTCAAAATATCTCCAGTGGTTTTTTTAAATTCCTTAGGATCGCAAAAGGCATTCACATCAATAGCTATGAAAAAATGTCCAAGCTTATAAGGACATTTTTTTCCTTTTTCGTCTATACCAAGAAGCATTTTCATGTAGGCACCTTGCTGAAGAGCTGCACAAAGCATTTCCACGACAGCACAGTATCCATAACCCTTATATCCCGCTCCTTCTTCACCGATCCCACCAAGTGGAGTGAGTGCACATGTTCCCTTGACCAAGTCATCCAGTACTTTAGCAGTATCGGTTCGCGCATTGCCTTCTTGATCAATTACCCACCCGGGAGGAAGTTCCTTTTCAGCTCGATTATAAACTTCAATTTTTCCTCTTTGAGTGAGTGATGTTGCGCAGTCGAGGACAAAGGGAAATTCTTCGTCAGTGGGAATTCCAAAAACCAGCGGATTGGTTCCCATCATATTTTCAACTCCAAAGGTTGGAGCCACGGAAGGTCTGGCATTGGAGCCGGTAACCCCAATCATGTCATTTTCACAGGCCATGAGAGAGTAAAATCCGGCAATGCCGTAGTGGGTGGAATTTCGAACTGCGACCATTCCCATCCCGTATTTTTTAGCTTTATCGATAGCCATTTGCATAGCACGTTTTCCAATTGTGTGACCCATCCCGTGATGTCCGTCAACAACAGCAGTAGTCGGTCCTTCTCTAACAATTTCAAATTCAGTTACTGGTTTTTGAATGCCGATTTTTATTCGGTCGTAATAAATGGTTTTAAGTCTTCCGATTCCATGAGAATCAATGCCCCTTTTATCAGCGGTGATCAGTACTTCGGCACTTATTTTTGCATCTTCTGCGGGAACACCCATTCCCTTGAAAACATCGATCATAAATTTTTCTAAAGTATTAAATGGAACCCAGGTCACCTTTTCAGACATATTGGCCTCTTTTTAAATTTTTTTATAAGAGTTTCAGATCTTATACCATTTGAAGTAAATTATGACTAAAAATTTTGGCCTTAAGTAAAAGTTTTTGATAGATTTACGAGTCGTTTGCGATAAATCCTTGGAGAATTATATGGGCCAAATTGGTTATTACTACGGTGCAACAATCTGTAATGAAAAAATTGCTTTTGTTTCGGATAACGATTTATGGCTGACAGATATCAATGGCGGAGTCGCTCATCGATTAACCTCTAATCAAGGAACGGTTACAACTCCCAACTTTTCTCCTGATGGCAATCATATCGCATATGTTGCCACCGATAGCGGTCAAAGTGATATGTATTTACTGTCGCTTTTTTCTGGAGAATGGAAGAGATTAACATTTTTAAATATTGGTTTTGGAAGAATCACTGGTTGGAAAAATAATGACGTGATTCTTTTTTATTCTACCCATGAAAGTATGGTAAGAGGACCTGGATATTTGTATGAACTTAATATCAAAACCAGTGATGTTAAAAAGATTGAAGTTGGCCCAGCCAATAGAATCTCGTTTGGAAATGATGGATTAATTGTTATAGGAAGAAATTGTAAAGATTCTATCTATTGGAAAAGATATCAAGGCGGAACTGTTGGCGTTTTATGGGTTAAGGCCAACAAGGAAGTCAAATTTAAACGAATATTGAAAGACATCAGACATAATTTAACAGACCCAACATTTATTAAAGGACGAATTTTCTTCATTTCAGATCATGAAGGTATCTCTAATGTTTATTCTGTAAAACCAGACGGAAGATCAATCAAACGACATACTCATCATGACGAGTATTATGTGAGAGGTTTGAGTTCTGATGGCGAAAATATTGTTTATAGCTCCGGTCCGGATATCTATTATCATGATCTAGCAAAGGGAGAATCCATCAAGATCGAAATTACTATAAGCACTTCAGGTATTGAAAAAAATCCCCGCTATGTCTTGGTTAATGATTTTTTAGAAGATTATTCGATTAATTATGATGGAAGTGAACTGGCATTTAGCAGTCGAGGAAGACTTTTTAAGATGCCTACATGGGTGGGAGCTCCTTTCGTTCTTGGTAGGACTGATGAAGTGAGATATAAGCTTCCGACCTGGCTTCATGATGGTAAGGGTTTGGTATGTTCAGTAACCAATGATGTGGGTGTGGATGAACTCAACTACGTTAAAGCGGAAGATCGGTCGATAAAAAGAATTGCATCGAAAATAGATTTTGGCAAAATAATGGAAATTGCTTCCTCACCGGAAGATAATTGGGTGGCCATAACCAATAATCGAAATGAATTATGGTTGGTGCACGCAACTAGAAACATTACCCTTAGGGTTGATAAAAACGATACAGGAAGAATGAACAACCCTTCATGGTCGCCTGATGGAAATTGGTTAGCCTATACTTTTTTTGAAATACAATCCGGCAAGGTTCGCATTTGGGTTTATAATTTAAAAAGTAAAAAGAAACAAATATTACTGGAACCAGTTCGTTATGATTACGATCCAGTTTTTTCACCGGATGGAAAATATCTATATTTTATAGGAATCAGGGAATTTGTTCCAAATTATAATGAAACTCATTTTGATTTGGGGTTCCCCTTTGCCTCACGTTTGTATGTAGTGTCGCTAACGAAGGAAGCTGAGAATCCTTTTTATAAAAATCTGATAATGATTGCAGAGGATGAAGAGGATGGTGGCAAAAATAAAAATAATAAAAAGAAGAAGGGTGAGAAAGATGAATTGATTGTTAAAATTGATTTTGATGGAATCGATAACCGGGTCTATGCATTTCCAGTGGATCATGGTGGATATAAAAAAATAGCAGCCGTGGATGGCAAGATTTTTTATCTCAAAAAAAGAATAGCTCCCATCATCAATCAGGAATGGCGCAGTAATGAATCCAACATGAGTTTATATCAATTCAGTTTCGATGAAATGAAAGAAGAGTTGTTTCATAAAAATGTTGAAGGTTTTGAAATTTCTTTTAATTATAAAAAAATGCTTCTGGATAGCGAAAAAAGACTGAGAGTGATTTCGGTTGACAGTAAACCTAAACCGGATACTGAGGGGTACAATAAAAAAGAAGGATGGGTCGATTTAGAAAGAGCTAAATTAAGAATTGATCCTGCTCTGGAATGGAAGCAGATGTACTCTGAAGCGTGGCTATTGCAAAAAGAACATTTTTGGACCAAGGATATGTCCAAAATAGAGTGGGATGATATTTATCATAAATACCGACCCTTCCTGGAGAGAGTGCATACTCGAAAAGAAATGAGTGATTTGTTATGGGAAATGCAAGGTGAGCTTGGGACTAGTCACTGCTATGAATTTTTTGGAGATTATTATAAAAAACCGCCCTTTAATCCGGTGGCCAAATTGGGGGTTGGTTTAAAATGGATCGCTAAAGAAAAAACCTTTGAAATAGTTACCATTCATAAAGGTGATTCATGGTTAAAAGACGGAGACTCACCACTAAATGGAATGGGAACAGCACTTAAACCTAGAGATAAAATTCTAGAAGTGGATGGAATCGGATTTAAAACTAGTAATTGTATTCATCGCCTGCTGGAAAATAAGGCGGGAAGTAGTGTTAACTTGCTGATTAAGAAAAACCAGAAAAAAAATGCCCAATACATTCATGTTCCAACATTAATGGGGGAAGAAAAACTTCGCTATCGTGAGTGGGTGGAAAAAAACAAACAGTATGTGCATGTAAAATCCAAAGGAAAGCTTGGATATGTTCATATTCCCGACATGGGAGCGAGAGGATATGCTGAATTTTATCGTCATTATATTACGGAATGTGGTTTTGATGGGTTAATTATTGATGTACGATTTAATGGTGGCGGACATGTATCTTGTCATTTACTTAAAATATTAGCTCAAAAAGTTTTAGGTTTTGATCAGTCCAGGTGGTCTGGCGTTGAAGCGTACCCTCACAACGTGGTTAACGGCCCGATGGTGGCAATAACCAATGAACAGGCGGGATCAGATGGTGACATTTTCAGTCATTCTTTTAAAATGATGAGACTGGGAAAATTGATTGGTAAAAGGACGTGGGGTGGTGTTATTGGAATAGATGGGAAGTATATGCTAAAGGATGGAACCATAACCACTCAACCAGAATATTCATTTTGGTTTAAAGATGTAAAATGGGGTGTGGAAAATTATGGAACAGATCCGGATATTGAAGTAGAAATCACCCCGGAGGATTATAGGACAGGTCTTGATCCTCAATTGGATAGGGCCATTGAGGAGTGTCTTAAAGATTTAAAAAAGAATCCTCCTTTAAAACCAGATTTAACGAAAGATAGGCCAAACTTGAGAGCACTTAAATTAAAATAAGAAATTAAAAGGGGAAACATATGAACAATCTAGATCAAGTTTACCACGAACTTGTAAATGAATGCGCCAGTTGTGAAGATACTGCTTTTTTTGAGGAAATGAGAAAAAAAGAATATCCTCTTCTAGATGAGCGAAACCATACTTATTTGGATTATACCGGCGGTAATCTCTTCCCGAGATCCTTAATTAATGCCCATATGGAACTTTTATGTGCGGATGTCTATGGGAATCCCCACTCCTCCAATCCCATCAGCCAAGCAACTACCAAGTTGGTCAATCGGGCCAGAAAAAAAGTACTGGAGTTTTTCAATGCAAATCCAGAAGAGTACGAAGTGGTTTTTACTAAAAATACCTCAGAAGCATTGAAGTTGGTGGGTGAGTCCTATCCTTTTAGCGACGGAGATCAGTATTTACTTACAGTGGATAACCACAATTCGGTACTTGGTATTCGCGAATATGATAGAGTGAGCGGTGCTCGAACTATCTACGCGCCAATCAAATCCCCTGGAATGACAATTGATGAGGAAAAACTTGAAGAATGTTTGGATATGGCCATGATGGGAAAAAATAATTTATTTGCCTACCCGGCCCAATCAAATTTTTCTGGCATCAAGCATTCCCTTGATTGGGTTAAAAAGGCTCAAGATAAGGGATGGGACGTTATCTTGGATGCTGCCGCTTATGTACCCACTAGTAAACTTGATTTATCTGTTGTTAAGCCGGACTATACGACGATTTCTTTTTATAAGATGTTTGGTTACCCCACGGGCGTTGGAGCCTTGATTGCCAAGAAGAAAGCGTTAAGAAAATTGCACAGGCCTTGGTTTGGCGGGGGAACTATTGTGGCTGTTTCAGTGGCCGCCAATACTCATCACCCTGCCCAAGGTTCTGCCGGGTTTGAAGACGGAACGGTAAATTATTTAAATATTCCGGCTATTCAAATAGGCCTTGAATTCTTAGAAAAAGTGGGTATGGATAGAATTAATAAAAGGGTCACCTGCCTGGCACAATGGTTGATAAAAAACTTAAAAGATTTAAAACACGACAATGGTGCTTCACTTATAAGATTTTATGGAGATACCGATCTTGCCCCCCGAGGGGGAACCATGGCCATGAATTTTTTCAAAGCTGACGGAAACCAATTTGATACCGATAAAGTCCAGGCGATCGCTAATAGCTTAAAAATTTCTTTTCGAACGGGTTGTTTTTGTAATCCGGGAATTAGTGAAACAGCGTTCAATGTGGAAGAATCGGAAATTTTTAGTTGTATTGCAGGGGCTTCCAGCTACGAATCAACTGATGATTATAGGGTTTGTGTAGGCTCAATTGGCGCTATCAGAATTTCAGTTGGGTTTGTTTCAACCTTTAAAGACGTCTATACTTTTTATAATTTTGCTAGAAGCTTTTTGAATAAAAGCAGTATATAATTTCCAGTAATGAGCAAGATTAAAGAACTCCATTTTAGAAATGCTTTTTTGGAAAATAGGAATATTACCAAAGATGATGTTTTAAAATTTTTAAGATACATCAATAATGTAGGCGATGAAGGAACTCAATTTGATGCCAAGGATATTGGAAAAATTTTGGGTGACGATTTGGAAATTGCTTTTGATAAAATCCGGACTGAAATGGGAAAACATTTTTCTGCTATGGCCAATACGGCTGGTGGCTTGATTGCAGTTGGTATTCGAGAAACCAAAGGTCAAATCCCTAAATTTACCTTAAACCCCTATGATGTTTCCAAGTTTGATTTGCAATATATCCAAAGGGCCATCGTCACGTCCGTGGAACCTAAAATAGAATTTTCGGTTGAAGTTGTGGAAATGGAAAATGTTGGGGGATTTTCTAAAGGGATTTTACTCATTTTTATTGAGCAAAGTCTTCATCCGCCACATCAAGTTGTCTGCAATAAAACTTATTATTTCAGGCATGGAGATTCTTCTGAACCAGCTACCCATTCGCTTATACAGGCAATGTTTAGATCAAGAAGAAATCCAGAATTATCAGTTGATGTGATTAAAGTTGATAACCCCGGCTTTTTAAGAGTGCTTATTAAAAATAAAGGTAATGCTCCGGCGTACCACACTCATATTGTAATTAACATATTTCCAAGACTTATGAGAGGGAGTGAATATCTTATCACCGACAAGATGATTGAAGATACTACTGATGGTATTTGGAATATAAAATCAAGCTATGGTAATGCCAAGCAAAACCATATGAAATTTCGTTTAAGGGCCTCGCCAAGTGAAATTATATTACCTGAGGTAAATGAAATACTATTTGATTTTCCTTTTGCTTCTTATGATAACGCCAAGCTCACTGCGGACATTTTTTGTGATGGGCATAGTACTCATCAAGAATTTGATTTATCTTAAACATAACTTATAATGGAAGAGTTCTTGTTTTCTTTGTAATGGAGTTTTTATGGCCAATCCGTACGCATATCTGGTGGAAAAAATAGTTGAATTGGTGGATGCCAATTCGCTTAAGTCAATTTGTGATTATGGATGCGGTAAAGGCGAACTGTTAAATTTGTTAAGTAATCGGTTGGATAAGGATGTCTCATTAACGGGAATTGATTATTTTGAACATCTTTCCAAGAATCATCGCCCTGTTTCAGATCGGATTAAATATATTGATAAAAATTCAAAAGAGTTTGAGGTTATAATTGAGACAGATGGAAAATATGATTTGGTGGTTTCCTCATTCGCTCTACATCATTATCAATACCCAATCTACGAGCTAAAGAGTATTTATAATTTAACCACCCCAAGCGGCTATAATCTTTTTCTAGATACCAATTTTCAAAACAATAACGATGCTCAAATGATTACCAATATCCATACTTTTGACTCGGAAATATTCACATCATTCATGGGAAAGTATCATCGACATCATTATACGCTGGATGAAGCGATCGATATTATTTCAAGTAATCGAGTTCATATTATAGAGGCTAAAACGAAAAAATTTGATTTTACCCACGATGAACGAGAAAAGGATTCAGCGGATGCCTTAAGACATGTGGATAATTCCTTGGAAATCTGTAATGGACTGGATTCGCCGATACTTAAGAATTACTTAAAAATGATTTTAGGATATGAGCGTAATTTGATTGGGGATTATGGGATAGATTATTCTCAAGTCTTTATAATTGTTACTAGAAAAATCTAAGCTGATTAAAAAACTCAAGTATTTTTCTCATTGCTCCGATAAGGCTGGGCAGGTCTAACCTCGGGAGGAACTATGAAAAATGACTTATCTTTTTCTATTCTCACCGTTTTCTTTATATTTATGATGTTAGCGGTCTCCACCTTTGTGCCGTGGGGTAAAGGCCGTTATGTAGCTTCAGGAAAAACCCATGTGGTGGGTTATGTTATGCCTGAACTTGCTAAAAAATAAAGAAAACATTCGGATTTTTGTCCAAATGATGGGTCAAATTTAAAAAATTTGTCCCATCGTTTATTTGGGGGGACACTTGTTGTCTAAAATAATTTTATCCCAAAAAGAAATCTGTCATCTTGGGATCATTCTGGCCCTAAGCCTTGAAACTCTTTATGGATCGATCTGAACAACATCAGGACGTGAAAAAAAATGATTTTAAGGTTCCTTTTAAGTCGTTTTAAAGCAAGAAATTTTTAGTAGAGTTTTTAAGTCAAATATAATAGTCTTGCTCTTGGCGTAATTCTTTTATGGAAGGGTAACTATTATGAAGAATTTTTTACGGTTAATGGTGATTTTGGTCGTTATATCTTTCGCCTTTCATTCTTACTCGGTTGACATGGTTGAGTTGACGGGTGGGGATTCTCCCAACGATAAAGGTGAGGCTGTCGATTTAAAATGGACGTTGGATGAATCCATCAAGAAAGATTCTAAAAAGATTTTTGTTTTTAGAAAAGCCCAGGACGAATCTGAATTCAAGCAGGTAAAAGAACTTGATATTACTGCTGATGCTTTCAATGATAAAAATGAAGTTAAAAACCATATCCCATATATGTATTATCTCGAGTTAAGGAGCGTTGACGGAAATGTGGTTTTTAAAACTAACGAATATGGGCCTTTTGTTTCTATTCCTCAATGGGTAAATACAGATAAAATTCCTACCTTTATTTTTTCTGTGGTGGCGATGATTGTTATTCTTATTTTTATTCGGATCGCAAAATCTGGAAGAAAATTATATGTTCGTCCACTCGCTGGTGTCCAGGCAATTGAAGATGCCGTAGGGCGGGCCACTGAAATGGGTAAGCCGATGATCTATTCGCCTGGTATTTCGGTTATAAGTGATATTGCCACTTTGGCATCCATTTCTATTCTGTCAAGAGTTTCTGAAATAGTTGCAGAATTTGGCTCCAGATTGATTGTTCCAAACTATGATCCGATCGTTTATTCAGTTACCGATGAAGTGGTGAAAGGTGCCTACGTCAAAGTTGGAAGGCCAGATGCTTATAAGGCGGATGACGTTTATTTTTTAACTCAAAGGCAGTTTGCCTACGCTTCTGGAGTTTCCGGACTAATGGCAAGGGAAAAACCGGCGGCGAATTTTTTCCTCGGTTGGTTTATGGCAGAATCTTTAATTTTAGCCGAGGCTGGTTCTATGACCGGTGCGATTCAAATTGCCGGAACTGACTCCATCTCTCAAATTCCATTTTTTATAGTGGCGTGTGACTATACTTTGATAGGTGAGGAGCTTTATGCAGCGGCAACCTTGATGGGAGAAGATACCAGATTGCTCGGAGGATTGAAAGGTCAGGATTATGTAAAATTGATTGCTATGATTCTTTTAATTGTCCTTTTTATACTTAAGCTTTGTGGAGTGCCAGGAATTGAATCGCTTCTCGTAGTAGGGGGTAATTAAATGTTTTTTAAAAAAACGGTTCCTTTTATTTTAACGTTATCAGTAGGTATTTTTAGTTTTCTCTACTATTTTATGCCCCATGCTTTTATGCAGGATATGTGGGACAAGGCTTCTGATTGGGCCATTATTATTGGTGGTGGTGCCATGTTTGTGGGGGTTATCTCCATGGTCAGAGCGTATTATAAGCGAGCTACCAATAAACTGGATCCTAATCGTTACTATGCCGTAATCACCATTTTATGTTTTTTTGTCATGACGGTGGTGGGACTGGTGACAGGAATAAAGCCGGGCAGTTTGTTCAATGATATTTTTGTGGGAATTATGATTCCTTGTGAAGCAACGATGTTTTCATTATTGGCTTTTTATATTGCATCTGCGGCATTTAGAAGTTTTAGATTAAAAAGTTTTTCAGCAGGACTACTTCTTTTTTCTGCTATTATTTTAATGTTGGCACAAATTCCAACGGGAGAAAATATTTCACCAGCTATTCCTTGGTTAAAGGGATGGTTGCTTGATTATCCAAACGTTGCCGCCCAGAGGGCAATTTTGATAGGAATTGCCATTGGACAAGTGGCAACTGCATTAAAAATTATTCTTGGAATTGATAAATCTATTTATGCCGGCGTTGGTGGAAAGTAAAAGAGGTAAATATGTTGAATAGAAATAAATGGCTTGATTATTTATTAAATATTGATCGAAGAGTTGTTTATGTGATTATTTTTCTAAGTATCGCATTACCGTTCTTTTTAAATCCAGTAGTTGATATACAACCTACTAAATGGGTCAGCGCTGTTTATAATGAGATGGAAGAGGCTGCAAGGACCAACAAACCAATTATTATTGGATTTGATTATGATCCATCTTCGCTAGCAGAACTTGATCCCATGGCCAAAGTTCTTTTACGTCATGCTTTTAGTAAAAATATTAAAGTTCTAGGCTTAAACTTTATAGCAAACGGGACGTCGCTTGCTGATATTACCATGGAGCAAGTAGCTAAGGAGTTTGGAAAAGAATACGGTAAAGACTATGTTTATTTGGGCTATCTACCGCAGTATGATTTGGTTTTGCTGAATTTTGGAGATAATTTTCGAAAGTCCTTTAGCAAAGAATTTAGAGGGCAGCCTATCGAAAACATTCCAATGCTTAGTAATATTCAAAACTACGATGATTTTCATATGGTTATTGATCTTTCTGGAACCAAGCTTCCTACAGCTTATATAATGTATGGAGTAACCAGGTATCATTTTAAATTTGTCACAGGATGTACAGCGGTTTCTGCCACTGAATATTATCCTTATCTTCAATCAGGTCAGATGGTGGGGCTAATTACTGGTATGAAGGGAGCGGCTGAATATGAAGGGTTGGTTAAATCTAATCTGAATATACCGACGGGTGATGCTATGAGAGGCATGGCTTCTCAAACATGGGGTCACTTGGTAATCATTATTTTTATTATAATTGGTAATATTCTTTATTTTGTACGTAAGAAAATAACTGTTGAGAGCAAGTAGAGGTAATTTATGAGTCATGAGCCATGGGTTTGGGTAGCTGCTTTTTTTACAATTGCTATTTTTTCTTATCTTTGGAAAGAGAATCCTCTGTACCGATTTGCTGAACATGTGTTAGTGGGGATATCTGTTGGTTACTTAGTTTGCATTACTTGGGAGAACGTTTTACATCCTAAGCTGGTCGAACCAATTCTTAAAAATGGTGAATATGTTTTAATTATTCCTGGGATTATGGCCGCACTGATGCTGTTTAGATTTTCTCAAAAAATTGGATGGATCAGTTTTTGGCCCTTGGCTTTTTTAATTGGTTTTTCTGGTTATGCAATCCCTACCGTAATTGAAACCAATATGCTTACTCAAATTCAAGCAACGGTGAACACCCCACTTTCGGGTGGATGGTTTGAATTAGTGAGTGGTCTATTTATTATTTTAGGAACGCTCGCTTGCCTTGTGTATTTTTATTTTTCCTATCCTCATAAGGGAGTAGTCGGTAAAACTGCCCAATTTGGATCAATGCTTTTAATGGTAAGCTTTGGTGCCAGCTTCGGCTTCACGGTTATGGCCCGTATTTCCCTTTTAATTGGCCGGGTTCTCTTTCTTCTGCGAGACTGGCTTGGTGTGGTTAGTTAGATCTATTATGAGAAAAATTGAATTTACGGTATATCCCCTCATGGCCTATCCCCTGAGGGGTTTTTTTTCCCTAGTGATGATTGTTTTATTCACGGCACTTTCTTATATTCTGGTTAAACATATTGTCATGCCTATTTTTACTTTTTTAATTATCTGCATGCCCATAGTTAATTTTATTTTTCCATCTAAATATATCTTGGAAGATGAAGGTTTTAAAAAAATTCAACTCTTTCAGGAAAAAAAAATGGGATGGAATCAATTTGCATCTTATTTGGTGACGAACGACGGAGTTTTATTAATCAGTAAACTTGCTCGTAGGTATAACGAGTATATTTATATTTTTGATAAGCCATATTTTATTGAAATTGAAGAATTGTTAAATGCTAAAGGGATTGTAAAATATGCAAACGGATAGCATGGCTGAACTTGATCCTGAGAAAACTAAATTTTTGGACAAGATAGCTGATTTTATAATAAAGAAAGACCTGGGCGTTATTGCCATTATGTACATTGAAAGTATGAGACCACTTCATCGAATAAGCTCTAATTTAATAACTTTTTTCGAACCCTTCTTGAACCTCGCAGTTTCTGGGGAAAATTTAAAAAATCTTAGAAGTTGCCTGGAGGAAGAAAAGTATATGGATTACCTGATGGAGCGGATTGAAAAAGGCAAAGATGCTTTAAAATAATTGGTCGCTTTAGAGATTTGGCAAAAATTTTAAAATAAAAACTAGTTGATCATCTCAAACAAAGCAGCCAGGTAAGCCTTTTGATATCCCTTATATTCATAAATAAAATCATCTCTGGTAATCGTATAAGGAATATTTGGTTCAGCTCCATGGTTTTCTACAGCCACACCATCGGGACGGTAAAATAAAGATTTGGTCATTTTAACTTTTATACCCGAATAGTTTAAATCTGGGACTTCGGAGACATGTCCTCCAGCTCCCATCGTTCTTGTCCCAAATAATTTTGCTCTCCCGAAACCCTGCATCATCGATGGAAAAGCATCTCCACCGGAACCGGAGTTTTCATCAATTAACATGAGAATAGGTTTAGTGTATCTGGTTTTGGGATTTGGATAAACTAGATCATTGCTTGAGAAAGAAGTCATGCCAGTCATGAAATCACCTTTTTGCCAGGCATCTTTAACAAGTTCTGCAATTTCTTTTATGTTTTGGCCATCTATTGTTGATGAATATTCGTTTGCAATTTTTAAATAAAATAAATAATTAACCTTATTGGCCCTGAACTGAAATTGAAGTGGTTTAAATGGAGTATCTATAAATAAAGAAACGAGCGATTGTAGATAATCAACGCTCCCACCACAATTGTGATCTTGATCAATAACGAGTCCCACGGTATTTTTTTCTAATTCTCTTATGGCATATTCATATTGGGCAAAACGCAGCTCACCTTCCCATGTACCGGTGGTTTCATTTTGTGGATAGTAGTGAGGGATTCGAAGGTATCCGATATTTCCTTTTTCGGTAGGATGGTAATAGGCTACGAAGGGGGTCTTCATGATAATGGTGGCATCTTTGGGAATGGCTACTCTGGTTTTTCCGGAACAGAAATAAGTGACTTCTAATTGATCGTCATAAATGTTTTGCCAGATATCTTTAACCGAGAGCATGTCTAAATCGTGGTGTTTTGGACTAATAAGACCTTTGTTAGTAGAATCATATTCATCAATCGGTTCACCAGTGTAAATCCAAGGCAGTTCCACTTCTTCAATTATATTTGAAGTACCTCTTCTTATTTTAAGTTTGGCTTTAGTATTGGGAAGCGGGACTGGCAGCAGGCTACCTGGTCTGATTGGAACATATATGGCTGACATTCTATCTCGATTTTCTTTTGTTCCTCCCGAAATATATTTTCCAATTTCATTCATTAATTCTCTAACGGGTTGGTCGTTTATGGATATTATTTCATCACCTTTTATAAAACTAAATGTATCTTTTGGAAGAAAATTTTCGTTGACCGAATCAATGAGTACCTTGCCATCAACTAAATCAGTGTAAAAACCTAA
Organism: Bdellovibrionales bacterium RIFOXYC1_FULL_37_79; assembly: GCA_001770015.1. Classification (GTDB taxonomy): domain Bacteria; phylum Bdellovibrionota; class Bacteriovoracia; order Bacteriovoracales; family Bacteriovoracaceae; genus XYC1-FULL-37-79. The sequence goes on from MEQB01000011.1 coordinate 97,681, forward strand.
AGTGGCACGATGTGTGGTAGGCAAGTTGGCAGAGAAGTGACTATCTTGAAAACGGGCCACAAATTCAACAATAGTGTAGTAGAATTCACCATTGGTTTGGGTTTTTTCGATTTTTTCTTTAAATTCATTGACCACGTTATCAAATATTATTCCTTGAGTTTCTTTATATTGGAGCGGTCCATAGGATGCCTTCATGGTATTTACCAATTGGTAAAAATCACTATATTTCTGTTCGAGTGTCAGTGAGTTAGCAAAGAGCGAATTGATACTGAAAAGGAAAATCAAAAGTGTAAATGTTCTCATCATGTTTGGCATTGCTCCCCCATAAAGAATTTGGAAATCAGAGGCACTCTATTAAAGAATTGTATAAAGTGTCAATGACCTAAAAGGATACTAAAATATTTTCATAGAAAAGGGGATTGGAGAAACGACGAAGTAGGTGTTTTATTTATCACAATATGATTTGAACTTTATTTTATGTCATATAAGGTTTGCACTCGCATGCTGGTTTTTTTTCCCTATTAGCCTGATTTGGTAATATGCATGGGACATAACTATAGAACTTTTTTAGCCGAGAGATTTGACCACCTTAAGAAAACTAAGGCATGTTTTTCTTCAAAATATTTTGCTAAAAGGCTTCCGGAAGCTTTATTTTTCTAAGGAATTAACTACTTCTTCAATAGTTGTTAAGCCTTTTAAAACTTTTATAAGTCCGGCTTCAACTAGCGGTGTAGTACCAGTTGTAAATGCTACATCCATCAGTTCTTCAGTTGATAAGTTGTGAATGATAGACTTTTTTATGTTTTCATTGGGCTCAAGTATTTCATAAAAAACTACTCTGCCTTTATAACCATTAACGCATTTATCACACCCGACCGCTTTATAAATTGTTTCACCTTCGTAGCGGGACAAATCTTTTAATCCGTTGGTTAGTTCTTCTAATTTTTTAATATTATCCTTATTCAATTTTGTTTCTTTTTTACAGTGAGGACAAAGTTTTTTTGCTAATCTTTGAGAGATAAGTAAATTGATAGAATCGATTACCTGGTAAAGATTATCTTTGCCAGCATCCATTATTCTTCGAAGCATTTCAAAAGTATTTTTAGCATGAAATGTTCCCAGCATTAAATGGCCACTGGTGGCGGCGTCTATAACTAATTTTATGGTTTCAGGATTAGGGGTATCGGACACCATAATAACTTCGGCATCACTTCGAAGGGCCGAAAGGATAGCCCGGTCAAAGGTAAGACCAACTTTGGGATTAACTGGTATTTGAGTTGCCCATGGAAAAATAATTTCCACTGGATTTTCAATGGTGACAATCTTTTTATCAGGATGATTTATTTCTCGGAGGCATTGATACAAGGTAGTGGTTTTTCCGCTGCCAGCAGGCCCTGATGCTAAAACTAATCCAGATTCTTTATTCAGGTTTTTTTTTATCTGAATTTCTTCTTCCTTGGTAAAACCAAGATCGGAAAGACTGCTTAGAGCAATGAATGATTCAACATTTAAAACTCTGGACGTTAAAGATTCACCAAGGAGAGTGGGGACAATGTGATTGGCGAGGGTAAAACTTTTACCAGCGATGCTTCCTGCATTGTGGGGAAACTCCATCAGTATTCTTCCGTCTTGAGGAATATTTGAAACATTGATGTCTAGTTGGGCCCATTTTTTCCAGACGTCGATGATTGGTTTTACTAGTTTTGAATTAAATTTACTGATTATTTTAAGTTGTGAGTATATTCTCATTCTGAGAAGACCGATTGTTTCGCCTCCAAATTCTTCCTTTTGGACTGAGATATGAACATCGCTGGCATTCTTTGCGCGTGTGATGGCCATTATATAAAGAACACAGGTTTCCAGTTCATCAAATTCTTCTGGTGCTATGTCGGTAATATTCATTTCTTTTAATTGAGTTTCAAGCTCTGTTAGAAGTGGTTTGATATCTACCGGAATGTTAATTTTGGGAGTTTCCCCTTTCATGAATCTCTCTACATCATCTTTTTGGAATTTCCATTTTTTTCCAACTTTAGTTCCTTTGATTTTTCCTGTTTTGAGCCAGCGATAAAAGGTAGGCCTTGAAGTTTTGAGTAATTCAATTGCTTCTTCCATTTCGATTAGGTTTAAATTTTCTGATGTCATAATTGTTCTCCGGTTATGTATTATTATATATCATATTGCGTTTGATATGTAATAATAATTTCGGAAGATGGTTAGAAAGCTTTAATAAAAAGTTAAAAATTCAGCAAATACGGTATGTTGGGTGCATACAAATTAGCTTATTTTGGTGCGCTTGCCGGTAGGCAAATTTTGGGTCTGAAAATATATGGCATAAACAACACGTTGTTTTAACATAAAAGGTGATAAAACAACCGGTTGTTCTATCATGCTTTTTTGGATGGCGAGTCATACTTAAAAGAAATAATAAACTAAATAAAAAGGAAAATATTTATAGGTACGCTTGGATTGGTATGGTTCTTCTATTTTAGAATTTATTTAATAGGTCTTCCAATATATATCTAAGTTCTGCAGGAGGATCATTATCAAGTAAATAGTTATGGATGAATTTTTCGGCAGGTTTTCCCATTTTTAAAATCTTATCTTGAATATTTTCCTTATAGTTATTATCTAACAAATAAGGGAAGAGATAAGGTAAAGAATTTAGTTTTCTTTTGTCAACAATAACATCTATAAGAAGATACTGATTATCTATATTTAAAAAAGTCAAAAGTCTTTGAATGGATTCGTTTGGATCTCCGACTTGCAAAAGGCCTATAAATGCATAATAAGTGTATTTATTATTTTTAATAAAATCAATGAATAGAGGTACTGCAGCTTCTTTTAGTTTAGAAAGTTCAGGTACAACAAAATAATCATTATTATCATTTATTACATCTCTTAAATATGGAATTACTTGAGGGCCAATTTTAATTAGATTGTTCATGGCAGAATATCGTAGATCATCACTATTTAGCTCTTCTATTAATTCAAGAATTTCTTCTTCCAATAATGTACTATTACCTGGGTCAATAATATTACCAGCTAAGTCTTGATCAGAAGTGTTTATTGTAGAAATTCCGTAAACAAAACTTTCAAAATAATCTTTATATAGATGCACAAAACCACGGTCCCCACTATATTTGCCATGACTATTTTTCAACTTTAATTTTATTACTTCCCCGGAAGATTCGTCTATATCGTATCCGACGACGATCACAGCATGACCCCTGTATGAATCTTGATTATATAGGTAATTAAAGAATGCAGAAACTTTAGGACGAGAAATTGGTAATTCATGAATTTGAGGATCCAAAGTCAATATTTCGTCATCCTTAATAAATATCCGCACCCAATTAAGAGCTATAAAAACTGGTTTTCCATGATTAATTTCGTTAACAATAATCTCAAGTAATTCCTTGGTATTTTGGTAAGAAATTGGAATATTGAGTTTTGATAGTTCTTCTGCTTCAAACTCAACCAGCGTCTGGTAATACTTTATGGTATTATCTGAAAATTGTTTATTAGTTTCCATTCTTTCGATAAGATTTTTAGCATATTCAACTGAAAATTCATTTCTGATATAGTGTGAAAATTTTGGTTTTAAAGGATAAAGAAATTCATAAAACTCTTGCGGACTGTAACTTTTTCCCTCATAAGAAAATCTCGTAGGGAGTTCCCCTACATAGTGATTGAAAACTTTATCAATTTCTTCTTTTGTTTCTTGTAAATTTTTGTTTTTTTCCGAAGTGTTTAATACATATAAATTTTTTTCGTGGTAATTTTGAATTAAATAATCTAGTAACATAAAAAATTGAGTATTTTTTCCTTTGTCACCTTTAAATCCAATTTTAGGACTCCAAACATTTTCAGGTACAACCCCAAATTCATTTAATAAAAAAGCAAGGATGTGAGTATACCCTCCCATTCCTACTACCCAACCAGGAATTTCTAAAGCTTTATTAACTTGATACTTGGCCCAAACGGCATCTAAATAATCTTCTGACAAATTTAAAGTATCTAGTTCTTGGGTGTTCATTTCGTCCGTATATGGCTCGAGAGCACCTAGCCCTGCAAATAACCAGCATTGGCCTGTAGCTTCTTGATTTTTCACAGAGCTCGTTTTCAATTCCACATCGTAATAAGTATTATGTTCAAAAGCATGAGTATGAGATGCGAACAAAAAAAATAGAAAAAACCACTGGAAAGAATATTTCATGCAAACTCCTAACAACTGTACAAACTTATGACACATTTAAGTGTCAAATAGTTATAGATTTTCAAGTCTTTATAAATAGCGCCATAGTACTATGGATTATTGTTGCATCTTTATTGCCAATTATTTGAACTCGCTATCATCCTTAATGTAGCTGGCCCGCGGTGACCTAGATGCTGAAAGAATTTTATTTTTTCTTGTAGATAATTTAGAAATTTTAAAAACTGAGTACTCCGCACTTGGTTATAAAATTTCCTTTTATAAAAAAGGTGCAAGATTTGGTAAAATTATTATATAAGCAAAAATTTTTACCAATGTTCACCCACCCTCGAGAAGGTCAATATGTTGTTATACAATATTTTTCTTTCCTATGTATAGCCCGTGCATACTGTAGCCTAATATTGAACTATCTTCACAGGTTTTTAAATGAAAATAAATCCAATTTTCAAAATCATCATTACTTAGATTATTTACTTTATCCTTAAGAATATAACTTATTCCATTGGTACCTAAATTATGAATTTTTTTACAATTAATACTTTGAGCTATTTCTTCAATTTCGAAGGGGTGAGAAAAGTAAAAAGGATTCAAAGGATCAATTCCGTTTTCGATAACACTGTCGACAATTCCTCTTTTTAGGTTTTCGGATCTCAAATTTGCAACTATAGAGGCAAAACGATTAACATACGCAATAGCAATTATCCCCTCTGGTTTCAAAACACGACAAGCCTCACTTAAGCATTTGTATCTATCGTCAGCATTTTTAAGATGATAGAGGGGGCCTAAACAGAGTACAATATCAAATACTTGAGCGGGAAATCTTGATAAGTCTCTAGCGTCACCAATAGCGGCTTTAATATTAATGGATGTTTTATTTTTTTTAATTTTATTTTCTAACAGCTCTATGTAATGTGGCATTATATCAACTGCTGTAACGTCATGTCCTTCTTCAGCAAAATACATTCCATAGCGACCTGTCGCTGCTCCTAACTCTAATATTTTGGATTTATTTTTAAGAAAATTATTAATATATTTTACAGTCGTAATGAATTCAACTTTATGAGCATTATCTTTTTCGAGTCTACTGTCCTCATCATAATTTTGATAATATTCATTAATATTTATGGTATCCCTCCCTTCTGTTTTAAAATATTTTCTTCCAATATTTTAAAAATGTCGACCAACTTTAGCGCCTTGGAATTACATTCATTCAAGAGCTAGACAGTAAATAAGCGATCACTCCAGAGTTCTTTTAAAAATTCGCCTATAGGTAATATTGTGATCCCATCAACTGTTCGTCTAAACGGTTCTTGGGATATGACAAAATATTTTTCGATTAATTTTTCTTCTCTTAAGGCCTTAAGGTTTTTTAATTCAGAGTCTGAAATCCGGGAACTTGCTTTTACTTCTATCGCTGCTTTTGTACCAATAATAAAATCCACCTCAAACCCATTTTTGGTGCGCCAGTAATAAAGTTGCTCCCGCTTGTTATTATAAGAAAGATAGGCGCGAATTTCCAATGCAATAAATTGTTCAAGCGCTCTTCCAAAAAGCTCGCTTTTGTTTTTTATTTCTCCTCTGTTTGCAAGAAAATTTGTCACACCAATGTCAAAAAAATAAAATTTTGATTTGGTTATAGCCTTTCTTTTTTTAGTTTTAAAAAAGGGATAAACTTGAAATCCAACAAGCGTATCTTCTAAGACTTGAATATAGCCTTCAAGCGTTCGAGGAGATATACCACTATCATTTGCGATATTGGCAAGATGTAATTCTTCCCCATTTGAAAGAGACATTGTATCTAAAAAACGCACAAACTGTTCAAATTTCCTGATAAGCGCTTCCTGCTTAATCTCTTCTGCTAAATAAAGGTTTACGTAGGCCTTAAGATCAATGTATGGATCGTCCGATTTATATATTCTTGGAAGTCCCCCCCGGTTTAAATATTTTATAAGATCAAAATCTAAACCAAGTTCTTTTGAAGTTAGGGGATAGAGATGAAATTCTCTTGCTCGCCCTCCGAGTAAATTTCCTCCTTCTCGTTTAATCTTCCTGGAACTGGATCCGGTTAGAAGGAAATTGATTTTTCTGGTTTCTATTAATCTATGAATAACATCAAGTAGTGCTGGTAATTTTTGAATTTCATCAATTATAACACACTTATCTTTTATGGTTAACATCTCTTCAAGTGCTTTGGGACGCCTTAATAAGGCAGAGTAGCAATCTGAGTCTAAAAGATCAATATATCGTAATTTAGGAAAAGTATGTTGTATAAGAAAACTTTTTCCAGTATTTCGTGCTCCAAATAAAAAAAGCGAGCTTTTATTTAAATGTTTACCAAGAGAAAGACTACGTGTGTATTGATGATCCATCCATCCATTATAGCACAATGTCGCCGATTGGCAAGCCAAATGGCGACTAGATTCATTTTTAGCTTCATGTGGCGATTTTTTAACTCCTATGCTAATAATATAAGCTTAATTTTAAAGGTTTTGTGGGTATAAAGAAGGTGTAGCGCCCGTTTTTGGTTGGTGCGAAGGATGGTCTAAAAATTTTCGGTTGTATTATCAGGCTTTAATAATTTTATTCAGCAGATTAAACCTAAAATACTCTACTCATTATCAAAATAATCAATTTGGTTTTCTTTTTTTTCGTTAAACTTTTCAATAGCAAGTTCAATCAATTTATTTAATAGTTCACTATTGGTTACACCGGAAGCCTCCCACAGTTTGGGATACATGCTTATAGGAGTGAATCCAGGAAAAGTATTTACTTCATTTAAAAAAATTTCACCGGAAATTTTATCTAAGAAAAAATCGACTCGTGCTAGTCCGAAGCATTCTAAAGATTTAAAGGCCAAAGTTGCATAATTTTGAAATTTTTTCAGTTGATCTGAAGTGATATTAGGAGCCGGAATTAAAAGTTCAGCACCATTTTCATCTATATATTTTGCTTCATAATTATAAAATTCTCCTTGAGGTATTATCTCTCCTACAATACTGGCTGCTGGATCGTTATTGCCCAAAATTGCACATTCAATTTCTCTGGCATCAATGGCTTTCTCAATTAAAATTTTAGTGTCAAATTGAAAAGACTTTTTAAGTTTTATTAATGCTTCATCACGATTTTTAATTTTTTCTACACCTACAGAGGAACCCAGATTGGCGGGTTTTACAAAGTAAGGATAGCCAAATTTTTTCTCAGCTTCGTCTATCATTTTATTTGAATTAATCTTGAATTCATTTCTTTTGTAGCAAAGATAAGGGACAATTGGAATTCCTGCATCTCGCATAATTCTTTTGGCCATATCTTTATCCATACATAGTGCAGAACCAAGTACTCCGGACCCAACAAAGGGGACATTTGATAATTCTAATAAGCCTTGAATAGTTCCGTCTTCACCATTTGGGCCATGTAATACAGGGATGATTATGTCCACTTGATTATTCAAGGTTGAATTTAGCTTTAAGGAAATTAAATTTTTATTTTCAGAATCGTAAGGAAGTAAACTTACTTGTTCCCCTGTTTTATTTAAACTCACCAGTTTGGGATTACTACTTCCAGCTAATTGTTTTGATTCATCAGGAAGAAGCCATTTACCCCTTTTATCAATTCCAATAAGGGTTACATCGAATTTAGTTTTATCCAGAGCTCTATAAATAGATGTGGCCGAGATAATACTGACCTCATGCTCAACCGATTTTCCACCAAATAAAATTACGACTCTTTTTTTCATAATATTTCCTTTGACTTTTGTATTAATCATAAATTTTATAATCAGTTTTTTTAAATGGGTACCATTCAATACGCTTTAACTGACAGATACGATCTATATAGCATTAAAATTCGTTTCTACAGCGACAAGTATCCAAAACCATAAATCTATACCTGTTTCCTTCAGATTTGTATGTGCTTACAACATCGCCATTATTGTCGAGTATTGCGTAGGGACCCATTAAAGCTGATGATGAAGTTGAGGAACTTGACATTGCCCAACCATTTCTTATGCAAAAGTTATCCGAAGCAAAAGGATACTCTGTTTCTGTCAAATCATCCTCAGTAACAACTTTGTATTCTATTCCATCTATTACAATCTGTGGATTATAAAACGTAAATGAAAATACTTTCAGACTTAAAAAAATAAAAATTAGTAATAAAAATTTGTTGTTCATTGTATTCCTTCTTTAAATTAACCATTCTTTTCTAGCGTAAATTGTACTTATTTTCTTTTTGCATTGTCGACAGATTTTAAGTTATGAAAAACAAGCGCATTTATGAGTATAAAATTAAATACCTAAAAATAAGTAATTGATTGACCTTAACTCCGTAAAATAATATTCATGTTAGTATGGGGAGGGCAGGGATAATGATACGATTATGAAATCTAAGCAGATAGTTTAAATGTCGTGTTAAAGGCCTCAGCAATTCTAATCAAAGTCTGGGCGGTAGGATTTGATTTTCTGGGGTATTCAAGTTTTTGATAGGTTTGGAGTTTTATTTTAAGCAAGTCAGCCGCCTTTTGTTGGGAAATATGTATGGCCTTCCTCGCTTCTCTGATCATTAATGGAATGGCAATTTCAGGACTGGGAGTAATCCAGAAATAATTTTTTCCCTTGTGATCAATAGTTTTTGGTAGTGGCCATTTGGGGTCGTTGGCTTCCTCCAAGTATAAATCAAGAGCAAAAACGGCATTTTTCTTGGCTTTGAGGAGCGTTGATCCACTGGAAAAGCAACCCTTCAGATCAGGAAAGACCACGCTATAACCGTTGTCATCTTTTTTTATTTTGGCTTTATATTTAATCATATCTATCTCTCAATTTAATTTAATAATTTTACGCCAGATTGTTTTTCTATCTCTCGAATAATCCCAGTCTCAAGATCTTTTCCTCCGTGATCAGGGATAATGACGATACCTTTGCCCATTTTTTTAAATTTTTTGTGAGAATCAAATCCAGCCTCTAGTAATTTCCTTATAATTTCTCTAGCGTTTCGATTTTCCACAAATTGTTACCCCCCATTATACAGCAAAAAAGCTGTGTGCGCAACAGCATATATACTGTACCTGCAATCGAATTTATAAAACAACCCTTTGTTGAATTATCAACTTCATCATTGAATAAGAATTTTCGAGGTTTTTGTTAATTATGAAAAATCATCTACTTAATTTATCAATTCTATAAAACTGGAAATTGTATATTGAGGAAGAATATTAGTTGAGTTAGAAATGTTTTTTAAATTATACCAAATGGTCGACATCCCAACTTGCTCTGCCCCAAGTACATCTGCTTCCAATTTATCTCCAATCATTAAAGTATTTTGAGCGGAGCAATTCATTTTTTCGAGTGCATAATGGAAAATCTCAGGTCTTGGTTTTTTGATTTGTTGGTAATAGCTGAAAGTATAATCATCAATAAAGGGATGGAGTCCGGCGGTTTCAAAAAACTCAATCATGATTTCGTCAGGTAAATATGTGTTTGAGATCACGCCTATTTTTAATCCCCTTTCCTTGATTATAGCTAAAACATCTTTGGTGCAATCTTCCGTCCAAATATAAGGGTGGTATTCTTTAATAAAAAGTTTTTGGCAAAAGTGAGCTTCTGGTTGTGTAAGAAATATTCCATATTTTCTTAAAAACAAATTCATGTGATCTTCGATTGGGTATTCATATGTACCTTGAGATCTTGTTTTCATTAATTCATCAAATAAAGGCCAATATTCATTTTTAAGCGTTTGGAGATCACCACTGAAATGATGTTTGTTTTTTAGATAAGTTAGCATATAGGAGAGGCCTATTTCGTCTTTAACTTCATTACTTAATGTTTTGTGAAAATGAAGTAGTGTTCCTCCCATATCGAAAAAAACGACCTTCAAATTTTCTATTTTATTAAGAAGCATTTAAACGATCCTTTGTATTACAATTCTATTGATTTTAAATCATAGAAATAGGTGAATCAATGAGGGTAAGGGACTCTACGGGAATTAAGTCAAAAAAACAGATGTATATAGCTGATATCAAAGGTGTTTTTAACTTCGTCAATTATTTTACTAATTTCCGTATTTTTTGGGCCAATATTTTACGAAATATGGTATAATTATGTAACAATATGAATTTAAAGGATAAATATGTTTAGAAAAAATATGGACCAATTAATAAAATGGGCCGATGAAAAGAGCAGAAAACCGCTAGTTTTAATGGGGGCCAGGCAGGTTGGAAAATCTTATCTCGTTTCTGAGTTTGGTGAGCAACATTTTAAAAAGATGCATGCTTTTAATTTTGAAAAAGATAAAAGACTGCACCCACTCTTTTTGAGTGTTAAGGAGCCGGGTAAAATAATCAGGCAACTATCTCAACTCTACGGCAGTCCCATCGATGAGACAAAAGATCTTATTTTTTTTGATGAGATTCAAGCCTGTCCCGAGGCAATAACCTCCCTCAAATATTTTGCAGAAGATTTACCACACGCCTTTATTTGTGCAGCAGGTTCTTTACTGGGCCTCTCTCTTGGGGAGAGTTCGTTTCCGGTTGGTAAGGTTAACTTTTTAAAAATCTTCCCCTTGGATTTTCAAGAATACATGCAAGCTTTTGAGCAAAAAAATCTTTTTGATGAATATATTTTAAATCCCAACCAAGGCCTGCATGAGATAATTTGGCCATACCTTATTGACTATTTAATCACTGGCGGACTGCCTGAGATTGTTAAAAATTTTGTGCAAATGAACAAGGAGAATAGAAATGACAGGTATGAAAAGGTACGTGAGCTACAAGAAGTTTTAATACTAGGATATTTGGCAGACATGGCCAAGCATTGCGGGAAAGAAAATGCGATGTTTTTGGAACGCATATGGCGAAACGCCGCCGAACAAGTTGGACAAGAAAAGGCCAGTAAATATAAGTTTAAAAATATTTTTCCAGGCAAGCGTGGTTATGAGGATTTTATGAATCCGATTGATTGGCTAAAAAAAGCAGGTATTCTTTATCAAACACCTCTCATCGATAGCGTAAAAATACCACTGTCAATCCAAAAGAAGGAAAATGCTTTCAAGCTTTTTGTTTTTGATATAGGTATTATGAATGCGCTGGCCGGATTGTCCCACCAGCATCTTTTGGATTATAACTTCAGTCATAAAGGTTTTATTGCAGAAAATTTTGTTTTGCAAGAGATGATGAGTACTCTTTTTCCAAATAGGCCGGTTTATACCTATAAAAGCTCCCAATCAGAAATTGAATTTATCGTTGAATATAATGGAGTTGTATTACCGATAGAAGTTAAAGCTGGATTTAACCTTAAAGCGAAAAGTTTATCTACTTTCATTCAACAACATAAACCCAAAAATGCACTTCGCGTAAGTCGTAAAACTTTAATTTATCCTGATGATTTGAAAAGAGATATTATTATTCATGATTGGCCACTATTTTTAATTTCTCAGGCCATTTCAAAAATAGCACTACCAATCCGCAGATAACGAGAACCTGGAGTGCGGGCCACTGACAGTTCTAGTTATTAATGGCCTCTAATACTTTATTGACTGATTCTTCAATAGAATTATTTGTATTATCAATTTTCTTTGATTTCATTTCATCATACAAGTTTGAATGAATAATACTATTTAGAAAATTTTCATCTTCTATACCTCGTTTGCGAAGCCTTTTTTTTAATTCTTCCTCCGAGCACGTTATAGTTATTATTACTAATTTATAATCAAGATCCTTAAGTTTGCTGAGATATCTACTGAACACCTCTTCTTTGTCAATTACCAAACTAAATATGACATTTTGATAAGCTGAATTATTCAGATAGTTGCAAAGAAGGTATGTAATATTATTTTCTATCATCCTCATATTTTCATCAGTAAAGCAAATAGGATTCATCATCCAGCACCAGTCAGCATCAAGCCAAATGCTTTTATCCATTTTTTTATAGAGAATTTTGCATATGGTTGATTTACCTACACCCATATTGCCATTTATTATAATCAGTTTTTTCATTTAAATTATGTATCCTTTGAGGTCACAATTCGTGACCTCAAGGTAAACGCCGTTATGTGCTCTGAACTTTTGGAAAGTGTAGTAATAGGCAGATCATTTTGCATGTTAGGCAACTTTATTTGAATGTACTTCTTTGGCCTTTTTTAGTCTATATTCCAACTCTTCAATAATTAAATCAACATCACATTTTCCATCTTTTTCTGAATTCTCTAAAAGTTGAGTGAAAAGATATATTAATGAATTATGTTCTTTGGCCGGGTTAATTTCGCTGTTACAAATTTTTTCTAATTCTTCCAGAATAAGTCCGATTTCCGTTAATTTGTGCCTCATAAACCCCTCTTGTTATTCTTATCGGCAAACTTGATTACTGGCCCTAGCCTCGATCTCTGAGTTTGATTAAATCATCTTTCAGTTTTCCCATCTCTTTTTGAAAATTTTTCTTGTTAAAATCATTTCCAATTATTAAATTTTTGCCGCTTGGATTTTTACGACGGTGCCCATCCACATCTTCAATTTGCTTTTTTTGTCTGTCATGTCTTCGCACCCAGTGCTCACCGATTGGACAAATTCTCCATGGGCTATATTCTTTTATTTGTTCAGTATCAAAAAAAGGAATTTTATAAATATTCTTCCTGGGAATCAGACCACTAACCGTATCAATCCATTTCAAAAGATCAATCGCAGGATTTTGTAACTCATCTCTCAAAAGTAGTCTGACATCATCAAGCCTTTTTTGCTCCAAGGCTACTTTGCTTTTTATAATGAGAGAATTGGAATATTTTTTTAAACCTTTTATAAAATAAAACTTGGTCTTATCTGACTTTTTAAAGCTGTTTGAAAGAACTGATTTGATCTTATTTTTTTTTGTTTTGATCATAAATCCTAGACTAAAACATCAATGTACGTATGTAAGTAAAATCTTAACTAAAAACAAAAATGTGTCAATGCGATTTATCGACATTTAATCTGTATTTGATATTTAGGTTGCACCTCCTGTTTTTTAATAATTATTTATTGAAGGTCCCTGTTTTTTGGGGATAGTAAACATTTCCAGACTAAAAACTTCTGCTATTGCATATCTGGGTGGAATTATTGTTTTAATTTTTTAAATTAATTTCCTCGGTAACAGATATTTTGAATCAATTTTGGATCACGATAATGCGTCTGAGAGTAAAAAATTCCACTGTTTTTTTTGTCTTACTCTGATATATACTTATTCTATGTGCGCTATTGGATTATTCCACATTTATATATTAGCGTGTCTATTGCTAATCACACCTTGTTATAGTGAGGTAATTAAGGATAGTGGTAAATGTGATTTTCTCAAGAAAGAGTTGAATAGACTGCAGTGGCTCCAGCACCATCATTTTAAACACATCAAGAGTGTTGAGAATGCCAAGGATATAAATGCTGGGAAAAAAAATGACTGGTCCAGGGAACTTTATTATCAATTAGATCTGTTATATTTTCAACAAGAAATGATCAAAGATGAGATGTATAGGAATTGTAAGTGATATATATAATGCTGTTCCTTCTTCTGATGAATCCATTAGTATTGGCTGAAGACAATAAATCTTGCGAAAAAATAACCATTCCGGGTACCGGGTTGGGAATAAATGACATTACTAACATTACTAACATAGAAAGATGTAATGAGTTGGCAGAAGATTTTCTTGAAGAGTATAGTGATGACAAAAAATTTTGCGTTGAGAAGATTAGAGACAATGATGTCACTGACAATGAAGCCAATGAAGCAAAGCGCGTGACCTGGATTATGTCGAAGGACCTTGTGCGACAGTGCAAAGAGGATTTTTATAAGTTAATTACGCCCGCAAATGTAGATTTTATGGAAACTCTTATAAATTCATTACACTCCGATCTTACGTTTGGAGAAGATAAACAAGATTATCCACGAGGTGTCAGATTTGTTGCAGCAATAGCTTTTTGTGGGAAATTTCATTATTACAATTCAAACCAGACAACATCCCACGATCCAGGAGAAGATGACTGTAATTTAAACACCATGGAAAACAAGTTAAGGATGGTTAAATCGGATATTTTACGAAATCGAACTGCAGTGAGAATCGCTGTCATGCTTGCTCTGGATAGTGTGAACTCTTTTAAATTTTCTCCAAAAGCGGATCTGGTAGAATTAAAGAAGATTCAGGAGTTTATTGACCGTATTGCTTTAATTGGTAACTTGGATAAAAAAATACACTCCGAAATCAATAAACTTTTACACCAAGGTAATTATGAAGAGTTTTTAAAAAACAATACCCAAAATTCTGTATTTCTCGAAAGAAGAACCAAGGGTTTTAGATTTGATATTACACGTTGTCCAGAAAAAGACATTAGTGCCCAGGCAACAAGACTGATTATTAACGGATTATGTTTTCATAAAGAACAGTTAAATAAGTTAGCAGACTTAACCAAGGCAATTGAATGTGCAAAAAAATTTGGAGAAAAATATTTCCCCAACAATAGTTTTAATGCCAATAGAGTGGTCAACATTTTAGCAGAAAAAATGTCCACTGAGGACTTTTTTGAATATCTTAAAGTTGAAAATATTTTTACAGATAAATCCAAATACGCAGAAGATGTCTATAGCCACATGAATTATGTCGGCCATAGATTGAATATCCTTATGAAAGATCTTGATACAAAAGCAGCGGAATCCAGATACTCCAATAATAAGCTAAGTGGCTTTGTGACCCAAATGCCGGATTCAGATGGAAATCATTTAATCGTGCTTGCCAATGAAAACTTTGAGTTGGTGAGTGCAAATTACGCAATAAAGGATGATAATAACGATAAATATCACTCAGGAAAAATTTTAGACGACAATGCATGGTCAAATAAGAAAATTGGAAATGGTTTGCATCATCCTAAATCGATAAGTAGTGATTCAATAATGGGAACTAAAATAGCATTTAGAATCCCTTCGGATGATTTATTGATTGCTGGTGATAAAAATTATATTTTGAATTTCAAAAATAAAAATACTGGTGTCCCTAAACAGCTCCTGTTAACTTTTCCTCAAAAAGAAAATACAAAGGATAGCAATCTTGAAAAAAATATAATAAATAAATTAGCATCACAAAAATCACCACCGTATGAAGTTTTTAAAAGCGATGGTCATTTCAAAGGACTTTGGTTGGTAGGAAGTGGCATTCAACCCTGTCCCAATTATTTTGACGCAATTAAAGGACAGGGCTATCTTCCATCCGGCGATGTCGCCACCGTCAATGTCGAAGATAAGCTGGTTGAACTTATAGAAAAAGACAACATTGATTACATGATAAAAAGCTCTCATGCTAATGGATATAATTTCGCCACCGGGGTTGCTTTTTCTTGTAAAAAAGTAAATTATAGAAAATTTATCAAGGATGACAAAGAGATGAATGTTCTATGTCAGCCTGATTCATGCGATGAAGAAATAAATATTTCATATAAAAAATTTCTGACCTCCGTTAAGAAGAAAAAAACTCAAATGGTTGAAGCAAACTTATCATGTGGATCAGCCTCAAAAGCAGCTTTTGAAATTGCAATAGCCGGTAGCGATAAACTAATCGAAATTCCCACAAACCGGCCAGTACTTCTGTCTGCTGGCCGGTTTAATCCTAAAAACATAAATGATTTTGTAGAAACAGCTGTTTTAAGAATGTTTAACAATGAGTGGGATTATTCTAGCTTTTACGCTGATGCACAAAAGATTGACCCTGCAACTAAGAAACCTTATTGGAATGAATATAATCTCAATCTGCCCAACGATCATGCATGGATAGAAGATCTTAAAAAGAGAATTTATCAGATTGATAATGCAGGCGATTTATCCAAGCTTATAATACTCAAAGAGTTAAAGTGAAGAAGTGAAGTGAAGTAGGCGGTTCTTATTTGCGAACCAACACGTTAATCGCAGATAGTCGCAAATAAGAACCGTGTACTTTGGCTATCAAACCTAATTATCCATATCAAGGGGGTTTTTGGCTTGTAAATTATCCAATGTATAGGATACTTATATACGTCATCCTGATAATGTGTTAACTCACTCAGGATAGCATCATAATTCTTATTATAAAATGGAGTAGGAAATGGCATTATTAAAATCTTTTTTTCTTTTTGTGTTTCTTGTAAATCTTGCTTACGCTGATCTAAACAATGTTGGCCCAATTCAGATAAAACCTCTCTATGTCGAAACACGATCTGCGGCGGGCACAATTCATTTTTATGCAGATATTTTAGCGGTTGATTACGTTACACAAAGCTCTACAACAATTGGAGCGACCCTGAGATTGGAAAACTCAAAATTAGCTGGCAAAGTTTTTTCTTGTCGAGTTTGGAGTGATCGTGTTGAATTTATTCAATCATTACATAAACAGATTGTAGATTTAAGACTTACTAAAATTCCCATGACACTGCACTGTTATATTGGCGATAAAGAAATAGACAGTGGTATCATCAGGGTAAATTTAAAAGATATGGGCAATCATAACTCATTTCATGTTTCAGCAACAGTTAAGTGAAAACTGCTGAAGCTTTTCAAGGGATCAATATTTAGAATTTTTACATATTAAAAAATGATATTATTAGCTTCTAGTCATTACTCACACTAAAGTCTAGAAAGTTGAATTGGGTAATTGGGGCGAGTTGAAATTTTATTATCTATTGAATCAAATTCTAATTTCCAATTGCGCTGCAAGAATTATGGTATTGGATTCCTTGGAGGCATGGGCACGATATGTTTTCCATCTCACTTATTCTAACAAAAGCACTGGATGTAGATCAGCCTCATAATTCCAAAGTGGAGAGAGAAGCGCCGAAGCGCGAATTCTAGGTTGTTTGCGTCTAAAATTAATTTTAATTTGTCCGCTTGAGGGATCATAGTTTAATTCTTTGAGGGAAATTCGTATTTCAGTTCTCCAGCTATAATCATCTTTAGAGTTAGCAATTAAAAAGGAACCATTCCATTCTGGGTGATAGGTTGAGTCTGTTTTATTAAATTTTTGATCCCAGATCGTTCCGATAGAATTGGTATAAAACTGATAAGTTTCCTTTGGATTAGGAGTGATTATCATGCCAACGGCATCATCCAAATGAACATTCCCGTCGCGATCTACCGCATTTGAGCGAAGCTCATTCATGCGAGAGTCGTAACAATTGATTGCAATATAAAGAAATTGATCATCATGCATGAAAGAAAGTTCTGTTTTTTCTACAGGACTAAGCGTTCCGTCCATCTCTCCGAAATCAGTTGTTTTAATAGAGCGATCCCACTCAGAGGGGGTAATGATACCATCTATAGTTGGGGTATTGATTGGTGGAATTTTGGAGCTAATAAGGACTCTCTCTAAAATAATGGGTTCATTATATTGATATTCTAGATTATTACCAAAAGGGTAGATGAATTTAATTCTTGGAAGAGGATAAATAGAAGTCAGTTTGGTGAGTTTAATGGTGTCGTTATAAGTTTCACCTGGAAGTATCTCAATAGGCAAGGAAGATACAAGGGACGACCAGTTATCTCCTGTTTCAATTATTAAATTTTGCTTGATGGTTTTGTTGGTTTTATTTTGAATGGAGATAGTTAGATTGACGTTGTCATTTCCCTCTCGTATTTGCCCTTTAGTTAGTATTAATCCATTTTGAATCTCATTAAACATAATTTGATCCTGAGCCGACATGATATTACTTGGAATCATCCCATCTTCTTTAATCAATGTGGTATGAAGTTTTCCATCTATGACCGTACACCACATAAACTGGTAAAAGAATCCAAAATGAACTTCGTCATTGCTTCCGCTAAAATGTCCTCCACTGCTACCAACGATAAAATACTCTATGCCATCAATTTTCTGATAGGCATTTTGATGTAGATGTCCGGTAAAGACCGCTTTGACATTGTAATGTTTAAAAATGTTGTGAAGAGGATCGACTTCTCCTCGAACGCTGGCATACCAAAAAGGCTTATGCATAAAAACAAAAATATTTTCGAAATGTTTATTTCTTTCCAGATCATTAATCAACCAGACTATTTGTGAGCTTTTCAGTTCATAGAAACTTTCCCACATGGAGTTATCCATGATAATGAAATGAGAATTTTCATAATCAAAAGAATAATAAGTCGGACGATTGGTGTGCTCAATATAGCGAATTCTGGATGCTTCATCTAAGATATCATTATTCCCGGGAACAAAATAAAATGGACTGGTTAAAATATCCAGGGTTTTAAGTACCACTTGCCAGTCGTCTTCTAGTCCATCTTCAGGAAGATCACCCACATTTAAAACAATATCTGGGTGGAGAGTTTCTACTTTTGAAACCACTGATTCGAAAATAGGTTGATTAGCGGTTCCGGTTCGGTCGCCGATTATGGCGAAATGAAATTTGGTAGAAGCCAGAGTGATCAGAGAAAACAGGGAAAAAGTTAATATGAGAAGAAGGTTTTTCATCATACAGGGTTCCTTGATTTTGAGATTAGATGGTTTTGGGACGTATAACATATTGCTAATAAAAATCAAAGATGATTAAAGTTAGATTGATTGGAATCAAAAATTTTATTATTTTTCAATCAACTTAATATTGGGACTTGAAATTTAACTAATCCAGCATGATGAAGTTGTATTTTATTTAACATGTTAAAATATGGACTTTATATAGAAATTAAAACAGTTTAAACAAAATCCATGTATTATGCCGGCTACCCTATTTGTAAGGGATACATTTGAAAATACAAAAGGCTACGAGTGTATCTTTTTTGAGCAACTTACGATTACTTTTTGACCTTATTACGGAATGTTATCGCTGGCATAAAGAATGCAGTGATAATTTAGAGTGAGATAATAGAAATGAAATCAATTATTTTTATAATATTAGCGATTATATTATTACAAAAACCGATTGTCGTAATTTCTTGCGAACAATCAAATGCCGAGAGTTCTTGCAAAATTTCTCAATGTGAGGATAAATATAGTTTCATTCAAAATAAGATTAACAATTCATTTACGTTGAAACAATTTGCTAAAAAAATTAGTGAAATTGACCCGAAAGTAATATTGGTGGGGGAGACTCATGATTTTCATTATGAAAAGACCTTAAAGAAGTTTATTGAAGAATACAACACTGAGAGTAATCAAAAAATAGATTGTGCATTTATAGAAATACCGGAAGGAAAGCTACCTGGGCCAGAGGGGTATTATGAATATAAGAAAGGCAATATTCCTAAACCTATTCGTTTTAAGGGATATGTTGACGGAGTTGAAAAAGTGTTTGCCATTGATGATAGGTTCACAAATGAAAGGGATAATGACATGGCAGAAAAAATAGAATTAATTTTTAAAAGTGGACTGTGCACGAGAGCGGTAAGTATCAATGGATATATGCATCTTCAGAGTATGAAAAAAGAACTTGCCAAGCGAAGTTTAAGCAGTTTTTCGCTTCGATGGAATTCAACGATGGACTACTTGGGTGATTATTCTATTTTTCCAAGCAATTTTTATGCGGGTCAGTTAAGTATCAATAATTCCTTAAAAGAGTTTTGGGATAACTGTGAACCTATTAGAATTGCGAATCAAACTGCGTTTTTTACTTCAAATAAAGATACAAATTTTTATAACCAATTTCTATCAGTGGACGTACCTTGGAACTGGGCGGATGCCCATATATTCACGGATCCAGAGGTCTTGGTGATGAGATATTTTGTTGATGCCTGCAAAGCTGATATTACTAACAAGAATGAGCTTTTATCTGAGGAAATGGAATCTTGTTTAAAAACTGATATAACAAAAGATAGGTGCGAAAAAAAATTAAAAACCCAAATAGGGTTAGATGAAATAAATAATGCTTCTATCCAATGTAACAAGTTCGAAGAGTTTGTTGATGGATTTAAATAGGAAGCTAAATAAGGCTGAGTTTTGTTTTAAAAATATTTTATTATTCTTCAATCAACTCAATATTTGCCCGTGGAATGGTGACTTCTTCGTTGTTTCCTTCAAATTTTACTTTTAAAACCCGAGCGTGAGTTTCAGATTCAATTTGCGTGAGAGCGGAAGGAAGATCAGTTACTGTTCCAATTCTTCCAAAGTATGGTTGTCGGATAACCCGTACTTGGTTGCCGATTGCAACGGGCTTGGCTTCGTGAACTTCTTTTTCGATACGGCTTAAATCAGCATCGTCGTAAGGAATAATTATTTCAGGGCGGATAACGCCTGCTCTGATTTGCGTGGCACCAGAGATGGAGGCAATTGCACCTTCTCGGTCTTTTAAACAATTCCAGGTTCTTTGGGCCATTTGAATTTTTCCAAAGCCTTCGGTCAAAACGAGGGTTACACCGACGTCTTCAGATCCGGTGATGGCAACCCCAAGGTCGTATCCGAGAATGGTTCTAAGATCTCCGTCTTTAATTCCACCAAGAATAATGCCTTTAACACCAACTTGAATTGCTTTTTTGATAGCGGCAAAGTCAGCAAAAGCTCCACCAACAATGATGGCATCCTTGTATTCAGAAGTAATGTTTGCTTCTTCCAGTACGTCACCGGGAGATTTTACGGCAAATTTTAAAGTTCCCCAGGTTTCTCCGCCAATCCCAAAAATACCTTGTATAAAACTACAAACGGTCTCGACAACTACACCTTCTTTGGGAACGACCTCTGTTACTTTACCATTGATGTAACCCTTTACTTGAACAGGAATAGGTGGTTCACGAAGAAGAACTTGTCCGGTTACGCTGGAGATGGATTCAATTTTTCCCTTGAGAGGGGCCTTTATCTGGGTGGAAAACCATTTGATAAAAGATTTGCTTTCAGCAATCAGTTCATCTTTTTCAAAGGAATCACCAACTTTTTTTAGCATATACTGGTCTATTTCCATTGCTTGAATTCCAAGCAGGTTGACTACGTTGATAGTGGAAACGTTACCAGGAAGATCGGTTTTGGCTACAATGCTGTCTCTTTGTACGAGATCACCAATTTTATTAACCACCTCACCTTTTAAGGGGAGGATGCGATCTTTAGCGATAACTGTTCTTTTTGCGACTCTAAGTCCTGGCGTATATGAGTGTCCCATTTTTTCCTCCGCTTAATTAATAAACTGGATAAAGATCCATTGCTTGATTCCATTTCTTGATTATATTTTTTCTCTCTTGATCGTCTTCTGGGAATTCAATGGGTCTTCCACGTCCGTCGACAATCAATCCAACTACGCCACCTTGAACAGTTCCCTTGTAAGTTTTGCCTTTGCCGGCGCCTACATCAAAGTTTTTGGCGGGATTGAGTTCAACTTCGGCTGTCTCGCCTATGCCCAAGTGAAAATGTTTTAAATCGCCAAAGTGAAGATCCTCTTGAATGGTTTTTCCACCCATGGTGATTTTATAATCCATTATTTTTTGTCCAAACTTTTTAAGCTGTCCAGCAGGAGCAATACAAGTTCCAAGGTAGATCAGACAATCTTTTTGGAAAACTTCGGTGGCAATTTCCCCATCAATTTTGGCAAGAACACCCAGGTGAGGCATCATAAAGATGCTGTCCACGGTAAGTGTGGTGATACCTTCTGGCAAGAATGCATCGATCATCATGGACATGGACTGATTTCTTCTTGGGGCGTGGGATAAAACACCACCAGAACCAACGATCATATCAAGCTCGGTCATTTTAATAATTGATTGACCTGTTCCTTCTTGGCTGAAAACGTCTGCAATTGTTCTTGTCTGTTGAACCCCTTTGAGTCCTACCGCCAGAAGTTTATGTTGATCAAAAGAAAGCCTAAGAGCCTCTCTTGAGATTGCTTGTTCAATTTTTAATTCTTCAAGGGATTGAGGAATGGTAGTAGGACGAATCATTTTATTTTTGATCCGATCCCTGACTTCTTTTTCATCAATATCAAAGGAAAGCCAGCGCATGACATTTTTCAGTCCTGCGTCTGCCAGAACGTTGGATATGGAGTAACTCATCCCGTAGTTAGCTGAAACGGTACGGTTGAATGTTTCACCAATGACGGAAAAGACGTCAGTGGTAGCCCCACCGATATCAACCCCAATAACGTTTATACTGTTAAGTCTGGCAATGGTCTGCATAATCTCACCAACTGCCGCCGGGGTGGGCATGATTTCAACACTGACCATCTCCATTAATTTTTTATATCCGGGAGCTTGGGCCATGACGTGTTCCAAAAATAGATTTTGAATTTCAAGCCTGGCTGGCATTAAGTTTTCTTCTTCAAGGGTTGGTCTCAGGTTGTCGGTGATTGTCAGCGCCATCTTGTGATCTAAAATTTCTTTGACTTTTCCGCGAGCGTCTTTATTGCCGGCATAAAGGACGGGAAGTCGATAGCTCATCCCCAGCCTTGGTTTTGGATCAGCAGCACCGATATATTCCGCCAGTTCAACCACATGGGTAACTGTTCCGCCATCGGTTCCGCCAGATAGCAGAATCATATCAGGACGTAGTTGTCTGATTCTTTCAATTTTTTGGTGAGGAAGTCTTTTGTCGTTGGATGCCAGAATATCCATAACAATCGCACCGGCACCGAGTGCCGCTCTTTGAGCACTTTCAGCGGTCATGGTTTTGATGGCACCGGCCACCATCATTTGCAGACCACCGCCCGCAGAACTGGTAGAAATATAAGCATCAACCCCAACTTTGCCATTCACCGTAGTGATAATCTTGTCCCCGTCTAATATTTTTCGACCGGAGAGTTCTTCCACTTCCTGAATAGCGTTGAGTACCCCCTTGGTAACGTCTTCAAAGGGAGCTTCCACGGTGGTGGGCGCTTCTCCTCTAAACGTTTGGCGATATTCATTTCCTACTTTTTCAATAAGAATGGCCTTGGTGGTGGTACTGCCGCAGTCAGTTGCGATAATTGCTTGAATATCCTTGGACATTTCTACCTCTCTGTTACTCGCTAATTAGGTAAGCTATGGATATATTGCTTAGTAAGACCTCCATTCATAACACGGTCTTAATATAAATTAAATGATTTCCTCAATCTATTTGGATAAATTTTATCTGGGCCTCTTTGATTTTACCGTCACGCAAGTAGGTTATGGTAGCAGAGTCACCAATTTTAAATTTATCCAGAGCATGGTAGATATCCTCGTAATTATTCACTTCAACATCACCTATTTTTAATAAAATATCGCCAATGTAAATGCTATTATTGTCTTGTGTTAAACCTTTCAGACCGGCCTTATCGATAGGTCCGCCTTCGGCCACACTCCAAATGACCACGCCTTTTTTGATACCATAACGGTACTTGATTTGTTCGTTATAATTCATGGCGATTCCAAGTCTTGGTCTGATGACCTGGCCGTGTTTGATGATTTGAGGAACGATATTATTGATCGTATCGACGGGCACTGAAAATCCAACCCCGGAACTTGCCCCAGATGTGCTATAGATGACGGTATTCATTCCGATTAACTCGCCGTTTGAATCAAGCAGTGGACCGCCGGAATTTCCGGGGTTGATGGCAGCGTCCGTTTGAATCATATTGTTTATGCTGATACCGGTTACACCCTTGATAGAGCGATCGAGGGCAGAAACAATTCCCTGGGTTACCGTGTGATCGAGACCATAAGGGTTTCCGATGGCGATGGTTTTTTGACCAACTAATAAATTTTTAGAGGAACCTACTTTGATTGGATGCAAATTTTTGGGAAGCTTGACCAGTTTTAAAACGGCGATATCTTTGTAGGCTTCGTCTCCGACCAGTACCGCTTCATACTGGGTCTTATCCCCGTTAAAGGCAATCAAGAATTTTCCTCCCCCTTGGATAACGTGATAGTTGGTCACTATATGTCCTTTTTCATCCCACACAAAACCAGAGCCTGCGCCGGTTGGAACTTCCTGGCCTTCCAAATCTAAAAAACCTCTGCTGACTCTTTGAATATTGGAAACAAAAACCACCGAGTTAACGGTATTTTTGACGACTTCAATGGTGTTTTTTTCAGTTTCCAGCAGTTTTTGGGCGTCTGGATTACTGTAGCTGATGCGGTTAAAGGCAATAAAAAAAGAAATGATAGAGAGGGTTATAACAGCAGGAAGAAATAATTTTACTCGATTCATTTAAATCTCCATGATAAAGAATGTTAGTACTAATGGATATAATGCTATAGATACTCTTTATCAAGGGCCTTAAATTGTGGATATAAAATTTTATGATAGGTATAAAAATCAAGAGTCAATAGAAAAAGTTTATGGAAGCCGGGAAATTCTGTTCTTATACGAAACTTTCGCAGGCAAATTGTTAAGGTATCTGTTGTGCGGAAAGTTATTCAGTAAATTTTATGGTTTTTGGCAGGACGTGCCTTCGAGCAAAAATAAAATCAAACCTTTTATCAGGGAATTTGATATAAAAATTGGTGATTTTCTTCCAGAAGATGGAAGAGAAATGATTGATCCTTATGCGACTTTTAACCAGTTTTTTATCCGAAGATTTAAAGCAGGGAAAAGAAATTTTCCGGCCCATGAAAACGAAATGGGTGCCTTTGCGGAAGCCAGGTATCTTGGTTTTAAAAGGGTGACCGGGAACATGACTGTTCCGGTTAAGGGCTTTGCACTTTCGGTGGAAGAAATTCTTGCCAACCCTATTTGGCATAAAACCTTTGCGGGAGGCCCGCTTCTGCTTGCCCGGCTTTGTCCTGTTGACTATCACCGCTTTCATTTTGTTGATGATGGGAAGGTGCTTGCCAGCTATAACGTGAAGGGGAGCTTGGATTCGGTAAACCCACTCGCTTTATCCACGAAAAAGGATATTTTATTTGCTAATGAAAGACAGGTAACCATTGTGGAAAGTAAAAATTTTGGAAAACTGGCCTACGTTGAAGTGGGGGCTATTTGCGTTGGTAAAATTATGCAATCTTGTCATTTAGAAAATCATAACAGAGGCGATGAAAAGGGTTATTTCTTGTTTGGTGGTTCCACGGTGATGGTCATTGGTGAAGAAAGAAAGTGGTATCCCAGTGAGGATATCCTTACCAAAACCAAGGAAGGGATGGAGATCTTCGTCCAACTCGGTGATGTCGTTGCAAGCAAAATTCAGTAGAATCAAGCTGGGTTTGCCAATTCTCTAATAAGAATAATATTTTAAAAATGAAATGAAAAAAACCAAACCTCAGGCTAACTGTTTGTTATCGTGAAAAATATCTTTGGCATCAAAACTGCTTGGTAAGTGAAAAAAAGGAGGCCACATGAAAGAGCAGAAAGAATTATTGCAAAGATTTATGAAACTTTTCAATCAACCCACCCTGCAAGAAATATCCAATCAAACCGGGATTCAAATTACCAGGGTTTTTCGAATTATGAATTTCGCTCCTATGAAATTTTCTGAATATTTAATTTTTAAAAATCTGATTGATTTAAAAATTTGTCCCGATAATTCCCTGGCGATGGCCCTTGATCAATCCTTGAATGAATTATCGATTGATACCATCGACGATATCAAGCAACAAATTGAAAGAAAATTACAACTTAAAAAATTATTAACCAAAGATGATTCGAAGGAGGCGGTGTATGCGTGATGGAATATTGGTAATTGAAAGGATGGTGCTGGAATCGCTCTTTAAAAAGGAAAAAAATCTGATGGAGATGGAGCGGGACACTGGTTTGGATGCAGGGATTTTAAAAAATATTTTATCAAATTTCATGATGGATAATTTAATCAAATATCAAAGAGGAATCTACTCACTCAATAAAAACGAAATCATGGGAAAACTTAAAAAAATAAATGATAAAAAGCAGATCAAGGAAGAGGTCAGCGAATTATTCACGTCAATGATTAATGAATATTTTAAAAAAATTGAACCAGATAAGAAAAATGTGGATCTCAAGGTTAGAAAAATCTGGTTGACTCCGAGCGAGGAAAAAATATTTAACACCTATCTGATTAATTTGGATACCTTTATGAAAAATATTGAGCAAGACCGGAAGATTCATCCTAAAAATGAAAAGCTCAAGGAGAAAAAAGTTTTTATCTGGGGAGCAACGGACTACTCAACCATTGCCAACGGATGTTTGCAAGCCATTTGATTTTGCCTTTTGCTTACCGGTGTGTAATCGGAATATTAAAATAACTGGCGTCCTTATGATGGAAAACAATGGCCGATACGGATGCTTCCGGTTCCATCATAAGCGATTCGGTTAAATTAACTTCAATGGCGGAAAGCGGATCCAGTAACCTGAAAAGAATCTTTTGATCTTCCAAATTAGGGCATGCCGGATAACCAAATGAATAGCGTTTCCCGTGGTATCTGGCCTGCAGACGATCTTTCATTTTCATATCAACCGGATCGGGATTACCCCAGGCGTTTCGGATATTGGCATGCAGGAGTTCGGCATAGGCTTCCGCAAGCTCGATCGCCAAAGCTGCGACAATGTGAGAATGCAAATAGTGACCTTGGTCTTTGAGGTGCTTGGTCAGTTCCTTGATGCCAAACCCGACGGAAGTTACAAATATCGCCACATTATCAATAACCCCGCTTGCTTTGGGAATAACGTAATCACTCAGGCATAATCCATTTTCTTTTGGCTGTCTGGGAAGAATAAGGCTTTCTTGTATATTTTCATTTTGGTCTAAAAGGTGGATGGTGTTTCCCTCGCTATAGCATTTGAAAAATTGATAAACAGCTCTTGGAATAAAGTGCGTGGTCTTATATTGCTCTTTAACTTTTAATACTTCCTCATAAATCTCCAGGGCCTTGAGTCCTTGAGGAGTCTTTTTTAATTCATTAAAATTATTATTGCTTAAAAGCTCAACCTCCTCTTTGTGAACGCCGAGGTGTCTTTTATAGATCATAATGGGATTGATAAAATTAAAAATTTGATCAATGGGGGTATTTTTTAAAATATGCTTGTCAAAATCGGGTGCGCTTGGGGCAACGGTTAGAACTTCCACTTCCTTTGATCTGGTTTGATCATTGGATAGGGTGCTCGATTTGCTGTTTGGCCCGATATCCAAATTATTTTTTTCCTCATCAATTTTGTTAAGCAAGGTGGAAAATTCCTCTGGATTGATGATTTTATCAGCGAGAGCCAGTCCTTGCATGGCATCCTTGGCGTAAATGGCCCTGCCCTCACCATAAGCAGGGTCAATTTTATTTAAGACAAAATTCTTAGACAAAGCGGCTCCGCCCACCAGGATAGGAATGTTAACTCCCGCCTCTTTTAAATCCCCGGCGGAGATTTCCATTTGTTGAGCTGATTTGACCAGCAATCCACTCAGTCCAATAATGTCCGGACGATGTTCTTTGGCCGCAGCGATAAGTTGTTCGGAGGTGATTTTGATTCCCATATTGATGACTTCATAGCCATTGTTGCTCAAAATGATATCCACCAGGTTTTTGCCAATATCGTGAACGTCGCCCTTGACGGTGGCGAGCAGGACTTTGCCTTTTTGTCTTTGTTGGGTTTTAGGCATGAATGGTTTTAAAAAATCAACCGCTGCCTTCATTACTTCAGCGGACTGTAACACTTCTGCCACGATCAATTTATTTTCGTTAAACAAAACTCCGACTTCTTTCATTCCGGCCATAAGTGGACCGTTAATGATATCAAGGGGACTCTGGGTTTTTAATAACTCGGTAAGATCACCGGTAAGTCCGGTTTTGGTGCCGTCTTTTATATATTGCGCAAGCCTTTGATCAAGTGGAAGGTCCGAGGTGTTTTTTTCGGTATCGACTTTTTTATCTCTAAAAAAAGCGGCAAATTGTCCAATGGGATCAGCTCCGATGTTGAAAAGTAGATTTTCTGATAAAGTAATTTCTTCCTTCGAAAGGGAATTAAATCTTTTCATACCTTGAGCGTTCACGATGGCGAGATCCAGTCCCGCTTTTACACAGTGATAAAGAAAAACAGTATTTAAAACCTCGCGACCGGCCGGTGGAAGCCCGAAAGAAACATTGGAAATTCCAAGTACCGTTTTTGATCTGGGATATTTTTCTTTAATCAGGCGCACGCCTTCGATGGTTTCCTTGGCCGATCCAATATAATCGGCATTACCTGTGCCACAAGGAAAAACCAGTGGGTCAAAATATAAGTCGGTTTCTGAAATGCCGTATTTTTGGGTGAGCAGGTCATAGGATTTGGTGGCAATTTCCAGCTTTCTTTCCTTGGTAACGGCCATGCCCTGGATGGGGTTATCATCGATGGTCCCGACGACGAGGGCCGCTCCAAATTGTCTGGCAAGCTTTGAGATGGATTTAAAACGCTCTTCACCGTTTTCCAAATTGATGGAATTAATAATGGCTTTGCCTTGCAGTTTTTTAAGGGAGTCGTGAACCACCTTATCATCCGTGCTATCAATCATGACAGGACTTTTGATTTTTTTAATCAGTACGTCCAGAAATCTAGACATGTCACTGCGTTCATCACGATCTGGATTGGCGAGGCATACATCAATGATGTGGGCCCCTTTCTTGACCTGATTCTTGGCAATTTCCGCAGCCTCATCAAATTTTTGTTCAGCAACGAGGGTGCGAAATTTTTTTGATCCAATGGAGTTGGTGCGCTCTCCAACTATAATGGGGCGTTTTTCGTCGGAGACCTCCAGATAATCAATCTCTGACAAAGTGGAGGATTTGGTGGGGCAGGTCATCCGTGGTTTTTTGAAGGCAGCCATTTTACTGATGGCCTCAATATGTTTGGGAGTTGTTCCACAACATCCGCCCAGTAAATTGATCCAGCCATGATCAACAAATTTTTCAAGGACGGAGGTGACCATTTCCGGGGTTTCTAGATAGTTTCCATTTTCATCAGGCAGACCTGCATTGGGGACGCAAGCGATTTTGGTTTGGGCCAAAGTGGACATGGATCTTATAAAATCGGTCATGAAAGATGGACCAGTGGCACAGTTGATTCCCAGATAGAGTAGGTCAATGTGTTCCAAGGAAGCGATCAAGGATTCTATGGTTTGTCCGGCCAGCATGGAGCCCATGGCTTCGATGGTGGCAGATACGGCGATGGGAACGATAACGTCTTTTTCATCAAGCAGTTTGTTTATTCCAATCAAACCGGCCTTGATGTTTCTGGTGTCGTTGCAGGTTTCCAGTAAAAAATAATCAACGCCACCCTCATAGAGACCTTTCGCCTGAAGATAGTAATTTTCAGATAATTCATCAAAAGTGATTCCTCCGGTAAGGGAGAGTGACTTGGTGGTAGGCCCCATCGAGCCGGCCACAAATCTGGGCTTGCTTGAATTTTTCTTGGTATATTCGTCAGCAATTTTTCTTGCGATGGTGGCGGCTTGAAAATTTATTTCGTAATATTTTTCTTGTAAGTCGTACTCGGCCAGTACGAAGGGAACTCCTCCGAAGGAGTTGGTTTCAATAATATCAGCGCCGGCATCCAGATATTGCTGGTGAACGTCGGATACCACATCCGGTCTGGTGAGTACCAGATGTTCGTTGCATCCTTCATATTTTTCTCCACCAAAATCCTTGGCAGTTAAATTTTTACCTTGAAGCGCAGTACCAGTCGCCCCATCTAAAACCAGTATTCTCTTTTCAAGTTCTTGAATCAGTAACGGATTGCGCAACCTTTTTTTCATGAAATATCCCTTTTAAACTTTATTGAAGGCCTATATTAACCTATGATGGATGTCTTCTCAAGCGAAGGCTTGAGTTATATGATGTTAAAATTAATGAACAGTTGGAGAAAATAAAAATGGATAAGCATATATTAATTACGGGTGGGGCCGGTTATATCGGGTCACATGTTGTTAAACTATTTGGAGAGTATGGAAAAAAAATGGTCATACTGGATAATTTAAGTACCGGGGTTAAAAAAAATATTTTATATGGGGATCTGGTAGTGGGCGATGTGGGGTGTGAGGATGATCTTAATGTTGTATTTTCAAAATATGATATAGGGGCGGTTATTCACTTTGCAGGCAGCATAAGCGTTCCCGAGTCTGTGGAAAACCCGCTAAAATATTATCACAATAATACCGCTAATACTCTGACGCTGGTTAAAAAATGTGTTGAACTGAATGTGAATAATTTTATTTTTTCCTCCACGGCAGCAACTTATGGATTGGGTGAAGGAAGGCCGCTGGATGAGGATGATTTGCAAAAGCCGATTAATCCCTACGGGCAAAGCAAATTAATGATCGAAAAAATTTTGCGAGATGTTTCCAATGCCCATAGCGAATTCAAACATATTGCCCTCAGATATTTTAATGTGGCCGGGGCGGATATAGAGGGGAAAATTGGTCAAAGCACCCCGGATGCCACTCATTTGATCAAGATTGCCTCTCAAGTGGCGCTTGGAAAACGCCTGGAGCTTTCAATCTTCGGGGATGATTACAACACTCCGGACGGTACTTGCATCAGGGATTATATTCATGTGATGGATCTGGCCCAGGCGCATGTCGATGCGCTCGACTACCTGATAAAGGAAAAAAAATCCAATTATATGAATTGTGGCTATTCCAAGGGTTTTTCCGTCAAAGAAGTGGTAAGTGAAGTCAAGAACACTTTGCAGCTTGATTTTCCAGTTAAAATTGCGCCAAGAAGAGATGGTGATCCGGATCTTTTGGTCTCCAAATGCGAAAAAATAAAAAAGCTGACCGGTTGGAAGCCCAGGTATAACGATTTATCGTTGATGATCAAGACGGCTTATGAGTGGGAGAAAAAAATTTCATGAACGTGGTGCTCCTACATGATTGGCTGACCGGGTTTCGCGGAGGTGAACGGGTTTTAGAGGTTTTTTGTGAAATGTTTCCCACGGCGCCACTTTATACCCTGATTCATGTAAAAAATTCCACCAGTGAATTAATTGAAAATAGAAAAATCACGGCATCGTTTTTAAATCGTATCCCAGGAATCGGGAAGCATTATCGGAAAGCACTCCCGCTGATGCCACTGGCGGCGGATTTATTAAAAATCAGCGAAAAAGCGGATTTAATAATTTCAAGCTCCCATTGTGTAATCAAGGGAGTGAAAAAACCAAACGGGGCCAAACATCTTTCCTACATTCATAGTCCTATGAGATACATGTACGATCAATATGATAATTATTTCGGTCCTTCGGCTCCACTGATCCAAAGAGTCGGTGCCCGCATTTGCAAACCCTATTTGACCAGCTGGGATATCAAATCCAATCAAAACATTGACGTCATGGTGGCCAATTCAGGGTTTGTAAAAGAGAGAATTAAAAAATTTTATAATCAAGATACCCGGGTTATTCATCCTTTTGTTGAACTTGCCGATTTCAAGGCATTTCAAAATCAACCCGCCGGCAAGGAAGATTACTATTTAATGGTGACGGCCTTTGCTCCCAATAAAAAAGTGGATTTGGCGGTGGAAGCATTTAACCTCAATAAAAGAAAATTAAAAATTATTGGCGGTGGCCAGCAAGAGGAATATTTAAAATCAATTGCGGGAAAAAATATTGAATTTTTGGGAAACCTTTCCAGAGAAGAAGTGATTGATCATTTTTCCCGGGCAAGAGCATTTATATTTCCAGGCGTGGAAGACTTTGGGATTACCCCCCTCGAATCAATGGCTGCCGGGACTCCTGTCATAGCCAGGAAGATTGGCGGGGTGCTGGAAACTTTAACCGATAAAACCGCTGAATTTTTTATTAACGACTCGGTGGAGGAATTAAATGAGGCCATCTCCCGATTTGAAAAGAAAGTTTTCAATCATCATGATTTGATCGAGCGCTCTTGTTTTTTTTCCCGAGAGGCATTTAAAGCAAATATTTTAAAAACAATTGATAGTATGATGGGAAAAATATGTTGAAAACATTTAAACTGGATCAATTAACTTATTTGTCAGTTCTTATTTTAGCAATTTTTTTATTTGTTTCATTCTCAGTTTCGGCACTTCATCATATTTTAATCATTGTACCTGGCGTCTTTTATTTATATAAAAATTGGAAAGATAATAATTTAAAATTGTCATCTAGTTCATGGGCGTTACTCGGGGTTGTCGTGATGGCCATTTTATCGGTGGTTTTTAATAATGTGCCAGATCCCATGCGCATTATTTTGAAGCTTCGTTATTTTTTGATTGGAATTTTACTCATCTTTGCCCTGGAGGCATGGTTAAAAGAAAATGCTACTGTAAAAAAAATCAAATGGCTTATTTACCTTTTTTTAATTTGTGCCACCGTTGCTTCTTTGTCCGGGCTGGTGGCCAAATATTTCGGATATAATTACCTAAAAATGAAGCCGGCCTGTCATGCTGAGCGGACTTGCGGAATGTATGGCATGTATATGACTTACGCCTACGGAATGCAGTTTTTTTTAATTATCAATCTGGCCTTGATACTTTTTTATAAAAAGCTCATGGTAAAATTGAATCTTCCGCTTTTAATCATGGTTTTTCTTATTAACGGAGTCAGCTTTTATTTGTCCTATGCCAGAGGAGCTTATGTGGGGTTTTTGGTGGCACTTTCTTTTTTCTTTTTAAGAAAAAACCTGAAAAAGTTTTTCATAGTGGGGATTGGTCTGATACTTTTTGCGGTAATTGTTTTTTTTACCGTGCCTCAAATCAAAGAAACCTTTACTGATCATAATCGTCTTATTTCAAATGACCAGCGCACCAGCCAGTATAAAGTTGCCTGGAGAGTGGGCCTGGAAAACCCCTTCCTGGGCCTTGGATATCGAAATTTTGAGCCTCAATCCAGAGAATTAAAAACCAAATGGGGAATTGCATATCCGGAATTTCAAGGTCATGCTCATAATAATTTTCTGGAACACCTGGCCTCCACCGGGTTTATCGGTTTTATTTTTCTTATTTTATTTCATATTTTTTGGTTTATTGAGTCTTATAAAAGAAAAGATTCGCTCGGTGATTGTGCGATGGCCTTTATCGTCGCCCTTACTGCTTCTGGAATGGTTCAATATACCCTCGGTGATGGAGAAAATTTGTTGTTGATAATGGTTTTCTATGCGATTACCCAGATGCGGTGGCGGATAAATATGAAATTTGATAAATAAATAATATTTAACAATCAACGGTTATTCAATAGATTTAATGTGCTGTTTTACATTTATTCCTAGGAAAAAATGTGATAAACTACATTTTTATCCATGAATATAGGTGTTGTCATGTATTTTCAAAGGTTTAAGTCTAAAGATCTTGAAAGATGGAAAAATAATGAAAATCGTCTTCCTATGATTATCAAAGGTGCCAGACAAACTGGAAAAACCTTTTTAGTAAATGAGTTTGGGAAAAATTTTTCTAATTTTTTTGAACTCAATTTCCAAAAAGACAAGCTCATTCATGATTTTTTTATATCGGATAATCGCCCCTCAAAGATTGTTGAGAAGTTGGAAATATATTTAAAGAAAAAAATTAATATGACGGAGGATTTGATTTTTTTTGACGAAATTCAAGACTGTCCTGAAGCATTAAATTCTTTAAAATATTTCGCAGAAGAATACCCTCAGAGTTGTATAATAGGGGCTGGTTCATTACTAGGTCTTTATCTTTCACAACACACTTTTCCGGTGGGAAAAGTACAATTTGAAACCCTATATCCCATGTCATTTGCGGAATATTTACAGGCAAAAAATGAATCAAATTTAGCCTTGGCGCTTCATAATTTTGATTCATCCAAGATTGAAGATATTAAATTAATAAATTCATTTCATGGGTATTTGCTGGATCTGCTCAAGGAATTTTTTATTGTTGGTGGAATGCCAAAGGTGGTTTCGACTTTTTTAGAAACCAAAAATGTACTAAGCGCTAGGGAAGTTCAGCTGGCTTTGTTGACCAGTTATCAAGCAGATTTTGCCAAATTTTCTGGTCCTTTGGATGCGCTTAAAATATTTAGTGTTTTTGAAAATATTCCTAAGCAACTGGCCAAAGATAATCGAAAATTTCAATTTAATTTACTTAAAAAAGGATCCCGCTATAATGAATTTTCCAGTTGCATTGACTGGCTGACAGCCGCAGGACTTGTTTATAAAGTTCCTATTTTAAATCATGTTGAAATTCCACTTAAAACTTGCCAGCAGGAAAATATTTTTAAATTATATCTTTTTGATGTCGGTCTGCTTGGGGCTTTGAGTGAGTTGCCTCTTGAGGCATTTATGTATGAAGGTAGCTTGTTTAAAACATTCAAAGGTGCATTCTCTGAGAATTTTTTCTTGCAAGAGTTTCGGTCAAATCGAAGTGAGTCATTCTATAGTTGGCTTGGTAAAACCAGTGAAATTGATTTTCTTTTTCAGGATGAAATTAAAATGAATTTCTGGCCGATCGAAGTTAAATCTGGGGAATCTGGCAAACTTAAATCTCTCAACGTGTTTTGTGAAATATATTCTTTAATGTGGAAGACCCGATGTTCAGCCAGGGCCCTTGAAATAAATGAGCAGGCACAATTTAGAAATTTTCCTCTTTATCTAGCGGGGAAAGTTTAGACAGTACGGTGCTGTAGGTAAATGGCATAATCTTAACTTTTGTAAATGATACCGTCTCAATTCCATCAAAACATCTATAGTGATCTGTTAAGAAGTGTATGCAATTTAAATTTGAAAAAGATATTTATTGGCAATGATTAACAATTGAAAGAGGTTGTTTTTTTGATTAAGTTGCCGATTTTACATGCTTAGGAATTGCTTGTTTTGTGATATGTACTTCATGGAATATTCCCTTGATTGCATATAGCTTTGGAGGTATAATAATTATGTGGAACATCAAGCAAACAGAGGAGTTTCAGGATTGGTTTGAAGAGGCTAATAACCTTCTTCAGGCTGATGTTGTTGAGAACGTAGAAGTTTTGAGACAAATGGGACCTCATTTGGGAAGACCTAAGGCTGACACAATAAAAGGTAGTACCATTTCAAATTTAAAAGAGCTGAGATTTATGAGTGGGGAGAAGGTTATACGATTATTTTATGTTTTTGATCCTGACCGAAATGGGGTTCTATTAGTTGGTGGGAATAAAACTGGAATTGGAAATAAAAAATTTTATCAGCAGATGATTGATAAATGTGAAAAAATTTATGTTAATTATTTAGTGAAGAGAAGCAAGGCAATTAAAAAGAAAACTTCTTGCAAAACTGGCAAGGGAGAAACCAAATGAAAAAGAAGGGAAAAAAAAGAAATTCAAACTTTTTTGCTAATGCACAAGAGGTCATGGGAGAAAAGCGATTTAATAAGGCTATTAAAAAAGGGCATAAGGTCGCGAATGAGCTAAGGCTTAAATTGGCTAGAGAGATTATTGGTCTAAATCAGACTGACCTGGAAGGTTTGTCTCAGCCCGAAGTCTCTAAAATTGAGGCCAGGAAAGATGTGAAAATTTCAACGTTGAATAGATATGCAGCAGCTATGGGAATGAAAATTAAAATTATCTTGGTTTCAAAAGATAAGGACGAATTTGAGCCAATTGCGATTTATGGATAGATCTAATAAAAAAAACCTTTAAGCTAATCGGCGGTATCATTATCGGCTCACCAAGTTGGCGCATTTAAAATCATGTGGGTATGAACATTTTTGGCGTATTATTCAATGTTGACTTTCAAAAAAACGCCGTAATTATTAAAGTATGGTTTAAGAAATGTTCAATTTTTTAGCCAAGCCCAAAATTAATTTCCACTTTTTCCAGAATTTGTTTTCCGATAGCAAGTGATGCGGTAGCGGCAGGAGAGGGGGCATTTAGCACATGCAGAAAATTATTTGATTGAACAAATCTGAAATCATCGACTAAAATTCCTCCAGGCTCAAGTGCTTGGGCCCGGACTCCTGCCTCAGAGGGCGTGAGATCATTTAAATTTATATCTGGAATCATTTCTCTTACCGCTTGTAAAAAGAGAGGTTTACAAAGTGACATGGATAATTCTTTAAGTCCCATTTTCCAATATTTTATTCCCATCTTCCAAAAAGACGGATAGGTCAGATTTTCCAAGGTATCCTTAAGGGAAAAACTGAATTTATGATAACCTTCTCTTTTAAACGCAAAGACCGCATTAGGGCCCACTTCACGAACGCCATCCATCATGCGGGTGAAATGAACACCGAGGAATGGGAATTCAGGATTTGGTATTGGATAAATTAAATGATTGACCAAGTTATTTTTTTTAGCGTTAAGCTTATAATATTCCCCTCTAAAAGGAATGATTTTAAGTCCGGGATCGGTGCCTGCTAATTTCGCAATGTGATCTGAATAAAGGCCTGCACAATTAATAAGATTTTTACTGATGATCGTATAGCCGGGAGTTTTAATTTCTATTTGGTTATTATTTTTTGTGATTTGATTTACTAAAGCATTTAAAATAACCACCCCGCCATGCTGTTCATAAACTCTTTTGTAGGCTTTGGTCACTTCGGTATAGTCAATAATTCCAGTAATAGGAACATGAATGGCCGAAACTGCGGTTACATGAGGTTCTATTTTTGAAATTTCTTTTTTATTTAAAATTTTTAAATTCTTTATTCCGTTTTCTATGCCACGTTTATATAAGGCATCAAGGCCTGGTAGTTCATCATTTTTGATGGCCACAATGAGTTTGCCACAGGTTTCGTATTTTATATTTTGTTCATTACAAAAATCATGGAGCATTTTTATGCCAACTTGGGTATTTTTTGCTTTAAGTGATCCAGGTTTATAATAGATTCCAGAATGGATAACACCGCTATTATGACCGGTTTGATGTTTGGCAACCGCATTTTCTTTATCAAGCACGCAGGTTTTTAAATGAGGATATTTTTTTTGTAGCTGCATTGCCACACTCATGCCAACCACGCCGGCACCAATAATAGTGATGTCATAGGTTTTTTTACTCATCATATTTATCCTTTAATTTTTTATCAGTAGGCGTTTTTGTTTATAAAACCTTTAAAGAAGGTTAGGAAAATGATTCGAATATCAAGCCAGAGAGACCAGTTTTTAATGTAGTAAATATCACATTCGATTCGCTTATGAAGACTGGTATCACCCCGCCAGCCATTGACCTGGGCCCAGCCCGTGATTCCGGTTTTCATTTTATGTCTAAGCATGTAGGCAGGGATATCGTTTTTAAATTTATCTACAAAGACCGGACGTTCCGGACGAGGACCCACTAAGCTCATGTCTCCCACTAATACATTCCACAGTTGGGGTAGCTCATCAAGAGAGGTGGAGCGT
Source organism: Bdellovibrionales bacterium RIFOXYC1_FULL_37_79 (assembly GCA_001770015.1). Lineage (GTDB taxonomy): Bacteria > Bdellovibrionota > Bacteriovoracia > Bacteriovoracales > Bacteriovoracaceae > XYC1-FULL-37-79. Next base: position 134,939 of record MEQB01000011.1, read on the forward strand.
AAGAAGGTTCCGATTTTGGTACGTCGGGGATCATCTTTTACGGCCCAGACGGCTCCGGTTGAATTTTCTGCATCTACTTTCATGGAGCGAAATTTCCACATTAAAAATTTCTTTCCATCCAGGCCCATCCTTTCCTGGCCATAGAAGATCGGCCCTTTTGAACCAAGTTTAACTATAAGGGCAATAATCGCAAGCAGGGGGGAGAGTAATAATAAACCGATAAAGGTTAATATAAAATCAAAACTTCGTTTGAGTGCATAATCTAAAAGAGATAGGTTGGGTTGGTTAAACGATAAGACCGGAATTCCGGCGAATTCTTCGACGTGATGGCCGATGAAAGAGTAGGTTAAATCGGGTAGTACCTGGATCGGAACTATATCGTTATGACATGCTTTTAAAACACTTTCGGTTTGATGGGAAAGTGCTCCGGGATAACCGATAACAATTGAGTCTGGGGAGTATTTTTTTATTGCCTCACTCAGTGGAAGGTCCAACGCTTTAATATTGTATTTGGCATGAAGGTCGCCAGAGTCGATCCAGCCGATGATAACAATGCCAGCATCCTTGTATTTTCTGACGGATTCTATGTAGCTTTTCATTTGGGTGCCATGGCCCACTAGTAGGATGTGACGAAGATTCATGCCGCGTTTTCTAAGCGTACGAAGAAAATTTCTGAGCATGATTCTTATGGCAACCAAAACAAACTGGGAGATGATAAAATAGATAATTAACATGGACCTGGAGATTCGGTCAGGGGCAAAGAAATATAAAACAATAATAAAGGTCAAAATCGCCTGGGTGTTTGCCTTTAAAACGGTAAAGATTTCTTTCATTCGGGAATTGAATCTTTGGGAATGGTAGAGCTTGTTTTTATGAAAAAAATAGATGGTCAGGATAACCAAAACAATCGACAATTTTAAAAATAAAATCCCAAGTCCGCTTTGACCCTTGAAAATATTAAACCGGATGGTAAAAGCAATATACCAAGCACCGGCAGCACAAATAGCATCAATTAATTGCTGAAAAAAATTAAATATTTTTTCGTTTCTTTTAAGCATTTATTTACTTCCTTAAGACATTATTTTTACCTTATTTTTTTGGGGTTGGAAAGAAGCAGTTTAACTTGTTAAGGCATAGTGGATAGCCTGCATGAAAGTTTTTGTAAACTTCTAACAAAAATAACAAAAATGATAGAAAGGCAAATTAAGGTGGTAAGTGAAAAATATTTGTAACTGAGGTTTAAAATTGGAATACCCGCATTGAGTAAAATATTCAATAAAACACTTCCAATAAAAATCTTTACTACAGTTAACGACTGATTTAACGAAGCAAGTAATTGGGACAATATCCCAATTATGCCCAGTAAAGTCCCGTTTATTAAAAGGATGCAAAAAACGAGTTCTTGACTTTTATAATTTGGTAAAAAATTAAGAGTCAACAGGTGATAGAAAATGGGACCGGAAATGGAAATGATTAAACATCCTAGCAGCAGTTTTTTTAAGAGTGATGTTATTTCAAATTTTGATTTGTGAATATTATTTTGTGAGATGGTGTCAAATATTTGTTGCATATACGGGGCTGCATATCCTTGAATGAATAACCATGCAACAATACTTAAGCTGGAGGCAAAACCGTAGGTTGCTAAATCCAGTTTAGAATAAAACCAATTAATAAACATCTTATCAAGGCCTCGAAAAAGAGCTTCTCCCAGCCACATGATCAGAAGTGGAATGGAAAATAATAAAATTGTTTTGTTGTGTAGGTAAAGGTTGGCATTTATTTTAAAGTCACGAAACTTTGTTGAAAATAAAAAATAGATGGTAATCAAAGAATTAATTACTACGGGGACAATGAAAAGGATTTCAAGCGAACTGAAGATATAGATACCAATTAACCGCAGAGTTGGAATTCCAATTTCTTGGATCGCTTTAAATACATTTAATTTATAAAATTGATGATGAGTGGAAAAGAATACATACCGATTTTCAATGTACTTTTCAAACAATAAGCTGAAATAGATACAAAACATGATTGGGAGTGAGACATTGAGATCAAAGAGAAATATAGCGAGTGAGGTAAGGGTGTGCATCATGATAGAAAATGTATTGTAATTTTGAAAAAAATGAATGCTGTTTGCAGTATTCATTTTTTCTTTGGGGTACAGCAGAATAAGTCCTTTTAACGATGATAATTGCAAGAGAGGGGCAAAACTAAGGATCAGGATGTAGTAGACAAAAAAACCAAATTGTTCCTTGGGAAGAAGTTTAGCCGCTAACAGATTGATGCATAAGGCAAGTGACTTGGAAAAGAGTATAATTAATAAATTTTGAGTTGTTACTATTTTGTAATTCATATATTATCGGTCAATGAAAATTAGCTATGTCATAGTGATAAATACGTTTCAACGACCCATGTTTCTTGTTGAAAGAGCTCTGAGATCCATTTTAAGGCAAGATATTCTTCCTGAAAAGGTAATACTTTTAGATCAAAATAATGACGGTTTCCTAGATCTTGCAGATGATTTAAAAAGCAATTCAATTTTTGAGCAGATTGTGTGCAATAAAATCAGTGTTTCAAAAGCAAGAAATATGATTTTAAAGCATAATATTTCCCAGGACTGGATTGTTTTTTGTGACGATGATGGCTACTTTGCGGATAATTATTCATTGATCTTTGCGGCTATTTTAAAAAATGATCCCCAGATCGAAGTGATTTCTGGCAGCATACTTCGTGATGATAATTACGAGTTTTATACTAAAAGACATCAGATCGGTGGAAGTTTAAAGAAGTTTGCCAATCAAAAACTCTTGATGGGTTCCAATTTTGCCGTTAGAACGAAAGTTTTTATTAAACTTAATGGTTTTGATGAAAATTTTGGAGCTGGTGCATTTTACGGAAGTAGTGAGGAAACTGATTTCGCTTGGAAAGTTTACTATGACAGCCGGAGGGCAGAATTTTTCAAGGAGTTACAAGTAATTCATGTACGGCCGTATAATTCAAATTTACAGCAGTCCTTGTCAAAGGCTTGGAGATATGGTTTCGGGAAAGGGGCGCTCGTTTCAAAATGGTTGATGAAAGGGAAATACCAGGTTTTTTTTGAAGCGATTGAAATGACTATTGTACCCTTATTGAAGGTTATTTTTAGTCTGTTTAGTCTGAATATTAAAAACATTCTCATTAATTTAGTTGTATTAATATCTAGATATGTTGGACTGTTGGCATTTCCAGCTTTTTTTGTTTTTGAAAAATTTCAGCACAGGCAAGAGATAAAAATATCCACATAGCAGGCATATTTACATTCTGGCTTAACTGCATCGGGACAAATATCAAGGCCAGAAGGGCAGTTGCGGTTGGCTTCCATTTATATGTTATGTTTAGGTGAACAATTCTTGCAAGTAATAACAAAAATAAAGTGAAACCGATAACTCCTTGTTCGACAATAATTTCAAGAAATAGATTGTGTAAACCGGTCGGATTATTGGAAACATTATTATTATCAGAATTTTTTTGGGACAAATAGTTTTTACTATTACCAAGTCCAACGCCATATAAGGGATTTTTTTTAAAGGCAAACCATCCCTGTCGAAAAGCGTTTATTCTAGTTGGCGTTGAACCTTTATTGATAGTTCTTGAGATAGAGTCTGGGTTAATAATTGATTGTGAGTCGCTTGAAAATCCCCAGAATATGGGGTTTGAAAGAACAATGATTGTGGCACTGATCAAAAAAGGAATAAAAAATGCTTTTAAATAATTGGATCTGGAAAATTTGGTAGAAATAAGCACAAAGGGGAGAAGTGCTAAACACAACATTGATATTCTGGCGTATGTTAAGCCTAAGGCGGTAATAAGTAGTAAATTGGTGATAAACCGTTTCTCGAAAGTTAAATAACAATTTGATAAAATGAGTGTGGGAAAAAAAAGAAGAGAAACGTACGACGGTTCTCCTAAAAAAGCGTAACTTCTCACATGTCCCATAAAGTTATAGTGATTAAAGTTGGCAGGGAGAATCAGATGGGAAGGAAAGTAATTGGATAAAATTATATAGAGGGAATTAATAATTTGAGAAAAAAGGACGAGTTTGAATAATAAATTAAAAGATATCTGGCTTGATATTAATAAAAAAATGCAATTAAAGATTAGCCAGACAAGAAATCCTATCGTGCGTAGATTGGTGTGATGAATTAATAGTAAGATGTTATATGCAACGATTAAACAACATAGTAAAAACAGTGGCTCAATTTTTATTACATCCCAATATTTTTTATAATTTAAAAAAAGGATGGGAATTATGATCAAAAAACCCATATAACCGATACGCAAAAAAAAGGGGCCAATGGGGATTTTTGAGAGGTCTTGCATTGGTGATAAAAAAATCCATAATCCCACGGAAAACCAGATTAATAGTTGAGAATAATTTTTTTGTAAATTTGGAAATAAATTTTTGATTGAAAAAATATTTGTTGCCATAATATTAATCTTTGTTAGAGCATGCCATCGAGTAATAAATAATTGTTGATTTTTATTAAGGGAATCTTCACAATTTTCTCACCCGGAACAGGCATAATGGCAAAATATTTGCATTTTTTATAATCTGTGTTTGAATAATTTAGAATATTTCCTTTCCAGTCGAGAACAAGTGCGACTGGGCGGTCTACTTTTGAAAATGTATAGTAGGAATAAAGCAGGTATTCGTTGCGAAAAATAATGCAGTCATCTGTGGGTACAGCAGAATCAATCGTTTTGATAAAATCGATGGGGCTGTTAAAATTATGACGATCTCCAAAATAATTTCTAAACCTTTTAGGGTAAATTGAAAATTGCATAAAAATCACGAGTACTGTGGAAGTGACTGGGAGCACCCATTGTTTTTCTAAGATTCGATGAATAGCGATTATTTTACTTGGTAAGATGTTTAACAATAAATGTGCTGAGATTATTGAGTTTAAAATAATCGTTGAAGTGTTGAGATACTCTTTAAGGGGGTAATAACTTAGCGCAGGCTGATATTCAAATTGTAGAAAGTGGAACGCCAGATGTGGTCCAATAATCCATATTATTATCAGCGAAAATATGAATTCTCTTTTTTTGAAAAAATAAATAAATCCAATTAGGGAGGGATAAATCATAAAAATTTGAATAATTGCATCCCTGATACCCATATTAGGAGTAAAAAAGGGAAAAAACATTGAATAAATACTTTTAAATCCTAAAATGGGAAGAAATTTAATTTGATAAGAAAGATTTAGATTGGTTACCTCAAAAAAAGCAAAAAGTGCGTAGTAAATGGAAATGGCAAACAAGGAAATAAAAATTGAAAGTATTGCTTTTTTGCGTTGATTGTAAAACATCAGCATTAAAAAGGAAAAAACTAAAAATAAAAAGCATAGGGGTTTTCCGGTAGGGTGAAAACTTACCAGTGGGAGCATGGTAGACGTTAAAAGTAATGCAAAAGTTCGATTCGTTAATTTAAGGCACCAAAGAAAATAAATGCATATATAAAATAAATTAACCCACTCACGAGGTGCGCCGGTCATTTGGTGAGGAACTATTAAATAGCTAAATAAAATAATTATTCCTGAAAAAACCGAAGTATATAAACCAAATAGTTGTTTGGATATTATCATTGGGATTAATATTAGGCATGCGCCCAATAAATAAATTGAAATCCAAAAAGTTTGTATATAGCTAGTGAATGTAATTTTATTTAATACATTTAGATAAACAGCATGACCAATATGATAAAACCGTTTAAGACGATGGTAAAATCTTTTACGATAAAATTCAGGCCAGCTATTCTTTTCAAGCATATTGTCTAAAATTTCAAAAGAGCGAAAGAAGTTGGTGCGGTTTGGCTTCAAGGTATCCAGTGCTTTGGCGTGAAAAATGTAGGAAAAAGCATCATCCGCCTCAATTGGTATTTCCCGCATGGATTGCAAACCGTAAATATTAATCCATCTTATAAAAATAAAAGTAAAACACAAAATGATAAAAAATCTATTTCGAAGGATGGATGTGATCATAGGTAAGTGTTTCCCGGTAAAATTGTATAATTTTTCTTAATCCTTCTCGAAGTGAGATTTCTGGTTTCCAGCCCTTGTTCATAATTTTGCTAACATCTAAAACTTTTCGAGGAGTTCCGTCTGGTTTTGAGGGATCGGTTAATATTTCACCAGTAAAGCCGAGCTCTTGTGCAATCATTTTTGCTACTTCGATAATTTCAATATCTTTGCCTGTGCCTATATTGATATAGTCAAAATCGATAATGTCTAGATTCATGAGATGGACACAGGCCTTTGCCAAATCATCGACGTAGAGAAATTCACGTTTAGGTTTACCTGTGCCCCAAACAGTGAAGTTTGTTTTGCCCTCTTGCATTGCTTTATACATTCTGGCGATTAAGCCAGGAATAACATGAGAGTTTTCAAGGTGGAAAGAATCATTAATTCCATATAAATTAGTTGGCATAACACTAAAAAAATCATGACCATATTGTCTTTTAAAGCTTTCCGCAAGTTTTAGGCCAGCAATTTTAGCTATTGCGTAGGGTTCATTTGTTTTTTCTAATTCGCTTGTAAGTAGGTATTCTTCCTTTATTGGTTGCGGAGAAAATTTGGGATAGATACATGAACTTCCCATAAAGAGAAAACGCATGACATTATTTTTATGTGCAGAGTAAAAGGTGTTATTTTGAATTTGAAGATTTTCCCAGATAAAATCGGCTCGGTATGTATTATTGGCAATAATGCCGCCTACTTTGGCGGCACACATAAATACATATTCAGGCTTATGTGTATTAAAATAATTTGTGACTGCCCCCCCATCTAGTAAATCCAGATCATTATGTGTGGGGAGATATAGATTATTGTAACCGACTGATTTTAATTTGCGAACAATTGAAGACCCCACGAGTCCCCTAGCACCGAGTACTAAAATTCTACTATCTGGTTTCATAATTATTTTCCATTAATCTTAATTTAAAAAATAAGCTAATCTATCAAAGCCGCTTTTAACCAACAAGACTTATATTTTTTTAAAGTAAGGGGATGTCTTAATGTGTCGTGATAAAAAACGATGAATAGGCTATATTCCTCTTCCAAATTAATAAATAATTATATAGTATTTTACACTTTGTACAAATAATTAGTGTTTAACGAGCCAAAATGTTAGGTATCTAGGAAGTGTCGACGATGACAAGCTTGATCGAGAGTAAAATAACCATGGGAGTATCTACAATTTCTAACTCCAGTTGGCGTTACTTTGTTAATGGGAGAATCGCCAGCGTAATCAATTCTTTTTCCCCTTTTTATGATAGAGTTATTCAACTTACTCCAAAGAAAGAAGAGAGCCATGCTCTTCTTGCGCAAATTGAATGTTCTGAAAAGTATATCTATGGTCAGGATTTGGAGCATTTAAAACCGGAAAGTGCCACAGATGCCAATCTGTATTTAATGAATGGCAACCTTAATTATTCCTATGATATTCAACTTGAGTTGAGAATATTGCATAAAATAATGAATCGTGAATCCCGCATTATGGGAGTTGTTTACAATCCATACATTAGCGTTTTATTTAAACTTGCTCATAAATTTAAGCTTATTAAGGGAAACTGTCCGGATGTTTTTCTTACGCGAGCATCGCTGAAGGCCATTGCAAAACTATCTGATTTTGAAATAGTAAGAACAAGAAATTGTGTATCTTTTCCTTTTAGAATTTTTGGTTTTGGAGTTATGCTTGATGCACTTTTTCGAAGTCTGCCGTTTATCAACGTGTTTTCTGCGGCAAGTGTTTATGTTTTTAGGCCAATAAAGAAAATTTCAGAAAGAAAGAAAATTTCGATTGTAATTCCTGCCAGAAACGAGGCTGGTAATATTGAAAATGCGCTAGAGAGAATTCCTAAATTGAATGCAGATGTTGAAATTATTTTTATCGAGGGAAATTCTACTGATACTACTTGGAATGAAATTCAGCGGGTTCAAAAAGAGTGGTCGGATCGTTATAATATCCTAATAGATCAACAAACTGGCAAAGGAAAGGCTAACGCCGTTGAAAAAGGATTTAATATTGCTACAGGGGATATTCTTACCATCTTAGACGCTGATCTTACGATGCCTCCTGAGAAATTACCTTATTTCCTTGATAGTTATTTGAAGGGACACGGGGATTTTATTAATGGATCAAGGCTTATATATCCGATGGAGGGCGCAGCAATGCGAACTCTGAACAAATTTGGTAATATTTTCTTTTCAAAAGCACTTAGCTTCGTGCTCCAAACAAGACTAACAGACTCATTATGTGGAACAAAACTTTTTTCAAGTCGCACTTATAAGCGTTTTCTTGCTTGGAGAGAAAAATTTGGAAAACATGATCCTTTTGGTGATTATGATATGATATTTCCTGCATGTGTTCTTTGCTTGGGCGTTCAAGATGTTCCAATACGTTATTTGGACAGAAGTTATGGTCAAACAAATATCTCTCGCTTTACTGATGGATTACGTCTTTTAAAGATGACGTTACTTGCTTTTTTTAAAATTAGGATAAAATAGTTAATTATGAATCAAACCGAATCTCTCAATAGTCCGACTAGATATAAAGAAATTCAAGCAACAATTGAACGGAAGCCAAGCCTCAAATTACTTTATGTAGAGGATTATCTAAAATTTGCGGAATGTTTAACTAAATGTCCAAAGGATGGATTGGCTTTAGAAATTGGGAGTGGAGGAGGATTTTTAAAAAATTATATCCCCAACCTAACGAGCTCAGATATAATCCCATATGAAGGGGTCGACCAAGTTGTAGATGCAACAAATTTACCGTTTAAAGATAATTCTTTAAGAGCAATATTTCTTCATTATGTTCTTCACCATATCAATAATGCTGATTTGTTTTTTAAGGAAGCGCAAAGATGCCTTAAGCCCGGTGGAAGAATATTTATTATTGATCCGCATAAAGGACTTCTTAGTCGAATACTTTATAGTTTTCACCACGAGCCTTTCAGACCTAATTCGAAGTCTTGGACATTTCCGAGCCAGGGACCACTCAGTGATGCTAACGCAGCATTGGCTTGGATTATCTTTCAGCGAGATAAAAAATTATTTGAAAGCCAGTATCCATCTTTGGAAATTTTATATTACCAACCCCATAGTCCGTTAAGATACTGGTTGACGGGTGGAATGAAAAAGTGGGTGCTTCTCCCCGGGTTTCTCTTTTTTATTGCAACCCAATTTGATAATTTATTAACTTGTATATCTAGAGAATTTTGTACATTTACGGATATTGAAATTGTAAAAAAATAAAATGTTATTAACCCTGATTTTTAACTTAAAAGATTGACCATATGATTACACTTATACAGCCTCCAGTATATAAACAAGTAAAAGGGCTTCAGATTCAGACTCCTAATCCACCACTTGGACTTGCCTATGTTGCAGCATGGTTGAAGGAGAATAAATATCCTTACACCGTCATCGATGCGCTAGGAGAAGGTTTAGAGAATATTAGAAAGCACCCATTTCGCAATGACCTGATGATTCAAGGTTTGGAAAATGAGGAAATTATAGCGCAAATCCCTATTGATACTAAGTATATTGGAATTTCAGTTCTTTTTAGTTTTATTTGGCCACTTACTAAAAAACTAATTTTCGATATAAAGGTGGCCAGACCTGACATAAAAATTATTGCTGGGGGGGAACATATTACGGCAGTGCCTGAATATTGTCTCAGAGAGGGGGGAATTGATATTTGTGTTCTTGGAGAAGGTGAAAATACACTTCTTCAACTACTCAAGGCTCTTGATGCAAACGAAGATTTGCATTCATGTTCAGGTCTTGGGATTATTGACAGGGAAGGTAAATATCTTGAAACGTCAGGTGTGGTAAGAGAACTGGAGATAGATAAGTTTCCATGGCCAGATTGGGATTCATTTCCAATTGAAAAATATATTGATAACGCTCAATTAAATGGTGTTTATCGAGGCAGATCTATTTCACTTTTGCCAACAAGAGGATGTCCTTTTACTTGTACCTTTTGTTCAAGTCCAAGAATGTATGGATCAAAGTGGATTTTCAGAGATCCAAAAGATATTGCTGATGAGATGCAATACTATCAAAAAAAATACAAAGTCACTAATTTTGACTGCCAAGATTTAACAGCAGTGGTTAATAAAAATAAGATGATTGAGTTATGCAAAGAAATTATTAATAGAAAAATGAATATTACATGGCAACTACCTTCGGGAACCAGAAGTGAATCATTTGATAAAGAGCTTGTGGATTATCTTTATCGTGCTGGACTTAAAAATCTTGCTTTTGCTCCCGAGAGCGGAGATAAAGAAATTTTAAAACAAGTTAAAAAGAAAGTTGATTTGGAAAAATTTGAAGATGCGGCAAGAACGTGTGTCAAAAGAGGAATTGTTACCGGAGTATTTATTGTTATTGGTTTTCCTAATGATACGCATGAATCTTTGAAAAAAACTCTTAAACTTGTCAGGAAAATGGCTTTTCTTGGAATTCATGATTGTACTGTAAGCAAATTTGTTCCCTACCCAGGTTCAGAACTTTTTTTCGAATTACAAGCGGAAGGAAAAATAACATTTAATAATAAGTTTTTTGAATCACCCATCGATTTTTATAGTGAACAATCTAATTCCTTTTGTAAAAATCTATCCGAGAAGGAGCTATACAATTGGATGTTAAAACTTTTTATGAATTTTTATATTCTCTCATTTTTAACTCATCCTTTCAGAACATTTAAAATTTGTATGAAAGCTCTTCTTACAAGACGTGAAGAAACGAGGTATGCGAAATTTTTGACAGACAAAGTTTATTTAAGGACAAAGTGGCTTTACAAAGGATTTACCTATCAATGTAACAAGAAGTTCAGGAAATCAAAGCTACATCTTTAATGTTCGTTTTATAGATTAAGTTGCAGATGATTTTAAGCGGGTTAATGCTTTTATAAAATTTAATAATTTAGGAAGTTGCTCGAGTAGATGTTGTTTTGTATTATAAACTAATTCAAGAATTTTTGCTCCCCAGTATGAATAGAAGAATTTATTTAAGGGGTATAATATAAAAAACTTAAAACCGGTTAAGGTGCTAAGTGGCGGAATTTTGCAACAAAAAAATAAAAATTTGATTTCCTTAATTACTTTTTTATTAAGGTTAAAAAAGTTTAGTTTCATTCTTCCCTGGCTTGATAAGTCGCTATTTTCAAGCATAAAATCTTTGTTGAGCCAATGATCCTTGATGATTGGAAAATCATTGACATAATCCTCGTATAATTTTGTACTGGGAACAGGGTACAAGACAACAGGATTAAAAAGTGCCTCGAATTTACGTTTTTTCGCCAAGATAAAATCTATATTTGTTCTCAAGCTCTCCACTGTTTCCCACGGAAAACCTGCCATAATATTTGTCTTATAATGAATCCTGGTAGGGTTAGTTTTTTCATAGGCTTCATTAATTTTTCTCAGGGGTGTTTTCTTATTTATAAGTTGTAGCGTCTTAGGGTAAACATTTTCTACCCCATAACCAATATGGTCGCATCCAGATTTTTTCATTATTTCGAACAAGTCATCTCCAATAGCACCAGCTTTTGAATAACAGCCCCATGACAGATTAATATTATTTTTCATCATACCTTCACAAATTTCCACTACTCTTTTGTTATTTAAAACAAAGTAGTCATCCACAAAATTTATTTTTTTTACGCCATATTTTTTATGAATCAATTCTAGTTCCTCAAGAACGTTATCAACTGATCTTGTTCTGAAACCGCTTCCAAAGACTCCATAACTATTGCAATATGTACACCTGTTTGGACATCCCCTAGAGGTAAAAACCTGGAATTTGGTTGTTGCAACATTTTCGGGAGAAAAATATAACTTATCAAATAAGTCATAATTTATTATAGGAATTGAATCAAGGTTTGTTTCAATTTCTCGGTCCGCATTGTTAATTATTTCCTTATTTTCGTTATAGTAGTTAATGCTCTTGATATCACTTAACTGAATTTCTCCTCGTAGGTAACCAATCAGTTCTTTAATGGTTTTTTCACTTTCGCGTCTACAGCAAATATCGAAACCGTGTGCTAACAATTCCTCTGGAAGTATGGAGGCATGAGGGCCACCAGCAACAAAAAGACAATTATTGTAAACCTGTTTTACGAGGTTGAGAAATTCGTATCCCCACAGTGCATTATTAATAAAAACAGAAAATCCAATAAGATCAGGCTTTAATTCAAGAATTTTTGTAATTAGTGCATCGGTATTATATGGCCTCAGATAAAAATTAGCGTCAATGATGGTTACGTTGCAGTCTAAAGAATCAGCGATTGTGCCAAGGTAACCAAAGGCGAGATTGGGAGAAATTGATCTATCAGTTCTATTGTGAGTGGGGAGTCCTTTGTCTAAAAGGGGGTAATTTATAAATAGTAAATTGGGATTAGCTTTACTCATATAGTATTCTCTAGCATTGTTATTAAATGAAGCCAAGTATATGCGAGCAATCTAGTTTAGTCTATTCCTTCTTTTTTTGGGTGCTTTTATACTATATCTTTAATATTTTGGGTGATTTGATTAAGTGAATCTTTACCGGTTTTATTCCAGATCCAATCTATATAAATTTTAACATCATTATTATTTGAAATATTCGTATTCCAGTCATGTATTTTTAAATAATTAATAACTTCTTCCCCATTTTTAAAATGTGTAATAGGGGCATTTTTGAACCAGTAATCAAGGCAATCATCAAAATGCCTTCTTAAGTGAAGAACATGTTTTCCTTGAAATAATGCCTCAATAGAAGAGCAAGAAAACCCGGTAATTATTAAATCATTTTCTAAGATGAGTTCATTTGTATTTTTATAGTGGTTATCTATTATGCAATTACCCCCATTTTTAAATATTTTGAAAAAGTGGGGGTCGTTTTTATAAATCGGATGGTTTCTTATTAAGAACTGATATTTTGGAAAATTATCAATTATTTTTTTTATATCCTGATAGTGTTCTGATTGTTCCATATGAGTTTGTTCATGACCTATTAATATTAAAATTTTCCTGGGTAATTGGTTTGTTCTGAGGTTTTCTTTTGTTATAAGAGGGTTTCCTGTTATATGAATATATTTATCATCTTTTAGTGTTTTATATTTACATGCCGTGGATTCTCCCCACAAGAAAAGATGAGCTTTTTTGATGGTAAGACCGAAAAGGTTATAATTTGAAGTGTATGGATATGTTAGCGGATCAATCAATTTTAAGATTAATTTTTTTATAAAATTTTTATTAGTGTTTTTTCCTTTTGTATAAAAATTGATAAATGTACTTTGAAGTATTATCACAGGGAAGGGGGAGTGCATTCTACTAATATATCGTGCAGTCAGGGTACCATCAGTGGATAAAACAATTAAATCTGGCGAAATGTTTTTAATAATTTTTTTTAATTTTTGAAAGTGTCTATGAAATTTAAAACTTTTATAAAAAATATTACTTCCTCCAATATCAATATTATCAGTCAGTTCAATAACATCTTTAAAGTGTGTGCGGAGTATTTCTAAGTCGCCGGGTTTGCGAATATTAAATTTATTTAAAATTGATTCTTTTGAATCAACGTAATAACATTCATAATCTTTTCGAAGTTCACCTGCTAAAAGTGTAAAATATGGATCAGAAGAATAGTAAAGAAAAGGGATAAAAATTATCTTTTTCACCAAGGTAGATTCTACTAAACGGCATGAGTTGTAAATAAATAGCTAGCAAGTTTAATTTATGTAGCTTGGTTATTGTGCAATTAGTTATGTGAGAAATATTTTCGTATATTTTTTTATCCTGCTAAAAAAGTATGTATGATTTTAGCCAGCTCTTTTTTCAAGGTAGCTGGAATATCTCCCACTAATCCTATTCCATCAAGAATAAGGATTTTATCACTTTGATTCATTATTTTCCTTTAATGAGGTCTAGATCGTGAGTAACCATCATCTGTGCTAATTCTTTCATAGTGGTTTTTGCTTCCCAGCCAAGTATTTTCTTTGCTTTGGAGGGATCTCCAAGGAGAATATCAACCTCGGTTGGTCTAAAATATTGTGGATCAATTTGAATAATAGTTTTACCTGTTTTTTGGCAAATTCCTTTTTCTTTCAAAGTTCCAGCTTCCCCTTCCCAAACCACGTTGATATTCGCAATTTTAAAACAGTGTTCAACAAATTCTCGAACGGTTGCAGTTTTTCCAGTGGCAAGGACAAAATCTTCAGGAGTTTTTTGTTGGAGCATGAGCCACATTCCTTCCACATATTCTTTAGCGTATCCCCAATCCCTTCTAGCATCTAAATTTCCAAGATAGAGACAGTCTTGCTTGCTATTTTTAATCGCAGCAACAGCCATGGAAATTTTTCTGGTAACAAAGGTTTCACCTCGTCGTTCTGATTCATGATTAAAAAGAATTCCATTGCAGGCAAAGATGTTGTAAGCCTCTCTATAATTCACGGTTATCCAATAGGAATATAATTTGGAAACGCCATAAGGGCTCCTGGGATAAAAAGGGGTTTTTTCATTTTGGGGTGTTTCTTGAGCAAGGCCATATAGTTCGCTGGTTGAGGCCTGATAGAATTTGGTTTTCTTTTCTAAATTACATATTCGAATGGCCTCTAATAGTCGAAGGGTTCCAGTGGCATCAACATCGGTGGTGTATTCGGGAGCTTCAAAAGAAACCTTAACATGACTTTGAGCGCCTAGATTATAGATTTCATCTGGTGCGATTTTTTCTACCAGTCTTACAATATTGAGTGAATCGGTTAAATCTCCATAATGCATGAGAAAGTTGGTGGTCCTGTGAGGGTCAACATAGAGATGGTTAACTCGGCCTGTATTAAATGAGGAAGAGCGTCGTTTGATGCCATGAACTTCATACCCTTTGTTAAGCAGAAGCTCTGCCAAATATGAACCGTCTTGTCCGGTGATTCCTGTTATTAGTGCTTTTTTCATAAATTTAATCCTTTGATGGCACTATATTAGCAATTTGTGTTTAGGCGAGACAAGATAAAGTTGCTATATATACTCCTAATATCGCCGCAGTTTTAGGAGTATGTATAGCAGCAACATTGGTTTAATTAATCCTATTTTTGCAGTCTAATAGGGATTAATTGAATTTTATGTCAATTTAAGTTATTAATGACTGTATTAGTAGGATTAATGAGGAGGTGCTGTGGCAAATAAAATTAAGAGCCTGCCAACCCCAAAAGATAAAGGTCCGTTAACGGCAAAGCTACTTGGACAGTATGTGAAGGCCAGGCGAACTCAGTCCAATCTTCGCCTGGAAGATACTGCGCTACTTTGTAATGTGGCCAAAGATACACTTTCAAAAATTGAAAACGCCAGAGGTGGAGTACGTTTCGAAAATATTTTGCATGTCTGTCAGATGCTCGGGATTGAGCTTAAAGTTGTTCCTTGGGAACATAAATTAGAAAAAAAATCATGAGATTGCCATGTCTATTGGTGATGAATTTAATTTCTCGACCGGACTTTGTAGATAAGGTGTTTTATAAGCGAATATAAGATTAGAAATGGAAGCCAGAATAGGATTGGTTTGCAATATTTGACGGCCTTGAAATACATTCTTATTTCACCTAAGCGCATTTTAAAGAGGTGACGGCTCAATCCCTTTTGCTTACTGGTTATACAAAGAATGGATTGGTTTAAATAAAGACCGTAATGGTAGGTTAATCTGGTGAAATATTCATAATCTTCGCAGTATCTCATGGTTTCATCAAAACGTTCGTGAATCATTTCTTTATTGATAATAGCGGTAGGGGTGGCCACCTGATTTTTTAAAAGTTGTTTGATAAAAGGGATCTTTCCGGTTTGATTGATGAGTATATTATTTGAAGCAGGATCAGTAGAATAGCGGGAGGCCCAGAAAAAAACATCGGGTTGTTCGCAAAAGATTTTTATTTTATCCAGATGCCAATAATCGTCAGCATCTAAAAATGCCACATATTTGGATTGGGCAAGCTGGATGCCTAAATTTCGTAAACGGCCAGGCCCTTGGTTTTGATCGTGCGTGATGATTTGAATTTGGGAATGATTTTTTTGCAGTTTCTTAAGAATCAAGACGGTTTGATCGGTGCTATGATCATCCAGCACAATAATCTCGTTTACGGGGGTGCTTTGGTTTAATACCGACTCCACCGCTTGCTGGATGGTTGCTTCGCTATTATAGCAAGGGATGACGGCCGTTATACTTTTTTTCAACTAGGTACCTCGTTAATTTTTTGGGTAGAATCGTCTTGATGGTTTGTCTTAAAAAATTATCTATAAAAAGGTAGAGATAATAACTATTTTTATAGAGGGAAAATGAATGTTGGTTAATAACTTTCAAGCGATCGTTGATACTATGAAAACGTTTGGTGTCTGACACTCCACCCGGAGTGGTGGTGCAAATGATCTGATCAACTTGAAGTAGTTTATGTTTTAAAATCGTGTTAAAAATTAAATGATAATCAGCTCCAATTTTATATTTTAAATCATAAGGATGGTTCTTATGAAATGAGGTAAGAATAAAACATCCTTGATGGGAAAAAGGCATTTTTTTCCAGGCATCTTTAAGATTTATGGGATGAAAAATTTTTCCTTTATGGTTTAATATAAATTCCACACTTCCATAGATAATTGGATGATCATTATTTTCGAGGTAGGGGGCCATATCATTTAGGGTATGGTGATTATAAAGGCAATCCCCCGCATTTAAAAAAAGAAGATATTTGCCCTTCGCCAGCATGATTGCCTTGTTCATAGCATCGTAGAGACCCTGGTCATTTTCCGAAACCCATCTGGTGATCTGAAGTGCATTTTCTTTTATAAGCTCCAGGGTGCCATCCGTGGATTTTCCATCGATCACAATATATTCATAGTTTGAGTATGTTTGCTTTTTTACGCTGTTGAGAGTTTGGGAAAATTCATCCTTTTTATCAAGTACAACGGTAATCAGGCTGATTAAAGGATTTGTCATTGATCCTATCTTCCTTTTCCAAAAAGAACTACCCGGATGGTTTGCAATAAAATATTAAGATCCATAATAAGAGAGTAGGATTTGATATAATATAAATCGTATTGGAGTTTTTGTCGGGCATCTTCTTCGGAGGAACCATAGGGGTAATTAATCTGGGCCCAACCGGTGATACCCGGTTTGACCAGATGGCGAAGGTTGTAATAGGGGAGGCGGTTTTCCAATTGAATGACAAAAAGGGGTCTCTCCGGTCGCGGGCCGATAAAACTCATTTCGCCCTTGAGAACATTAATAACCTGGGGAATTTCATCGATTCTAGTGGCCCTTAGAATTTTTCCGATAAATGTAATACGGGCGTCGTTTTCGCTCGACCAGGTGGGACCGTTAGCCTCAGCATTTTTGACCATGGTGCGCAGTTTATAAATGGTAAATGGCTTACCTTTTTCACCAACCCGCTCCTGTTTATAAATAATTGGAAGTCCGCTGGTTAAAAGAATTAATAAACATCCCAGAATCACAAAAGGCAGGAACAACGCAATAATGAGAATGGCCCAAATGATATCGAGTATTCTTTTGATTCTAAGTCCCAGGTGATTGGAGATCAGATCAAAGCCTTCGGCGGTGGTAAACCAAAAATCATGGATGGCACTTAAAGGTATTTTAAAAAGCATTTTTTCATAAAACTGCGTTAGGGTTAAAATACGAATACCGGAAAACTTGAGCCTCATTAATTCTTTTTCAATGAGTGGGGATAATTTCAATGAATCGAGAATAACAATACCACCGACATCTTTTTTTTGAAGACCAGTAAGTTTCGCCACCAGTTCCTGATCATGGTTTATGTCATAATTAATTTTTATTAATTCATATACCGGGAAGGTGCGCTGATGGGAGAGATCTGTATAGGTGTCCAATTCATAGGATGATGAGATGAAAAACCAGGGGTATTTTTGATTGACGCTGACTAAAAGATGAATAACAAGATAGCGGATGGTGGAGGTTGCGAGCGCAAAGATACCAAAGAAGATGGCCATGATACCCCGACCAAGCACCAAACCACTGTAATTTTCAGGGCCCAGCAGATAAACATAAATATTCATAAGTAGGAAGGCCATGGTGGCGGCAATAAACGTTTTGCCTGGAGCCTTGATCCCACCCAGGGTGTTTTGCACTCTATAGAGATCAAAAATATAATAAACAGATAAAATAATAAAAAAATAAATCAGGGTGTGTTTTGCTTCGGAAAAAATAGCATCGATTTGACCGAATCGAACGACGTGGGTTGCCACCATGGCAATTATAATCAGGCAAAGATCCGCCATGAATAATACGGCCTTACCAACTCGGGGGTTTAATGCGAAGGATTCTATCAATTGTTTTTCCTTAATAAAATAAAGCGTTGATCAATTATATTTAATTATATGATATCGTTGATTTTGATACTATTCAATATCTCTATGACATACTGGATGTCTTTTTGCGTATGGAAATAGGAAATCGGAAGACTGAGTGTGGTTTGGTGGATTTTTTTTGAAAGGGGATAGTCCCCACTGATTAAATCTTTAAAGGCAACTTGCTCTATCGGAGGTATTGGATAGTGAATTTCAGTTCCAATTTTGTGATCAAGTAAAATTTTTTTAAGTTTATCCCGGTCCTTTACCCTGATGTTATAGATATGAAATACATCATGGCTATCGCTGGAAATATGGGGTTTTATATATTGGCCGGAAAGTTCTTGGTGGTAGATTTGGGCCAGGGCCCTCTTATGGGTGTTGATTTCCTCTAGCTTTTTTAGTTTTATTCGAAGAAAAGCCGCTTGTATTTCATCAAGTCTGGAATTGTATCCCAGATATTGATTGAAATATTTTTTTTCTGAACCATAATTGCGAAGCGCTTTTAATTTTTGATAGATCTCTTTATCGTTGGTGGTGATGGCACCTGCGTCACCCAGCGCCCCCAGATTCTTGGTTGGATAAAAACTAAATGCCCCAATACCGAAACTGCCTACCTTTTGATTTTTAAATCGTGCACCGTGCGCCTGGGCGCAATCTTCAACGATCTTCAAATTATATTTTCGGGAGAGTTTGGTGATGGCATCCATTTGAGCTGGTTTACCATAGAGATGTACGGGTAAAATCACTTTGGTTTTTTTACTTATGAATTTTTCAATTTGTTTTGGATCAATATTATAGGTTTGCATATCAGGTTCGACTAAAACCGGTTTTAAATTACATCTGATTATGGCTAAAATGGTGGCCACATAGGTATTGGAGGGGACAATTACTTCATCACCGGAAGAAAGCTCCAGTGCTTTTAGGGATAAAATGATGGCATCCAGGCCCGAGGCCACTCCCAGACAGTATTGGCATCCGATATAGGCGGCAAACTCTTCTTCAAAAGCAGCTACATTTTCTCCCAGGATGAACCAGCCCTTTTTTAAAAGACCAGAAAAAGCAGATTTGTAATCTTTGATGAAAGTTTTATTTACCTTGTAGAGATTTTCATATTCAACGGATTTCATTTGTATTCTTCATCGATGTAATCGTTGACATCATATTTTTCCGAGGCAAGCACCAGCAGGTAAGAATCCTTGGAAAATTTATCCATCGTGTGCCAGTCGGTTGAGTCCAAAATAAGGCATTGATTGTTTTTATTCAAAGTAAAAGTTTTTTTGCTTTTTCCGTCATTAACAAAGATTTCGCAGCTACCGTTTAAACAAATCACCGCCTGCCTGTTTTTCTTATGGCGATGTCCACCTCTTTTAGCACAGGCCTTATAGATGTAATAAATGCGTTTGACTTCAAAATCAAGATGCGAATCCAGTACGGTGAGAATGCCACGATCATCTTTGAAAGTTGGAAGATTGATTAGGTTGGCCATTTATATTCTTTTAAAATAATTAATATTATAAACATTATAAACCCCCATCAGTGATCTCTTCAATAATCTTAGGGGGGATTTCCATGATATGGGATTTATTTTTGTCCCGTGATAATCGTATAGGGGACTGATTTGCTCAAGTTTATTTTTTATTTTTTCCAAGTGATTCAGGTATGGGGCATAGATGGTTTGAACCACCAATTTATTTAATTCATAATAACCCAAATCTATTTGATGTTTACCAATAAATTGCAGTCCATGAAAGTGGTAAAAAACCATCTTGTACGGCGGGTTTGAAAGATCATATTGCTGGATATTAAAAGGTGCCAGTCCTCCTGGATTTTTTAAAATATGGATGCCGTTATAATCATCCGGCCATGAATCCAGGTATTTTTGATCACCGAATTTTCCATCTTCGACCCGGTTGAAGCACCACTTGATGCAATTTTTTCTCCAGTCATTTAAAACTTGCATGCCGGTGGAATTATTTTTAACCGTTAAAAATTGCACACAAAACCGGCCGCTGGTTTGGGACTGATCATATTTTTTGGTATAGTTATGACTGGTGATCAACACTGAATTGCCGCCCATTTCATCCACTAAAACGTTGGGGTTTGAAAAAAAATAAAGATCGGAATCCAGATAGGTGCAATGATCCAGCTTATACGTTTTAATGCAATAAAGTAGAGTCGAGGAAGTACAAGTCCAGCAATATTCGCCGGCCGTCCGGGATGGTTTTATTAATCTTAATTCACTATCTTCAAATTCTTCCAAGGTGATGAAAGTGACATAGGAAAGATTGAGAGACTTTAAAATATCGTGGGTGATGGTATCGAAACAAATGATATAGAGATGAAAATTTTCGGCATGTTTTAGCAAGGACTCGTACATGGCAATGCCACGAGTGAGATAGTGATGATTAAAAAGGGTGCAGTAGTTATAGATCATAGGGTTTCAAAAAAGTATGTGTTAATGGTTTTAGCGAACAATTTATAGTTTTTATTGGTTAAAAACTGGTAGAGGCCGTTATCTTTTATATTTTCCAATTGATTATTGAGAATCTCCACCAGCACCATGGTGGGGCGATAAACCTCCCAATCGTTTGACTCCAGCACCTCCAGATCCAATCCTTCTGCATCTATGGTTAAAAAATCGATCATTTGTTTGGGTGGCAGGTGACTTTTCAAAATTTCGGCCAAGGTGAAAGTTTTCATTTCGATTGTCTTTATCATTTTACATTTATTAATTGCACATCTTGACTGGGCTAGTTCCTTGTCAAAACTATTGTAGGCGGTTTCATTAAATATATGATAGGTCAAAAATTTTGCCTCTTTAGCAATGGGAAGTTCAAGATTGATGTCCCTTGGACGATATTGATTAAAGAGTTTTAAACTGCCTGGCATGGGTTCAATATTGATCCCTCGCCATCCCTGTTGGTAGAAATAGTATGAATTGGAAAGATGCATGGGATGATGAGCTCCGACATCTATGTAAAACCCGGTCTTTTTATTATGTAGATGGTAGGCCAAAACCAGGTCTTCTCCTTCTTGGGCGTAGGATTTTTGGGAGTATTTGTTCAATAGGTGTTTTATTCTTTCTTTAAACAGCATTTTAATAAAATTAGTTAAATAGTATTGTATGTGAATAACATACAATTTAACCGCATAATTGTAAATCATGATGAGGAAGAGATGCACTCGTCAATATTTATGCTTCACTTGGAAGTTGTGTTTTGATGGTGTAAGCGGGCCAATCTGGCAGCCATCGGTGATATTCGTTCAATTGTTTTTCCATTGTGGATTAACTGGACATTTTTAGAATCTGATAAGATGACTCTTAATGCATGATTATCATGGGTTTGTTTTATAAAAGAATTCATACAGGAAAGATCTTCAGAATAAATCAGTTGATAGTCCGAAAAAGGCCTGGGGTTTTCTTTAAGATAGAATAATTCTTTAGTACTGATTTTTTTCCAAAAATAATTCACAACTCGATTAAAAAATGAATTTGGTTTGGTGGGTTTGGGTGGGTAGAAGAGTTTATCCAAAAATAAACGAATTCCCAATCTGAGTGCCTTGGTCTCCTCTTTCTCTGAATTATTGGTCAAAGATTTCATCCAGTTGTTGATATTATATTCAATGACGTTTGGGCCTTTTTTTAAAAGGCGATTAACAATTTTAGCACTTGAGTCTGATAGATGCGGCCATTGTTGGTTATTTTTACAATCAGAGGGAATATCTTTTCCAAGATCAAGCGATGGGACAAATGTTCTCCAGTGAAAAAATCTTACGGCCTTGAGCAGATGTTTCCACTCAATATTCATACCTAGCATCTGCTCAATTTTTTCCTCATATTCCTTTAAATTGTTTGCTGTTTGCATAAAATCATCGTTTGAATAATACATTCCATTAAGATATGAAAGAGTCGGAATACCCACTCTGGTTGCTTCTTGTCCCATATACGACCAGCTTACCAGACACAAGTCTGCCAGTTCCAAGAGATCGTAACTGGAGATGGGATCGTCCGGCCAGATTATGATGAATGATGGCGTACTTTGTCCGATCGCTTCTTTAAGCTCTATTAAATGCCTGGATAAAAATCCAAACTGACGGTTTCCTTCCCTTGGGTGTATTCTGACAATAATTTGAATATCCTTATTTCTTGTGGAATATGCTTTTAGCATTAAAAGCCATTCAATCTGGCTTTTAAAAACCTCTATAGGTGGTTTGCATTCTTTCCAAATCTCCATGACACAATTAAATCCAACCCGTTCATCTTGGCTACTCGTGTACACAACTATTGTTTTCTTTTTTAAATCCAGGGCCAGTTGATTAAATAAATCCTGGATATTTCCATTTTTCCTGGAAGAAAAGACGTGAGAAAATTGAGAATAAAATCGAAAAACCGTATCCTTCCAACATTCCATTACATAATGACTATTAATAGGTTGCTCGCTTGAATTTTTCCAATTTTGTGAGTGAATCAATTTGGCATAAGTTTTTTTTAAAAATAAAAACTGTGAGAAATCTGCTCCAAACAAAGAAGCATTCTCTACTTGAAAAAAGGGAATATTCAATTGTTCTGAGGCATAACGGACACCCTGGCATTGCCCGTAGGGATTATAGGCGAATAATAAATGAGGAGCATGGACTTTGATTATTTTATCTGCCAATGCAAGTGCCAGACTTGTGTTTTTAATGTAATCACCAAAGAATGTCTGGTGTTCTAAAGACATGTTTGGATAGATGGCGCATTTGGTGGCCAGAGCAAAATCAAACTGGGCCATTTTACCTACAGAAAACCCTTGGTAAACAGTATTTTCCCAGGTATTTGCAGGGGACAGGGTGAGACCTTCTATAGATTGTAATAAATCCTGGTCTATAAAATCGCTAAGATTAATTATTTCAAAATCATATTCTTTTATTACTTTTGCAAATTGCTTGGAACATAGGTGGCACAGGCGTTTTTTTTCACTGGGTAAAAATTGGGCCGATAAACGGAACATATCCATCATCGGACAGCGGATCATCTGGCCGGTACAATAAGTTAGATAAACAGTATCGCCTTGTTTTTTTAAAGCATCTCCTACAATTGCCAAACTTCTTATGAAAGGAAAGATGCCTACTTCCGGGATAAATAAAATGGTCTTTGACAATTTTTGCATGATAAACCTAATCCTTTCTTGCAACTACCCACATACAGGAGGACAGGTTGTTTTGTTGGATAAAACTTTGAAAATGAGATTTTTTAGTTTCATTAATATTCGAGAACATAAATCTTAAAAAATCATTTTCTTTTAGCATATCAGGATGATCTTGAAAGTAATTGATCAATAAATCGACATCGAGCTCTCCAGGTGTTGATATTTCCACTACCTCTAGCTGGTGGCCCTTTAGAAGTTTTTTAATAGAGGTTGGATTAAAATAATTCAAATGTTCATGGTCAACAAATTTAGCATTTTCTTTTAGCAAGAATGCTCCAATGCTTTCGCCATTTGGGCATGTGCAAATAAACAGTCCACCTTGCTTTAAATATCTTGAAGCTTTACTGACAAACGTGTTTGGATCTGCAAGATGTTCAATCACCTCAAAGTTTACAATGACATCCATGGAACCTTCTGAGATGGGCAAAGAACTTTCTATTTCACTTTCTATTGTTTCAATTCCCTTGTTTTTGCATGTATTTGCTAGATCTGGAGTGGGTTCTACCGCAATGATTCTATTAAAAAAATTATATTGTGCTAAAGTCTCACAGAAGGTACCAAAACCAGATCCAATTTCCAGGATGGTTCCGGCCAAGACATTATACTTTTTGCACAAATCAATGAGCCTTTCCACTCTAGGCCTGAAGATTTTTTCTTTTCGAACTAGGTCGGTTTGTGGGTAAATATATTTATTCCAGAATTCATAATTTTTTGATTGTTTGTAAAATTCCTTTAAAATTTTTTCGGGTGCACGAGGATTCATATATACCGTATTGCACTCCGAGCATTTTACATATCGAAATCCTTCCTTTTCCCCCCAAAGTTTCGAGCTGGATGATTTACAGGCAGGACAATGGCAATATATAAAGGATGACATTTTTTCTCGCAGAAAACATTTGTCGTGTTCCAGCGCAGGTTCTTTGAGTTTCATCAGTTCTTTGGGACGAATGTCATTTTCATTAAACATATCGATTTACCTATTGACGTATATACTTGCTGATTTTGTCTTTTTCCAACTTCACATCCTCATAAGCGCTGCAATCTCCCCATAGATTGTTTTTCCACCATTTTCCATCTTTGACCCACCATACACGATGATCTCGGAAAGAGTCGGCAATATGGTCAAACTGTTCCTCGGTCATCCTCACATATTTTAACCATCTATTTAAATCATCTTGTGGCCTGATATGATCATACTTTCTTACCATCTCAAGTCCTTCCTCCCTTGTTAAATAACCAGATCGAATATCCTTGCTGGCATGGTCGGTTGCTCTCCCGTATCCAAATTTAATGTATTTTAAATAATCGTGAATACCGTTCTCATGCATGTCATCTAAATTTGACATCGTCCTGTACGTTCTGGCAAAGGGTTGTGAGGCAAATTCAAAACCATAATTTTTTTTCATCTCTTGGGCGTGAATGTTGGGATCCCATTTGAAAAAATTACCAACGTAAATTCCTTTAGTTTGGGTTTCTTCAAATTCCTTGTCTGATGGCATGGTCAACCAGACCAGATCCTTGTGGGTCAGTCCCTTGATTCTTTCCAGCATGTCTTTGGTGGTGAAACCTCTCATATCATGTTCAAAGACCGTTCTTTTATTATATTCCACAAAGTCGTTGGCAGAAAACATTCCCGAAATGGTCCAGGTAATTTCCCCCCAAACGACCAAAGGGATGTTAAATTTAACTGCTATGTGCATTGGATATGTTTTTATTCCAGCGTGAGCATGCCAGTTCATATCGCCCATAATTTCAAAACAGCCCCGATTAAGTTTTTTTAATATTTCTATTGATGGCCCGAAAACGATATGATCAACATTTAGTTTTTCTCTCATGCGATCCAAATTTCTTTGGCCTTCAGGGAGATAATTATTTCCATGATAGGTGACCAGTAGTGGTTTTAGGCCATATTCAAGAACCTTATGAACCTGGAAATAACTGTCTTTTCCTCCGCTAACCGGGATAACACAGTCATAATTACCCGTTGATTTTGATTTTGCCCATCGGGTAAGCTCAATAAATTTTTTCCGTCTTTGCTCCCAAAACTCCTCCGTAAGCATATCGAACTCTTCCTGAAGACGACAGG
Organism: Bdellovibrionales bacterium RIFOXYC1_FULL_37_79; assembly: GCA_001770015.1. Lineage (GTDB taxonomy): Bacteria > Bdellovibrionota > Bacteriovoracia > Bacteriovoracales > Bacteriovoracaceae > XYC1-FULL-37-79. The sequence goes on from MEQB01000011.1 coordinate 160,602, forward strand.
CGCTGCAAATCCCTTCATCATCAAGTATTAAATTTACAGAGATCATCGGATAAACACATTTTTTACAATACTTCATAAGATACTTATAGATTACTTTGTTGTTCAGATAATGGTATCGGTTTTCTAACAGGAAGTCCCCTGTCATATAGATATTTTTTTAGATTATAGACACTGTTTTCTGAATGGTGGAAAATGTTGGCAGCTGCTACAGCACTGGCATTGGTTTTAAGTAGTACCTCCTCGAAATCTTCCCATTTTCCTGCACCTCCGAGGGCAATAACTGGAATGCGTACATTCTTGGCGATTTTATTAATCAATGAGATATGAAATCCTTGACCACCGCCATCCCGATCTACTGCGTTAAGCAAGATTTCACCCACACCAATTTTTTCTACTTCCCGGGCAAAATCAACCGGATCCCAATGGGTTTCGTTTTTTCCTTTCTTGTAAACAACCTCTTTTCCATGTTCATTTACTTTGACATCGATTGAGGCCACTATACATTGTGAACCAAATTCACTGACTAGTTCTTTAACTGTTTCAGGAGATTCAAGAAGCAAACTGTTTACTGTGATTTTGTCTGCTCCCAGCTTGATTCGCATTCTGGCATCTTCAACATTTCGGATACCTCCTCCAAAAGTTAGCGGCGACAGGCATTTTTTTGATATTTGTTGAATGATCTCACTTATGGTGGAAAATTGGGAATGATTCAAATCATCACGGTTCAAATCATAGCTGGATTCGTTTGAGATATCCAAGTAAATCAACTCATCAGAGAACCAATTGCTCAACCGCTCGACAATGGCGGTAGGGGTTCCCAAGGCTTGATGTCTTTTGAATAGTCGGCTTTGCACGATGATACCGTTTTTTAAAAGGACAACCGGTATTATTCTTTTTTTTAAAATAGCTCACCTCGTTTTTTTAAAATTATAAATCAAGAAAGTTTTTTAAAAGTTTTAACCCATTTAGCTGGCTTTTTTCCGGATGAAACTGGACGCCATGAATATTGTCTTTTGAAATTGCAGCATTAAATTCTTGCCCATAGAAGGATTTGACTGCTTTAACGTTTTCGCTACAGACCAGATGGTAGCTATGAACGAAGTAAAAAGTCGCATCGTATTCAATATTCTTAAACAGTGGCGAATTGTCCATGCCGGTCAGCTCATTCCAACCCATATGGGGGAGAATCCCGTTTGGTAAATCTGCCTGGAGCAGATTTACCTTTCCATTAATGAGATCAAGTCCTTTAAAAACACCCATCTCATGCCCTTCAGTGGCGAGTACTTGCATTCCAACACATATACCAAGAAAATTTTTTTTGTTAATGAGCAATTCTTCTTGCAAGGCTTCAATGATATTCAGCTCCTTTAATTTGGCCATGGCGTGACCGAAAGATCCTACGCCGGGTAGAATCAAATGGGAGCATTTTTTTAATTCGCTAGGATTTTGAATATTTGAAATCTTGGAACTGATTCTTTCCAAGGCATTCCAGACGGAAAGAAAATTTCCTGACCCATAATTGATCACACCGATTATCAAGTTATTTCCTCAGTTTTTTTGTTACTATCCTAGTGATGATAGCGCAGGCATTGTGATCCATCAATGATTTACCTTGGAGGTGCATATTAAAAAGTTCATTCTTGTTGGCAAAAATATCCTCGATTTTTTCATTTAGCTGGAGCAAGTTTTTTTCGCTGAATATGTCTCCATAAAAACAGGCATTGTTTTCAACAATTTCTCTAATTAAAAAATAGTGCTCATTGGTTTCTAAAAAATTGATTGAAGGCAATCCTGCGTGAGCTGCCTCATAACTGGTGATTCCACCCATGAGAATTAGAAAAACACAATTTTGTAAAATGTGCCACATACTGCGGTTGGAGTGTACCAAAATAATCTCGTGGGAAGTGTTGCTTTTAATTTCATTAATTAGTTCGTCATAGGAGTAGCTATAGCCTTCGCCCAACGCCACCCAAAACACGGCGGGGACGCTACATTTTTTTAAAGCCTGTAAGCATTTTAATGTTTTGTTGGCGGCATCTGTTCCCCCCATACTTATGGCAATAGGAAAAAATGGAAGGTTTAGGTTGGATTGAAAAATATCTGTGTTGATTTTTTTGCAATTGGGTTGAATAATTGAGTATTCCATCCCGGCATAAATCTCTTTGGGCAGTTTGGAATCAACCAGATACTTGGTCCTGTTAAAAAGAATGTCTGTAAAGTTTAGCATGTTAAACATTGGAGAAAGTGAGACCGTAAGCCTGGCCTGTTGTTTAATCTTTAAAAAAATATCACTTTGGATATTCATCATATCAAAAAAAATCACGTCATAGTTATCAGAAATATTCAAATCATTTTCCTGCTCAATCATTTTCCAGGAAAAATGATCAGATAATAAAAGTTTTTCGAGAGAGGTATCCCCAATTGAAATAAAATCAACTTGTTTAAATTGCGTAGATTCTTTTTTTATATATGCGGCCAATGTTTTGCTTCGGACGAGATGTCCCAGCCCGGTGTTAATTGATGCCTTACATATAAAAAGTGCTTTCATCCTTGTTTCACCTTGTTTAAAGAAAAATTTTCAAATTGCTTAATATCAACCAAGGCCACAGAACCAATCAATAGGTCGTAGTCGTTGGCACCCATCGTGTTTTCGGGACGTACGATCAGAATATCATTATCCTTGATTATTTCTCCTGCTTTTATGTTTCTCGAGGCATATAATGAGCGACGGGCCCTTTTTTGGGTGTAGAGTTCCTCTGGACTCACCTTCTCTTTCTTAAGCTTTAAGGCTTCATGGGCTTCATGCAAATCGTTAATATATTGTTTAAGATGAACCTCTTCCATGGCGTATTTATGATCCAATCCTTCTTGTGATCTATCAGCGGTGAAATGCTTTTCAAACCAGGTAGCACCAAGGGTTAAGGCAATACATGCAGCAATACTGTGTTCAGTGTGATCGGAAAAGCCTACCTCTAATCCAAATGTTTTTTTTAATACTTCAATAAAACGAAGATTGGTTTGTCTTAGTTGGGCGGGATAGACGGATATACAATGCATAAGCACTACATCATTGTTTTTATGTTTGAAAATCTCATTGAGAGAGCGATCTATTTCTTGGAGGGTGGACATCCCTGTGGACAGAATAATTCTTTTTCCAGTGTCGGCGACTTGTCTTAATAGTTTTAAATGATTCAAATCCCCGGAAGCAATTTTGATGTAAGGGGCTTTTAATTTTATCATTAACTCCAAACCCTTGGAATCAAAAATTGAAGCAGTAAAAGGGATATTGGTTTTTACGCAATACTTGTGTAAATTTTCATAGTCAGCATCGGTCATAATGCCCTTGTCTCTAAGCATGCGCACTTTATTAATGTCATAATGCCCATACTCATAATTGCCAGGCAAATATAATTCATTGGTGTAGATAATTTGAAATTTTATTGAATCGGCTCCACAGCGGCTGGCCATATCAACCAATTCCAGGGCCTTATCTAGGCGGCCATTATTGTTTGTGCCAGCTTCAGCAATGATATGAATGTTATTCATGTTGATTCCAATACTAATTTTGCAAACCTTTCACTGGCCTTAAACATATTTTCTCTGAGATTGGGCCATGAATTTTTTTTCAGGGAATTGCATAAATTATTCAAGTCCTTCAGATTATTTAGCCGGTTTTCAACCTCATTCAATACATTTTGCTTGACCATATTAATATTCCAATCAGAAAGTTTTAATGTTTCAAGCATGCTAATGGCCCGCTGGTCGTAGCTAATCTTGATGGTGGGTATGCCTAAAGATAGACAGGGAACAAAAGAATGCAATCGGTAGGTTACCGCCAAGCGGGTATTTCTAAGATAGGTCAGGTATGTATATACGTCTTCAGTATATAAATAATCCAGATTAAAAGAATCGGCAAATGGGATATCGCGATGGTCATGACAAAGTAGTCTTATGTTGTGATACCCCTTGTTTTTTAACAGGCGGATAATTCCGAGAATATCTTCTCGGACTTGATATTGAAATGAAGTCGGGACACTCATTAATGACGGTGTTCGGATTGAAATTAATGCATCAGTTTTGTCGGAATCCAGCAGGGGGACAACGTGTTGGGGCATTTCATTAATAAAAAGGGTGGGACAACCGCCGATAACGGTATGTATTCCCAGAGATTTGATATGGTCATGGGTTGCAATATCACGGGATAATGAAATATTGGCGCGAGTATTTAAAAGAGCGATTTTCGCATCAGTCATAACATCTGTGCGATCAACCAATTGAAGATTTTTATTATAAATTTTTCCTCGTGATACACTGAAAATCATTAACGGTCTGGATAATGCTGTTAATGCAACCGGATCAATTTCCAGTTCACTGTTTTCATATAAATTTCCACCTCCGATAATAGCACCGTGGCCAAATTGATTGATTTCGTAAACTGTTTGTGAACTTAACCCTGCTTTTTTTTGACTTTCATATTTGGAGGTTGCCGGTATTGAGATAACATTGAAATTGTTTTTAAAAGCCATTCTTATAAAATGATTAAGGCCCAGATAAATTACATCATTGCCGATGTTAAACCCCTTGGGCCTGATAGAAAAAATATTAATCATAAAGAGTCCTTTCTGAGAGTTTTATATAGTAATATGATATCATCTAAACCTTTATTTAGAATAGAATTATCAAAGTTTAGCATTTTTTCAAAAAAATCAAAATCCTGTTTGGTATCAACGGTGAGATGAACATTGCTGGCATCGATTTTTTCTCCCATTGATATATTTTGAAAATTAAATTGATCCTTATTCTTATAAAAAAATGAAGTAATGTGTTCGGTATGGTAACTGTCTTTGGTGTGATTCATATGATCCAGAAATACCTTGGCGTTGAAAATCTCTAAGCTAATTCCGTACGGAAAAGTTCTGGGCAACAGATTGGTTATGAAATCAAGCTGGTTTTCAAGAAATATCTTATATCCTTTAAGTAATAAATCGGTTTGCAAAAAAGGACTATCGCCATTGATGCGGGCAAATGAATTTAATTGGTAATATTGAATGCAATCACAAACCCTTTGGGCAACATTATTCAATTCGCCTCTGAAAATTTCAATGTGGTATTTTTTGGCAAGCTCTTCCAGAGGATCATCCAGCTTTCTATCAGAGGTTGCAATGATAGGGCGAAAAGATTTTTGACTTGCCAACGCTTTTAAAGGGAATTCAATCAGTTTGGTATGGTTGATTTCAAGTAATGCTTTTCCTGGAAGTCTTTGGGAATCAAGCCTCACCAGGATGATGGCTGGCAAAATCTCATTTATTTCATCGAAGGACTCGTTATGCGACATTCGTGACCTCATTATGCATGGTGATTTGGGGAATGAATTTTACTTTCGATGATGCGGGAAGGGACAGAAAAACAACCGCTTCGCATGGGAATGCCCGGGGTATGAAGATCACTTTCCTCTGAGATGACCAGTGGTAGGGTTACTTCGTCCACCACATCAATACTGGCGGGTGAATCATGTTTATCTGCAAGATGAAAATATAAAGGATATTCTCCGGAGCGAATTACATGATGGGCAGCAATTTCCAGCGTAACATCGCCTTCGGTGTCGGGCAATACAGGGTTGTCCAATAATATATGTTCAAAATTGGTGACGGTTTCCCTGGAGATGCCTGATTTAAGTGCAATATGAATTTTTACACCATCCATTATTTTAAATACTTTATAAGACATTTTAAAAAAAATTGATTCGCCAATTTTAAAGGATGGGCAGCTTTCACCGAGAGCATTGGTAATCTCAATTTTTGTAAATCGAATAGCGCCTTCGCCTCTACGCAATTTTTCGTTGTGAATATGGGTTTTTTCATCAATTTTTGTATTCTTGGAAATCTGGTTATAGTGATTTATAGTGGTATTGGTTTTGTCATCGATGATCAGTTTACCTTGATCGATTAAAATGCATCGCGGGCATAATTGCCTGATGGCCATCATGTTATGACTAACAAACAAAACCGTTCTTCCCTCTTTACCCACATCCTCCATTTTACCTAGACATTTTTTTTGAAAGTGAGCATCGCCAACAGCCAGTACCTCATCCACGATCAGTATTTCGGGTTCCAAGTGAGCGGCTACGGCAAAGGCCAGGCGGACATACATCCCGGAGGAATAACGTTTGACGGGAGTGTCAAGAAATTGTTCGATTTCCGCAAACGATACAATCTCATCAAATTTTTTTTTGATCTCAAGACGTCTCATTCCCAATACCGCACCATTAAGGAAAATATTTTCGCGTCCAGTTAGTTCCGGATGGAAACCAGTACCAATTTCTAAAAGACTGGCCACCCGTCCGTTTAATGTAATCTTTCCCATGGTCGGTTCAGTTATCCGACTTATCAATTTTAGCAAGGTTGATTTTCCTGCACCGTTGCGCCCGATAATACCCAGGCGCTCACCTTGGCCTATATTGAATGAAAGATTATTGACAGCCCAAAATTCCTCGCTGGTATGAAGCTTTTTTTTATTTGAAAAATTAAACGTGTTGGTGATTACATCCCTGAGGGTTGTATAACGTTCCCGGTTTTGATGTTTGATTACATAACGTTTGGATAAATTTTCAACTTTAATTATGGTGTTGCTCATATGACATCCGCAAAGTCTTTTTCGGTTTTACGAAAATACCATAACCCACTGATGAATATAAAAAATACGGTCAGTAAGGATGCTAGCAGTCCTGGTATATAAAGTGGAGTATTTCCTAAAAGCGCCCATCTGAATCCATCGATTACCCCTACCATGGGGTTTAAAGCATAAAGTAGCTTATAATTTTCCGGTACAATGTGACTGCTAAAACCTACCGGAGAAATATAGAGACCGAGTTGGATAACAAAAGGAACAACATAACGAAAATCCCGGTATTTTACATTAAGAGCACACAGAAAAAGTCCTGCACCGAGTGCTGCCATAAAGGTAATAAAAATAAAAAATGGAAGAAATAGAATATTTAGGCTGGGTGTAAAACGATACCAAATCATAACCATTATGAGGATGGAAAATGAAATAACAAAGTCAGCAAAACTGACTATGACAGCACTGGTGGGCATGACCAGGCGGGGAAAATATACCTTGGAAATCATATTGGCATTTCCTATCAAGCTATTACTGCTATCGAGCAAGGCGTTTGAAAAAAATTGCCAGGGCAACATGGCCGAAAAAACTAACAATGGGTAGGGGACTCCTTCGGATGGTAGTTTGGCAATTTTCCCAAATATCACGGTAAAAACGATCATGGTTAACAATGGCCGGATGATCACCCACAGAATACCTATTACGGTTTGTTTGTAACGTACCAATATATCGCGCCATGCGAGGAAATAAAAAAGTTCCCTGTAGTGCCATATATCTTTAAAATATTGCTTTTTGTTTTTTCCGGCTTCGATGATCAAAGTAAAATTTGTGTCTTGCAATAATAACTCCACCAAAGAAGTTTCACATGATCAGTTTGTTGTTATTCAAATAATAGGGCCAAATTTATTTTAAGATAAGTCTTTTTTTTGAAATTTAAAAACAAAGCACATATAATCGACTAAATCAATCAGGTTCTTCTTAAATAGAGATTAATATTTTCAAGTGTGATAAAAATTCGCTCTATGATTTTTTCATAGATGCGCCAGAGGGTATAACCTGCTTTGTATTTTTTCACTCTATTAAAAATAAAGATTAGTAAAAATTTATTGGCCTTGATGAATAATCCGTTGATAGATTCAAAAAATTTAAAAATAATGCCAAAGGCACTTGATTGCTCATCCTTGTATACAGTATTTATTTTTTTGAGATAATAAATTATCTCCTCGTGAGACATTTTAGACAGATTGGTTACCTGGTTCCAATCACCAGATTGGGTGATGTTTTCTTTGGAGAAATATCTCTTATAAAAATCTTGATCAGACTTTAAAAGACCTGATGAAATGATGTGATCATAAAGTTTTGATCCGGGAAAGGGTGTGGTTATGGTGAAAGCATATTGAATATTGGGATTGACCCGCATGGTTTTTTTAACCAATTCTATGGATTTTTCAACATCTTCACTGGTTTCATTAAATTGTCCCACTTGAATGGATACTGTTGGATGAATTCCGGCGTTGGTCAGTCGCTTGATGTTGGCAAGGATCATGTCAGAAGTGCAGTTTTTACCAATTTCTTTTAAGACTTTATCAGAACCGGATTCAATCCCAAGTCCCATGATGCGGCAACCGGTTTGTTTGAGTTCCAATAAGAGTTGGTTGTCAATTCTATCCAAAACATCGAATCTGGCGGAGAGGGAATAGTCAAATTTTAGATTCATTGCCTTGATACCATCAACCAATTCCAAGGCCCGCTTGGGGGTGGCCAAAACCAAGTCGTCAGAAAAATAAATAAAATTGGCATTGAATTGATCAATGGCATTTCGGGCCTCATCCAGCATGTTTTTTATGGAACGATATCTGGGTTTGCTATGATGGTAACAAAAATTACAGATAAACGGGCAGCCTCTTCCTCCATGAATATTAACCACCCGGTCCCTATATTTCCAAAAAATTGGTTGGGGAAAGTTGTGTGCATACCATTTCCCTATATGGAGCCATTCATTTTCAGGGAACAATTTATATGGGATGGGTGGCAGCGTATCCAGGTCTTTAATATATTTTCCAGGCCCGGTGTTGATTATTTTTCCATTTTTTTTAAAAACGATGCCCTGGAGAGTGGATACATCAGAATTGTTTTTTAAAGCAGTGATGAGTTCATGTAAAATAATTTCGCCTTCTCCAATAACCCCATAGTCTGCGCCGGTAATTTCCAGAGCAAACTCCGGAGTGGGAGATACCATTTGCCCACCTATTACCACTGGAATATCGGGAGCTTTGGTTTTTAGTAATTGGATTATTTGACCAATTTCTTTCAGCTCAGGATATAGTCCCCCGAGACCAACGATTAAAGGATTAGAAGCGATGATTTTATCAACTAGTTTTAAAGGACTGTCGTTACCTCTAAAGAGTATTTCCACTGGTTCATTTTTTTCCATTAAATAACCGGCCAGATAGGCAAAGGATAGGGGAAAGGTAAAGGCGATTTTCCTGGAAATCAGCACAATTTTTTTAGGCCCGCTATTTATGTTCAAATAAAAATCCTTTGAAAGCGGCAATTTCATGATCCGGTTTTATTTTTATTACTCCGCCGAGGGCATTGAATTGATATTTCAAGTTATATTGTTTTGCAAAAAAATTTAACAAAAGATTCTGGCAAATAATCCAGCAAGGGTATGAAGCATCATAAATGGAAGGGGGGACTTTTTGCAAAGTGAGCCGGTTTTGCGGACCGGCCATCAATAGGGTTCGGTCTATAATGATCCATTTGAAGTTGTAGGCCAGGAGGCTTTCAAGAGTGTGGAAAGGATTTTCCAAATAAGAAAGGACGCTGGATAAAAGCAGTACATCCGGGCGTCGATCATTTAAACAATCCGAAATATGTCTATAAAAATGTAATACCCCGTCTTCAAATTGTTTTTTTCCCGCTAAAAAAAAACTGTCTTGCTCGACTATGCACCATTCGAATAAATCCAGATTAGAAAAAGCATTTTTGTTTTGATAATAAAGGCTACCCAGTGATCCGCCGAAATCAAGGACGGATAACCTGGATGAGTTGGAACCTGCGATATCCTTTAGGATCTGGGTAAGTGGTTGGGAGTATTCATGCTGGTAAAAAAGCACCGAATCTCTCTCGAAGGCAGCTTTTCCTCGCTTAACTTTTTGTAATGATTTTTCAACCGCATTTAAAATGGTATTATGTTCGTATCCTGTGGATATGTTTTTGACCTCTTCCCACGACCGGTAATTGCCAAAATAGCCCGCTTTATCATTCTCTAAAATAAAATTTCTAATTTTCTTAATCAGGATTTTGGGAAGCAGGTACACGGGATATTTTTTAATTTTATCAAGCATGCCGGGAGACTTTATTTTTTCGTTAAAAAAATTAATTAGCTGCTTTCTGGCCGTCTGGTCTTCCGTGATGGAAAGATCGGATAAAATCATTTTTTCATGGGATAAGTCAATATCCATGGAGTGATCCATTTGACAGTGCTGACCAGAACCGTCAGTACCAATATTGCGAACCAGGGATTTGCTGGGAAATAATCCAAGTTTGTTTTTTAAAAATGTAGAGGCGTACCATCTTATTGCCCAAGAGTTATTAAGTCCCAGTATTTGCTCCTTGAGCATCTGAAGGTAGTTGGCACTGCCTTCAAAGTCAAAAAGTTCAACTAGTTTTTGATTAGTAATTTGAGTCAATAGTTCATAACCGTCTCTTTGAAATAAGGCCCATCTATCCTGCCAGGTTGCCCATCCCCAGCAATCAGACATGCGAAGGAAGTATTGAAAGAAGGCGCTTTTTACTTCTGGATAAGCATATCCATGAATAGCGCAAACTTTAGTTTCGTGTTCATATTTATCCAAGGCTTCATTCATAAACGTAAGAAAATAAGGTGATGTCAGCATATCATCTTCCAAAACGATAATTTTTCCGAATTGGTTTACGACTTCAGTGACCCCGGTAATGATCGATTCAGCCAGACCAAGATTTTTCTCTCTTTCAATGAAGTTAATTTCACCAAACCCGGAAATCGTTTTTAAATATTCCCGCAGAATTTTGATTTTTTCAAAATCGCTTTTATTCTTTGGCCCATCTGAAAAGATTAAAAGGGTGCTTTGATCGGCACCAATATTTTTCTTTAGTGATTCGACGGTGCGTTGAGTATGATCTAGACGATTATAGACAAATAAAGCGATTGGGGCGTTCATATGTTAAAAATTATGATGGACAAGCTTAACAGATGTCAATTTATTAGATGTGTCTTCTTGGGGTTGGCGCGTCGAGCTGTAGTTGTCTATATTTTTTGATAAATCAAAATAAATTTATTTAAATAAAACATAATATTTCAATATAACTAATTGTAATTACACAAATATTAAATATATTGATGAAATTTATAAGGATAAACTAGAATATATGTTATCATGATAAATAGGAGAAGCTTATGACCAAAGATATTGATATTCTTAATGAAAATAGTTGGTTGAAAACTGATTATGGACTTTTCAATAAGAAAGAAAATATAAAATTTATTAAATTATCCAATAGAGATTCACTGAAGGATGTCCTGCGAGTGATTACGCTTGTTCATCCAAAAGAGAAATTTGGAATTATTTGTTCTTCATTAAAAGAGAGAGATCTTATTTTACTGAAAGAGAAGCGAATCTCCTATTGTATTCCAGATTGTGAGATCAAGATTTTTTCAAGCAATGATCGAGAGGTTAAATCAAGTCCAATATTGGGGAGTTTTTTTGTAAATAAATTTGGCCCAACGTTGATTGTTTCTCCGACAGGGCTTGAGATAGTGGATACTGTTTTAAAATTGGATGAGCAAGAAATTCAAAAAAAACCATCTCAAATATCACATAAGTATGGTCTCTCTCAGCCTAAAATAAGTCAGATGATGACGGCCTTTGGAGTTAAAACACTTTTGCAGTTAAAAGAGAGTTTTCTTAATTTAGAGTTGTCTTGGTGGTATTATGCATTCGATCTATCTCTTACTAAGAGGAAGATGACACCTTTTAAAACAAAACAAACTAGAAAATATAGTTTCAAGAATAAGACTGGTGCTTCAGCTTTTATGGATAAGGTTGTTTTGTTGAAGAAAAAAAATATCGAAATTGAAATAGGAGGACTTGGTTATTTGAAAGCAATGGGTGTTTTAAGAATGTCAGAGTATGACGTTGTGGTAAGGGCGGATCAAATAGCTGATGTTGTGAATGCAATGGATTTAAGACCTGCCAAAAAAGGTGAAATTGAAAATCTTGTTTTTGTGACACCATTGATTGCGGGTATTCATAGCGAAAGATTCAGAACCAGAATTTCTAGCAGGGATGCGCGTATTCCTGAATATATTAGAGAACTCAATCTTCTTAGATATCTTTGGGGATTAAATTACGAGGAAGGAAGAGTTAAAGAAGAAAAAAAATCTCTTCTGGAGAAATATTTTAATGAGGCTCGAAAAAGTAATTATTGAAAAATGGAAAAAAGATATTGAGTTTTGTTTACCAGGATTACTTGATGCTATAGAAAAACAAAAATCAAAAACATTTCTAATTGGAGCTTGTATTTTTGATGTTTATCAAATGCAAGGTTGGTTAAAAAAATTTTCCAGGCGAACCGGTGATGCTGATTTTACCATTGAGTATCTTGGTAACTCCTCCGAGTATCAGGATGTTTGTAAGGATCTTCTTAAGCAAGGATATAGGAGGGATGATATTCATCCTTATCGCTATCATCCACAAAAAGTGAATGGTGTGTATGCTTATGTTGATTTTTTGACTTTTACTACGGACCCTTCTCTTGAAAAACAAGCAAAGGCCATGATGTCAGTTGGTGAAAGTTTTAATTTTGAAGGAATGGCCTTTGCGAAACATAATCCACTTCATGTTGAAAAAAATATTTATATTCCAAATCCTTTGGCACTTATCTATCTCAAGATGAGATCGTATTATCATAATCCAGAGAGGCAAAAAGATTTTGTTGATGTAGTGGAAGTGATCTTGCGAATTTCGATGGAGAGTAACATTATGAAGGATCTAAGAGACATAATGGAAAATCTAACTGAAGTTATAGTAAAACAACAGATCGAAAGAATGTGTCTCGATATTGAACGTGACAGAGGAGGCCTTTGGGATTTAGACAATATCAAAATAGGCTTGGATGAACGGGCCCTTCTCGATGAGTTTGAGTGGGATACAATTGCAACAACATTTGAGTTTTTTCGGATGAAAATTTTTAAGCCTTAGTGTTGTCTGATCACAGTGAAAGGCTACTCACATTCTTCAGAAGGCTTAGTGGATAATAGATCATAGGTTTGTCGTAAATCGGCTTCCGGCACTACCAGCTAAAATAATTCCTTTCCTAGATATCCTTTCTCTTTTAAATAATCATGTAGAGCATCTTCCCATCTTTTGGGAGAATATAATTTACTGATTTTTTCAGTTGATAAAGCACAATATCTTGGTCTCTTGATGACGGTGGGAAAATCTTTGGAGCTAATCGGGAGAACTTTTACATTTTTAAGACCCAGCAACTCGACTACTTTATTGGCCAATTCAAAATAGGTACATGCTCCTTGGCAAGCGAAGTGATAAATCCCGTATTCAAAGTCAGGAGTTTGAAGAATTTTTAACACGCATTTGACAACTTCTTGGGTATAAGTGGGAGATATAACTTGGTCGGTAACAAATTTGATTTCATGGTTTTCTCGTGCTTTGGACACGATGGTATCAATAATATTTATACCCTTACCTCCAATGCCCTGTGCGCCAAACACCGAAGCTATGCGGAGAATATAATATTTTTTATGATTAGCTATAATGTATTGCTCTCCTTTTAATTTACTATCACCGTAAACATTGATGGGATTTACCAGATCGGTTTCGCAGTAGGGCGTGGCTTTATCCCCATCAAAAACGTAGTCAGTGCTAAAGTGGATTAAAGGTATGGAGTGTTTATTGCAATACTTGGAAATGGGGTTTAAGGAATGGGCGTTAATCAGGAAAGCTTTGGACGGATTTTGTTCGCAAAGGTTGGTGTTGGTCCAAGCGGCACAGTTGATGACATAATCAACCTTATCCAGATGGTTAAACAATTCTTCTAACTCACTAGGATTTTCAAAATTTACTTCGTCAGAGTCGGTGGTAAGAGTGGTGTAAGATGAGTTGGCAGAAAGTGCTTTAGTTAGATCACTCCCCAGTTGTCCTTTGTTTCCTAAAATAAGAATTTTCATACTTAAAAGGTATATCCATTTTTAAAACATCTGTTGCGCATAAGGACCTCGTCTTATTGGTTTTAAGTTTATGACCCATGGTCGTTGAAGTAAATAGTTCGCAATTTCTTTTTTTAAGCGTATTAATCTATGCGTACCTACCCTTCCCGGAAAAGTCCGAGGGTGTGAAATTTATTTAAACCACATAAGTAATTGAATTCACACAAAGTGTAAGAAAAAAATATATGTTTTTATTACACTTCTTCCTTTTTGTGTAAGAAAAAATATGGTAAAATTCTTACAGGATAAATTATGAACAAAACTGTTAAACAAAAAGTTATAGATTGTATCCACCAGCATGGAGAGGGATGGGTTTTTACCACTAACGACCTGATTGATCTTGGAAGTGAAGAGGCAATTCATGTTACTCTTCATCGTCTTACAGGACGTGGAGAAATTAGTAGAGTTGCACATGGAATATATTATTTTCCTAAGCAAAATGAATTATTAGGAACGATGCCTCCTGACGTCCGTTCTGTCGCTAAAGCTTTAGCTGAAAAATATCAAATAAGAATCCAACCATCTGGTGCCTATGCAGCTAACCTACTCGGGTTGTCTGAGCAAGTCCCTGCAAGAGTGGTGTTTCTCACTGATGGTGAGAACAAAAAAATTAAAATTGGAAAAATAGATCTTATTTTTAAAAAAACGACTCCTAAAAATATGACAATGGCAGGAAAAATTTCCGGACTAGTTGTACAGGCCTTAAAGTATTTAGGGAAAGAGTATATTGATGAAAAAAAAATCAATATCATTAAAAAAAAGCTTAGTGTTATTGATAAAAAAATTTTAAAAGAAGATTCTAGATTTGCACCTGTTTGGATAAGCAAAATTATTAATACAAAAATTGTGTAAGGATCAAATGGATAGGTTTTTAGATTTGTCAGAAGAAAATAGAATTGCAATTTTTAGCAAATAAGAGGTTGATATAGGTCTTTCAGAAGATTTAATCGAGAAAGATTTTTGGGTTTGTTGGATACTAAAAAAACTCTTTGAATTAGATCATATTCAAGACAACTTCACTTTTAAAGGTGGAACTTCATTATCCAAAGTCTATAAAGTCATTAATAGATTTTCTGAAGATATTGATATCTCGGTTGAACGAGCCTCTTTGGGATTTAAGGATAATAAAGAACCTGCGAACGTTGGGCCTAGGCAAGCAAAAAGATTAATCGAAGAGTTGGGAATTGCTTGCAAGAAATTTGTCCAAGGTGATCTCTATGGCCGACTAAAAAATGTTATCGAATCTAAGCTTGGCCTAAAAGGCTGGAAGCTAGAAATTGATGAGGAAGATAATGACGGCCAGACAATTCTTTTCATGTATCCCAAATTAACGGCCAAATCTTCTGAATACATAAAACCAGTTGTGAAGATTGAGCTAGGTGCTAGATCAGATCATTGGTCAGTGAGTATGCACAAGATTTCACCTTATATTACCGAAATTTTACCATCACCACTTAATCAAATGGATGCTGAAATATGAGTTTTAAATATAGAGAGGACCTTTTTGGAAAAGGCCACAATCCTGCATAAATATTCGCATTATCCTAACGATAAAAATGTTCCAGAAAGACAGTCTAGACATTTTTTTGATTTCTACTGTCTTTTGAATTCAGTTGGGAAAACCAGGGCACTAGAAAATGAAGAGCTTCTTGAAAAAGTTGCGGCACATAAAAATATCTATTTTAAAGCTGCTTGGGCTCAATATTTAACTGCAAAAAAAGGAAGTTTAAGACTTGTTCCAGAAGAAAAAGTTATGAAGGCTATGGAAGCAGATTATAAAGCGATGAGAGATATGTTTGCGGGTGATGTTCCTTCATGGGATACCATAATTAAGTTGATAAGCGCTTTTGAAAAAGACTTTAATTATTCAGAGAAGAAGAAATAAATTAAAAGTATCTTGTCACCAAAATTATCCTTTTCCAGGAGACTTAATTTGTCCATATTTTAGGCCTAAAATATGGACAAGATGAAAGAAAAAATTGCCACTTCTATTTTAAAAAGAATCAAGAAAATGCCCGATGGAGCGGTCATTACTCCAGATTCATTTCCCGAATCCTGGTCGAGGAAGGCAATCACAAGAGCCCTCTCTAGATTGCAAAAAAAAGGGGTCATTGTACGTTTACAAAATGGGATATATTCCAAGTCTAAAGAAACGAGACTTGGTCCTGCTTCATCTTCTCCTATCGAAATAATTTCTATGAAAATAGAGCAAAGTCAAGACAAGTGCCTTGGGGGACTCTGCCTTTACAATAAATTGGGGCTGACAACCCAAATACCATCAGTCATAGAGGTTTTAAATAATAAATCCAGTTATAACACAACGCTTGGCAACACTCGGATTCGATATGTTCGGATCAGGCCCAGAATAACAGAGCAGACAAAAAACTTAATACTAATTTTGGAAGTAATAAAAAATGTTAAATTGATTATGGATTCAGAGCTGAAGACAACAGTACGCTGGATTTTGCAAGTGATTAAAGGTCTCAATAAACAAGAAAGAAAGCTTCTTGTTGCCGTCTCCATGGATTATCCTCCTCGTGTATGTGCAATACTGGGGAATATTCTTTCTTCCATTGATCGGTCTCTTTCAGAAAAGCTAAGGAAGGGCCTTAACCCTAATAGTGTTTATCGGGTCGGGGGAATTGCTGATAATCTGAAGGATTCAAAAAAGTGGAGACTACAAAATGAATCTGCATAAAAACCCTGAAGAATTTCGTGCTGCAATTTTAGGGGCGGCAAAGAAATATTCCATTCAAGAGCATATGGTTGAAAAAGATTATTGGATCACGGTTGTGCTTCATAATTGATCGAAGTCTAGTTTTTCCGATAGGGTTGTATTCAAGGGTGGAAGATCGCTTTCAAAGGCCTATAAAATAACTCAACGATTTTCTGAAGAATGTGACTTGGCCCTAATACCAGGTGAAGAAACTGCAAATCAAATTAAAAACCTGATTACCAAGATCGAAAAAGCAATAGTATCTACTCCGTTTGAAGTGGTGAAAGAGCATCCATTAATCAGCAAAGGTTCAAAATTCAGAAAAACAGTTCTGGCAGCCTTGGAGAATACATACAACGATTCATTCAAATTGCTTTTGTTCGAGAGTGCCCCAGAGATTTGGTCATATGAAGCGTCACTTGCTTTGATAGGTGAACGGCTTAAAAAATATGATAAGTGAAAATGAGTTTTGCCAGAACTTTTAGGACTTCTTTCAAAAAACCGTTTTCCAAACTAGCTTGTAGTCATTTGTAGTTTTTCTCCCTTTTGAGTAGAATAATACCAAGAGCTTTGCATCAATCTTTGATATGGATATCGGAGAAGGCCCGCGAGATCATAGGTCTTAATCAAACGGATTTGAAGGGTATGACTCAACCAGAAGTTTCAAAAATCGAAGACGAGATCGAGTCAATTGCAATATATGGGTAAAAATATTTATAGATCAGTTAAAAGATTAATAAAACCCAACTTAGAAGGTATATCCATTTTCGAAAGTTGGCCACAATTGATCTTGCTCTGACAAGAGTGGAGACTTGGAAGGCCAAGGAATATTTAGCGTTAGATCATTCCATATAATACCGGCATTGTGGGCGGGAGAGTAGAAATTGTCTACTTTGTAAAGAATATGGCAGTCGTCAGATAAAGAACAAAATCCGTGGGCACAGCCTTTGGGTATTAATAGTTGTTTATGGTTGCTACTGTTAAGTTCAATAATTAAATGTTTTTTAAATGTAGGAGAGTTTTTTCGAAGATCGACAACAACATCAAAAATTGTTCCTCTTGTAACTTTTATTAACTTTGTTTGAGTCATTGGTTCGGTTTGAAAATGTAATCCTCTGACGGTTCCTTTATTTGAGGTAATCGAATAATTATCTTGTATGAAATCAAAGTTTAAACTATTTGCTGAAAATCTTTTTTGGCTATAACTTTCTTGGAAAGAACCTCTGGGATCAGAAAATACTTGAGGGATGATTATTTTAACGTCGGGGATTTGTAAATTAATGATTTCCATAAATTATGACACCTATTGTTTTTTAATAACTGAGTTGATCCAAGAGGCATTTTCAATATACCAATGAACAGTTTTTTTTATGCCGTCAGAAAAAAGAGTTTTGGGTTGCCATTGCAATTCTTTTTTCGCTTTATTAAAGTTAATGGCATATCTCCAATCGTGTCCCTTTCTGTCTTCAACAAAAGAAATGAGCGATTCAGGTTTGCCAACTTGTTTGAGAATGGTTTTAATCACATCAATATTTCTCATCTCGGAATTTCCGCCAAAGTTATACACTTCACCTTTTCTTCCTTTTAAAAAGGCCTGCCAGATTCCTTCGCAGTGGTCATCAACATAAATCCAATCACGAATATTTCTTCCATCGCCATAAACGGGTAATTTTTTGTCATTTAAAGCGTTATGAATCATAAGTGGAATTAACTTTTCAGGAAATTGATAAGGGCCATAATTATTAGAACAGCGAGTGATGAGGACATCCATTTTGTAGGTTTCGTGATAGCTTCTTACCAGCAAATCGGAAGCAGCTTTAGAGGCACTATAGGGGCTGCTGGGAGCGATCGGGGTGGTTTCACAAAAAGCTGGATCAGCCTCTTTGAGTTGGCCATAAACCTCGTCCGTACTGATATGAAGAAAACGGATATCGGATTCCCCGAGTCTTAGGGCCGCATTTAAAAGATTCAAAGTTCCAAGGACATTGGTTTCCACAAAAATATTGGGATTAATAATGGAATTATCCACATGACTTTCAGCTGCGAAGTGGATAACGCCGCTAATGTTTACTTCTTTGAAAATAGTTTCAACAACTTCTCTGTTTCGAATATCACCTTTGATAAATTTAAAATGAGAATTGGTGGCAATATCATTTTCGATAGTAGGGTAGTGGCCGGCATACGTCAGGGCATCCAGTATGATAAAATTATAATTTTTATTGAAAGCAGCGATTGTCTTTAGGAAATTTGCTCCGATAAATCCGGCACAACCGGTAAGTAAGATGGTTTTCATTGTTATAATTCCTTAAAATTCTTTTAGTATATTCATTAAATATTCTTTGTAATAACTGGTTGGAATCTGAGCAATATTTTTTTGGTGTTGCTCAATAGTTATGAATTGGTTTCTTAAGGCGATCTCTTCAAGGCATGCCACCTTGAGTCCCTGTCTTTGTTCCAGTACTGCGATGTAAGAGCTTGCTTCCAGTAATGATTGGGGAGTACCAGTGTCGAGCCATGCCATTCCTCTATTTATGACTTCAGCCTTAAGAGTTCCTTCATTAAGATAAGATTTGATTAAGTCAGTAATTTCTAATTCGCCTCTTTGGGAAGGAGTTATTTCTTTGGCTCTCTTACAGGAAGTCCCATCAAAGATATAAAGACCCGGAATCGCAAAATTAGATTTGGGGTTAGTGGGTTTTTCTTCTATCGATAAAACTTTACCACTTTGTTTATCAAATTCTACAACGCCATATCTTTGTGGGTCAGTTACTGGATAAGCAAATACATGTGCTTTGATATTTTGTTTATTGTTAATTTGATTGTTAACTGCAACCCTGAAATTATTAAAATCACCGTGAAATAAATTATCTCCTAAAATCATCATGGAGTGATCGTGATTGATAAATTGTTCACCAATTATATAGGCTTGAGCAATTCCTTTGGGTTCTTGTTGGATTTCGTAGGAGATGTTGATTCCTAAATTGTTGCCTGTTCCGAGTAAATTTTTAAAATGGGGAATATCATGTGGAGTTGATATAATTAATATTTCCCGAATATCCATCATCATCAGAAGGCTAAGGGGGTAATAAATCATAGGCTTATCGTAGATAGGTTGGAGTTGTTTGGTGATAATTTGTGTAATCGGATAAAGGCGGCTACCTGCGCCACCAGCTAAAATAATGCCTTTCATCGCTTACTCCCTGGGTCTATTCGAAATGACAAAGACAAACTAGCACAGAGAAATATATAAGGAAAGAATGTGCATAGCAGAAAACATATTATTTTTGAAAATATGCTATGAAATGATGTATGATCGGCGAAATTAAAAAACAAGGTTGACGCTTATGCGAGGGATGTTTGTATGCATACTAGAAAGATTGCAGTAATCGGGTTGGGATATGTTGGGTTACCAGTTGCTGTTCATCTTGGTATGAAAAATAAAGTTTTTGGATTTGATATAAATTCCAGACGAATAGATGAGTTAAAAAAAGGAAAAGATAATACGCTTGAAGTCGAGGATGATCTGCTTATAAAAACCAACGTGCTCTACACATGTCACTTGGAGGAAATTAGATCTGCCGATTTTTTTATTGTGACTGTACCAACTCCGGTTGATGATGCCAAAACCCCGGATCTGACCCCTATGATCAAGGCTTCCGAAAGTGTCGGAAAAGTTTTGAAAAAAGGTGATATAGTCGTTTATGAATCAACTGTCTATCCTGGGGTTTGTGAAGATATTTGTATTCCTATTTTAGAAAAATTTTCAGGACTGAAGGGGGGAATTGATTTTAAAATTGGATATTCTCCAGAAAGAATTAATCCAGGTGATAAAGAGCATACTTTTACCAAGATCAAAAAAGTTGTTTCAGCCCAAGATAAAGAGAGTCTTGATATTGTTGCAAATGTTTATTCTTCAGTGGTAACCGCGGGAATTTTTAAAGCATCTTCAATCAAAGTCGCCGAAGCTGCCAAGGTAATTGAAAATACCCAGCGGGATATTAATATTGCTCTGATGAATGAACTGGCGTTGATCTTTGATAAAATGGGCATTGATACCCATGAAGTATTAGAAGCAGCTTCTACCAAATGGAATTTTTTAAAATTTTATCCGGGGCTGGTTGGCGGACATTGCATTGGCGTTGATCCTTATTATTTAACGCATAAAGCAATTCTGCTTGGGTACCATCCTCAGGTTATTTTATCTGGTCGAAAAATTAATGATGAAGTTGCTAAATTTGTGGCTGAAAAAACTGTGAAGTTAATGATTGGTCAAGGACATAAAATTAAAAATGCCAAAATTGGGATTCTTGGTTTGACCTTTAAAGAGAACTGTCCTGATCTTAGAAACTCCAAGGTTTTTGATATTATAACAGAGCTTCACGATTTTGGTGTTGATGTTCAAATTTATGATCCGTGGATAAATCTAGATGAACTGGATGAAAAATTTAAAAAAATATTTATTTCATTTGATAAAATGGAAAAATTAGATGGGATTATTCTAGCCGTATCTCATAAAAATTTTAAAGAACTTGGTCCCAAGGATTATATGAAGAAAATAAATCCATGTGGAGTCTTCGTTGATATTAAAGGTGTTTACAATAAGGACATGTTTGAATCATTTGATGGATCTTATTGGAGACTTTAATGCTCAAAAGGATTGTTAGGAGAATTTCGTTTTTTTCAGGTGGGTCTTTGTTTTGATTTAAGGGAATATGAGTGAAAATATTGTTTTTGGTTGAAAGAAACTTATATTATAAATTTTATGGCCCGATCATAGAAGGATTGTTAAAGTGTGGATGTGAAATTCATTTGCTTCATCGATATGATCAGACGACGTTAAGTTATAAAAACCAGAAGATGTTTTATTATCCTTTTTTGAGCCAGGTTCCGCAATTTTCTAAAAAAGTGGAGTTTGTTTCGATTTTTAGGACAAACGAAGAGATCGTTGAATATATTAAAAAATTTAACATTGAATATGTTTTTTCACTTAGTTCGCGCGGACAGTATAAGATAAAAAAAACGATGACGAAGTGGTGTACTGTACAACACGGAGTAGACTCATTTAAAGAAAGGAGTTTTGATAGTGATTTCTTTTTTGTATATTCCAGAAATTGGATAAGAGCAGATATATTTAAATACAATGAAGATGTTAAGATAGTTGAAGTAGGAATGTATTATTGTGAAGAATTTTCGAAGGGTAGTGTTGCTCGTAAATATAATCTAGATGAGAATAAAAAATATATATTTTTTGTGCCATTGCCGGTTAACACAAGCAGTGCTTACACGTTTATAAAGGGAGGTTTAAGAAGATTTTGTTTAAATAAATTTTTAATTAAAAATGAACTTGAAATTTTAAAGTTTCTTAAAAGTGAACTGCAGGGGCACGGATATGAGATTATTGTAAAATCAAGGTTTAAAAGATTTCTTTCTGAAGAATATAATAAATTTGCAAATATTTTTTATGACGAAAGTTTTTACCCAAGTTCTGTAAATGAGCTGCTGAGTACATCAGAGGCGACGATTGTGAATTTTATGCCGGGAGCTATTTCAACAGAAGCATCATTTTATAATAAAAAATTTATTTTTTTAAATTATCCTAAATATAACAGTGAGGTTTTTTCTCACGCTGATAATTATATTAAAGATATTTATTTCCCAGGGCCCAAGGAAGATTTCATTCATCTTTATAGTAATAAGCAAGCTCTTTTAAATTCCATCTTGGGAAAGAGTTATTATGATTCTAGCGATTATAGACTAAAATTTATAGGCTCAAATAAACAAAGCGGAGTAGATATTATTATTGATAAAATTTTAAACATGAATATTATTTAATCTGGTTTAATTTATTGAGAGGATCTATATATTTAATTTTTTTTTTAATGAACGGGGTTAGGAAAATCTGGCGTTTCATTCCAGGGTAAACTTTTTTTGAAATTTTGTTAAAACTATTAATAGTATTCCATTTATCAGGGTTTTTTGAAGCGATATGAAAAATATAAATATTTCCGAAAGGATCGTCATTCCAATCAATATGTAAAGTTTTAAATCCATGCTTGTTGAATAATGCAATCACGGCGTGAGGGGAAAATCTCCAATAATCACTAAACGTTTCACGGCAGTGAAATGCTTGAATAAAAGGAACAATTGTAATAACAATGTCCCTGGAAATACTGCACAGATTTGATATTGCTGTTTGGGTATCAAAAATATGTTCTAGAACAGTGTGGGTAAGTACTACATCATATTTTTGATATAGGTCATGATTTTTATCAATGGGTTTGGATAGGTCAAGGACAATATCGTTATCAAGTTCTTTAATATAGTTAGTTATTGTATAGGACCGGGCATTAGAAAAATATTCCTTATAAGTTTTATGTTGCTTGTCTTGATCTTTTCCTCCGCTAATATTAGCGATATCGCCTGTAAAATTATGGGCGACTGTTGAAAGAATTTGATTGGACCAAAAACGTGCATTATGCTCAAAGTTTTTTTTACTCCAGAGTCCATGAAGCAAAGTTAAAATTTGCAGTAGAAGATTTTTAATAATTTTCATTACGAATTTCTTCTTTTTTCTTATCGTTATATGCCATTTTCTGAAAAGTTAAATTATTAAGCATTAGGTGATCATATGTTCCTTGGTCAATTATTTGTCCTGCGTGAAACATGTAAATTATATCACATGTTTTTACGGTGCTTAGGCGGTGTGCAATAATTACTATGGTTTTTTTATTCGATAATTGTTCTATGGAGTTCATAATATTTCTTTCGGTGATTCCATCTAAGGCGCTCGTTGCTTCATCAAGAATTAAAATTGGTGTGTCCTTGTAGAGAGCTCTTGCTATGCCGATGCGTTGTCTTTGTCCCCCACTTAGTTGTACCCCGGATTCGCCTATTGTTGTCCATTCCTTTTTGGGCATTAAGTCAACATGGGCTTTTAAATCAGATAAAAGAATAGATTGTCTGAGTTTTTCTAGATCAATTTTATCTTTCTCTATTCCTAAAGCAATATTTTCGGCTAGTGAAGTGTCAGATAAAAAAATAGTTTGAGGGACGTAGCTAATAATATTTTGCCAGGATTGTACATTTTTTGGGGTTATTTCTAAATTATCACAAAATAAATGGCCAGATTTAAATTGTAAAATGCTTATTAAAATATCTGCAAGGGTAGTTTTCCCAGCCCCTGAGCTACCAACAAAGGCAATTTTGCTGTTGGCTTTAATCTTTAGTGAGATATTATTAATAGCGTTGTGTGGTACATTTGGGTAACTGAAAGAAATGTTGCTAAATGTAATTTCTTTTTGAAATGGTATAGTAGAGATAATTTTATCTGTATTATCAGCGGTATCTGATAATAGATTTGCTTCTTTTAGATCGAGATAAATATTATCGAGGGCGTTGCTGTTTGATTTCATAGAAGAGACGCTACTAAAAACTTGCTGTATCGCTGGCATCATTTTGTAGCCAGTGATGGTGAAAATTGAAAGAGTTGGTAAAATTGTTTCAATGGATTGACCTGTATTTACAAGATAAGCGACCATTAGGCATAAACCACCAAACGCAATTGTTTCTAAAAGAAATTTAGGAGATTGAGCAATAACTGCGCTTGTCGTAAGGCAGGTAGCCAGCTTTTCTGAAGAGGTTTTAAAATTGCGATAAAAGCTATCCTCAATATTTAGAACTTTAATTTCTTTAATTCCGCGAAAACATTCCCCCATAAGATCATATCTTTTTTGATTTTCACGAGACTGGGTTTTACCATTTTTAGTTAGTATCCCTTTTACAAAAAAATAAATAAAAACATATATAAAAGCAAGAAGACTTATGATGATAATAGTAAACTGGAAGTTGGTTAAAAATAAATTAACTATTAGAAAAAGAGATATTATTAATTTAGCATTCAACTGTAACAAGGGGATAAAAATACCAGAATATATTCGAGTCGTTTCACCATGTACATTGTTAATTAATTTAGAACTATTGTTAAGCGTGTGAAAAATATAATCTTTTTTTAAATAAAAATTAAATAGATTTACGATCAAGCTGTTACCAAGGTGCATGCTGAACCTTGTAATGCTTAGGTTCGCATAAAAAGATGTAATGGATGAAGTTACAATTATAAAAAAAATAAGAATAGACAATGTTCCGATGGAGTTGCCGCTACTGTATAGGCTGGTAATTTTCAAGACTTCTCTTAGAAAGAAATTTTGATTAATGTTGTTCGGATTTGTCATCAGATAAATAAATGCTGAAATAGATAATACAGTAATAATCTCTAGTGCAGCCATGATAAATATGTAAATCTGGAGGATTAGTATTTTTCTTTTTTGATGCTTTGATAAAATCGAGAATAGTTTTTTGAGCATTGTTATTACCGGATCAAGAGTGAAGTGATTTTATTACAAATAAAGCGAATAGGCCAGACCGCTAATCAGAACTTGTTTAGAACTTCAATTGTGTGAAGAATATCATCTACGGTGTGAGCGAATGATATTGGCAGGCTGAGTGTGGTGCGATGAATTTCCTCGGAAATGGGATATGCTTGTTTTAGACAAGTTAAAGACTTGAATGCTTCCTGGTGATGTGGTGGTATGGGGTAATGGATTTCTGTGGAAATACCGTGTTCTAGTAAATATTTTTTTAAAGAATCTCGTTTGGGATGTCGGATATTATAGATGTGATAAACGTCATCATTTTTACTGGAAATATGAGGTTTGATAAAATCTGATTTAAGATGATTATGATAGAGGGAGGCCAATTTTTTCTTATGGTTATTAATTTCATTAAGATGCTTAAGCTTAACAGATAAAAAGGCTGCTTGAATTTCATCGAGCCTTGAATTGTAGCCAATTATTTTGTTAAAATACTTCTCATGAGATCCATAATTTCTTAGAGTTTTGATTGTCATGTCATGGGATTTGTTTTTTGCAAGAATTGCTCCGCCGTCGCCAAGAGCACCAAGATTTTTGGTTGGATAGAAACTAAATGCACCAAAATCACCAAAAGTTCCAGCCTTTCTTTCTAGATACTGCGCACCATGTGCCTGGGCACAGTCTTCAATCACTTTTAAATTATATTTTTGAGCGATTGCTTCGATAAAATCCATTTCACATACTTTTCCATAAAGATGTACGGGAACAATTGCCCTGGTTCTGGGGGTAATATTTTCTTCAATCTTAGAGGGATCAATATTATAGGTGTCTAGCCTGGGTTCAACCAGGACAGGTATTAATTGGTTTTGCAGTATTGAAAGGATGGTTGCAATATAGGTATTTGATGGAACTATTACTTCTGAGTGAGAAGGGAAATTACAAGTTTTTAATGAAATGGTGATGGCGTCTAATCCTGAAGCGACGCCGCTACAAGAAATATTATTATGGTACTGGGAAAAATCCTCTTCAAACTGCTTAACTCTTTCACCAAGGATATACTGTCCTGAGGCGATTACATCGATGGAGGATGTTTTTAATTCTTCAATAAAGGGTCGATTCACTTCTTTGAGATTTTCGTAATAAATCACTTATACTCCTCGTAAACATAATCAGATGCATCGTATTCGTGTGATGAGAGGATTAATAGAATTGACTTATCCAGATTGGGTTTCATTGTGTGCCAATCTTCTGGTTGTAATACCATACATTCGGTAGGAGATGTTAGACATATGGTTTTTTCTTCAAGGTTGTTTTTATAAAAAATCTCACATTCACCAGAGAGACAAATAATTGCTTGAGTAGCTTCTTTGTGGCGGTGTCCACCTCTTAGAATATTTTTGTGTGTGTCGTAGATGTAATATACACGTTTGATTTGAAAGGGTAGTATTTTTTCGATGACGGTAAGCGAACCACGATTGTCACTCAAAGTTGGAAGTGTGATAATGCTGGCCATCGATACTGTCCCTTGTTGTTTTGTTAAAAAAAAAGTAATCTTGTACAAATTTTAAATTGCGACTATATTGCTGAAAGTGCTTTTATTCAAGAAATATATGGGGTAAACGCATGGATAAGGATAAGATTTTGCAAAAATATGATAATGATCTGACGATTATATTGCCACTGTATAGTAGAGATAAGTTTACCTTGCGTTGGTTTTTATATGCATCTAGCCAAAGATGTCCTTTTAAAATTATAGTTGCTGATGGATCAAAAAATAAATTTTTTAAAAATAAGATTGAATATTTTTCTAAAATGTTAAGAATTGAATATCAAGAATATCCAGAGGATCAGGGTTATTTTGATTATTATAGGAAAATGAGTTTAGCTTTAAAAAAGGTTGAAACCAAATATGTTCTTCTGGTAGATAACGATGATTTTTTAAATTTTGATAGCTTATATGAGAGCATTATTTTTTTAGAGAATCATCCAGATTACGCTTTATGTGGAGGTAAAGTTAATAATTTTTATATTAAAGGAAAATGCTTAGATGGCCACGCGGGATTGTATGGCGATAGAAGTTATTTTTATAACTCCGTATACGAAACGGCTACGTCCGTGGAAGATGAGCATGATTTTGAAAGAGTTCGGACACATATGGCTAAATATGTGTCTAATTTTTATGATGTTCACCGTACTGTTGTATATCAAAATGCTTTTGATAAACTCGATGAAATAAAACTGCATGATATTTTTTTAGCTGAATTGTTTTTATCAAACTATGCCTTATTGTTTGGGAAAACAAAAAAGTTAGATATTTCTCATTTGAGTCGTCAATCAAATCCTCCGAGTTCATGTGCTCAAGGTGAAAAATTAAAAGGCAATGGAATGATGGTCAGACTTTTAGCGACTACATGGTCAGACGATTTAGATAAATATTGTAGAACTTTGGCATTGCAAATCAGTATGAAAAATACAGATGATGAGAAGTATTTATTTATCAAGAAAGGGTATGCGGACTATTTGAAATTATGTCTGCTTGGTTCGTTTTATAAGCGTTTTGTGGGGATATTCATTTCGATTAAAGGTTTTGTTATTGAAAAATTTAAGCTAAAAAAATATATGAGTAGCGATTTATTACCCTATATTAAATATAGAATATTTTACCGATTTTCTATACATTATAGCCAAGCAAAAAAGTTGAGTCTTTTTTTAAAAGAAGATAAAAAAGTTTGAATCTTTATTAGATAACCTGAAATAATTTATTATTTTATGCATTTTTCACGTCACTAATATTTTAAAATTTATTTGAGTAAAATAACTACATAACCCCACTCTTATCCTTGATAATTTTAAGAGGAGATGTTTGTTATATAAATGCCAGACTATTTAATTTTTTGAAAGTCAATTTTATTTTTAGTGGTAATTGGTTAAGAAAATTAAGATTTATTAAATTTTCACTTTTATTTTTGAAAATATTAAGTACATGGTTACAATAATTTCTTATTAACTTTTTATCGGAGAAAAATATGATAAAAAAAACTTTTTTAATTTCTGGTTTATTAATTATTGCTCTTTCCGTATTTGCCTATGAAAAAGGACTTTATAGATTTGTAGCACCTGTTATTGATCAGTTGACGGCCGTGGAAGATTTGAGTGATATAGGGACAATAGTTTATGATATTACGGATGATACATTTTATGGGAAAACAAGAGATGGTTTTGAAGCAATCAGTAGGGAGGCAAGCATTACTCCCCAAACTTGCTATTTAAAAGATGTTAGAACAGCTACCACGAATGGTGGTAGCGCTACAACTTCCTATACCGACAGGGTATTAAATACCGTTACCGGTGACTGTGGATTTGTAACTTTGTCAAACGGCTCTTCGGGGACAGGAGGGACGAATACTCAATTCCAGATCCCAGCTGGAAAATATGAGGTTGTGGCATCGGCTCCTTGTTACCAATGTGAGGCGTTTCAAACAAAACTTCAGAACATTACTGATACAGCTACTATTGAACTTGGATCATCTGAATATTCAGAAAATGGAGCTGGTTTGAATTACCAAACTAATTCAAGATTAGAAACGAGTTTTACATTAACTTCTAGCAAAACGTTATCTTTGCAACAGATTGCATTCTATGCAAAAGTAACGGATGGCTGGGGTTCCGCTGCAAACCTCGGTGGTAATAGTGTATATGCCCAATTAAGAATTACAAAAATTGAATAATTATTGAAAATAAAAACGGATATCGACATAGTAATCCGTCATCGGTATTCCAGTATTCAATTGGAGTACCGATAAAAAGATTAATGAGTAAATATTTATTCAGATGCTGTGTAAAAATGGCCGGAAGTTTAATCAGATTAAAAAAAATCGTATTCTATAGTTTTTGCAAAAATTTAGGGCAAAATTCCCTTCTGTGTTTCAACAACAAAATCAATCTCCCCTTTTCCACGCCAATAGTAGATCTCTCCAAATTTATTTCTTAAAAGATGAAACATGTAAGTCTCAAACCTCTTTCCCGAATCTCCACCATTTTTGGTGATGATCGATTCTCGAAGTCCATTATCAATCGGGTAATATTTTTTAGGCCAGACTTGTGTCTTTTTTCTGAATAAGTGAAATAAGGACATGCATGAATAAGGTAACACGACTCAAACGCATCAAGATAGGTTTTTACTGTATCTGCAGTGGTCTCAAAACTTTTGGCAACATTTCTAAGACTAAGTTCCGAGCCGGCTGACTCAAAAACTGTTTTTGCAACTTGCATAAGCAGCTTGGTTGATCGTGCAGCGACCTGTCTTCTAACATCTCTCTCAATAATGCCACTAAAATACTCTTTAAGTAGCCGCTTGGGATTTGCAACACTTAAGGCCAGAGGAAATCCCCCCTCTTTAAGATAATCTTGGAAATTTCCATTTTTAAATTGCTGATATTTACCAAAACTAAATGCATTCATTTCAATCGAAATGTGTCGTCCAGTAAGGGCAAGGCCCATCTTTCCCGCTAAAAGACGAGAATTTGATCCACTGATAATGAAGTATCTCTTTTGCTTTGCCACTTCTCCCACATATCCACATTTCGAATCTCATCAAAAAAGTAATAACCATTTTTAATACCTAACTCACCCTCTTGATAAGAAACTATTGCATCAAGTAGATGGTTATCGAGTATATTACTTAGGCGTGGATCTTCAAAATCGATATACAATGAGCGATCCTTAATCTGAAGGTAATCAATAATCTGTTTCATAAAAACAGACTTTCCACATCTTCGCACTCCCTGAATTACTGTTACAAGATCACGTCTTAGCTCAATACAAGGTAAAGAGTCCCGAGGAATTCCAGTTTCCCAATCGGCTTCTTCCGCAAGTATTTTCTTAACAACTTGAATGTATTTTTCATCCATAATATTAATACTTTAACCCAAAAATTGGAAAGTGTCGAGTTTGATCGACACTTTCTAATTTTATAATTTTTGCAAAAATTTACTGCTCATATCTATTTCATCAAACAACTTGTTATTAGCAAGCCCAAAAACACCCGTTTTGTTCTTACTAATTAACCCTTTTTTCTTTTGATTTATTCGATGAATAAGCGACCTTGCATTCGGCTCAAGCAACGTTGTATCGCTTCTGGAATCTTCGTTTTTTACATCATCCAAAGCGCCAAGCGTTTTAGGATATCGATCTTGCAAATATTTTTATATTTCAACAATTTCAGAGCGTGAGCAGTTTTTTATCTCTTCATAAAGAACAGGGATTTCACTACTGCTTTTATCGAGAGTACATAGTAAATTCAGTTTCTGTGCGCTACTGACAAAGAAGTGAAGGAAATTTTTATCACTCTTAAAATAATCAATCGCAAGAGAGGCATATTTTAGCGAGGTTAAAATACATCCAAGGCGCTGATACTGGCATTTTTTTTTAATGAGTTATTTTGAGACATTTCCTTGGCGGAATTTATTCTCATTTCTTCAAATTGCTGCCTAGTGTACATTTGATTGTTCTCCTATCAAGTGTTAAGTTGTAACATTAGCCGAATTGGATATTAAGTCAACTAGGGATTCCAGCTTTTTTGTCAATATGCCTACCTCCTTGAAGTTTTTATGATATTGACAAATGAATTAATATCAGGTTAATAGGTTGCGGCAGTATCCTGTTTGCAAGAGAAATTAATTATGAAAGTATTTTTGGCTGATCTGGTTCATTCCTATGTTCCGGCTGTGGGGACTAGTTATGAAGGAGGAAATGAGGCTGGATTTGTGGTTCCCTACGGAATTGCGAGTATAGCTTCTTATGCAAAAAAAATTTTTGGTAGTGCAATAGATGTTTCTCTTTATAAATTTCCTAACGATTTACTGCAAGCATGCGCTGATTGCATGCACCCCCCAGACGTAATAGGGTTTTCAAATTATGTTTGGAATAGTCATTTAAATCTTGCTATCGGAACGAAGTTAAGACAGCAGTTTCCGAATGCGTTAATTGTTGTTGGCGGACCGTCTGTACAAGCCGACGAGAGTGGAATTGAAAGTTACCTCAAGTTGAACAGGTTTATTGATATTTGTGTTATGCACGAAGGGGAGCGACCATTTGCTGAAATTCTTGGATATATGCTTAAGTCTCGCAAAACCTTTATCACGGAATCTCGTCCGATAAAAAATACTGGTTTTTTGTCACCTAACGGACAATTAATCTGTACGCCGAATATTAGATTCGAACAGTTGGATGAGTTGCCCTCTCCCTACCTTATGGGTGAATTAGATTGTTTTATGTCTAAGGGATTTGTTCCGTTGTTTGAAACTAATAGAGGATGTCCGTTCCAATGTGCCTATTGTGCTTGGGGTATAGCAGCTCTTAATAAGATTCGAAAATTTCCGATGGATAGAATTTTTGCTGAGTTAAATTATGTATCTAAAAAGATGCCTAATGCCCCAACTTGGTTCTTTGCAGATGCTAATTTTGGTATATTGCGCCGAGATGTGGAAATTGCTCAGAGAATAAGAGAGATTAAGAATAAAAATTCGGTGCTCAAAACTATTGTTATATACGAAAGCAAGAATACACCCAAAAGAAATTTAGAAATTGCTAAACTTCTTCGGAATCAATCAAGCGAAAAAGTTCATAGAATGGATAATGCACTGATTGCTTTGCAGACATTGGATCCAGTTGCGCAAGAAGCTACGAAAAGGAGTAATATTAAACTAGGAAACATTGCTGAAAAAGTTGATCGATATCAGGCTGAAGGATATGGTGTTCGAACTGATATTCTTTCCGGACTACCAAGAGAAACTCATGATGCTCATTTAGATACGCTAAGAAAAGTTTTTGCTTATCATTTTGATCAGATAGGTATTTATAACGTAGTTTTATTGCCAGGAACAGAAATGGCCACTCAATCTTTCCGAGACACCCATCACACTTTAACCAAATTTTTTACAAGGGACGGGTATTGGGGTGAATACGATGGTATTCGGTCAGTGGAGTCGGAAGAAGTTATTTGCGGAAACTCAGCAATTCCTCCAGAAGATTTGCTAAATCTCCGCTTACTTCATTGGGCAATCTGGTTTGGATGGAATCATAAGTTTTTAAAACCTATGCTTAGATATGCTAGTGATGTTTTTAATAAAAATCCAGCAGATGTTCTCTATTCATTAGTTAAAGGTGAGGGTGGCTCTTTTAACGAGGATATGCGGAGCTTTTTTAAGGGGCTTCGTTCTGGATATTGTGCTGAGTTTTTTGAAAGTCCAGAAAGTCTTAGGCAATACTATTTTCAAGATACGAACTGGACTTTACTAAAGAGCGCTACACAAAAACCAACACATCTCATGTATAATGCTAAATTGATAAGGGATCAAAAACTCTTTAAGTCTATGTTAAATGCTTTACAAGAGATTATTTTGTTACCTGACTCTGATTCAGCAGATTATAAAGAAATATGCCGCTTAGTACTTTTGATGAGAGTCGAGCCAGATGCTATCTTTGCTGGACATATTGAGGACAGAATTTTTATTTCGATGCCATCGCATCTTGCGCGCTACTTTTTTGAAGGAATAAGGGAGGTTGAAAGTGAGACCTCTGTTTTTACTTTGCAAAAAACTACTGGAGAGCAAGACGATATCCGAAAAAATTTAATTTTGAAATCATATGTCGATAATCCTCTTTCTGCTATTTGTTCAACAATCGGACTGATTCCAAACGCATTTACCTATGATCTTGTTTGCACCAAGTTTGAGGCTTGACCTTTTGACTCACAGAAAGGAGTATTTAAAAAAAAGTTGTGAAAACATATTAATTAATGCTTGTTACGTTTTTTTGGTTTAAATGTGTCTTCAGAGGAGAATTATAAAATATTGATGACGAAAGGATCAGAAATCAGCGATGCGCAAGACTTGATGTGTTAGTTCTTTTATTTGTCAATATAATGGTGGTGGTGTATTTATTCTGGGCAGTTATTAAATAATTTGAGTTAGGGAGAATGTTCATGGCAAAATGCTTGGTGTGTAATAGTAGTTATGATTCATTTATTTCATTTGGAAGGCAGCCTTTGGCGAACGGTTTTTTGCTTGAAAAAGATTTTGGTAAAGAATATTTTTTTGATATGAAAGTTGGATTTTGTTCCAATTGTAAAATGGTCCAATTGGTTGAGCAGCCTAATAGAGAACAGATGTTTCATGAAAACTATGCATTTTATTCTTCTACATCCAGTTATATGGTTAAGCATTTTGAGAAATTTTCAGAAACACTGCTTTCTCGATATGTGAAATCACCTGATTCTTTTGTTGTTGAAATGGGTAGTAATGATGGCATTATGTTACAAAATTTTGCAAAAAAAGGTATTAAGCATCTTGGCATTGAACCCTCTGCGAATGTTGCCCAGGTTGCTAGAGAGCGAGGGGTTAACACCGTCGTGGAATTTTTTGATAGCAATCTTGCGAGAAAGATTGTTAGCCAAGATGGTCAAGCAGATGCTTTTTTTGCATCAAACGTTATGTGCCATATACCTTATATTGGATCAATAGTAGAGGGAGTAAAAATACTCCTCAAACCTTCGGGTGTTATGGCGTTTGAGGACCCATACTTGGGCGATATTATTGATAAAACTTCGTATGATCAAATTTACGATGAACATGTGTTTTTCTTCTCACTTTTGTCAGTAAGTCATGTGTTCGAAAAGTACGGCATGGAATTGATTGATATCGAGCCTCAGATAACCCATGGCGGCTCTATGAGATATTTTTTGGCCAATAAGGGTGCATATCAAGTTTCAAATCGTGTTAAGGAACAAATCAATTTGGAAAAAGAAATCGGGCTGGAAAAGATGGATGTGTATCAGAAGTTTGCCAGTAATGTGAAAAAATCAAAAGATGATTTGCTCGAAATTCTTCGAAAAATAAAATCAGAGGGGAAAACCGTAATTGGATATGGGGCTACGTCAAAAAGTACGACTATTATGAATTATTGTGGAATTACACCAGATCTTATAGATTACATTTCAGACACAACTCCTATTAAGCAAGGAAAGTTTTCACCAGGAATGCATATTCCTGTAAAGTCCTATGAACATTTTGTAAAGAAAAAACCGGATTATGCGTTATTGTTTGCTTGGAATCATAAAGAAGAGATACGATCCAAGGAAAAAGATTATTGTAATGCTAAAGGAAAATGGATAACCCATGTTCCGAATGTACATATTTACTGCTAGATCTTATGATTAATCATAAAATTGAAGAAGATGTCTTGAAATTCTATCAAGGTAAAGCGGTATTAATTACCGGTGCAAGTGGATATCTTGGTAGTGTTATAAAAAATTTGATCGAAAAGGTAGCAAAAAAAATATTGGTCGCAGAACGTAATTTAAAGATTGATTTATCTTGTCGTAACCAATCTGTTTCGGTTTTATCGAATGCTTTGTTAAATCAAATAGAAGAAGCGGATATTGTATTTCATTTAGCATCGCAGACCAATGCATATACTTCTCGTCAAGAACCAGTAAATGATATTTTATCGAATTATGTGTTATTGGCCCAAATCATTGAAGGTTGTTTGGTTAAAAAGGTTAAACCCTTTATTGTAAATGCCAGTACCGTAACTGTTTATGGGAAAAAAGAGGGGACAATAACTGAGTGTGATAATATTTATCACCCGATTACATTTTACGATATCAATAAAAGAACATCAGAGATGTTGCTAAATTATTATATTGAAGAGAAGTTGATTAAAGGATGTTCTCTACGATTGGCCAATATTTATGGCCCGTCACTAGGCGCAAGTAATAAAGGGCGCGGAGTTATGAATAAAATGATTCATAAGGCTTTGCGTGGTGAAGATTTGTCTTTATTCGAAGGATGTGATTATTTGCGTGATTATACTTATATTATAGATGTTGCTTATGCTTTTTTGCTCTCGCCAATGTTTGAAACGAGAACAAATGCCAATGCATATGTTTTGTGCAGCGGCAGAAGTGAATTGATGAGCTTTTATTACAACGTAATTAAGGAATGTGCAGCTAATATTGGAATTAATATAAATATTGTGACCTGCAAACCATCGTCAGAATTGTTAGACATTGAGAAGCGAAACTTTCGAGGAATGTCTCAATTATTTTCTGATCATACTGGATGGAAACCGATGGTTGGATTTAAGGAAGGGGTCGAAAGAACTATTAGATTTCTTCAAAGCGAGGAGAAAAAATGAACAACGAAAATGTAAGCAAGCAATGGAATAAAATCAATAAAGAATTATTTGATGAAAATCTAGTTGTTAATATGGATTCATTTAAAGATTCTAATTATTTTTATAAACTTGCTATGTGGAAGCCGGAAACCAACGGAGTAAGATATTATAAGAGTTTTTTATATTTTGTTTGTTCAACATTGGACGAAGGTCACTGGGAAATTCTTAATAAAGTGAGAAATAGGGAAATCGGTGGATCTAATCATATGATTGAATATAATAATTTGAAAATTTGTCTCGATTATGTCCAGGCAGCGTTAGAGTACAGTTTTATTAGTTCAAAATTTGATTTTTGTTCTAAGCGTATTTTAGAAATTGGAGCAGGGTATGGGAGGACGGCCCATACAATTATTCAAAATAGTGATATCACTTCATATACCATTGTAGATTTACCTGAGTGTTTGCATCTTTCTCAAACATATTTAAAGAGTGTTCTTAACGCTACAGAATTTACGAAGCTGAGTTTTTTATCTGCGTCAGAGTTTAAGAAAAGCGAAATGAGTTTTGATTTGGTGATAAATATAGATTCCATGGCCGAAATGGATAAAAGTATTGTGGAAGAATATTTAATTAAAATTGGTAAGAATTCGCTTTATTTTTATGCAAAAAATCCTGTAGGAAAATATCAAGATCCTTCATTGTTAAATAAAAATGTAGATAAGGAGGCGATCGCATTTGCTCTAAAGACCGGCCCATTAAATCAAATAGTAGATATTTTTTCAGCGGAAGATATTGGTAAACAAGAACAGTTATTTTTGAACGCCTATAAACCTAAAGGTGACTGGGAAGCAATTATTAGTGCATGGGCTTCTCCTTGGTCTTATTACTGGAATGTGCTGTATCAGAAGGTGAATTAATGAAAATCGTTATCACAGGAGCTCTCGGGCATATTGGTTCAAAACTTATTCGAGAATTACCGAATAGGTTTATTAATGCTGATATTGTTTTGATAGATAATTTTTTAGTGCAACGATATTGCTCGCTATTTCAATTACCGACAAATGGTCGATATAAATTTCATGAAGCGGATATTTTTGAGGCTGATTTGGTGGAATTATTCAAGGATGCAGATGTTGTGATTCATCTGGCGGCAATTACTAATGCGGCGGATAGTTTTAAGAATGCGGATGAGATTGAGAAAGTCAATTTTCAAGGCACGTGTAGGGTCGCTAAAGCTTGTGTTGAGACAAAATCCAAGCTCATCTTTTTATCAACCACAAGTGTTTATGGAACCCAGCTCGACAAAGTAGCAGAAGATTGTTCGTTGGACGAGCTTAAACCTCAGAGTCCTTACGCTGATTCGAAGCTCAGATCAGAAAAAATGTTGAGTGAGCTAAAGGGACTTGAATTTATTATTTGTCGTTTCGGAACCATCTTTGGTATTTCGGATGGGATGAGATTTCATACGGCCATTAATAGATTTTGTTGGCAAGCAACGATGGGAATCCCGCTTACAGTTTGGAAAACGGCTCTAAATCAATATCGGCCATATTTGGATCTAGAGGATGCGGTTGATTCCATTTGTTTCATTATAAAAAACCAGATATTTAATAGAGAAATTTACAATGTTTTAACAGATAATTATATGGTTAGTGATATTGTTGGCATAATTCGTGAGATAATTCCTCGCACAGAGATAAATTTTGTTGAAACACAAATTATGAATCAATTATCTTATTTTGTATTAAATGACAAATTTACCAATTCTGGCTTTCAATTCAAGGGGAATATCAAGGAGCAGATAACAAAAACTATTCATCTTTTAAAAGGTGCAAACACTAGTTTGCTTGTAAACTAAAGCCCAAATCCATCATCAACAACAATATTTTGACCAGTCACAAACGCTGAAGCGGGATTCAGTAGATACGCAATGGTTGAGTTTATATCATCTGGGTTCAGCATGCCTTTAAGTCCACTTTCTTCATGATAAGCTTTCAAAAAAGATTCTGGTTGGTTTGCGAAAATCCCACCAGGGCTAATGCAGTTGATCCGGATTCCATTCTTTTTTAAAAGCTGGGCCATATATTTTGTTAGATGGATTATAGCAGATTTTATACAGGGATATTCAGGCCCTGTAGTTAATTTAGTACCTTCATAAATTGAAAATTTAGGGGCAATAACTCCATAGATTGATGATATATTTAAAATTAGACCGTTTAATTTATTTTGTATCAGGTGTTTTGAAAACATCTGGCTCATTAAAAAGTATCCACCTAAATGCATGTTTAGATTTTTACAGAATGTTTCATACTCAACTTCAAAAAAAGGTTTATTAAAATCGTGCGTCTTTGGGTAAGCATTATTAACAAGTCCGTAAAGATCATTAGGAAAATGATTGATTGCTGTATTGATCATTTTGGAAATTGATTCTTTATTGGTGATGTCCGTATTTACGACTAATAGGTGGCGGTTGTGTTCTTTAGGTAAACTGCTTACTAGATTATTGGCGGATTCAATATTATTGTCAGCGATAATGACATTTCCGCCACTAAAAAGAACGGTTTTGACAATTTCAGAACCGATTAATCCAGCTCCTCCTGTGACAATAATAGTTTTGTTTTTTAAAATATCATTCATATTTTTTCCCTCATCAATAATGTTACAAGTTTGAAATCTATGGGATTGTCGATATCAATCGAGCGTTCTTCTGGCATTTCATACATGGCGGTATCGTCAAGAAACACGCTGGTAGCTTTAAAAAGTTCATCTCTTTTCCAAACATAAATCGAGGCATTCATATCGTATGATTTGGGAGCATCTTGGCGTCGGGTTATATTATTTGGCAGTTGCTTTGAAAGATGGGCCACTCCGTTGGTGATTTCTATTAAATTGAAATAGGGTGATTTTCTCGAAGGCATAGCGGTAATTACGTTCTTGACGTTATTTTCAATCAGTAGATTTATACAATTAGTTATATCAGTTGATAGTCTCAAGGGTGCAGTCGCATCTAGATCAACGACGATATCATACTTAACATTATTTATCTTTTCACATTCGAGTACGCAATGCTGGATAACTGGTAGCTTGGCAGCAGTATCAGTAGCTAAATGATCTGGACGTTTGACTAGAATATTTGCTCCAAATTTTTTAGAAACTTCTAAAATTTTATCATCATCGCTGCTTATAGCAATTGTTTCAAAATATTGAGATTCGATGGCCTGTTCAATGGTATAGGCAATTAAAGGTTTGTCTAAAAGCATTTTGAGGTTTTTTCCAGGGACCCCTTTAGACCCACCTCTTGCACATATTGTGCATATTATATGCTTGGATTGGTGACCCATATTTCTTCCTTTGATGCTTTTTCAATAGATTCAATTAAATTTAAAATATTCAAACCCTCATCAATAGAACAAAGATTTGTGGTGTTGTTTTGCAGAATATCTTCGAGCATAAGTTTGTATGTTTCATTTCTGGGTACTGGGATTAAGCGTGTGTCGTTATTAATTTGAACTTTATTATTAATTAAATCGATTTCAAAAGTTTTATCAAAAGTGTTGATGGTAATTTTTCTTTGAGTAATTTGGTCATTGTAATTTAGAATTATTGTTCCAGAAGGACAGCGTTTGGTTTGGAAAAGAACGGCCACTTGATCATCGGTATCAATCTCAAGATCGCTGGCCTTTTGTACTTGCGCTGTAAGTTTTGTCCATTGCCCTAATAACCAAATGGCGTAGTCAAGCTCGTGACTTAAATCGCGTAAAACTCCTCCACCTAGATTTTTATGTGCGGAGTAGCTTTCTTTATAATTTTGATTGGGGCGCCAAGTGGGAAGATATTGTCCTACGTAAGCATGAAAAGAAAGAATGGTTTGGTTTTGGAGTTCTTTTTTTATAAATTGTATTAAAGGATGAAATCGAAGATTGTATCCAACAAACGTTTGCGTTCTAAGCACATTAAAATCAATATCAGCTAATTCATAAGAGGCAGCGGCGATTGGTTTTTCGATTAGTATTTTGCCAATGAATTTATTGGCATTAAGGGTTTTGAGTGACTCAGCATGTTTGCTGGTTGGTGTGGCAATAATAATTAAATCAAAAGAGTTTTTATTATTATCAAGAGCAGTTTGAAGATTAGTGTATGATTCAAAGGGTAAATTTTCTTGCTTTGAGACAATAGTTAAATTATGGCCTTTCGATGATAATATATCTGTATGGCGTTTTCCTATGGAACCATATCCTACTACACAGATGTTCATTCGAATTCCTTGGAGAAATCATCCTGTGCTTTTTGATAATCCATGTGCTGGCCAATATCCAGCCAATACTCTCTTAGAGGAAATGAATAAGTTTTGCGATTGTTGTTCAGTATTCTTTGAAATAATTGAGGCATGTTTAAATGTTCGTCATCTTTAATAAAAGACAGTGCGTCGGGGTGTAAAACATATATGCCAGCATTTACATAAAATTTCTTGGTAGGTTTTTCGCTTATACCGATAATTTGTTGATTTTCGTTAACCTTGACTACGCCATAGGGAACTTGGAAATCAAATTCTCTGATACACATTGTGGCAAATGAGTCATTTTGTTGATGGTAGTTGAGTAAATGGAGAAAATTAATTTTTGTTAACAAGTCTCCGTTCATAACTAAAATAGGTTCATTTAAGTTTTCAAGACATTTTAGAGAACCTGCAGTGCCCTTGGGGGTTGATTCTTTTATATATGATATGTTTACACCCAGTTGATTTCCATCTTTAAAATAGTCTTCAATTAATTCCGACATATGGTTTACACAGAGGGTAATGTTATTAAATCCATATTTAGCAAAGTTTCTAATAATATTCTCTAGAATGGGTTGACCGCCAATTTGAAGTAAAGGTTTTGGCGTGAAGTCAGTTAGTGGTTTTAATCGAACACCTTTCCCACCTACCATTAGAATCACTTTATTGGGTTGGGTGGTTTGTGAGATAAGTTCACCTATATCTTCCATTCCAACTACTGAGTTATCGCTGTTTAAAATTGGAATTTGGTAAATTTTGTGTTTGGTTGCTTTCGCTAGTATTTCTTCTTTTGTTTCATGAATGTACGCAGTCAGTGGTGTTTTACAAATGATTTTATCGATGGAGTCTGTTAGTTGAACACCTCGAAGGAGACCACGACGAATATCACCGTCGCTAATGGTGCCAATAAGTTTTTTATTATCATCTAAAACAATACAAATTTTCATGGCACCAGAATCTATAATGGCCAAGGCATCTTTAATTGATGCCTTGGGAAAGATGGTCATCTTGGTTATATTTTTCATTTATAATTTCTCCTTAGGCTTAATATCTCTAAATGATTTAGTGAGTAGCTTTGATAGTTCTATTGTGCTGATAATTTTTACGATTTTTTTTGAGCAATTACCGCTTCCGTAAAGGGAAGTGGTTTTATTTGTCTTTAGTATAAAAGCTGGAGAAAGAGCACGTGATATACTTTTTAATATTTCTTTTTCGCTGTATTGACAGTGAATGATAGAAGGGTCGCATGCCCTACCTGATTGACGTAGACCAATATTGACTGTGGGTGTATGGAGGCTTGGTGCTTCCAGTATACCGCTTGATGAATTGCCGAGTACTAAGTCCACATGTTTTAATGCGCTTAAGTAGTTCAGTTGTCCCATGGAAACGAATGAAGTTGAGATAGTAGAATGAGTACCGACAAAGTCATCAATTAATTTGTTGATGATTCGACCATCGGTATCAGAATTAGCCTTTGTAAAAATGAAGTGGGTATTTTTTACTTTTGGTAAGGCCTTAAGTATTTTTATAAAATTTTGTTTGGTGTTGAGTGAAAGTGTGTCGGGATGGTATGTAATTAAAATATTTTTGTTTCCCTTGAGAATATTAAGCTTTTTTTGAAGATCACTTTTAGAAAGGAGCGGTAGTTTTGCAATATTCTCAACGCCGAGGGCCCCAACATTAAAAACGTTTTGGGGATTTTCTCCAAGTTGAATTACTCGTTTTTTATATTCATCGGCAGCAACAAAATGGAGGTGAGACATTTTGGTAATACTATGTCGGATGGCTTCATCAATGACTCCTTCTGTTTTCTCTCCACCATGTAAATGAATAATGGGGATTCTATGAATCAAGGCCGAGGTTGCTGCGGCAAGGGCCTCATATCTATCGCCTAAAACCATAATGGCACTTGGTTTTAATTTCTCAAACGCATTGGAGAAGCCGATGCTTGCCATTGCGAAAGATTTTGTTATTGCAGACGGAGTGTCAGCAGATAGCACGCACTCAAATTTTTCATCAATTTTAAATCCGTCTTTTAATATTGCTTTATAAGTCAAGCCAAATTCTGGGGAAAAGTGCGTCCCGGTTGCAACTATTTGTAGTTGCATTTTTTTGTGCTTTTGAATTTCCTTCATAGTCCAGTAAAGTAATCCGTAGTCTGCCCTGCTCCCTGTAACGACGCAAATTTTTTTCATATTTGGTCATCCTTTTTATAATTTTTGAGGGAGAGTGTTCCGATAATTTCATTCCATTTCATGGGCGATAAACCGGTGCCTGGTCTTTTGGTGGTAAGATTATGTTCTGTAAATTTTTCTCCAGAAGTGATATTTTGAGCGGCAACAATACTTTTACGTACGTTATTTGCAATAAGTAATTCGTTAGATGAAGGAGATTTTTGGGGATTTCCCATGGCTTTTTCAATATTTCTAATGGATGAAATCATGTTAGTGAGTTCTAATGGGTTTAGGCTTGCTTGATGATCAGGTCCTGGTAAATTTTTATCAAGGGTAAAATGTTTTTCAATAACCGTTGCTCCTAAGGCAACTGCCGCAATAGATATCTCTATTCCCTGAGTGTGATCTGAATATCCAATTTCAACTCCAAATTCTTTCTTCATTTTTAACATGGCATTTAGATTAATATTCTCAAGTGGTGCAGGGTATTCAGAAGTACAGTGCAGTAAAATTATATTTTTTAAAGATGTTCCAAATGATTGAAGAGTTGTGATTGCTGTTTTAACGTCATCGAGCGTACACATTCCAGTAGAGAGTATAATAGGTTTTTTATAAGAGGCAATTTCTCTAAGGTAAGGGTAATTGGTAATTTCTCCCGAGGGGATTTTCATGTATTTTAAATTGAGAGTATTTAAAAACTGAGCACTCTCTATGTCAAAAGGGGTAGAGAGAAAATCAAGTCCTTTTTTGATAGCATAATGGTAAAGAATCATTTGATCATCGAGGGAAAGTTCAAGTCTTCGTAACATATCAAGCTGGGAGGTGGATTGAGTATCATGAATAATTTGATAGTCTGCTTTTGGTGCTTTGGAGGTGCATAGGTTGTCAGCTTTAAATGATTGGAATTTGACAGCATCAGCACCTGCTTTTGCCGCAGCATCAATAAGTTGTTTGGCAAGATCTAAGTTGCCATTATGGTTAACGCCAGCTTCAGCAATAATATATACTTTTTTCATCTTATAACCTCGCCACTCATAACATCTTTTTGGATGGTTTTTCCAGCACCAATAATTGAACCGGAATTAACCGTAGTATTGGGGAATATAGTGGCGTTGCTACCGATAAAAACATTTTCTTTTATGATAACGTTGCCATTTAAAACCGCTGACGTAGATATATGGCAAAAATTATCAATACGTGAGTCATGTTCAATAAGAGCCTTTGTATTAATAATGCAATTTTCTCCAATTAATACATTTGCATTTATAAAAGCGTGATGCATGACAATTGTTCCAGATCCAGTTCGAGAGTGTGGGGAGAGATAGGCTAAAGGAGATATGATTGTTGGTTGAT
Source organism: Bdellovibrionales bacterium RIFOXYC1_FULL_37_79 (assembly GCA_001770015.1). Lineage (GTDB taxonomy): Bacteria > Bdellovibrionota > Bacteriovoracia > Bacteriovoracales > Bacteriovoracaceae > XYC1-FULL-37-79. The sequence continues at coordinate 203,554 of MEQB01000011.1, forward strand.
CGGCATTTAATTGCTTAAGGATATTATTAATTTGAATTCGCTTGTCGGCAGTTTTGATTTGACCGATGGCTATGTGAAAACAAAAACCATCTTTTGTTAATTTTTCTATATCTTTGTCATCTCCAATAACAGAATAACCAAGAATTTTTTTCCCAATATTTTCCTTTAAATCTATTATGCCTTCTATAATATATTTATTAGTAGACTCAATAACATCAATACATGAGCGGCAGTGTCCTCCGCCTCCAATAAGAACGATGGGTGTTTTATTTATCAAGAGTAACTCCGCTTGGAATATTAACAAATGTATTATAGATATTGTCAGTGTTAGTCATATCAGTTTTTTCGCAATGTTGATAAATAGGTAGGTGATGCATTGGTTTCCATAATGATCGGGTAATGATTCCTGCCCTATTGGTTTCTGCGAGGAAGTTATCTTTTTCTTTTTTGTTTGAAAGAATAACTGCATTTAACCAGTGATTGCTGGATTCAAAATATTTGCCTTCCCAAAAATGAACGTCATTGTTGTTTTTAAAAAAATTCTTGTATTGGTAAGCGATATTCCGCTTATTTTCTAAAAATAAGGTGAGTTGTTCTAGCTGAGCAACAGCAAGAGCTGCATTTAGATTAGGCAATCGATAATTATATCCGATTGCATCGTGTTCATATTCCCAATCGTGGTTTAATTTAGCTGTGGTCGTTAAGTGCTTGGCTTTTTTTGCTAAGACGGGATCATTCGTTATGATGGCCCCGCCGCCACCAGAGGTGGCAATTTTATTTCCATTGAAGCTAAGGATTCCAATATCCGCAATAGTGCCTAGGTGTCGATTGTTCAGAAAGCTTCCAAGTGCTTCTGCTGCATCCTCAATAACAAGAATGTTATATTGTTTACATATTTCAATAATCTGGAAAATATCAGTGCTGTGGCCAAGCGTGTGCATTGGTAAGCAGGCTTTTATGATTCTGTTTGTAGATTTATTAACACATTGGTTTTGCGTATTTTGATACGTATTTTTCTCAAGAAACGCTTGCAGTGTAATTGGACATAGACCGAGTGTTTGGGGGGAACAGTCAATAAAAACAGGATGTGCCTTTTGATATTTAATTGCATTTGTTGTTGCAACGAAGGTTAAGCTTTGGGTAATAACCTCATCATCTTGCCAAACATCTGCAAGCATAAGCGCCATATGGAGAGCTGCCGTCCCATTTACTGTTGCGATAGCATAGGTTGATCCGGTTATTTGTGAAATCATTTCTTCAAATTTATTTACAAAACTTCCTACGCTGGAAACAAATGTTGAATCGATACACTCATTTAAATATTTTTTTTCGTTTCCAATAAAAACAGGAGAATGAAGGGGAACTATGCCTCTTCCGTTGTACAAATCTCTGATAAAGCGAATTATATTACTATGCATCACAAATACACCTATGTGGATAGAGTTTTGTTATAAATTAAGATGATTAAAATTGCCAGATACTATCTCATGAATAATAAAAAGTCATTTCTTGATGATGCTATATTCATTTGGTAGTATCGGCACGTTTAAATTGCGTATCAGGGGTGTGTTTTTGACTTATTTGGCAATTATTCCGGCAAGAGGTGGCTCTAAGGGAATACCTCAAAAAAATTTGGTTAATTTGAAGGGCAATCCTTTGCTCTATTATGCGATTAAGGTTGCCGAAGGTATTCAGAGCATAAAAGAGGTAACCGTGAGCTCTGACGATGACAAAATTTTATCTGTTGCTACACAGTATGGAGCTTTTCCATTAAAAAGACCTATCGAACTTTCCTTGGATTCGACCCTCACATCAGAAGTGATTCATCATACAATTGTTCAGCGCGCGAGAGAACTTGATTTTCAACACATCATTTTGTTACAACCAACATCTCCGCTTCGAACAAAAAATGATGTGGAGGAAGCAATTAAAATATATGAAGCGGATACATCGTGCGATGCGCTTATTAGCGTGTATAAACCTTCTGAACATCCATTTAAAGGATTTGTATTAACACCGCAAAATAAGTTGGAGGGTTATTTTTCATTGAAGGCGCCTTTTTCAAGAAGACAGGATCTTCCAGAAATTTATATGCCCAATGGTGCGATTTATATTTTTTCAGTTGAAAAGTTTATGAAAGAAAAAATTATACCTCAGACAAATATTATCCCATATATTATGCCTGCAGAAAAAAGTATTGATATCGATACTTTTTCTGATTTAGAGATAGCTGAGGTTATGATGAGGAAATATGATGAAACCAGAAATTAAAATTGGAAAAAGAATTATAGGAGAAAATTATCCTCCGCTGGTTATTGCTGAGATAGGTATAAATCACGAGGGATCATTAGAAACTGCTTATAGGATGGTTGATTCTGCTTATGAAGCCGGCGCAGAAATTATTAAACATCAAACTCATGTTGTAGATGATGAGATGTCAGAAGAAGCAAAAAATGTTATTCCAGGAAATTCTGACCAGTCAATATACGAGATTATGGCCCGTTGTGCACTAAATGAAGAAGATGAACTTAAATTGAAGAAATATGTTGAATCAAAAGGAATGATTTTTTTAAGTACACCCTTTTCAAGAGCTGCTGCTATAAGATTAGAAAAAATGGGAGTGACTGCCTATAAAATAGGCTCAGGAGAGTGTAATAATTATCCGTTGATTGAGCATATTGCTAGGTATGGAAAGCCCATCATTTTGAGTACTGGAATGAATACAATAGAAAGTGTTTCGAAGGCGGTGGAGATTTTTAGGAAACATAAAATTCAATTTGCATTACTTCACTGTACAAATGTTTATCCGACACCTCCTGAAATCATTCGACTTGAGGCCATGAAAGAATTGCAGAAAAGTTTTCCGGATGCGGTCGTTGGTCTTTCTGATCACTCCATAACTAATTATCCATGTATTGGAGCAATTGCGCTTGGAGCATCAATTGTCGAAAGACATTTCACAGATACAAAGCAAAGACTCGGTCCCGATATAATGTGCTCGATGGATACTAAAGAATTAAAGGAATTAATTGAGGCATCGAAGATTCTCCAGAAAGCTCGAGGAGGCATAAAAGGTGCAGTGATAGAAGAGCAACCAACAATTAATTTTGCTTTTGCTTCTGTCGTTGCTATCAAAGATATTAAAAAGGGTGATGTTTTTACCAGAGATAATTTATGGGTTAAAAGACCCGGCGTGGGTGAATTCAAGGCTGAAAGTTTTGAATCATTGTTGGGGTTGTGCGCTGCAAATGATATTGGTGCTGATTCGCTGTTGCGAAAATTGGATATAGTGGGTGAAGTAAAGTGAGAATAGTGATAACTGGAGCCACTGGGTTTATTGGAAGTTCTCTTACGAATTGTCTTAAGAGGGCTGGACATGAAGTAGTCGGTGTTTCCAGATCAACTTGTTCGGAAAAAAATAATATTGTGAGAGTGGAGTCTTTTAATAATCTTCCTTGTGGAGATGTATTAGTTCATTTGGCTGAGTCGAATAATAGGATACTAATTAATTCTCAACACGGAGTAGATTATATTGGTCAAGTTTCACAAGTAGCACGAGATATTATTAAAAATAACTTTAGTTATTATATTTATGCCTCTTCTGTAGCGGTGTATGCAAACCGCGAAGAAGGGGTATGTGGATTGTCTGATGAGAATTTGTCGGACGATAACTATGCTTTGGCCAAACTTGAAGTTGAAAAAATATTTTTAGATAGAAAAAATTCTGCAGTTATTAGATTATCAAATATTTATGGACCTGGAATGTCCCCCCTCAATGTTGTTTCTGCAATTATAAGTCAAATTAAAGAAAATAAAAAAGTTGTTGAATTACAAAGTATTACTCCCATAAGAGATTTTATATGGGTTGATGACGTTACCCATGCCATAAATCTAATAATTGAAAAAAAAATAGAGGGAAAATATAATCTCGGCACAGGTATAGGAACCTCTGTAAGTGAAATGGCAAGGACAGCCTTGGAAGTGGCTGGTAAAGAGAATGTACCTGTTGTTGCGAAAATGAAGACCGGCCCATCATGTGTGGTCTTGGATATTGATAAAACTATGCGAGATCTGAATTGGAAACCTGAAATTACGGTGCTGGAAGGATTAAAAAGATTGCTTAGGAATTAGGGTAATTATGAGAAAAAAGATTACAGTCGGGGTATTTACGGGGAATAGGGCGGAATACGGTTTGCAGCTCCCCCTATTAAAAGCTCTTTCTGCGCATCCGAATTTTGACTATAAGTTAATTGTTTCTGGCGCTCATTTAGATCTAGATTTTGGTGATACTCTTTCTCTAATAGAAAATGATGGATTTGAAATCCATGAAACTCCTGCGGTAAGGTTAAAAAGAGATGATTTGTTTTCGACAGCAGTGGCTATAGGGGAAGGAATAAAAGAAATTGCTCATTCTTTAAATAGGTTAAAACCTGATTTAGTTGCTGTTTATGCGGATCGTTTTGAAGGATTTGCTGCAGTGGTGGCGGCATCACAAATGAATATACCAGTTATTCATATCGAGGGAGGGGACCTAACGGAAGGAGGAGCGCTGGATGATTCAATTAGACATGCGATGACTAAACTTTCTCATATTCATTTTACAACCAATGAAGAAGCTTATGAACGTGTCTTAAAGTTAGGTGAAGAGCCTTGGCGTGTTTGTAATGTCGGATTACCTTCAATTGATTTGATATTAGAAAAAAATTATTCAGATAAGGATACTATTTTAGAAAGATATAGATTAACTCTTGATCGTCCTATTGTTTTATTTACGTTGCATTCAGTAACAACAGCATTCGAACAAGCACAAGAGCAAATTAAAAAGGCTCTAGGTGCGCTTGAGAAACTGGCGAATGAAGGATGCCAAGTCCTTATTACTTATCCTAACAATGATGCGGGTGGAAGAGTTATTATAGATCATATTTTAAAATTTCAAGAAAAAAATCTGAAAAACATTCAGATACATAAATCTTTAGGAATGAAAAATTATCATGGAGTTTTGGCCCTTGCTCAAAGAATTGATGCCAAAGTTGTTTGCGTTGGTAATTCTTCTTCTGGATTAAAAGAGACAGCAATATTTCATTGTCCTGTAGTAAATATAGGTTCAAGACAAGATGGTCGCTTAAGAGGAGAAAATGTTTTTGATTGCTCCAACGAAAGTGATGATATTTATCGAAGTGTTAATTATGTACTAAACTCAAAGGAGTTTCAGGAAATTTGTAAAAAAGCTAAAAATCCTTATGGTAATGGTGGTAGCGGGGAAAAGATGGTGGACTTCCTTGCTAAAATTGAAATTAATAAAAAACTTATTCAAAAAAAAATGACGTATTAATTGAGGGAAAAAATGAAAAGATGTTTGGTAACTGGTGCTGATGGTTTTATTGGATCACATCTAACCGAGCTTTTAGTAAGTTCAGGATATAAAGTAAAGGCCTTGTCGCAATATAATTCTTTTAATTATTGGGGATGGTTGGAAGATATCGACTGCAAAAACCAGGTAGAGATCGTTTCCGGTGATATCAGAGATTCAAAATTTTGTGATGAGTTGGTAAAGGAAGTGGATTGTATTTTTCACTTGGCAGCACTTATTGCAATTCCTTATTCTTATGTAGCTCCGGAAAGTTATATTTCAACTAATGTGAATGGTACTTTAAATATTTGTCATTCTGCTTTGAAAAATGGAAACATAAGGGTTATTCACACTTCAACTAGTGAAGTTTATGGAACAGCTCAATTTGTTCCTATAACTGAAAAACATCCGTTGCAACCCCAGTCCCCATATAGCGCAAGCAAAATTGGCGCCGATGCAATTGCCATGAGTTATTTTAATGCGTTTAATCTTCCGGTTACTATTGCGCGTCCTTTTAATACTTTTGGGCCAAGGCAATCTGCAAGAGCAATCATACCAACAATAATTACTCAAATCGCCAGTGGTGTAAAAAAGATTAAATTGGGAGATCTGACTCCTACTAGAGATTTTAATTATGTAAAAGATACTTGTAGAGGTTTTTTGGAGTTAGCGAAAGCTGATAATACAAAAGGAAAGACGGTAAATATTTGCTCAAATTATGAAGTTTCAATGAAAGATACTTTGGAACTTATTAAGAAATTAATGAATAGTGATGTTGAATTTATTACTGACGAAGCAAGAATTCGTCCAGCAACCTCTGAAGTTTTTCGATTATGGGGGGATAATACACTGATTAAAGAATTAACTGGCTTTAATCATGGTTATAAGCTTGATAACGGAATGATGGAAACTATAAACTGGTATTCAAATCCAGAAAACTTGAAAAAATTTAAATCCAACATTTACAATGTTTAAGAAGAAGGAAGTGGTATGAAAAATATTCTATTGGTGGGAGCTGGGCAGTTGGGTTCGAGGCACTTACAGTCTCTTGCAGTATCTGTGGAAAGTTTTGATTTTTCTGTTGTTGATCCATTTGAGGAGTCGTTAAAAATAGCAAAGACCAGATTTGAAGAAGTAGGTAACCATACAAATCATAAAATTTCTCTATTTAAAAGCCTAAAAGAAGTAGAAGAAAATAATTTTGATCTAGCTATTGTTGCTACTAACTCAGGAGTGCGTTTTGAGGTTTTAAAAACTTCTTTGGAACTTTTTAAAATTAAAAACATTATTTTGGAAAAAGTTTTATTTCCGAGATTGGATGAATATGAGAGGGCTCAACTTTTAATTAAAGAGAGTGGTGTCGATGCGTGGGTGAATACACCTCGTCGATTTTATGAGTTTAACAGGTATTTGAAAAAAAATTATAAATGGAGTCCCGTTCAGGCAAAATATGAAAACAAAAGTTGGGGGATTGGCTGTAATTCAGTTCATTTTATTGATTTGATCCAATACCTAACAGGTTCAGAGTTGGTGGAAGTTTGTTCGGATAGGTTAAACAATAAAATTTTAGAAAGTAAAAGAAGTGGTTATATTGAGTTTGAAGGGGTTCTTGGATGTAAATTTAGGGACGGAAGTACTTTGGAGTTAAATTCTGATCCTGATTTAAATGCAGGTGTTATGAAAATTGAAACAAGCGAGTTTGATTTTTCTATTAACGATGCGAAGGGGATTTGTGAAATTTTTGATAAACAGGGAAATCAAATTGAAACAAAGAGTTTTACTAATCCCTATCAAAGCCAATTAACCTTGATGACGTATAATGCAATTATGAAAGGTGAGGAGCATTTGCCTACCTATAGTGAGTCCATGAAAGAGCACGTAATTTTTATTAAGTCTCTACAAGGTTTTATGTCAAAAATAAAAGGTGAATTTATAGAAGTGGTTAGTATTACTTAGGATGGATATATGATTTGGATAATTGGTTCGGGATATATGAGTATTGAGTATGCGAAAGTTTTAAAGAATCTTGGGAAAGATTTTATTGCCATAGGACGTGGTGAAGAGAATGCTAAAAAATTCAGGGAAGCTACGGGAAAAGAAGCTATTGTTGGTGGTCTAAAGAATTTCCTTGAAACAAAACCGAATAAACCTTCAGAAGTAATTGTTGCCTCAAATGTTGAACAGTTATTTGAAACAACAACTCTACTTTTGGAATATGGTGTGAAATCAATTCTTTTAGAAAAACCTGGAGCAACCAATAGTGAGCAGATGAGGAAGTTGTCGGAATTGGCGAAAGAAAAATCGGCGGATGTTGTCCTTGCATATAATAGGCGCTTTTATTCTTCTACCGATAAGGCGATCGAAATAATCAAAGAAGATGGTGGAGTAACTTCATTTAATTTTGAATTCACGGAATGGAGCCATACAATTGAAGTGCTAAATAAACCTAAAGAAACATTTGAAGCATGGCTAGTTGCAAATTCTTCTCATGTAATAAATATGGCCTTTTTTCTAGGCGGATATCCTGAAAAAATGAGTTCATATAGCGCAGGCGAGAAAGTTTTGAAATGGCATCCTCGTGCGTCTATTTTCGCAGGTTCGGGTGTTTCCCACACAAATGCTCTTTTTTCGTATCAAGCCAATTGGTCATCTCCTGGTAGGTGGAGTGTTGAAATGATAACGAGAAAGCATCGATTGATTTTTCGGCCTATGGAAAAATTGCAGATTCAAGATATTGGAAGTGTGGCAATCAACTCTGTGGAGATTAATGATACTATCGATAAGGAATTTAAACCGGGACTTTTTAAACAAACAGAATGTTTTTTATCAAAGGATTTTTCTCGTTTTGTAAATATTCATGACCAGCTCTCTCATATTAATATATACGAGACAATTTTAAATGGAGGCACTTTTGCTAGATAGGTCTTTGATTAACACAGTATCTCAGTATTATTTTAAGCAAGTGAAGAATTTTTTTCCTGATGGAATTGAAGTTTCTTTTTTAGAACTAGAAAAGATTGTTGAGATATCGCTGTTAAAACTTAAAATAACTTTTTCATACCTCAATTCAAAATATTATCAAGATGACTTTGAGAAGATTTTTAACCTGTTGAATGGTGATCACTATTCAATGTTGTTGTACAGCATAAGTCGAAACTTTTTTATAGAAGTAAACAACGAAAACTATGCAACTAAAACATTTTTATTAAATAAAATGCTTCATGGAATTGATGTGTTTTATAAGGTTAAGCTGCCCGAAGTATTTCTATTTGTTCATCCTCTTGGGACAGTTTTAGGTAATGCCAACTATGGTAATTTCTTTTGTGTTTATCAGGGGTGTACAGTTGGTTCCAAAGTTGGACAGTATGTGTACCCAGAGTTTGGTGAAAAAACCATCCTCTATTCCCATTCTTCGATCATTGGTAAATGCAAGATTGGAAACAGGGTAATTTTGGGGGCAAATAGTTCAATAATTAGTACGGATGTGCAGGATAATACTCTTGTGTTAGGGTATTTCCCCGGCCATACATTTAAAAAAGTAAATGAAGATAATTTCAAAGCCATCTTCTTGGATTAGAAAGGATAAGAAGTGAAAAAAGCATTAATCACAGGAATTACCGGACAAGATGGAGCTTTCCTTACAGAGTTGTTGTTAAATAAGGGCTATGAAGTTCATGGAATAAAAAGAAGAACTTCTCTTTTTAATTCAGATAGAATTGATCATTTGTATAAAGATCCCCATGAGGAAAAAGGCAGATTAGAGCTTCATTACGGAGATTTAACTGATACTGCAAATATTACGGGTATTATCAATCAAGTTCAGCCTGATGAAATATATAACTTAGGAGCCATGAGCCAGGTCCGGACTAGCTTTGAGATTCCTGAATATACAGCTAATGTTAATGCCCTTGGCACGCTTAGAATTTTAGAGGCGATTAAGAGTTTGGATCTTATTCATAAGACCAGATTTTATCAAGCCTCCACTTCAGAATTATTTGGAATGGTTTGTGAAGTTCCACAAAAAGAGTCAACTCCCTTCTATCCCAGATCGCCCTATGGAATTTCAAAATTATTTGCTTATTGGACTACGGTAAATTATCGGGAAGCTTATGGTTTATTTGCCTGCAATGGAATTTTGTTTAATCATGAATCACCAATGCGTGGTGAAAATTTTGTTACAAGGAAAATTACCAGGGCTGTTTCTAAAATTGCTCTAGGAAAAAAAGAATGTGTCTATCTTGGAAATCTGGATGCTAAAAGAGATTGGGGACATGCTAAAGATTATGTGGAAGCAATGTATCTGATGCTTCAAATCGATAAGCCAGAAGATTTTGTGATTGCGACTGGAAAGACAACGACGATCAGGGAATTTTTAAGAAAATCATTTAGGCATGTTGGTATGGAGATAGGTTTCCGTGGAAAAGGGGTTGATGAAATTGGGTTTGTAGCTGAGTGCAATAACGAGAGATATAAAGTTCCCATTGGACAAGAGGTGGTAAAAATTGACGCTAAATATTTCAGGCCGACTGAGGTTGAAATGGTGGTGGGGGATGCCTCCAAAGCGCTGGCAAAACTTAATTGGCAACCCAAATATTCGCTTGAGGATCTGATTAAAGATATGATGGAATCGGATCTTTTGTTATATGGTGATGAATAAATAGGACCTATGTTATGTCAAAAAAATATATTTCATATTTACCGGGCGGAAATCAATTTGATGATATCAGGGTAAATTTGCCTGTAAGTTATAAAATACAAGATGATTATCTGACGACTGTTTTAAAGAAAAATATTAATTCAAATATCCTTTATAATTTCTTAAAACTTGCTATTTTATTTTCGTTGAAGAAAATAAAACTCTGGGAAAGTTTGGTTCAGTGTGGATTTATCAAAGGGTGGTTTAATGAGTTTTATGATTATTGGGTAAATGTCTTAAATGGTCGCCCAATTACGGTTTTTGATTTTCATCATTTATATTTTCACTATCGAAGAAAAAATCAAGAAAGTAGTGAGATGTCCTGGGAAAATGCCAAAGATCATATCCATAATTGGCAAAATCCGAATAACATAGGGCTTACGTTTCATTACGTTGCCAAATACAGCCGCTTACCCTTTAGATCCAAAGAGCTTTTTAAGTATATTCGCAAAGGTCAACAGATCCTCGAATATGGTTGTGCTTTGGCACCAATGTATCGAACTTATCGTGAATATTTAAATCATTTCAAATGTAGTTGGGTTTTGGCTGATATTCCTAATTTCCCCTTCCATTATGCAAGATATACTTATGCGAAAGATGCTGGAGTTATTTTTTCTACCATTACAGATGAAATCATGGATGATCCTTTAAGAGGGATTGATAAAAAGTTTGATTTGATCATTATTCAAGAAGTGTTTGAACATCTTCATTCACCACTTCACGTTGCCAAATATTTAAATGAAAGGCTCCGCATTGGTGGTTTGCTATTTTTTGATTATGTTTTATCTGATGCGAAAGGATTGGACACTCCTATGGGATTGGCAGAAAGAAATGAAACGCTTAAACATTTAAATGATCATTTCCAAATACTTGAAGGTCGTTTTAGCATGGACATTGGGCAGACTGTGGGGTTTTGTGTCGGGAAAAAGATAAGATGAAAAATAGTATTTATTATATTACCGATAGTGCAAATTGGGTGATTAGAGAGATTGGCATTTCTCTTGAGCGACATTTAAAAATACATAATTTTAAAATGATATCTAATGCTCGATTTAAATTTAGAGGAATCAAGCATTACTCAACCAGATATGCAGCGGGGAAGTTTATTTTCAAAGACCCTTTGGCCAAAAGAATTTTAACTTATTTTCATGGCGAGGATGCAGATATCGAGCTTCTTTCCAAGCTTAGAAAGAATCAAAATAATATCGATATAATTCATACATCTTGCAAGCTCACAAAATATCATCTTATCAAAAATGGAGTTGCAGATGAGAAAATAAAAATTATTCCAATTGGTATAGATGTTGATCAATTTAAGGTTGCTTCGATAGAGGAAAAAATCCGATTAAGAGAAAAACTTGGAATACCAAGTAATAGTGTTGTGATTGGTTCATTTCAAAAAGATGGCAATGGATGGAATGAAGGTAATGAACCCAAACTTTGCAAGGGACCTGATTTGTTTTGTGATGTAGTGGAAAAAATTCATAATGAGAATCCGGTCGTTGTCTTGTTAACGGGGCCTGCGAGGGGTTATGTTAAGAATCGTTTAATTGCAGCAGGTATTCCGTTTAAACATATTTATTTGGAAAATTATCAAGATATTCATAAATGCTTTGCTGTGCTTGATCTTTATTTGGTGACTTCTCGGTTGGAGGGAGGACCTCGGGCCCCTATGGAGTGTATGGCCAGTGGCATTCCGATTATTTCAACTAAAGTCGGTCAAACACCAGAACTCATCGAACACGGCAAAGACGGATATCTGGTTGATATTGATAAAACTGATAAGATGAAAGATTTGGTTTTAAGTATCCTTTCTAATGATTCAATCAAAAATGAATTTATTAAAAATGGCCTTGAGAAAGTTAAGGCTTATGATTATCAAATCATCGCCAAGAGATATCTGGATGAATTGTATAATCCTTTGATGAAATAAAAAAACTATGAATAAAAAAGTAACGATATATTTTCCCTTTACCCAAGGACCTGGCAACGGAGGGAACAACTTTTTAGTTTCGCTTAAAAATGAATTTATTAAAATGGGTATTTATTGTGAAACATTGGCTGATGCACATGCCATCATTTTTAACTCTCACCATAATGTGCAAGAAGTACTAAAATTAAAAAGAAAGTATCCTGAAAAAATTTTTATTCATAGAGTGGACGGCCCGATGACTATTTATAATGGGCCGAGCGACAAAAGAGATAGCGTTGTTCGATTGTTAAATTGTCAAGTCGCTGATGGAACAGTTTTTCAATCCAATTGGTCAATGAGTCAAAATATTCAGCTCAATTTATTTAACGAAAGAAAGTGTAGAGTTATCTGCAATGCTCCTAATCCTGATATTTTTTTTGTAAAGGAGATTAGAGATAAAAAAAACGCCCAATTAAAAATTATTAGTAGTGGCTGGTCAAATAATCCTAATAAGGGAGGAGAGACACTTTGTTGGTTGGATCAAAATCTCGATTTTAATAAATATGATTTTGAATTTATCGGTCCAACCATTATCAATTTTAAAAATATCAAAAAGCACGGTTCCAAAACTTCCCAAGAGATAGGGGAGATACTTAGAAGTTGTGACGTCTTTTTTTTTCCCTCAAAATATGAAGCATGTTCAAATGCTTTGCTGGAGGGAATCCATTCAGGTCTGATTCCGCTTGCTAAAAATTCCAGCAGTAATATAGAAATTATTGATAATGATCGTTTATTGTTTGATGAAGTTGACTCAATTATCCCCAAGCTTGATTATATTTTTGAACATTACGAAGAACTTCTCTATAACGTAAAAATTATAAAATTAGATGAAGTTGCTAAGCAATACTATCAATTTGCTACTTCCTTTGAGCAACCATCAACTGTTAAATTTTCTTATTGGAATAGTCAAATTCGATATTGGTTCAATATTTTTCGAAATAAAACAGGTAATTTGTGAAAATCGCTCTTTTTTTTACTTTTGGTATTTCTCTTAAAGAATGGAAAGAAACCGGTCTTTTTTCCAGAGAGGTTGCGCCTTATTTGGAGTTGGTAAAAAGAGGGCATGAAGTCGTTTTCATTACATATGGTCAAGAGGACGATATGAAATTTGCCGGTGATGTGTCAGGTATTATAATAGAGCCAATTTTTAAATATTACTATGAAAGTAATTTTAAAATTATAAATATAATTAAATCCTTTTGTTTTGTTTGGAAAAGAAGAGACATGTTTAAAAAAATGGATGTTTATAAATCCAATCAAATGCTTGGTGCATGGCTCCCAATTATCGCTGGAAAAATTTTCAAAAAACCTATTTTAGGTCGGGTGGGATATGATCTTTTTGAATTTTATAGTAAGAGAGAAAGTAGCAATTTTAAGCTCGGAATTGTATATTTGATAAGCAAACTTACTTATAAATTTTCAGACCATGTTTTGATCACTTCTGCCGAAGGTGCTGATTTTATCCAGAAAAAGTTTAATATACCCAAAGACAAGGTAAGCTTTCATTTTAATTATGTGGATACCAAAAGGTTTTCTCCAACGTCTCTCAAAAAAGAAAAATCAATTCTCTACGTTGGCAGGCTGGATAACCATAAAAATCTATTTCCAGTTATTGATGCAGTGATGGACCTGAATATTCCTTTTTATCTGGTTGGCTCGGGAGATGAGGAGGAAAAAATTAAGAGATATGTTCGGGAAAAGAAAATCAATGTTTTCTTTTTTGGGAGACTTCCCAACGAAGATCTTCCCCGGGTTTACAATGAGCATCAATTTTTTATTTTAAATTCATATTCAGAGGGTAATCCCAAGGCCCTCCTTGAGGCAATGAGCTGTGGCTGCTGTCCGGTTGGCAACAACGTCGCTGGAATAAAAAGTATTATTGTTGATGGAAAAAATGGAATGTTTACAGATGGTGGTAAGGAAAGTATTAAAAAAGCAATAACTCAATTACTAAATAATAATGTGCTTGTGCAAACTATTGCTTACGAAGCCAGAGAATATATTGTTAAACATTGTAGTCTTTCTTCTATGATTGACTTTGAACTTAGTCTTTATAAAAAAATTAAAGATAAGAATCATAAATCTTAACGGTATTGTCGATCATTTTAGCGATATTATGTTCGGTGCAAACTTTTTTGTAGGCAGAATTGATAAGACTATCTGAACTGGTTTTGTCTTGAAGTGAGATGAGTTTGTTTAAGAAATCATCAGGGTCATCTGGATTAAATAAAAGTGCACAATTATTGGCTGCCAGCGTTCTATGGGCATCTATGTCTGATAACAGACAAGGAGTTTTGCATGCCATGGCTTCTAGTACACTTAACGGAAGTCCTTCTGATTCACTAAAACTGGTTAGAACATCGATACTATTTAAAAAGTGACAAATATCATGAGTCTCACCAACAAACTTGATCAGATGTTCGATATTATATTTTTGAGTGAAGTGTATAAGTTGATCTTTTAACGGTCCGTTGCCTGCAATATAAAAAATAAAGTTTTTTAAATCATCATGTTTTTTATGAACGGCAAAAAGCAGTTTGTCGATTCTTTTGACTCTGTCTAGTCTTCCGATTACTCCAATTGTGTAAATATTTCCATTATTTATTTTGGAGTAATGAAATAAATCAAGATTTATCCCGTTAGGGTTGATGGAAATTTTGGAAGTGGGAGCCACATCCAAAATTTTTGCTTTGATATATTCGCTTTGGGAAACACAGATGTATTGATTGGTAAGAAAGGAAAGTATCTTTTCTATAATGAGCTTTTTGTCCTTGGAAATTCCATGAAAAGTATGAATAACTTTTGCTTTTGTAAAAATATATAAAATCTTTGAATAAATTCCAGCCCCTCGTCCATGAGAGTGGATAATATCAATCTTATTTTCTTTAACATATTTGATTAACAAAAAAATGGTTAAAATTGATAATTTTCTCTTGGGAATAGAGATAATGCCGGAAGCATTTTTTTTAAATTTTTCGTAAAAAGGTGGTTCATCAGGAGCAGCAATATAGATATTAAATTCTGGATGCTGTTTACTGATTCCTTCAATTAAATCATAAATATGACGAGGACCTCCCCCCATGTCTGAACGAGCAGAGATAAAAAGAATATTAGTTTTAGAACTCACAGTTTTACCGATTTTACCCATGCTTTATTTTTCAAATACCAATCAACAGTATTTTTGATTCCTTCTTCAAGAGAAACCGTGGGTTGCCATTTTAGCAAATCATTGGCCTTTTTAATATTGGCCCAGGTCTCTAGGATATCTGCTTTGTGGAATGGTTGATAATTGATAATAGCTTTTTTATTTAAATGTTTTTCAATTGCACTAATCACGTAGTTAATGGCATAGGGCTGATTTCCTCCACCCAAATTAATGACTTCATAACCAAGCGGTTTCATGGCCTTGATGGTTCCATCTGCAATATCGGTGACGTAGGTAAAATCCCTCGCTTGGGCCCCATCTCCAAAAAGTTCAATGGGGCTGCCTTCATCTATCCACTTGATAAATCTAAACATACACATATCCGGTCTTCCAGCCGGACCATACACGGTGAAATATCGAACCACCGAAATATCTAGGCCATAGAGGTAATGATAGGAGTAAGACATGGCTTCAGCAGCTTTTTTAGAAGCGGCATATGGAGAGATAGGAGTGTTCACTGGAAGCGTTTCATCAAAGGGCATTTCTTGTCCTGCGTACAGGGATGACGTGGATGCCAATACCATTTTTTTTACATTATGGTCTTTCATAAGTTCTAAAAGATTGAGTGTCCCGATCGCGTTAGTGGTCATGTAGATCATCGGATTGATCATGGAATATCGGACTCCGGCTCTGGCTGCTAGATTAATAATGCAATCAAATTTATGCTTTTCAAAAATAGATTTTAAGGCAGGTCTGTCTTCAATGTCGCTTGGATAAAAAATAAAGTTGGAATCAGGATTTAGATTCTCTAGACGATGATTTTTAAGTTTAACGTCGTAGTAGTCATTTAAGTTATCAACGCCAACCACCGTAAAGCCTTGTTCCAGCAGTTGTTTGGCAACAAATGCGCCAATAAATCCGCAAGCTCCGGTTAGTAAAACGGTATTTTTCATTTTATTTCCTGTGTATTCAATTTAAAACGTCTTGAATAGGGGTAGATCAAGCTTGTCAGGGTTTTAACATAATAGTATAAAAATTTTATTCCTCCTCCGTGAAGAATATAAGCGTGAGTCATGGTTTTTAATGCAGATAATTTTTGAGCCTTTGCCTTTTTCATAGAAATGCAATTGGCGTCAATATTTCGGACGACTAAAACATCATTTAAATTTTCACCTTTCCCAATTTTCAAAAGGCGTATATTTAAATCATAGTCTTGAGCGTATCGGATATTTGGATTGTATCCGCCAATTTGGTCGTAAGCGTCCTTGCGAAAAAAGAGAGTGCTGTGGGCAAATGGATTAAATGAAGAAAGAGATTTTTGGATGTTTTTATAATTGGAAATTAATTTTACTTTGGGTGAGGTTTTTATATTATTGAAAATTTCTTCATAGTTGGAACCACAAAGTACATATTCGGGATTGTTTTCCATGAAGTTCAGCTGTTTTTCGAGACGATCGGGCAGACAGTAGTCATCGGAATCGATGCGTGCAATATATTTTCCGGAAGCTGTGCTTATTCCTTTGATCAGGGACTGGGTAAGCCCTAAGTTGGTTTCATTTTTAATAATTATAATTTTTGGACTTTGATATGATTCTAAAAGCGTCTCTATGTAAGGGCTAGATGCATCATTTATGATTATGAATTCAAAGGATTTATATGTTTGATTTAATATATGCTCAATAGCACTTTTTAATCTGCTTTCAGTTTCGTTATAAACAGACATAACGATGGATATTAGAGGCAAGGGGGTCGTATTTTGCATATGAGGTATGGATATCAAATTTCATAAAAGATGACCAGAGTTAGAAGCTCGTTTAATCAATGGTAGGCCATGTAATTTGCGCTATATGGCAAATTAAATTCTAATTTTTTGACAATTTTCTTGCAAGAGAAGATAAAATACGAAAGAAAAGGATTATTTAGGAGATCAGATGCCGTGTTACTACGATAAGATTAATGGTAGATTAGTTTCTGTTGATAATGAGGTTAATGCAAATTACTGGGATGAACATTGGAATAGTGGTGATTTTGAAGCAAAATTAAAGCATTCAAGAAATGTATTTATTACTGATAATACTAGAAAATTCTTAAAACCTGGATCTCGTATTTTGGAAGGTGGTTGTGGGCGGGGTGATAAGGTTTTTGCCTTGCAATCATGTGGCTTTGATGCATACGGCATTGATAATGCTCAAGATACGGTTCAAAAAATTAATCGTTTTGTCCCGGAATTGAAGGTTACTTTGGGGGATGTGAGAAAGCTGGATTTCAAGGATAATTTTTTTGACGGCTATTGGTCCTTGGGAGTAATTGAGCATTTTTATAACGGTTATTCTGATATTACCCAAGAGATGTGGAGAGTTTTAAGACCAGATGGATATTTGTTTTTAACAGTTCCTTCCATGTCACCACTGAGAAAATTAAAAGCGAAATTTGGGTTATACCCAGAATTTAAACATTCACAAGAATTGGAAAATAATTTTTATCAATTTATGTTGCCTCCTTTGCAGATAATTAGAAGTTTCGAAGAGGTGGGCTTTGTTTTACTAAGTGTTTGTCCTCTTGATGGTGTAAAAGGTATGAAGGATGAGATCCTTTTTTTTAGACCTTTATTTCGTTGGATTTATAACAATAATACATTGATGGCCAAAGTGCTAAGAAGAATTACTAATATATTAATGAGTAAATTTTCTAACCATATAACGTTTTATATTTTTCAAAAAAATGGCTCCACTATCTAGTTAATGATAAAGACTTCTTTCTTTTAGCAGATTCTATGACTATTTTGATATTTTCCGCTAGAGGTAAAGAAAAAAGGTTTGCTTTATGTGGGTAAAGGTGTTCAAGGTCAGAATATATACTAAAGTCGGTAAAGTTATGATGAAAGTTTTTATTTAAATCAATAATAGATATGATGTTGGGATAACGAGCTTTTAGTGTAATAAGATAATTTGATAATGCTTTTCCAAATTTAAGGTTATTTTCACATCCCTCAAGCCATATGGCGGGAAGTTGGACAATATAAATGGAAACTTTGTTTTCTTGAAGTAAATCAAATGTTTTTATAATTTGACTATTTTCATTTGTATCAAGTTGTATTGCGCTATCACAGTCAGGAGAGTTTCGATATTTCGTAACGGTGCCACTATTTAGCAGGGACTTCCATTTTATTTGGTTTTCGTATGTATTTTTTGCTAATTCGTTAGAAGTCACAGGTGGAAAAATTTGAAACCCGTCTGGACGGACAGATTCTTTCTCGGGAATTGAGGGATGAATTGAATTTAGAATTCCTTTAAAGTAAAAATCAATATAATGTAAGAGAGGTTTTTCAAATTTGAAATGATAGGTAGGAATAAGAGTTATAAGGTATTCCAGGTTTGAGACAATGTATTTATTCAAACCATATTGTTGATGAAGAAAATGCAAATCACTTTTTCGTGTAAAAAAAATATTTTTTAGAGAGGTTTCGTAAAAGAACAGAGGGAAAAGTGCGGCAAAAATATTTGTAAGTTTTTTCTCAATCAGCTTAAAAAAAACATTATAAGGTTTATGGTCGAGTTTGTACCCGTAGGAGTTGATGAGATAATTACTTACTTTTTGTACTCGATCTTCTTTTTTATTAAAATCTCTTGGGCTGATCGAAAGAATAAGTGACTTAGGGAGGTTATTTCTTATCACAGAGTTCAAAAACTCGTAATAGAAGGGAAAGAAGCCACCGCCTACGGATATTGTTTGGACGTTGATTGTCTCTTCTTTATCTCTATTTAGTACCTGTTCAATGATGTCGGGATCAAGCGAATCTTTTGCTCGTGAATTACCTAAAATTAAAAAGTCTACTGGGGAAGAATGACGATAGTGCCATACTCCTGCAGAAACAACATTATTAACATAGAAGTCACTCGGACAAATGGTATGTTGTGGTTTAACTAGTATATTTAGTATGAAAAAAAAGGAAATAAAAAGAATATAAAAAATTTTGTTGATCATGGTTACCCTTAAAATTGAAAGTAAATAAAGGATTGGTCTGAAGGGGGTTGGTTTAAGATAAATAAGAGACCCAGCGCAGAGAAAATAGCCAAGCGGGTATAGTAGTTAAAACTCATAAAGGAAATTCGTTTTTTTAGATATAAGTTCTCAATTAGTTGAGTTGAAATCATGATGAAAAGAAGAAAAATAGCATTTGATGGTGGAGCTAAAAAAGGTAAATGAGGCCTATATGATAAAATTAAAAGAAGATCGTTTAAGCTTTCTACTCTAAAAATGAACCAAGAAAAAAGAATTGTGGAAAACGTTATTATATAAGAAACCAGATTTGGAATTTTAATAAATTTTTTTGATGACCAATATTTGTGAATAGACAGAGCTAAGCCGTGGTAAGTTCCCCAGATGATAAAATTATAACTGGCACCATGCCACAATCCACCTAAAACCATGGTAAGGATCAGGTTGCGATACATTTGTTTATTACCGTGTCGATTTCCACCGAGTGGAATGTAAAGATAATCCTTGAGCCAGGTTGATAATGTAATATGCCATCTCTTCCAAAAATCGCTTATATCCTTTGCGAAGTAGGGATAGTTAAAATTTGCCGAAAGTTCAATTCCAAGACAGCGAGCAATGCCTCGCGCAATGTCTGTATACCCCGAAAAATCAGCGTAAATTTGAAAACAGAAAAAGAGTGTGGCTTCAAAAATAGTTAGGCGATCGTAAGCGGATAAATTTTGAAAGACTGAATTAACGTATGGAGAAAAATTGTCTGCAAAAATAACTTTTTTTATGTAACCTCTTATAATGAGTTCTACTCCTTGAGTTACATTTGAAAAATAAAAATCCTTTTTACAATGTAATTTCTTTAGCTGGGGAAGAAGGGAGGAAACGCGCTCAATTGGACCAGCAATTAGCTGAGGAAAAAAAGATACATAACAGAAAAAATAAGCAAATTTATTTTCGGCATGAATATTTTTTCGGTAAACATCAATGGTATAGCTCATCGTTTGGAAGGTGTAGAAGCTAATTCCAACCGGGAGAATAAGATTTAAATATGGAATATTATGATTAATTGAAAAAAGTCCCAAACTATCATTTATAATTTGAGATATGAGCGAACCATACTTAAAGAAACCAAGGATGCTTAAATTAGCGACAATTGATATTAGAACAAGAAGTTTTCTCCTTTTTTGTTGTTCAGTTCTTTCCATTAGAAGTGCAACGTGAAAATCAACAACTGTTGTAAAAAAAAGCAGCAGCAGAAAAAAAGGATTCCATGCTCCATAGAAAATACAGCTGAAAATATTAATAAGAAAAATTTTGTCAATTTTTTGATTTTTAATCAAAATAAAAAATAGACAGAGAAAAGTAATGAAGATTGGAGAAGTGAAGAGCATGGTTAATAATCCCTAAACGATTTAAATCCGAGTTTTAAAAGTATAAAAACTTCATTTTCCTACGTGTAGTTATTACTTCATAATAACGGAGTGTTCAATTAAAAACATAGATTAAATGTGAGATTTTAATACTCCTACCAATCACCTCTCAAGCAAATACATATTCTCAACTAAATTTTTAATACTCCCCTCCCCAATCGCAGAAATAATTTGGAAAAAGCCATTTCCTCGCTTCCAGATGGGCCATTTTTTTACAGGTGGATAGGCATCGAGTCGCTGATTTTTATATTCGCTCTCAAGTATGAAAAGGTAGGCTTGGTTTTCATTCAGATATTTTTGGGCATTGAATTCAGAAATAATTTCAACCTTTTTATCTATGGCTTCTGAAATGTAGTAGGGCTTTCTAAACACCACTCCCACTGGTTTATTTTCCATGGTTTCGATAACAGAGGCAGGAACGATGGGGAGGTAAAAGTTTGGAATATATATAATCCACAAAGCGGATAAACTGATCATAATAAAAAAGGCTTTGATGGGAAGTTCCTGCACAAAAAAGATAACCACCGTAGTGGCAACAAAAAAACTTAACGTGATGGCGAAGCTTAAATGGGTAATGTGAAGATCTTTGATTAAAAAAATGGAGATTAAAATTAGCAAACTCATCAACGCGTAGAGAACCCCCAGGGTTATTTTACCCGCCTGATAAGTGGAATCAGTCCGCTTGGCGTAATGAATGGAGTTGGTTATCAGTAATAAAAAAAAGGTGATAGAGGGAATAGCGTAGTGATGGGAACGCTGGGAGGGAATAAACCAAAGTAGAAAAAAGAAAACAAAATGGATGATGAGAAAAAAGCTGCTTTTATGAATATTGGAAAAAAGATGGGGGACAAAAAAAATCCAAGGGATTGAATAGATCAAAAGTCCCTGGATGATGGAAGTTAGGGGATAGCTTTTAGCGGTGAATTTGCCAAAGTTCTCCTTAAGGAAAAAATATTCCAGAAAATGATCCCCGTATTGGAAATAGCAGGCGAAATACCAGATGCTTCCAATCAGTAAACCGGAAATACTCCAGATCAAAAGTGATTTCAAAGCGTCCATATTTCGATAATCACTGTTAATGGCAAAATACAGCGACATGCTTCCTACACACATAATAAGCGAAACCGGCCCTTTTACCAGGGTCGAGAGTCCCAGGCAAAAGATGGCCAAAATTAAAATGGAATCTCTTCGCTCTTGCAGGTAGCTGAAAAAATAAAGTGATGCCAGCGTGCTTATAATGGTCAGCGGGATCTCCATCATATAAATGCGGGAGTATTTTAAAAAGGCAAAAGAGCTGGCAAGAATCAAAAAGGTGGTGATAGAGGGGATATTAAAGTGCTTTTTGTTCCAAAGACTGATTAAAAATAAACCAACCAGTGAAAGGACTGCCACCGATATCCTGGCCCACAGGATGGAAGCCTTGCCGGTAATTTTGTAATAGAGTAAAGCGTTCCAGAAATGAAGAGGTGGCTTGGACCAATGTTCAGTGTTGTTGTAATAGGGAGTGAGTGAGCTTCCCCTTTCAAACATCTCTTCGGATATTTGCAGATAAAACCCCTCCGTTCCCTGTCTCATGGCATTGATATTTCCGATATCATAAAGATACAGGAAAGCCACCACCATAATGCTTAAAGCAAATATAATTTTTTTATCAACAATAATCATTATTATTATTTGATCGTCTATTGGAGATATAGTCAATCCTAATATGTCGCCATCTTCTGTACTTTGAATTAGGCTTTTTTTTTGTTAAAGTAGAAAAATGCAAAAGGATACAGTTTCAAATTTTTCACATCACTTTTTATGGATACTGGGAGCCGCTCTGGTGGTTTATCTGCAGCAGGCCTGGGTGTCGGGATTTTTTCAAGATGGTTACCTCTACGCCGCTTTTGGAAAACATGCCGCTTTGAGGGGCAATTGGTTGGTTAATCATCTCAGTGATTTTTCTTACCCAGCGTTTTTTCATCATTCCCCCTTCGTTTTTTTGTTAGAGGGTCTGTTTTTCAAAATTTTTGGCGCCAGCTATTTAACGGCCCGGTTATTTAGTGCACTTTTCCCGTTTTTGGCCTTGGTTATTTTATACAATTGGATGAAGAAGGAAAAAGGTGAAGTCTTTGCCTTCCTGGTGGGTTTGTTCTTTGTGTTTTTGCCTCCCGTGATGAAAAAAGTCCGGTTTCCCGGGATGGATATGCCCCTTATGCTTTTTACCCTCGTGTCCATTATGTTTTATTACAAGGCCTATGTGGATAACCTCAAAAAATATTGGATTGGGTGCGGAGTTTTCTTTGGATTGGCCATGCTGACTAAGGGACCAATGGCGCTTTTCATTCCTCTCGCTATTTTGATCCACCTGGGGTGGACTAAAAAAATAAGCCTGCTCAAAAATTCTACCCCGTGGTTTTCCTTCCTGCTGGGATTGCTGGTCTTTTCGCTGTGGCCACTAGCCTTACAATTAACCGGTCAGTTTCATATCTTTGAAAAATACCTGGATTTTACTTTTATTCACACAGTGGCCGAAGGCCGTGGTCTTTCTGAGTATACCTTTTTTCAGTGTTTGCTTTTTTTAATCAAACAAACCGCCCCGTGGTTGGTACTGACTTTATTTTCCATGTATCTGGCCTTGAGGGTCCGATCCCAGGATCACTTGTTAAAACTGTTTATCTCTCTTTGGTTGGCGGTTTTGATTCCGCTTTCTATGGTTAAATTCAAATATTCCCATTATATGATGCCAATGTATCCTGCCTACGCTTTTTTAGCTGCTTATCCGGTTTCATTTTTATCAAGCAAAGTGATCAAAAAGATTTATCAAGGGTTTATTTTTGTCACGGTTACCATGGCACTTTTACTGCTTATTTTTCCTTTGACCACAGAAATTAGAAGAGACCCTGAAATTTTTGAGATAAGGAAATTAACTGACTTGATGCCGGTCAAGCCTGATACCTGGGGAGTTGTGAGTGATGTTTATCCCTACTGGGCACTGGCCAATTTAAACGGGTTTCATGACCATTCGAATACTCTCAGTTTAACGGCTCCTGATTTGTTGAGTATTATTGAGCAGGAGGATGGCAAGAATTGGATTTTTTTAATACCAAGCTCCGTTTATAATCAGCATGTTCATTTACTGGACGTCAGACTTAAAAAACTTATTTATTTTGAAAAGCAGGATATGGTGGTTGCGATTGAAAGAGCGATATTTGATGATGGCCAGATGCTTATTAAAAAGAGACGTTGATGGAATTTCCGCAAAATACCAAGTGGTATGATTTACTAAAAGAAGAGTTTCATAAAACTTATTATCAAGATTTACTTAAAAAAATTTATAAAGAAAAAAATCAGGGCAAAATCATTTATCCTGCGACGGATGATGTTTTTAATGCTTTTCGATTTACCGATTATGATCAGGTCAAGGTGGTTTTACTGGGCCAGGATCCCTATCACGGCGATGGTGAGGCCCATGGACTTTTGTTTTCAGTTAAAAAAGGTGTGCGGATTCCACCTTCTCTTCGAAATATTTACAAGGAACTCGCCAGCGATATCGGGTTCAGGATTCCCACGGACGGGTACTTAAAAAACTGGGCCGATGCAGGTGTTTTTCTTTTAAATACCATTTTGACCGTGGAAAAGGATCAGGCCCTCAGTCACAAAAATTGGGGATGGGAGATTTTTACGGATCAGGTTATTCGTATTTTAAATGCCAGGGAAAAACCACTGGTCTTTGCCTTGTGGGGCAATTTTGCCAAATCTAAAGAAGCTCTTATAACCAATCCACAGCATTTTGTTCTCAAGGCCAATCACCCTTCACCCTTATCTGCCAGTCGTGGCTTTTTCGGTTGTAAACATTTTTCCAAGATCAACTCAATCTTAAAAACCATCGGAGAAAAAGAAATTCCCTGGTAGGTACGGCCTGACTTTTGGGGATGTGGTACATCCCCAAAAGTCAGGCCGTACCTACTTCCGAGATGGTGATTTTTAAGCATGGTAATGTAGAAAAAACACTGTATTTTAAGCATATCGATGCTTAAAATTGGAGAGTGGATTGAAAATTCAAAGAGTTAACCGCTTTACTAAAAAAAATCAGATTTAAAAATTGATTATCGAATGCATTATGTCCCTAAAATTCAGGCCGTACTATCATTTTGATTGCTTTTTTGGTGGTAGAAAAGTAAAATATATTCATAAAATGGTACCATAAATGGAATTATTAAAGCGTAACATATTGAAATCACTTCACGGATGGAATGACTCTCCAATTCGCTCTCCATTACTGTTAATTGGGCCTAGGCAAATTGGTAAAACCACTTTATTACAAATTTTTGGAAGACAAATTTCCCGTAGATTTTTTGAAATTAATTTTTGGAGCGATTCAAACCAAACTCTTAAAAAAATTTTTCAAAGATCTCTTGAACCAGCTAAAATACTAAATGAATTAGCAGATTATTTTGAAGTTGATGCCATTAATCCAAAAGAAGATGTGCTTTTTTTTGACGAAATACAAGAAAGCCCTGAGGCCTATGCTTCCTTGAAACTATTTAAAGAAAAAATGAAAGAGTTACGCATTCTGGTTACCGGAAGCTATCTTCAACTTTTCTTAAAAACAGAAGAGATTAAAAAACTCCCCGTCGGATGTGTCGATGAATTTTACTTAGGCCCTTTATCCTATACTGAATTTCTTGAAAACTATGATGAGCGTATTTTTCAAAAATATAATCAACTTGACCTCAATAATTTTGAGATAACAATCGCCCTGCATGAAAAACTAATGGAATTGCTTAACGAATATTTTTTTACTGGAGGATTACCTGAAATTATTTTCTTGTACTTATCTGGTAATAAAAATTATCAAACAAGACAAGACATTCGTAAAAAACAAAAAGATTTACTTAATCAATATACTTTAGATTTTCAAAAATATGGTAAAAGTGTTCACATAAAAAAAATTGATCAAATTTTTCAAAGTATTCCTTTTCAATTGGAAAGGGTTAATGATCAATCAACCAATCGATTCTCTTATAAAGATTTAGGGAAAAATATCAAGTATCAATCGTTGCATTGGTCTTTTCAATATTTAAAAAATGCTGGTCTGATTATAAGATCATTTATAGTCAGCAGGCCTGATCACCCTTTTAGAGTTCATGAACAAAAGGAAGAACGAAATTTATTCAAATGTTTTTATTTCGATATCGGGCTTTTGAATGCAGCATTAAATTCATCGATTAAAATTAGCTTGGAAGACTGGGGTTCGTATAAGGGATATATTGCTGAAAATTTTGTTGCCATTTCACTTTATAATATGTTTCAAACCGAACTGATTACTTACAAAAAATCATCCAAACATGATAGTGCTGAAATTGAATTCCTTATTACTGACGAGAATAATAATATCATCCCAGTTGAAGTAAAATCTTCAAAGAAAGCACTGTCTTCAAAAAGTCTTGATTCTTTTGTTAAAGAATTCTCTCCTAAAAGGGCCTATAAACTGGTTCCGATCCTAAGCGAAAAATTCAAAAGAAATGAATATGTTACCATTCCTCTTTATATGATTGATAAGATGGAAGATGGTACGGCCTGACTTTTAGGGATGTACCGCCTCCCTAAAAGTCAGGCCGTACCATTTTCCTTTTGTACCATTTTCCTTTTCCTACTGTATTACTACATAATACTCATGAAGAGTTGCGCCGTGACCGGTATTGAGATTTAATCGATAAAATGAATGCTTGGCGCCACCTGTTCCATTATCAACAAATTTTACGTTGTCGCGAGCATCGGTAACAATGATTACAAAATCTAGGTAATCATAACCATAGGAGCCTCTGGAGGCGACTTCGTCTTCAAAGCGAGCTAACCAACGGTAGTCAGCGATGGCCCGCATTTCAATTTTTTGCTCTTTCGCCCAATGATTGTTTCCGCTATGGGATGAGAACCCACCAGAAAACCCATATTTCAGGTAAATTTTGTCACCGAATTTTGTGTCATAATTAGTATAGAAAATTTCGAATTCACTTTGCCAAGTGCTAAAATAGCCTGGGGTCGGATTATAAAGGTTGCCTTTGACATAAATTTCAGAAGCGCTAACAGTTGCCGTAAAGATTAAAAGAGTTATTAAAAAATGTGCTATTTTCATGTTGTTCCTCACTTTTTTTGCCTGCATGCTTTTACCCCATCTCGGACTCAATAACCATACAACTTTCATATAGTTGTAAAAATTTCCACGGTGCATCCCCGGAAGTCAGGCCGTACCTAAATAGGTACCTAAATAGGGGGATATTTGCCGACAATTTCTTTGATCCATTCCATTTTGGGAAAATGATCTGAGCTGTATCCTGTGGATAAGTAGAGATTTTTAAAGCCAAGCTGAAAAATCTCCTTTGCGATGAATTCACCCTTTAAATCATGACTCAGGCTGGAATCTACATAGATTGGAGTATTAAAATTAAAAAGGTGGGCCTCATTGAAAAAATTATCCGGATGAGAAAAAGTTTTGCATTTTTGATTTTTATTTTTGGCGTGAATTTCCCATGTGGTTCGAATAAGTGGATCATCATCAATCAAAATCCAATCAAGTTTTTGTCCTGATTGCTCAAAGTGGATTGGTATAAACCCCGCCATGGATTTGGGAATTATTTTAACCGCCAGTCTGTTAGCCCGCTGACGGATCAGGGGTTCTTCAAAGCGGCTAGTGACCAAAATTGCCCGACTACCAAGCGCTAGGTCTTCGATCAGGTCAAGACCATTTTTATCTTGATTCAATAGTTCATAATCTATAAGAAAAAGCGAGTTGGAAATATTTGACGACTGAACAAATGCTTTGAAGTCGTCTCCGCTAGTAAAGCAGGACATCTTGGCAATACGATCTAAATAGTGAAGTCCCTCAAGTCGATTTTTCCAAACACCATGAATTGATAAATCATCATCGAGAACAATTATATGAAGGTCGTCGTATAAAAATAACTTGTCCATAAACCACTCTGGCGTATCAACTTTTGGCAGTCTGATTTCAATGGTAGTCCCCACATATTCTTTTGAGTGAACGATGATATTGCCTTCAGCCGCCTCGATGGTTTTTTTAGCGTGGTAAAATCCGAGACCGCTGCCAGAGGTGGGATGTCCTTCCTTGCCAAAAGTTACTCCTTTTTCTCCCAGTTTATTTAAGATTTGATCGGGAATACCTTTGCCGTTATCCTGCACTTTAAGAATGATATGCGCCTTCGAATGTTCCAGGCTAATTTTGATGAGCCCCCCAGACCCA
Source organism: Bdellovibrionales bacterium RIFOXYC1_FULL_37_79 (assembly GCA_001770015.1). Classification (GTDB taxonomy): domain Bacteria; phylum Bdellovibrionota; class Bacteriovoracia; order Bacteriovoracales; family Bacteriovoracaceae; genus XYC1-FULL-37-79. The sequence continues at coordinate 231,383 of MEQB01000011.1, forward strand.
GACGCAGGAAGGGCCTCGGCAGCGTTATTAATAAGATTACTCAATACTCGTTTAAATTCAAAGGGAGAAATCAGGCTAAATAATCCATATCCCTGATTAAAGTCTCCTTCAATAACGACGTGAGGAATATTTTGTAATTGAGCTCTTTTTTCAGAAATTAGATTATCAATTAGAGAAGATAATAAGGTTAGTTCAAATTTATCACAATATGGGGATGGCTGTTTATCAATAGATGCTTTAGCGACTTTACTTCGCTCCAGTAAGTGGTTGCTAATATCATTTATGCGGTTAACGGCATTTCTTATCATGATCCTTTTTTCTTCAGGGAAATGATCAAGTGAGGTCAGAAGTATTTGCAGGGATGCGAGCGGGGAGCGGATGTCGTGGGAGACTTGTGAAGCAATATCAAACATGGTCTCGGCTCGTTGCCATTTTAATTCATTGTCAAAGCTAATTTGCATTTTTTTCTTGATATTGGGAATGATAATCAAAGATAAAATAACTAAGAGAATCCAAAAGCCAAGGACGTATAAACTCCAATTGGCCCATGCATAGGTAAAATTCAGCTTTCCAAGTAAAATGGTTTTATCTTCATCAAAATAAATATTAACGGATTGGGTTTTGGAAAAAAATTGGGATGATTTGGTTATCGGAAAGACTTCAAATCGGGAATTGACATCATTGGTTGCTTGAAAACTGATCTGTTGAAAATTTCTTGAATTGGATAGAATTAAAATTACCTGGCGATATTCGCTGGTTTTGATTATTGATTCAACACTTCGGGTGAGGTTTTTGCTTAAATGGGAGTGATAAAAAATGTTAAGTACGATTGAAAAAATAATAAGACAAAGAAGTAAATACAAAAGTGTTAAGGCAGACTTTAAATAGATATTTTTAATGTTTGTTTGTAACATCGTTAACATGCATTATCCTAAGGGGTGGATGTTTAAATTTAAATCATCAAATTGAATATTGTAGCCGGCGTATTCTTGGATTCTTTTAAGATTAACCTTTTCATTGGTCGTTTTACCCCAGTAGGCATTTTGAAATAATTTGCCGGTATTTGCTTTGTAAACATAAAGTGGGCATTTGATAAAACCATCAGGTGGAGTTAGTTTGTTAAATTTAATGGGGGGGACCAAGGTCCGAATTATGGGTTTCAGTGAGGAATTTTTTTTGTTTTTAAACCAATTGTCATAAGAATGAAGATTGGAAATATCGTTTATATATTTCATGTGTCCATCGGGGGTGTTGGGTGTCTTGATTTTATAGGCGGTTAAAATTTTGCGGGATGGTTTTTGATATATGTTTTTTGTTTTTTTGTCGAAGATTTGGGATATGATATTTCTGGTAACTTCAAATGAGGCGCTCTCTATAGCATCATCAATATTGGTATTAGTCCCAAGACCAATGCAAAATCCAAATGGATTGACGAATTGATCGCCCTCGGCATAAGCGAGGATGGTGGTGTGAGAGTCGTAAGCGGAAATGTCAAAATATTGAATTTTAATATTGAATTGGGAATTTAATGTGTTTCTAAGATTTCTAAAAAGAGAAGTAGCGACTGGTTTTTTCCTTGCATTCATTAAAAATGAACAGAAAAATGAATCCCGTTCAAGCAGTTCATTGGTGGCATTTATCATGGCGCTTTTTTTATTAAAAAAGGCGGCAACCCCATTGGAGGAGGTTTTGTTGTAAGAACAAAAAATTCGTTCAATGCATTCAACCGATGCTTTTAAGAGAGCATCGCGCTCGTTAAATGCCGTTCCTCTTCCAATAAACTTTTTCTTGTTATAAACCATTGATACTGAGATGTCATAATAATTCAAGTCGAAAAATCTTGGCCATGTGTAATTGACAACTTTAAGGTCAAGCTTTTGAGCGTTTTCAAAAAGCCAGGTTTCTAATTTTCTTTTTGAATTTTCCATAACGGTAAACTCACTTGGGTTTTAGAGAAATCGAATGACCAGCCTTTTCTGATGATTGCTGCAAAAGAGGAAGACATGAGGGGAAAAAAGAATCCCTTAATGAGTGCAGAGTAGTGTAATTCTCTCAGCTTCTCAATGCGTTCTTGTTTGTTTTCAATTTGCACATATTCATCAAGCCATTTCTTGCCTTTTTCTTTGCCAAGGCCGAAGCGATCATTGTTTATTATAAAAGACACTAATCCGATATCCTCTTGAAAACCAGAGTCGACTCCCGCAATATGAAAATCTGGACGATCGTTGTAATGTGTGTTCGGATCTGGATATGCAGAAGCAGAACTTGTTTTAACATTTTTATTAATTTCGTTTAATTTGGATTCTAGTTTTTGTCGCAAGTCTGTTACAAGTAGGTAATCACCTTTGATGTTTTGATTGATAGATAAATCATCTGAAGCAGATTCAAGTTTATGAATAAATTCTTGTTCTTGTTCTCCGCTAATTGCACCTTCCCCGAAAGAAAGAAAATACTGATTAACTGGACGGTAACTTTTATAATGCGTAGTTAGTTCATGGAATAAGGCCCTTATCTTTTTTGCAAGAATAAAGCGATTTTTTTCCGTTATTTGTTTTATACCCTTTTGAGTGAAATTTAAAAAACTGATTTCCATATCTAAAGTCTGATGGATTTGTGCTTCAGTATTTTGAGACGCTAAGTCTATTAGATGATCTGTTGAGATAATATCTGCGGTAGTAATACAATCTACTAAATTTTCTCTAAAAAGTTCGATAGCGTTTTTAGGAGCAGATCTGCCTGATGGAACAAGAATAATTTTATGCGGTATCTTCGCAGAATAATGGTAATGATTCTTGTTCACGGCAAGGTTCATTTGCAGGTTTTTAGAGTCAATGTCTTTTTCAAGGTAGTACACACCGGAAGTGTTTCTATAGTCGATAATTTTTAATGTTGTCATGTCTAGTGAGGATTTGGGAATAATGGAAAAATCAACTGAAGCTAGCATCGGTAACAGAAAAACAAATTTTTTCTGTGGTTTTAATATGACTTTGTCTTTAGTCGCAATTATACCCGGGCAAGGGTCATTAAGCGATTTTAGTATAAGATTAGGGCATAATAATGTTTTCAGGTTGCCATGTGGGTTTGTCGACAGGATCATAAGTCTTTTTAAAGATGTTTCAACATCTTCACCTGTAATTGCCATACCGTCCACGGTCTTTAAATTTGGATGGATATCAAAATGTAATTCATCATTTTTCCAATAGTATTTCTGGGCGATGCCTGAAATTAAATTTCCTTTTAAATCAAGTTCAACGAGTGTTGAATAAATATTTTTTAATAACATATATTCCGGGATGTATGTTATTCGACTAGGGTCATATTCATTGATTGATTTGAAAAGTGGAAAAGCCACTCGTAGTGTTGGTGCTTCTGAAGGTGTGTTTTTGCTACATGTATTAATGGTGAACATACAACTTATTAAAATAATTATTTTAAACATAATCTGGTACAATCAGATGCCCTTTCAATAACCGCCTCATTTACCACACCTTTTTCCTTTAGTTTTTCCATTAAAGTTTGATTTTGTCCTTCAAAATGTTTTTCATCTGATTGATTGCCGGACATTTCTTCTAATGATTTATTTTGATTCTTCATTAGTTCAGTAGAAAGTGCGGTATTAGTCACTAAAAGAGATGCTAAGGCAATTTTGGAAACAAAATTCTTTTTAGTTTTTTTCATAAAAATCTCCTCTAACTAGGTCTGATTATTGTTCGTGCAAGCTACCAAATATCCAAATTGATAACAAGTTCAAATAAACATGCTGCAATTTTTATACGCTTTGCTAAGCTGCATCCCCAAAAGTCAGGCCGTACCTCCTTGTCCTTTCACTTCTTCCCATTTTTGATTAAGTTTTAAAATAGCTTCGTCGATTTGCAGAATTAATTTGGGATTTTCATCCAGGCAGTGGGGATTATCTTTGAGCAGGTCGATCCCCATTTTAATCGAGACGATTGCATTTTTTAAATCGTGAAATAGTTTTTTATTTTTATCGCTTTTCATAATTTGAGTAGAAGGTGTTACTGGAAATTTTAAGTGTCTTGATTGATAAATTAACCTTGTGTTCGTTGTCCTTCATGACTGATTCCACCAATTCATTTTTTAACTTTCTCATGGTTTCATTCATGCCAAACGTGAGTGCATGTTTCTTGATATATCCGGTGAGCAGATTATCAGACGTTTCAAACGGGGTTTGAGATTGGAATTGCTCGGGTAAATCGGCGGCGAGGATAATCCCTTTATTTTTTGATTTCAAAACCTGTATGACCTTTTCAAGTTCTCTGATATTACCAGGCCAACCATAGTTATTCAGGATTGTTTTAACCTCTTTATGAAAAATTATTTTTCGAGGGGTTTGCTTTAAGAAATGTTTGATAAGAAGTTCAATATCATCTTTGCGTTCGCTTAAGGGGCGGAGATAAATATTGGCGCCGGTTAATCGATAGTATAAATCCAATCGGAATTTTTTTTGATGTACCAGCTCAATAAGATTTTCACAAGTGGCAGAAATGATCCTGAAGTTTGATTTGATTACCTCAGTTGAACCGACCGGGGTGAATGATTTTTCCTCGATGGCCTTTAGAATTTTGGCCTGCAAACTCAGGGAAAATGAGCTGATTTCATCTAAAAAAATAACTCCCCCATGCGCTTTTTTCAATAAACCGGTTTTTTTAATGCTAGCTCCGGTAAAGGCCCCTTTCTCATGTCCAAACAGTTCTGATTCAAGCAGGGTTTCTGGAATAGCGGCGCAGTTGAGTTCGATAAAAGGAGAATTTTTATGGCAGGCCTCAAATATCTTTTTGGCCAAGAATGATTTTCCTGTGCCGGTTGGGCCTAGAATGAGAATGGGAATATCACTTGCAATGTTTTCCACCAAATGCAGAATTTCATTTTTGGTATGTTGATCATTGGTAATATAAGTATTTTGGATGAAATTATCTAATATAAATTTTTTTTCACCCAGTAAAAAACTGCCAACCACTTTTTCTATGGCCCGGTCTTCCTCTCCTTTGACAAAGTAATCTTGACAACCCATTTCGTAGGCTTTTTGAATATTTTCTTCATCGTCGTAGCTACTTAAAATCACCGAGTAAATGTTCTTGGATACACTTTTAGCAAGGACCTGGAGTCCATCCAGTTCATCATCAATATTCAGATCAATAAATACCAGATCAAATGTTTTATTGGAAAGGATTTCAATGGCCTCTTTGGTTTTATTACAGGTGATTACATTTCCAAAGGCCTTAAGCTTAAATGATAGTGATTGGGCAATAAGGGCATCATCATCCACCACCAAGGTATTTATTTTTCTTATATTCATTGCGGCTTTAATATAGTCAAATTGGGAAAGATTCAAATATTCTTAAATGAGTGTGTAAAAATGATAGTATTCTTTTTTGGGAATCAAGGCATCGCATCCCCAAAAGTCAGGCCGTACCTAACCCAGGATTGCGGCGAAATCATTCATGTTGAGTTTTCCGGTGAAATATTGATCATCGTTTTCTGGGAGCAAATCAAGGAAGAGCTCTCTTTTGTACTCTTGTAATTTTAAAACATTTTCCTCGACGGAATTTTTAATAATTGGCCGGTAAACAGTAAGCGTGTTTTTTTGTCCGATACGGTGTGCACGATCGACCGCTTGATTTTCTACAGCAGGATTCCACCATGGGTCCATGACAAAAACATAACTGGCAGCAGTTAAATTAAGTCCGACGCCACCGGCCTTCAGACTGATAAGAAAAATTTGTCTTTTTCCTTCCTGGAAAAGATCCACTTGCTCCTGGCGCTTTTTAATGGATTGGGTTCCATCGATACGAGCGATTTGCCAGTGATGTTTATCCAGAGATTTTTGAATGATATCCAGGTAGGTGGTAAATTGGGAAAAAACAATTGCCTGATGTCCTTCTTCTACAATTTGCGCTAAATTTTCGATGAGAAATTCAATTTTGGTGGAATGTAATTCCCCACCCTGGCGATCCCATAGACATTGCTGCCGAAGTTCCAGCAGACCTTTTAATATTTCACCATATTTTCTTTTCTTGGGAGAAAGTGAAATGCGTTTTTTTATGGCCTGCAGTTTTGCCTGATAATTGTTGGATTCAGATTCTTCAAAGTTAAGGTAAACCGTATTTTCCTGTTTGGGAGGAAGCTCGGTTAATACTTGTGATTTGGTTCTTCGTAAAATAAAAGGACTGGCGGTTTTTCTGGCGAGAAGCCGCGATTTGGTGGTGGAGGTGGTTTTGACAAAAGATAAATCCCCCCAAATACCAGGTATGGCCAGATCAATAATATTATAAAATTCGGATAAGTCATTTTCCACCGGCGTACCGGTCAGGCAAATTCTAAAATTGGCATTAATTTTTCGCACAGAAGAAGCACCCAGGGAGCGGATGTTTTTTAAATGCTGAACTTCATCCATGATAAGAATATCAAAACATTCGTTTTTAAATGTGGTCTCAGCCTCTTTTTTCATTATCCCGTAGCTGGTGAGAATAATCTTGGCAGTTGGTTCAATATTCCTTGATCCCCCATGATAAATAAATGCATTCAAGTCTGAAAATTTTTGAATTTCCTTTTCCCAATTTAAAATGATGGACACTGGGCACACGATGAGTACTTTATTGATCTTGTCGTATAAACTTTTTATAAGAGCTATGGCCTGGATAGTTTTACCAAGTCCCATGTCGTCTGCCAGACAGGCTCCCATCCGGTGTTCATATAGAAACCGAAGCCAGTGAAAACCGGTTTTTTGATATTCTCTCAAGATGGGCTCCAGATAAGCTGGTAGCGGGTACAAGGGCATCTCTTTCAAGGTGGAAAGGGTGAAACAAATTGCCTCTTCCTCTGCGGTTAATGCCCCGTCGATTCCCATTTTTTTTAATTCAAATAATTCAAATATGCGGGCCTTGTTAAAGGGAATGTGAAAACGGCTGATAGATTCTTCATTTTCTTTTTCAATTTTTTCGTAATTTTCAGCTTCATATTGGGTGTATTTTTGCATGAATTTAATCAAGCTTTTTTGCTCATCGGTAAGCAGGACCAGCCCTCTGGTGGTTACAATAAGATTGTCATGGGAATTGGCATTTTGGATAACTTCCAGATCTTCTTCCGGAACATCTAAATTCAAATTGAACCATGAATTCATACTGGGTCTTCGCTCGAAGCTGATGCGGGATTTCCAGGGGGTTATTTCTTTTTTGTTGTAATATATGTTCACCCCATAGGGAGACATGATTTTATAAAATTGACCGAGACCTTGAAAAAGATTGGCGGTGGGCAGATGAAAATAAATGGTTTCATTGACCATGTTATATTCAGAAAACCTGAAGGTAATATCTCCAAAACAATTGATTAGGGTCCCAAGGAGCAGCAGAATGTTGCTATTTTGATGTTTTACAATACACTGCTTGGTCAAATGATAGCTATAGCTGGATGAATGGTTGATCAGCTGGGAAACAAGATCAATCCAAAATTCCTTTTCGGGGTTGCCGAGCAACTCTCTTTTATAATCCTCGCAGGTGTTATCGGCCAGATATCTGGAAAGACATACTAAAAAATCGTAGGCATTTTTTTTCTTTTTAAAACTACCCAGATGTCCACCGGCAAAACAGATGTTTTTAAGAAAATAGGGGATTGGGAGAATGACGTTGTCAGTATCCAGATATTGCAAGGTGAATTCAATATGTCCCCGTTTCGTACTTGGATTAATAGTGATCTGCAAATTGGGGTTGATCTGTACAAGATCGGTGCATGGAATATTATTGATGGATATTTCCAGAAATTGATTAAAATGATTTTGCTCAATTAATGAGAGAAGTTTTCCCAGCTGGACAACTTCTTCGTTGATTAGAATGTTTTTAAAGAAATTTTTTAATGGTTCTGGAATGTGAAAAACACTCCCGTCTTCCCAGTTAAATAAATACATGTTTTCAAATATTGAAACATGGGTATAGATCCGGTTTTCTGGATCTATAAATTTAAAATTTAAGCTGGCATATTCATGGCCCAAACTATCGATTTGAGCATCAATAATAATTTTTCCCATCAGGGGTTTAGGTAGGGGAAAGTTGATGATTTGATTATTATCAAGGCGGAAATTCAAGGTTGAGTAAGTTGAGTTGGGAAGGGCCCCTTGCAGTTTGTGAACACTTTTAATAATAGTGCCATACTCAAAAGGCGTAACTCCTAAAAAGCCTTTATCCCTGGTGGTATTGAGAAAGATCTCTCTTTGGTCTTTATCAACTGTATGATGAAGATGATAATAAAAAAACAAACTGGCGGCATGTCGGCAGTGGTGATCTTTATTCCATTCGATGCAATCACAGTTAGAGCTTAAAATTTCAACGGGGTTGGTTTTATATACAATTTTGGTTTCATGAGCACGGTTTTCATTAACTATACCCGAGACGATAAAGTAGGCATCTTCCCGGCCCCTCATAAAAGAGACCGAAATTCTAGACATCTTTAGCAGTTCCAAGGCTTCTGAAATGATATGCTTGGAGAAGTAATCCTTTGCCTTAACCCGGATAGGCTTTAATATATCAGTGGACTCATTTGGTATCATATTATTGATAATTTTTTGCTTCCTGTTAGGTTTTATTATAATAAAGAGGGCCAAAATTTTATATGGATAAAGTCTTCCATGTAGAGAAAATGACTGGAATGATTTATAATTTCCGGGCTAATTATCCAGATAGGCCTTGAGCATCTTCGCCCGACTTGGGTGTCGAAGCTTCCTTAGTGCCTTGGCCTCAATCTGTCTGATCCTTTCACGAGTTACAAAAAAGTCTTGTCCGACTTCCTCAAGAGTGTGATCCGATTTTTCACCAATACCAAAACGCATTCTAAGGACTTTCTCTTCCCTTGCGGTGAGGGTTGAAAGTACTGAACGAGTTTGATCGGAAAGGGTGACACTCATGACGGCTTCCTGGGGAGAGATAATTTTCTTATCTTCGATAAAGTCGCCCAAGCTGGAGTCCTCTTCTTCACCAATAGGAGTTTCCAGGGAGATTGGTTCTTTGGAAATTTTCTGGACTTTTTTAACCTTATCTACGGGCAGTTCCATTTTTTCAGCAATTTCCTCAGGGGTTGGTTCTCTTCCTAGTTCCTGAACCAGTTGTCTGGAAGTTCTGACCATCTTATTGATTGTTTCAATCATGTGAACTGGTATTCTAATCGTGCGGGCCTGATCTGCGATTGCTCTGGTGATTGCCTGCCTGATCCACCAAGTGGCGTAGGTGGAAAATTTATAACCCCGTCGGTATTCAAATTTATCAACTGCTTTCATCAAACCAATATTACCCTCTTGAATCAGATCCAAAAATTGTAATCCGCGATTGGTATATTTTTTGGCAATGGATACCACCAATCTTAAATTGGCTTCCACCAGCTGGGCCTTGGCGCGGTCGGCTTTTTCTTCGCCTTTTAAAATAATATTATAAACATTTTCAATGTCATTGAATTCCATGCCTGCTTCAATGCTGAGCCGGCGGAGCTTGCGGATGACATCTTCCTGATTTCTAATCAGCTGTTCAATCTTGGCATCAGTGGTGTAGAGATCTTTGGCAAGTTTTCTCTTGTAAACATCATCATCAATAATTTTTTCAAACACGACCCGGTACTCAGCATCGTTTTTGACTTCTAAAAATTTATATATTCTGTCTTGTTGATCAAAAAGTTCCCTAAATTGCAGATAATATTTTTTAACTGGTTCAACAAAACTATTTATTTGTTTTCTATTGAAGGTCAAATCGGCCAGGGTCTCGGAAATATCATCAAATTTGGCCTTTTGTTCCTTGGAAAATTTTCTCAAAGTACCATCTTCAAGTTCACTTTCTTTAAGCAGTTCTATAATACGCTCACAAACATCATAAATTCTATTTTTAGTCTTATTGATTTCTTTTTGGGTTGATTCATCATCCAGTCCTCTCACCAGTTCTTTGATGAATTCGTTTTGATTTTCCTGGGTTTCAATCCGCTCTTTGAGCCTTAAAATTTCCTTAAGAGCATGTGTAGAGGTCAGGGCCGAAAGAATGATCTTTCTTTCCCCATCTTCAATTTCTTTAGCAATTTCAACTTCGCCTTCCCTGGTCAAAAGGGCCACCGAGCCCATTCTTTTCAAGTAAAGTTTAACGGGGTCAGTGGAAGCGGATCGCAGTTCGGCTTTTTCTTCTTTGGAAAGGGTTTCTTCAATAATTTCGGTTCCATCCAGACGGATACCTTCCTCAACCTCATCGGCGACGCTATCTTTGATTTCAATTCTTGCTTCAAGAATTTTATGGATCACTTCATCAATGGCATCGGGATCAACAATGCCTGCAGGTACTGCTTCATGAATTTGATCCGGGCTTAGAAAGGCTTGGTCCTTTCCTTTGATCAAGAGTTTGGAAAAAACTTTGGAGTTTAGGAAGGCAGCAATAACCGACATTAAAGTCTCCTTATTGGGGTTTAATTATTTTTTTTGAAATTTTTAATTCCATTAATTCTTTATCCACAGAACTTATTTCTTGCATGAGCTTGTCAGCCTCCTCTTTGGTGGAACAAAAAGGCTGATTATTTCTTAAAATATTTCTTTTTTCTAGCAAAAGTTCCTCTTTAAGTTTCTTATTAAAATCATCCAAGAGACGGGAGATTATCTTATCATCCAATTTCGTCTTTTCATATTTAAAAAGGGCATATCCCACCACCTCTCTAAGACTTTGTGAGATTTCCTCTTGGGCCGTTAGCGCCTGAACCATTTGTACATATTCTATTTCCTCTATTTCATATATGAAATCTTGCATTTTTAAAATAAAATTTTTGATATGGGCCGCATTTATATTTTCCAGCAATAGGGACATTTTGGGGGAGGATAAACATTCAGGATGCTTGATGATTTCCTCAATTAATCTTCTTTCGGCGGTAGAAATTGGAAGCGGGGGAGTTGGCTCGTTTTCAAGAGTGGTGCTTGGGGGTAATTTATTATTATTTACAATCACTTGCGGCGCAGAGTCATTGCCAGCATGTTTGGAATAGTCTTGAAGAAATTTGGTATAGAAATTAATAATGGTGGAAGAATCGGATTTCAGTCCCAATTGTTTTGCCGTTTCAATAATTCGCTCTGTGGCGGAAAGGGACTCTTTTAAGGGGGCAAGAAAAGGGAAGATACTTTTTAAAATTTCTAATTTTTTATCGGATAGATCTGGAATCTCGTTTGGAACAATATTATGAATCAAAATATCAACGAACGGCTGGGCCTTTTCTTTTCGAGCAAAGAATTCCTCTTTGGAGAGATTCTCTAGGAATTCATCAGGGTCCTTATGGGGTGAAAAATCCAAATACTTTGGAATAATATCGTTGGAAAGACACATCTCATTAATTCTTTGCATCGCTTTAAAGCCAGCTTCATCGGAATCCAGCGCAAGATAAAAGTTGTGGGTTAGCCCTTTTAAATTTTTTAAAACTGCCTCTCCTAGCCCGACGCCCATGACCGCTACCGCATTTCTGATGCCATTTTTAAAAAGGGCGATGACGTCCATTTGTCCTTCCACCATAATGACAGACTGGTTGTCCCTTATCGAATTTTTTGCCAGGTGATAGCCATATAAAATATTTTTTTTATTAAAAATAAAGGATTGATCGGAATTGATATATTTGCCTTTTTGATGTTCTTTGGTTTTTCTTCCACTAAAGCCGACAATATCGCCGAAACTGTTAAAAATAGGAAACATGATGCGATCCCGGAAAGTGTCAAAATAGGCATTAACTTTATTTTTATCTTTGCGAATGATGCCAATTTCCAAGGCTGTATCAAGCGCCAGCTTTCGTTCATTTTTATTCGGGATGGATTCAAGATAGGAGGTTAAAATATTATTGCCAGGGGCCAGTCCGATTTGAAATTCCTTGATGGTTTCAGGTGAGAGATTTCGAGTTTTCACAAAGGAGGTGAACTCTTCTTTGGAATTATCAGTGGCAACTTTCTGAAAGAGCAAGGCGGCTTTGGAAAGTACCCGTTTGGCCATTTGGATCTTGGGTGGCTCTTCTTTGGGAGTGTAGTACTCGTCCCATGAAATGCCAACTCTGCTACAAATATCCTTGAGGGCATCCAGGTAGCTTAAGTTTTCTTTTTTTCTAACAAAGCTGATCGCATCTCCCCCGATTTGATCCACAAAGCACATGAACATGCCTTTTTGATCATTAACCTGTAAGGAGGGGCTGGTATCATTGTGAAAAGGACAAAGTCCGACATGGTAATGTCCTTTTCTGGAGAGTGAAATATACCTTCCGATAATTTCAGAAATCGGTATGGTTTTGATTCGAATTTTTAAATCTTCAATACCATCAGACATGTGCCACCTCTCTTTTTAGGGAGGTTAGTTCAAATGCCTTGATTTTTATTCCTTGAGATATAAATATTTTTTCGAATTTGGTCTGAAAAGAAGATAAAAAATGATTGGGATGCTCCTGCCTTAAATCAGTTGTTTTTAAATCTACATTAAAAAGATTTTGATTAAGCAAAATCTTTTCCATCCATTTAGCATAATCGTCGTGGTCAGATTTTATGTAAAATTTTCCACCCGCCTTTAAAACTTTGTAGGCAACTTCTAAAAAAGGTATTTGAAAAAGCCTTTTTTTGTTGTGACTAGTTTTAGGCCAGGGATCGGGAAAAAAATAAAAGAGGGTATCAACTTCATTTTCATTAAACAAAAAGCCAATGCGCTCTCCCTTGGCCCGTAGAAATCGAAAATTTTTCTGAGATATGTTATTTAATTTTTTTGCCAGGGAAAAAGATCTTTTAAAGCGATAATCCATCCCGACAAAGTTAATATCAGGATTTTTCTCACAAAAATCCATCATAAAATCGCCGTATCCGCTGCCAATTTCCAGATAAAGCGGAGAATGACGCTTAAATACATCCTGATTCCATTTACCCAGAAGAGCCTCGCCTTGCTCACCACAAAAAACAAAGCCACCAAAATCGCCTAAGCGGTCATTGTAAGGATTTTTAGTTTTGTACTTAAAATCAGGTAAATAAGTATGATCAACCATTCAATACTAGGTATCAAAAAAATGGAAAAACTACAATTGAAAATACTGACTATCTCTTGGCTAAAAATTCTTTTATAGCGTCACAAACGGTATTTATGTCATCGCCGGTTAAAAATGGGTTTAGGGGTAGACAAATACACTGGGCCGCAAATTGTGGACCTATTTGCGTTTCGCCAGCCGCATTCATAAGCGGTTTTTCTTCTGGAAGTGATTTTTCATAGAAGAGGGCGCTACCAATATCTTTTGTCTTGAGAAATTGTTGCAGGGCATATTTTTGTTCTCGATTTGCCATTCGGATGGGGTATAAATGCCACGAAGAGGTTTCCAGATATTTTGCAGGAAGAAGACCGATTTCCAGATTTTTTAATTTTTCATGATATTGCTTGGCGATCTTTTTTCTCTGCTCGTTTTGTTGAGTGATTTTTCTAAGTTTTAGATGAAGTATCGCAGCTTGAATGGAGTCACATCGGGAATTTTTTCCAGAGAGTATATGTCCATTCGGGCTTCGTCCATGGTTTCTGATGGATTTGATTTTTTCCGCTAAATTGTCGTCTTGGGTTAAAATAGCGCCAGCATCGCCAAAGGCAGCCAGATTTTTAGTTGGATAAAATGAAAATGTAGTTAAATTATTAGATGAACCGATAGGTCCACTTTTAAGATAACCGCCCTGTCCCTGCGCACTGTCTTCCACAATTTTTATATTGAGCGGACGGCAGATAGCCTCTAACTCTTCGATTGGAGCGGGCATTCCGTAGATATGCACTGGAATGATTGCTTTTAATTTATGTTCTTTTAAAACTCGCTTAAGTGATGCAGGATCCATTAATCCGGTTTCTGCATTAACATCTATAAAGACGGGGGTGGCCCCTTGAGTGATGACCGCTTCAGCGGTAGCAAAAAAAGAAATGGTGGGGATACCAACTTTATCACCATGTCCGACATCATATGCCTGAAGAGCGATCTCGATGGCATCGGTGCCATTGGCTACTAACAAACAATGTTTGGCTTGTTGCATTTGAGCAAATTCTTTCTCGAAAAGGGCATTATATTCGCCTTCAATAAAAGCATTCTTGTCAATTATTTCGGAAATTCTTCTTTTAGCTTCGGTTCGGAGTTCTTCATTGTGAAGTTCTTTGAAATTGTAGATTGGTACACCCATAAATCATCCTATTTTTTAGTTGTTATAAAATTCACAGGAGGAATATTAGCAGATTAGATTTGGTTTGTCCTAGGTTTTTTAGATAAAATTCCGAAGAATTGTTGATGGATAAGTTATTTATATTTATGGTGCTTGGGGTGCTGAACGTCCTTACTGTTTATGCAGCCAATGATTCTTCAAAAGTTTGTACCATTACAATCAACTCAGATAATGAGGCCAATCTTTTTAAAAAATATTTAAGTTCTGGAGAAAATAAGGGCAAGTTCGAATTTGTGGAGCTTACTAAAGGGACGGAGGATGATTGGTTTTCAAAAGCTTGTGAAAAAAAGATTCCCTGTGATGTTTTGGTTATTTCAGGACATTTTTCGGGAGGTTTTTTTTCTGACAAGAATAATCTTAGTTTATCCCTAGATGAATTAGAAGATAAGTCCTGCAATAATAAATGTGACGATATTTTAACTAGGCCTACGGAAGTTTTTTTATTTGGCTGTAATACACTGGCATCCAAAGATGCTGATCAAACAACTGCTGATGCTGCGCTTAGAAGATATTTGGCACATGGAATGACATTGGAGCAAGCGGTTAGATCGGCACAAAACCTTTGGGGAGCATTTGGAAATTCAAATCGAGATACCATGAAAAGAATTTTTAAAGGGGTAAGGAATATTTATGGTTTTTCTGAATCGGCTCCACTGGGGAATACGATTGAGCCAAGGTTAAAAAAGTATTTTGAAAAAGTAAAAGATTACGGAAAGCATCTGCTTGAAATAGAAACCAAAAGAGCTGTGGATGGGCTTGCGAAGACTAATTCTTGGATTTCCGACAATAATTTTCTTGCGGATACTTTGAAGGATACCTATTTTTATCAGTGTTCAGGACTACTCGCAGATAGTGATGATCCTATTCTTAAGAATATTTGTGCTATAAAAGATGAAAAAAAAGATGTTGATGAGAAGCTAGATCTGATTGAGAGGCTATTGGTAGGCACGGATTCACTTGTTTATGCCCCAACTATTATTGATTTTTTTGATAAGAATTCGCCAAAAAATTACTATGAGAATACGCTGGAAATTTTCAAAAATATTCAAAAAAATGAATCGGCAAAGGCGAATTTTAAAGCAGGCTGGTCTACTCTTGCTCCAGTCTCGCAAATTTCTTATTTGGATTTTATGGTGAAGATGGGATGGATGGATGTTTCTGAGGCTACTAAAATTGAAAAAGCTGTTGTAACAAAAATGTTAACGCCACCAATTTCAACATTTAACAAAGATAGCTTGTGTGGATATTATGAAAAATTTGAAGACTCAAGTGTTCGAAAACCTTTTTATCGCCTAAGTTACGATGATATTTCATCCAAAATCCTCAATGATAAAAATGGTGTGTTTGCGCTGGGATGTATTGGAATAAAGGATAAAAGGTTGGTGCTGGATCTGGAGAAAAAGTATTTAAAATATAAGAATTTAACATTAGAAGAAAAATTCGGTTATTTCAAAGCAATTGCCGCAACGGAATATGAGTCTCAGCTTTTAGATGATTTTATTTTAAAAAATGTTGGTAGTAAAAACAAAGAGAATTTTGGTGTGGCTATTTATTTAGCAGAATTGAATAGAAGTCAAAATGCTCGTATTCAAAATATAATCATTGGTTTGGATCGAGCTGAGTATAACCTTGCATACGGTTTGCATAAAATGAAAATTAGTGATAGGCAGGTTTTAGATAAAATTTTGGCACGTGCTTTAGCGGGCGAGCTTGATTTTTTTGTTGCCTTGATGCCTTTTAAAGAGAAGCTTGATGGGGAACAAATTGAAAAAATAAGGTTATATTTTCTTGGAATGAAAAAAGAGGAGCTTGGAAAAGTTAATGAATTAGTTTTTACAAGTTTGCCTGCAAAAATAAGAGCTGAAGTTTTGTTGAGCATGCTTGAGAAGAATGTTGAAAATTTTGGAAGCGATTGCTTTATTGACTACACACAAGTAAGTACTGAAGATAAATTGGAGTTTAAAAAACAATTTTCCAATTATTTAGAAAAAATGTCTCCCAGCGATTATTTATCAAAGATACCAAAGTTGATGATTCTTTATCCAAATGAAGCTAGGCTTACTAATGCTGAAATAAGGGCATTTATTGAAATTTTTAAAATATCACCTAAAGTTAATTATAAAATGATAGAGCTTATGAAAAAAAATATAATTGAAGAGGAATTTCTAAATGATATTTTCATGATTGAGAATAAAAATTTTTCAGATTATGACAAGGAAGAAATTCTAAAAAATAACATTAGAAAAGGATCAAAAATTCCTCAATTGTTAATTAATAAGGCTAAGACTGATTCATATTCTCAAAGGATGATCGAAATCCTAATAGAATATGAAAAGATAGACCCTTCTGTCGAGGGACAAATGTGGTTGGTCAGTTTATTTAGAACTAGCGAGAATATTCGTCAGCTTTTTAAGGAAGTTGGCTTTTTAAATGAAGAAATTGAAAAATTGTATAATCAACGATATAAAGATTAGTGTTTAACTCGAATCTTCCGTCGCCATAAGCCGTTCGATGAATTTTCCCTCCTTTTCATTTTTTAAAATATAACTCGAAACAATTTTAAATCCTTTATTAAAACTGACCACCCTTGAGTAGGCCAAATAATTCCAGAAGCGTCCGACCTTGTTGCCTTTTTTGGCGCCGGTCACAATCATCGCAATTGAGCCAGGCAAGAATTTTAAAAAGTTTTGGATGTATAAGCGCATTTTTCCTCTGATTAGCAGGTGGATGTGATTGCCTACAATCGCAAATTGATAGATACGAATTTGAAAGCGATCAGAGGCCTCTTTAATAAGTTCTTTGATGCGTTTGACATGCCTCGGGTGCAGCAAGCTCCACTGGTTTTTAGCTCGGGTGGATCGAATCACCACATGGAGAGCATCTTTAGTGCTAATGGGTCTGGCGATTTTTCTTTTGTGCTTTCGTTTTTCACCACCGTGTTCCAGACATATTTTTTCAAGAAAGGGGAAGGATTGTTTTTTCATGAAATTTCTCTTTTCGTTTGGGGGCAATGGTAATCGAGCTTTTCAAGGTGCAAAAATTGGTGCTGCTCGCATGAAAAAACTAATTGAAATTATTTGAAAAATAATGATTGGATGGAAAAAAATGCGAAGGGCTAAGTGCAGGGGGAGCGGGCGCCTTCAATTGATGAGCAGGTGAATATGATTACCTACAATCGCAAATTGATAGATGCGAATGTGAAAGCGATGCTGAGTTCTTCTCTTCGTTGATGTTTTTCGGGTTCAGAAAGCCCTACAAGTTTTTTGTTTGTGAGGAAGGGTTATTTTTTCATAAACTTTTGCTTTTGGTTTGGGGGCAATGGTATATAAGTCTTCCAACGGGCAACAATAGGTGCTGCTCGCATGAAAAAACTAATTGAAATTATTTGAAAAAACATGCAAAGAACTCGGTGCATGGGTCTGGATCTTCAATCTGGTAAAGTTTTCATAAACCAGTAATACTAGTTAACGTTTATTTTTCGAGATGATAGATCAGGCATGTAAACTGGTTTTAACAAAAGGAATAATCTTGAAAGCAAAATTCGTTGTAGCATTACTTATCTTTGGAACAATTTGTAACCTAGTGGCAGCTCAACTTCCTCCTCCTGATTTATCAAAAATCAATAGGCTTGGTTGTAATGCAAAAAATTTTGAAGAGGGTGGTTTTACCATCGAGAATTTGCAAAATCCGGATGCGGTAACTATAAAGCTAAACAGCGGGGAAAGTCATAAATTGTATAATTTAACATTAACGAAAAAAAATCAGCTTAGCTTTGCTTATTTAAATTTTGATATGATGTTAAAGTTTGATAAAACAAGCCTGGAAGACGACACCAACTATCATAGCTATGAGGTATATGAGGGAATGTTGCTACAGGTGGTGCAGGATTTGGGTGGCTACACTTATGTGCCGGTATTATGTTTTAACCTAGACTGATTTATTTACCCATCATTTCTTCCAGAATTCGAGCTGCTTTCTTGGCAAATTCCGGGTTTTTTATCTTATCATTAATCTGATCTTTTAAAAGGGTGACCAGGTGTTTATCTTTTTGATCGAGCGCACTTTCTTGGGTTGTTTTTCTTTTGGGAAATTGTTTAAGCTTGGGAGCACTCATTATCTGATTTATCCCATGATGGATGGTTCATGACCAATTTTCTTATTGTGTTTGGCAACCATTTTCATATGATTATGAATGACTTCATAAAGTTCGAGATTAGTTTTTTTGGGGTCCATGCCTTCTGGAAGTGTTGAATAGAGAAACTCACCCTCGATTTCCGTAAAGACGAACCAGGTATTGCCAAGTTTTTGAAAGAGTACGTCAGATTCTTTAGTCTTGATATTTTCCATGCATGCCCTCCTGGCCTATGATAAATCCATCGATGGATTTTTTATTTTGCTTACAAATATCCTTTCGACCAACGCTGTCAAAACTTTAG
The DNA here is from genome assembly GCA_001770015.1 of Bdellovibrionales bacterium RIFOXYC1_FULL_37_79. Classification (GTDB taxonomy): domain Bacteria; phylum Bdellovibrionota; class Bacteriovoracia; order Bacteriovoracales; family Bacteriovoracaceae; genus XYC1-FULL-37-79. The sequence continues at coordinate 250,040 of MEQB01000011.1, forward strand.
ACATTTTTTTAAATTAAGTGCTTAATTTTTTGGCAATTTTGAAAAAAAATTCAACTGATTATTTCGGTTGGGTATTAGTAGGTACCTTGGATTCCCAGGTGAAAATCGATGTTATAACTCAAAGGAGACTTAAAAATATCATTTTCGCCTTCGGCCCAGAATAAATCGTGATTGTAGCCGGTTTTATTTTGTAAAGAGTAGGGAAGATGGATGGAAATTTTACTCCCAACAGTTAAATAGAAATTTTCAATCACCGATTTTTGCATGGTAATTCCCGGATGAATGGAAAAAGAATAACCCTGATAGACACAATCGTCGCGTAGATAGGTTTGGTGGCGAGAGTTTTGTTTATCTTGGTATATGTGGTAATTGTGAAAATTCATAAGCACTGAGGTGTTTAAAGAAATAATATAACGGTCTCTTTTAAAAATATCAAAGACAAAAGTTGGTCCGAGTCCATAAATTATTTTTTGTTCAGTGGACATGATGAAAGCATTATTCAGGTGGTATTCGCTGATGGTTCTTCTTACAAATATTTCCCCTCCCAGAAAAAAACGATTCATGGGGTTTTCAATCAGATTTTTTACATAATAAAAATTGATGCCGGCAAAATATCCCAGATCCTTGTGGGCAATCTCGGTGGGATAGTTGTAATTGGCATCCATGGGGCTTCCTAGAGAAAGATTGAGACCGCTGCGGAATTGTTTGGGTTCATACAAAGGGTATTGTTTGGGTAAAGGCTCGTCGTGCCGATAGTCGGTGGGGTCATGGAGGTAATTGGAAATGGGCTGCTTGGATTCATTACCATCGTTGGTGATAAGTTTGACAAATTGAGCAGGAATAAAAGCCGTATTGGCGTTTCGATCCAGGGTTTCATAGAATTCGCTATTTAAAACCAGCTTGTTTCGGTTTTGGCCCTTATAAGTATTTTCTTCGATGGTGCTTTTAATTTTAAAATCATCTATATGTTTTTTGTGAATATAAATGATGGTACCTTGTCTTATATATTGAACAATGGTGGAGTCATAATCCATGTCTTTGAAAAGTGGGGCGTTTAAAACCAGTACCACGCCTTTATCTGCCAGGGTTATGGGGATATAAAAAATGAGAATTAACAACCAAAATAATTTTATTTTCATAACATCCTATTAAAACCAAATCCCAGGCTTAAGCCGATCGAAGCATAGGAGGATGTGGATGGGTTATTGTTGCTAGCGCTGGCTTCGTCACCGGCATAGGTGGTGCTTATGTATTTATATACAAAACCAACCACAATATTTCCGCTTTTAATTTGGTAGCTGGAGTCCAGGTTGATTTGAATAATATTTTGCTTGTAGGATTGCTCGCTTTCAGAGTTTCTGAGTTTAAACCCAAGGGATTTTTGAAAGGCCAGGCCGGAGGTGATGAAAAAGTTTTCATCACCATGGAGTTTTATTTCAAAAGCCGGTCCCAGATACAGGGATTTGAAATCCATGCTTTCTGCTTCGGTTACGATGCGCCCCCTAAGCAGACTGGTACTAAGACCCATATAAAAGTTGTAATCCATAACCGAGTAGAGGGGTTTAAGTTCCAGGCGTGTGTTTTCAATTTTTTTTATATCTTGCTCAAAGACTTCCTTGAAGTAGGAGTCTCCAGATAATTCCTGATGTATAAGAACTTTGGTATAGAGGTTAAATACGTCATCGCGAGCATAAGTTTTTTCGGTTTTATCATACAGAGTGAATTTGGAAGGGGTCGGGAGTATTTGCAGATCACGCTCCATGGGAATTATATTTTCGTAGGTGGTTTCGTAAAGCACCTCCCCTTTTTTATCAAGAAGTTCTACAAACATGGTGTTATCGCTGCTGAGCCGAGTGTTAAAAACAATATCGTAATTGGTATTGAAATATTTTCGCTCGACGGGAGAGAAAACGGCACTGCCTTTTTTAAGCATGGCCTTAAAGGGGGCTGATTTCAATTTCGGATAGGAAAGATTGGTGCTTTCAAATTTTTTTTGCAAGTTGAGATACTGGTGATCAATTTTGGTTTGATCATTTATTTTTTTTAGATCATGGAAGATTTTGATATCTTGATCCAAGGATTTGGGAGGAGTGCGCAGTTCATGGAAATACCTGTCAATGAGTTGTTTATCCTCATGTATCACCTCATCAAATGTGTATCCCGAGCTATCCGCCGGCAGTTCTTCTGTGTTTGCTTGGAAAGCCGCTGGCAAAACGAGAACCAATAATAAGACAATTTTTTTGATCATGTTTTTTTTAATAAGCTAAGTGCTTCCAAATAGGCCATATAACTGCTTTTGTGGCCATATCGATTTATATCCATCATATCTATTTTAACCCAAAGAAACTTTTCGTGCTCAGGACTTATTTGAATTTTTTGGGGTTTTTTATCAAATAACGCCAAAAAACATTTTTCTTGCACCTCCCGTCCAAAATCATCTTTAAACTGAAATGTATAGGATAGAGGGAAGAGATTAGGGGCAATCAGGCCGGTCTCTTCAAAAAGCTCCCGTTTAGCGGCATCAATATCGGTCTCTTCATTTTCCACTGATCCGGTGACATTTTGCCAAAAGCCCTGACGTTTTTTATTCGTTTTTAATAATAAAACCTCGCTTGGTATGGTTTCATTTTGAATGATGATTACTTGGATTTTTCTATGCATCATGTCAAGCCTTTGAAATTTCGATCACTCAATTATATCTTATTTACATAAATTGTAGAAAAAATTAAAGAAATGTCACAGGCGCAGTGCGCAGTGATTGCCTGAAAAAGGTTGATTTGATATGTATGTTATTTGTAACTTAAAAAATTCCTGCCACTTTGCATAATGAGGTTAGATGGTGAATGATTTGATACTAAGAATCTGCGTGAGCATACCGGGCTTTTTGTTCGCAGTAGTTTGCCATGAGTGGGCCCATGCTTATGTTGCACACAAATTTGGTGATGATACAGCAAAGAGGCATGGGCGACTAAGTCTTAATCCCATGGCACATATTGATTGGCTTGGCACCGTCATACTTCCCCTGATACTGGCATTTATCGGTGGAATGATGTTTGGTTGGGCAAAGCCTGTTCCAGTGGATGCACGGGGATTTAAAGATATCAGAAAATCGATTTTTTGGGTGAGCTTTGCAGGCCCACTCGCCAATATTGTTGTGGCGGTTATTGTTTGTTTCCTGCTAGCGTGCATGGTTACTTTTGTGCCAAGGGATTTTTATCTATTTGAACCTTTTATTTTAATTTTAACTTCGGCTATGCAAATTAATATTGTGCTGGCGATTTTTAATTTAATTCCCTTTCCCCCGCTGGATGGATCTAAAATGATTTCGGCATTTATGGATTATAACATGCTTAGAAAATATGAAACACTGACCACATATAGTTTTCCCATAATGATTGTGTTGATGTGGACAGGTGCTTTGGGATATATTATTGGCCCGTTTATAATGCTTGGTAATGGACTTTTTCATTTTTTTATAAGCGTTATGGCATAGGTGATTGGTTGCTATGAAGGAAATTATTGTTAGCGGAATGAGACCTACCGGTGCACTTCATTTAGGGCACTATATGGGGGTTATTAAAAATTGGCTCGAGCTGCAAAAAAATGGTGAATGTTATTTTTTTGTAGCCGATTGGCATGCCATGACTTCCTGCTGGAAAGATTTGGATGTTATTAAAAAAGCCAGAATGGATTATGTCAGAGGATGGCTGGCAGCCGGAGTTGATCCCCATAAGGCTTTTATTTATAACCAGTCCTGGATTCCAGAAATATTGAAGTTTTCTCAAATGCTTCTTTGTCTGACTCCTCCCGGATGGGCCGATCGAAGTCCAAGCTGGAAAGATCAAACCCTTAATCCTAAAAAAGACTTGGATAACCTGGGCTTTTATACCTATCCTGTTTTACAGGCGGCAGATATCTCTATTGTCCATGGGAATTTTGTCCCCGTGGGGGAAGATCAAGTTTCACATATCGAAATCTCCAGGGAAATTATCAGAAAATTTAATCGGTTTTATAATACCAATCTGCCTGAACCATTGGAAAAATTAACCAAAGTGCCACGGCTTCCCGGCATTGATGGTAACAAGATGTCCAGCTCCATTGGGAATGTGATTTTATTAAATGAAACAGAAAAATCTTTGCAAAAGAAAATTAATAAGTTGAAAACGGATGAGCTTCGCAATGGAATTGAAAATCCAGGTAATCCGGATAATTGCCTGGTTTTTACTTACCATAAAATCTTTTCTGCAGGCAAGATGGTTCAAGAGGTTAATGATGCTTGCAGGGGGGCAAAGCTTGGCTGTGGTGAATGTAAACAAATGCTGGGTAATTCGATGCAGTCGGAGTTGATGCCGATTGCCCAAAAATTCAACACTATTTCAGACAAGGAATGCATGGATGTTCTGGTGGAAGGAACCAATAAGGTAGCTAAGAAGATTAAAAATAATTGGGAAGAGATAATTACAAAAGTTAAATTTAACTAAAAGAAAAGAGAAGAAATATGTTGGATACAAACATATGTGTAAAGACAGAAAATTTTGACGGGCCGATGGCCTTATTACTTTTGCTTATTCAAAAAGAGCAGATGAATATTAGAAGTCTGGATTTAAACAAGATCACCAAGGAATATTTGGTATATTTGCAAAAAATGCATGAACTCAATTTTAATATTGCCGGGGATTATTTATATCTGGCAGCGACCCTTTTGTTACTTAAATCAAATTCATGCATCACCGAGGAGGAAGTTTTAAGTTTATGTGAAGATGAAGCCGGTGCTACGGGGACCATCACGACTCAAGCGGAATTGGTCAGACGCTTGGAGGAATTGGAGAGATATCAAAAATTAGGAAAAGCCTTATGGTCTCTTCCCAAAGCTGGTTATGAGATTTTCACTAAACCTAGGGTTAATCGGAAGGAAATTGCGGATTCAATCCTAAGTCCTATTGATTTGGAAAAATTAACCACCACGATGATGGATTTATTGTCCAAGCAAAAAAGACAATATAAGGCTGTTAAGCGAGACCGGATTTCCATAAAAGAGAAACTGGTTACTTTTAAGGAAAGACTCATCAAGGATACCACCTATACATTTGATGAGCTTTTGCAAAACGAAACCGAAAAAAGGATTGATGATATCATCATCACTTTTATTTCCGTTTTAGAACTGGCTAAATTGAAAAAGGTGTCTCTGTATCAAAATGAAGAAAAAAGCAATATCTATATTAAAATTTTAGAAAGGATTTCTGATTTGGATGTTTGTTTGGCGGAAGTGGAAGAACAAGAAGTGGAAGCAGAAGCGGGAGTGAAGTCCGCAGAACTGGCGGAAGATATTGCAGCAGTTGATGTGGAGATGGAAGAAAGGCTTCTAATAAATTTAGAAAATATTGATATGGAAGAGTCAGCGCTCTTGCAATAGAAGGTTAAGCTATATGATGGATGAAAACATGGAAAATGGTGAAAGTATTTTGGCATGCGAAGAATCGCCGGAGTTGGTGGGTAACGATAGTGAACCCCTCAGCGAAAATCAAACGTCCGATTTTCAATTGGAAAGTCCCTATTTTGATCCTGAAAAACAAATGGAAGTGGAGTGGCGGGATAGAACCGGATTAAATGATGATACCCTCAAAGGGGCCATTGAGACGATTATTTTTATGAGCGACCGGCCCATTTCGCTGGTTAAAATCAGGGATTATATAGATAAATATATTCCCTTACGAGTGCTGCATGCAAGCCTTATAGAGTTACAAAATGAATACGAAGAAAAACATCATGGCATCAGGTTGTTGGAAATTGCGGAAGGTTACCAGTTCCGCACCAAAGCCAGTTATGCCAAATATATTCAAAATTATTTTAAAATCAATTCATTGGTGTTGACTCCTTCTGCCCTGGAGGTCTTGGCGATTATTGCTTACAAGCAACCGGTGTCGCGGACTGAGATTGATAAAATTAGAGGAGTGGATAGTTCACATATCGTAAGGACGCTGATGGATAAGCGACTGGTAAAAATCCAAGGACGGTCTGAGGAATTGGGACGGCCAACGCTTTATGGAACCACCTTGGAATTTTTGGAAGTATTTAATCTGCCCAGTATTGATCAATTGCCAAGCGAAGTTGAGTTAGAGGAGATGATCAAAAAAAATAGTGTGGGTGAAATATCTGAAATAAAAAATTTAGTCTCCAGGGGAGACAAAGCCAAATTCTTTTACGATGAACTCGACGAGTTGGATAAATTAAGTGAGCAAATAAAGGAAATCAAACCCAATACGCTGTTTACGAGTTCACTTAACGTTGAAGAGAAAAAGCGAATTGGTGAAGACGGTCAGCGGGCCAAATCTGCTTTTGAAATTCTGGAGGAATTTATCACGGTTAAGGAAGTGCTTAATCAAAATACCGAGTCGGTTGGTTCGGGACTTATTAATGAGGCTGTTTTTCCTAAGGTCGTAGAAGATCTCTTCATTGATAATTTAAATGCACCAGAAGAGGAAGAAGAGTTTCAGATGATTGATCTTGATACCGGTGAGCCGATTGAGACGGCTTCAAGGGCGGTGGAAGAAAAGTCGGATGATTTATTGTTTACTCCAAAAGAAATTGAGACTTTGGATCAAAGGCTAGATGAAGTTTTTGATCGTTTGAAAAGTGGCGAAGGACTGGGCCAGCTTTCTTTTGAAGAAGAGGAGTCGTTCTTGTACGACAATGATTTGGATGATAAAAGCGAGCAAGTGGATCGTGTGACAGATAATTTATTGGATCGAGCGCAAGATTATGATCTGGACTTGAGTTTTTTGAAAAATAACAATGAAAAAAATTCATTGTCAGGAGAATCACTGGACTCTGAAGGGTTCTAGCGATTATCTTTCTTAAAAATCAATATAGCTTTTAAACGGCCGTGAGGCGAGATTAAAAGGAGTTTTAAAATGAGTCAAAATGCAAATTTAGTAAGATTGCAAAAGTTTATTGCTGATAGTGGAGTTACTTCCCGAAGAAAAGCGGAAGATCTTATTTCCCAAGGGAGAGTTAAGGTAAACGGGCAGGTGGAAAATACCCTGGGTGCCAAGATTAATCCCGAGGAAGATGTCGTTTATGTCGATAATCAAGTGGTGGAAGTCAAGTCGTCTGCCAAACTTTATATTGTTATGAATAAACCCAGGGGATATGTGACCACTTCACACGATCCCGAAGGCCGACCAACGGTTTTGGATTTATGCCAGGATATCAGTGAGCGGATCTATCCGGTCGGTAGATTGGATTATAACTCGGAAGGATTGCTGCTTTTAACCAACGATGGTGATTTTGCCAATCAAGTAATTCATCCCAGTTCTAAAATTATTAAAATGTATGAAGTAAAAGTTTTTGGAATAATTACTGAGCCAATATTGAAAAAATTAAAAAGCAAAGTGATCATTGAAGGGACGGCGGTAAAACCCGTGTCAGTAAGGGTCATTGAGCGACTTAAAAACAAAACCAAATTAGAGTTTCGTCTGAGTGAAGGTAAAAACAGGGAAATTAGAAAAATTTGTGCACACAATGGAATTACCATCGATAAGCTAAAAAGAGTGGCGATTGGAGGACTCGGTATAGAAGGGCTGGGCGTTGGCAAATTTGCCCTTATCAGCAAGAAACAGCTGATCGAGAGAATCGGGATTGGTGATAAAAACCAGGAACCTCAAAATTATTTTTCTACTAAGAAAACCGTGAAGCTTAAAGATAAAAAAATAAATCCTAGTACTAAATTGGCCGATGACAAACGTTTCTATAAATTTAGAAAGGAACATTACAAAAGCACCATTAATAATTATCAGCAAGTTAAAAAACAGCAACAATCAAAAGAAGAAAATGCAAAAGATGAGTAGCAGATTAGTTGTCGTAGGTGACAACCTTAGATTGCTCCATATGTTCTTTCAGTAGGTCAACGGCATATTCCAATGCTTGTTCGCCGTAAGGAATACTGCTTTTGGTGTTTATCTCAGTAAATAGCGCTTGCTTCACTAGCGCTGCACACATTCTTATTAAATCAGCGCTGCCGTCAAAATATTCATCTTCCTTAGAGGTGGTCAGCACATGGGTAATCATGGCATTAATGGCCTTGATTAATCTTATTTGATTTGCCGAAAGGTGTTCTGTATTGATTTTTAGATCCAAGTGCTTAGTTTCGATGGTTTTGCTGGTCATTGCACAACTCCACTTCAAATTAAAAGTTCTACTTATATATCGGATTAACTTTCAGTAATTTTAGATATTTATGATGGAGTGAATTGCTTGGAATTATTTTAGGTTGAAAACTAGACATTACTTGAAACTTGTTTTATATTCACGCTATCTTAACAGATTGAAATCACAATATTGTCGCGGGGTGGAGCAGTCTGGTAGCTCACCGGGCTCATAACCCGGAGGTCGTTGGTTCAAATCCAGCCCCCGCAACCAATTTTTTCAAGGACTTACCAGCTTTTTAGAGTTGGTTTTTTAGTTCTTGGGCCATTAAATGGCCATTTGAATGGCCCAAAGATTAAGTGTCTCCTCCAAAAAAATGGGTTATTCCTTGTTGGATACTCTTCTCATTACTTGCCCTAGGGTGAATTCATGAGAAGAAATGGTAAACCTCAAAAGCATGGAACTAAATTTCGAATTCGTTGGATTGATGAAAATTTCAAAAGGCAAAGTTCTGTTCATAATACTTCGAAAGAAGCTCAGCTTGCTTTAATGGAAAACAAATTAAAGGTCGAAGAGATCAAGTCCGGCAGGGCCCATAGATACGATGACAATAAAAGCTTTTGTGATTTGATCGACTATTGGCTTCAACATGTGGCCCCGACGAAGCGAAGCCATAAAGATCAAATTAGTATCATTGAAGCACATCTCCGTCCCTTTTTTGGTTCTATGAAACTTAAGGATATCACTCGAGAACATGTTCACATCTTTATTCAGTCAAAAAATCACCTGAGCAATAAAACCATATCCAATCATTTAATATTATTTATGTCGATGTTGAACTGTTCGTATGATATGCGATGGATACAGGAAGTACCGAGAATAAAAAAACCTAAAATTTGTCGATCGCCACACGCATTCGCGTATTTGAAAAATGATGATGAGATAAAAAGATTTTTGAACGCTGCCAGATCGGTAAAAAATTATCTGGATTTTTAAAAACATCTTTTTTGTTTCGATGTAATGCAATCAAATATTTAAATGGATTTTCGTTGGCACTGATGCAAGCCTGAATCAAATGTAGCCACGGTGAAGTCAAGGTCTGTAATGCCTGGTTATTCTCCATAACCGTGCTTGGAAAATATTGCAGAAATTTAAAAACCTTGAAATAAAGAAAACTTATTAAACATCAGGTAGTAAACGAGACTGAGTGCCTTTGCCACCTATTAAATCATCTGGTTCAATGATAGTATAACCCATTTCCTTGTAGGCATTAATTCGATTGCGATACATTTTTAACGTAACAGCCATATGTGAATCGATATAGTCATGGATGAGCACATTTGTTTTACCATCTGAGAGGCGATGTAGTCGACCAGCATACTGAATCATTCTACCCTTAAACGAAAGAGGCATTGCAAGGAATAAAGTATCCAGCTCTGGGAGATCAAATCCTTCACCGATAAGAGATGCGGTGGCTAGTATTATTACTTTTTTATTTTCTTTGTTTGCAAAATGGATTTCGTCAAGAATTTTATTTCTTGTTTTGTGTGATAATCCACCATTAATTTTAAAGAGTGAAATTTTGATGGATTCGGTATTTGCCTTTGATACGATGAGGTTTGATAATTGTTCTAAATGATCTTTTCTGTCCGAAATCAAAAGTGGAAATCGATTTTCCCTAAGTGTACTGATAACATCGTTAGTAATAATCTCATTTCTTTTTAAATCATTAACAAGGTGATGGGCCATAATGTGGTACGCAGGTTTTATACTAAGAACTTCTGGTAAAATAAAACCAGTCTCTTTTAAAATTACTTTTTTTGATAAAGCACCATTATCCGCAGATTTGATTTCATGTCTAATCGGGCCACACTGCTGAAATAAAATTTTTTCAAGTTTATCTTTTCGATAAGGTGTGGCCGTAAGTCCAATCACGAAACGTGCTGGAAATTGTTTCATTACTGATTCAAACGATGTGGCTGGAATATGATGGCACTCATCAATTATAATTTGAGAATAGTCACCGACGATGGATTCAAGCTCTTCAGAGCGAGTTAAGCTTTGAAGCATTGCTAAATCGATTTTACCAGTTCGCTTTTTTTTATTACCATCTAAGATACCTATGTCTTTTTTATCCACACCTAAGAATTGAATGATTCGTTCCTTCCACTGAGAAACAAGGGGCTGACGATGGACTAAAATTAATGTTGGCACTCGTCTTTGAGCAATCAATGCACAACCTATTACGGTCTTTCCTGTGCCCGGAGGAGCACTTAATATTCCGTTATCAAATCTTTTAAAAACAGAAACCGCTGCGGTTTGAACTTCTGTCAATTGCCCTTTGAATTCTAGTTTGAGGCCCTTCTTATTAAGTCTTTCATCGCGAATAAGAATTTTCGCTCCAGCATTAGATAAAATATCAGTTACTTTATCCAAAACACCTCTCGGAAGAATAAGTTTGTCGTGGTGAAGTTCACCGGAAAAAATAAACCGCTGGTGAGGATAAGTTGGCATCCGCATTCGTTGTAGTTGGTAAAATTGTGGGTTTGGAAAACTCGCAGTTCTTTGAATTTTGGTAATGAGTTTTGAAGGAAGTCCTTCAAGGCAAACTTCAAGTTGAGCCCCATGAATAATTTTAATATTTATTCCAGAGATGATGTTTTTCAAAGATACTTCTTTTTTATCTATAACTAGAATCTTGTTATCGGCAATTTCAGAAGCGTCATTATCTTGTATTTTTAGTTGGGTTTTGGTGGGTAGGTATTCTTGAACAAGAGTCCTTACTTCGTAGGGGGAAAAACATCTTACTTGTGACAAATATTCCCACTGATTTGGGTATGGTTTTCCTTCAGAATCAATAAAAATACTGTTGCCATTTTTTCGAGGAGTTTGTTGCAATGGGAGTGCAATCAAATTTCCAAATCCACCCTTAGGGAGAAAATCCTGGTTTGGGAAAAATCTATCGTAAGATTCCAACGAAATGTTATGGTTTGTTTCGCTACATTTTGCCAAGATAAGAGTGCCGAGAGTTCTTGCAATTCTTGCTGGAACCGGATCACTAAAAAATATCCAAGCGTGAGCTCCATTTCCTGAGCGAGAACGTTCAATAGCTGCTTGGATTCCAAGAGATTCAGCTTCTCGACGATAATATTCAATGTCAATTTTCCAAGTTTTTTTATCAAAATCACAGGCAAGGAAGGTACACGAGTCGTCCTCATTAATGGCATAAGTTCCAATAGTAGTTTGTCCTCTAAGATGAGCGTCTACGGCGACTTCATTAAGGGGGAAAAAATCCTTGTTTGAACAATCCGTACATTTGATTTTTGGTTTATTACAAATACCCTTGGCCCACTCGTTTTTACATGCTGGAGAATAACCTTTAATTCCCTTTTTACTATTTTCCCAGAGTTTAGGATAGACAGACTGCTGGCATCGAAATAACTTTAAAAATAAGGCAATTTTGTCTTCAGGAGACTCAGGAATGTGTTGAAATGTTGGATGACCTAATAGTGGCCTTGGAGTTTTTGATTGGGTAGCCATGGCCCTTAATTCTTTGAGACGGTTTAAGATGGATTGTTTCTCGGACTCAATTTCCAGGAGATGTTTTTCAAGATTAGAAATTTCGTCTTGGTGAGTCATCGGTTATGCCTGCAGATTTGGATTTATGCTCCACAAATAATCATAGAGCTGTTTTTTGAAAAGCGGATCACTATTTTTGGTACTATTGAGTTTGGCCAAAATAACTCCTAATCTTAATTCACGTTAATTCGGCATTATTCCAATTAATCCAGATTTATTCAATTGATTTGTTTTAAAAAAGTCCATAGTATTTATGTTCGAAGCAAGTAAACCTTCTGCATAGGTTAATGGTACCTTTAACTATTTGAGTGAGAGTAATTTATGATACAATATATATTATCCCTAATTATTTTTTTTATCCTTTAATAAACTGAGGAATAAAATGAATTTAAACTCAATAGTAATCAAATCCGACGAAGTATCATTAGCATTGCCAATGGTTTCAGATATTGTGGAAATTAATCGAGGTGGTTTTAAGATCGTCTACTCTGCAAAGATAAAAAACAAAAAAGAAGCGTTAAAGCTTGTGTTGATTCCAGCCGTTCCTCAAGGACAGGAACAACTTAGATATGAATGTCTTGGACGGGTCAAGCGAGAAATTAACGTTTTGGCAAATTGTAAAAGACCTGAGATCGTCAAACTGGGCACCCTTGCTCCTACAGAAATCACGATTAACGGTCATACTTTTATCGCATACAGTGAGGAATTTCTTGAAGGAAAAACTCTTCTTGAAATTGTGAATGATCAAAATGCTCAAAACCCAAATTGGCCAGAACTTAAAACACTTACGATTTTGTTGTTAAAAGCAATACAGGAACTCTGGGCACACAAGATTATACATAGGGATATTAAACCCGGGAATGTCATGAGATTAGCTGATTCCAGGCGTCTATATGTACTGCTCGATCTTGGAATCGCATTTTCTATCGCCGAAACACACCTCACCGTTTTGCCTGAACAACGTCAACCAATCGGAACATGGAGATATATGGCGCCAGAAATGCTGCGGCAAAATTTTAGAGATACAGTTAGTTTTAGAAGTGATCTCTATACGATGGGACAAACGGTGTTTGAGTACGCAGCCAAGATTCATCCATTGGCAAGAAATTCAGATGATCTTTTTCAAACCGTTACAAGAATAGTTTCGCAGGAACCGAAACAGCTTATAGACCTAAGACCAGATTTACCCAAGGCTTTCTGTAGCCTGATTGATCAGACCATGAAAAAGATTCCGGCACTTAGACCAGGAAATATTGAAAATTTAATCCAAACCGTGGAGGACCTATGACTAAAATATTTGCTCAATACGGATTCCAGGCTGGAGAAAAAATAAAAGATGCTGTTGATATGAAAATTCTTGATGGAGCTATTTTTAGCCCAAGAGATATGAAAATTGAGAATATTACATCAGCCATTAATGATTTTAAAAAGATGAAGGAAGATTTCGAATTCTTTTTTGATCCACAGTACTACTCAATGTTTCTTGCCAATAATGGTGACGCCCGACTCGGAAATCTCCTCGATTGTTGTCAGGATTATTTTATTTTCAAAAGAAGAAATGAATTGGAACGAGAAAGTATCGTAAAAGAAATCGTTGAAAAATGTATTAAATTTCAGAAGAAACTTGGGTTAATCGGAATCATTACACCTAATATTCTAATATCAAAATCTTTTAATTCCATCGAGGGAGTTATTGCAAAACATTTTATTCGAGTTGCCGGCGAATTTGCTGATAAAAAGCATCCAATTTATGCCTCAATAGTTATTTCAAGAAATGCTCTTCTTGAAAAAGAGGAGCTTGAGTTATTCCTTGAAGAAATAACGATGTTGGATAAAGTTCCCAATGGTTTTTATATTCTTGTTGCCGCTCAAAATGCTGAATCTAGAGCAGATATATTCCATTCAGATGTAATTTATGGCCAAATGCTTTTCAATTATTCCTTAGCCTTGAATGGATTTAAGGTTATAAATGGATACTCTGATCTTCTGACACCATTTTTAGGGGCCATGGGAGCCTACGCAGGAGCCACTGGATGGTGGTCTAACCTTCGAACTTTCTCAATCGATAAATTTAAACCTGCATCTGGTGGCGGTCGCCTACCCAATCCGCGTTATTTATCAACTGCTTTATTAAATAGAGTTGCTTATTTTGAATTGGATTCTATTAGAAAAATGTATCCAGAAGTTCTTAACGGACTTCCAACAGACTTGTTATATGACGAACAAAATGGTTCAATGCCAGAAAGAAATAAGGAGGTTTTGCAGTCTTGGGATGCTATAAGGAAACTGAATCAGCTTATGAATGGGAAAAGTATTGAAGAAAATCTTAAAGTATGCAAAAAAACCATCTTATCTGCTGAATCCTTTTATGCAAAGCTCAATATGGCAAGAGTTTCTCTTGAAGAAAAATCTGATAATGGGCATTTGTCTGAGTTAAATGATGGTATAGATCTATTATGCCGAAAAGCTCAAATTAAGCTCCCTACTTAGTTGTTTTAGGGCCCTTTCGCGAATCATTATATTTCGTGGCCCATTATCGTGAGCCTTGATATGCTGAGAATATTCTTTTGACTCTTCGTTGAAACCGTATAATCCAATTCCCCATTGGTCAAAAAGATTGTAATTATTCATTGCCAAACTAATTTTTTGTTCTGGCAAAACGAGATACACCATGTCCGCAAAATAACTATATCGATATGCTTGAGCTATTCCCCTTTTCCAGTCTTTAAGCTTCACTTCAAAGGCAGTAATTTTTTTTACTTCTTTTTTTCGTTTAGGTTTATCGGTATATTGAACCCATAAAAAATCAGCAATTCCACATCCAGATAGATCAAATTCTCTGAGTCCCACTCCAACAGAGGTTCTGCTATCGGCAAAAATTCGAGCAAATTTTTTGCAGAACTTACCTTCTTGATTTTTTCCATTTGCCATTTGGGGCAAATTTAATAAAGGCCCTGAATTTGTGTGGTATTTTGCAATTCTTGCCAAGCGTGACTCCTTAATTTAACTATATCAAATTCTTAAATAACTTCAAAGAGTTTAGAGAAGTCAATTTGGGGGCAAATTGAAAATATTCAACTGCTATAACAATATCGTAATCAACTGAGTTTATTCGGAGAGGGAAACTTCTTGTCGATTATATTATCTCCATCCGTCATCTTTTTTATTATTTCTAAGTTTATCGGAATTTTTCCTGTTTATTTCTAGCTTTTCTTTGAGCGGAGTGTCGGGTCGGATATCGAAACTTTCAGAATCTTGATATTGCTTAAATTCTTCTATTAGTCTTTTATAAACTACGCCTACAGGTAACCGATGAAAAGAATTAAAAAAGATGGGACTTCGGTCTTTTATTACATTTCTTAATGTGTTTTTAGAAGCGGGAGATTCAAAAATTTGAGATAAAATGTATTTAGCAAATTCTTGCGGTCCTTGCGAATACATATGCTTTAATATAGGTTTTTTTGCCTCATCATTTATTTCTTCATTCGTCGGGCAGAGAACATTCACAATTTTTTCAATATTAACGTCCGGCTTTCTAAAACGGAGCTCATGCAGATATTTTGTTTGCTTAAGTGAACTATTAAGTTTCCTGATATCATTTTGATAGGCGCAGTCCAATCTTTTATTCGCCTCTTTGTCTTTATCCTCATCCATATCCTTATCCTTGTTCTCGTCCTCATACTCACAATATTCTAATTGCGTTTTGTAGTCGAGAAATTGAATAATACATTCATCTTTAATTAATGCTTTTGCATCATCGTAATTAATTATTTTCTTTTTGAGCTTATCGTGAATGTCGCTTAAAAAATCAACCCATTCCTTTCGTACTTGATTGTATTGAAATGTTTCATCTTGATGAGGGATGGCTAATTTATCATTAATAGTGTTGATTAATTGGAGCCAGGCCTTTTGTTTCTGGGTAACTTTATTGGTTGGAGTTTTATGATTGTTTCTGCTATCGATTGCGTTTTCAAGATCACAAGCTAACTCAGCAAGGCTGAAAATAGAAGACCAAAGTAATCGGATAGAATCATCTCTTTTACTCTTGGGGAAGAGAATTGGTTTATTGTCATTTGTATCGGATCTTTTGTTCATTAAGTTTCTCCATTTCTTGGGCCAATTGGTAGTACAAATAAACAAGATTGACAAGAATAGAGCAGTTGACAAGTCAGTAACATATTGGATATACAAGGTTAGCAAGCTGAGAAGAGGTAGACAATATCTAAAAGGCCACCTCATAACCCGGAGGCCGTAGGTTCAAATCCTACCCCCGCAACCAATTTTTTACCAACCATAGCGGTTGGTTTTTTAGTTTTTAGGCCCACCATAGCCGTAATTTTGTTAAGGGCAAATGGTAAGAATATTGAGAGGAGTCCGCTCTCCTCTTAGCGAAAAGATCGGACTCAATTAGCAATAATTACCTAATACAAGTAACGGATTGATCGCGGGGAATAATTTCAGTATCGTTATCAATCGACCCCACGGATACCACCAAGACACACACATCATATTGACCCTCAAAAGCAAAACCAATGTCGAAAGTGGTCGAACCATCTAAAATTTGAGGTATCGACAATTTGACCGAGTCCAGAGTAAGCCCAAATTCCTGATAACGATCAACCTGAGTTTGTACGTACGGACTCATCATCAGATTCTGCCAGCGTAGCAATGTATTTGGCCCTGTGGCAGCAAATGATAGCGAACTCATAAGAAAGGCGGCAGCAATAAGGACTAGTGTTAGTTTTTTCATGATTTAATCTCCTTTGTTAAAATTAAAAAAATTGTCTACAACGACATATTCGCAGATAATGGCAGATTAATCTTGGTAGTAACTGCTAAAAAGTTGTCAATTATTGCTCAAATAACGTCGATATTCACTAGGGGAGAGGAAAAATTTTTGCTTAAACTTACGGTTAAAGTTGCTGATATCACCAAAACCGCTGACAAAAACTACTTCTGAAATACTCATGGTGGGCTGTTTGCGCAATAATTCTGCAGCCATTTTTAAGCGAAAATTATTGAGATATTGCATGGGAGGCAAACCAAAAATTTTTTTAAAACGATGCAAAAAGTGGTACCGACTAAGGCATACCACCTTTGCCAGATCGTCTATAGTAATTTCGGATGCAAACTTGGCTTCAATAAAATTAAGTACCCTTATGAATTCGTCAGGAAGATGGTGCTTTACAGTTCTACGCATCGTCTCGATAACAATAAGTCTTGCAATACTCAGCATAAAATCATCTAGTGGAATCATCGAAGATTGGGCAAAATAAGGCCTTAGCAAATCAAAAAGCTTCTGAATACGTTGTCCAGGGTCGCTCAGAAAACTATGAGCGCCTTCTGGCACTGAGTTTTGAAAAAGATTTTTATGAAGAAAAAGGGAGAATCCAGTAAATATTCCATCAACATTAATACTTATCGAGTGTAAAACTTTGGGGTGAATCAGAAGCAGTTCATCCTCAGAACTGATGACATCGATATTTTCGACTTTAATTGTTGCTAGGTTTGAAGGTGTGACATCCAGCTCGAACCAATCATCATGGCACTCGACAGGAATCACCATTTTGCCTTGGCCTTGTATCTGTAAAAAAATAACATAATTCATCTTATCAATGAAAAATGTTTGGCGGCTGACAGAAAAATTATCGATAACTTCGTTCTTAATGACATTGGCAAGCATATTAATTATTCCCCCGCTTATAACTTTAAAGTATCATAAATATTTAGCTTGATTGGCAAGCACCGACAAGTTGATAACTCCCGCAACCAATTTTTTACCAACCATTGTGGTTGGTTTTTTAGTTTTAAGGGATGATCATCTTGTCTCTAATTGATCAGGTAGCCAAACAGAATTCATTCCCAGTTGTTTGACAGCTTCCTTGTGGGTATGTCCGTTTCCG
The DNA here is from genome assembly GCA_001770015.1 of Bdellovibrionales bacterium RIFOXYC1_FULL_37_79. GTDB lineage: Bacteria > Bdellovibrionota > Bacteriovoracia > Bacteriovoracales > Bacteriovoracaceae > XYC1-FULL-37-79. Next base: position 267,667 of record MEQB01000011.1, read on the forward strand.
ATCATTTCATAGAACGCAGGTTGCACATATACTTCGGTACTATACAATCTTTTAACGTATATATTATAGGCCAGGTTGCCAACAAATGTAATGGGCCAGTCCAGGTTAGCCTGGATGGTTCGTTTGCTGATTGATAAAAATTTGAACGTTTCCTGATAGGCCCAGCGAAATCCTTCATGAAGTTTTTCAGGAGTCATGTTAGCCGGACGAATCACCACATGTTGTGTATCATAAAGCGACCAATCTTTGGTGAGGACTCTATTTTCATTCACCAGTCGCTTGAATAGTGCGGTTTCAGGATAAGGTGTGTAGATTGAATAGCGAGGGATATCAATTTTTAGTTTATTGACCTGTTCGACCGTTTCTGCAAATACGTTTTGTGTATCGTGATCAAATCCAAAAACAAAACAGCCTTGAATGGCGATGCCATGATCATGGAATACTTTCATACCCTCTTGGTAATCTTCAACTTGATTAAATCCCTTATAAATTGTTTTAAGAGCATGTTGACTGAGGGATTCAAAACCAACCAGCATATACTTGCAGCCACTTTTCTTAAGCCAATGCATCAGTTCCTTGTCTTTGTAAATTTTAAATACACAAAGTCCACCCCAGACTTTTTTAAGGGGTGCCAATTGTTTAAAAAGAGCAATGGACCATTCGCGATCTTCAATAAGACTGACATCATTGATAGCAAAACGTTTGCCTTTTAATGTCGCAACCTCTGCCGCAATTTCATTGACCGGTCGTTTAGAATATTTTTTACTGACCACAGGAATCGTACAAAAGTCGCAAACATGCGGACACCCTCTAGTGGCCATGATGGTATTTGGCATCACATAGCGCAGGCTATTTTGGAGATCACGTCTGGCATGGGGAAGATTCTCCAGTTCACTTTCATCTGGACAGTCGTAGCGTGCCTTCATCTTTTTTTGTACAAAGTCTCTTAAAAGCATCGGCCAGATTTTTTCAGCATACCCAACGACAATACAATCGGCATGTTCTTTGGCTTCTTCTGGATAAATGGAAACGTGAATTCCGCCAAGAACTACTGTCTTACCGTGGCGCCTGTAGTAATCGGCTATTTCATAAGCACGGACTGCCGTTCCGGTCATTGCAGATATGGCAATTAAATCGTAATTGAGATATTTGGGGGGATCAAGTTTTTCAACATTCTCGTCATGAATATGAATATGTGCATTGAGATCGGGAGGAACGAGTCCCGCTAGGGTGGTCATCGTCAGGGGAGCTTCACGGAACGACTTGGTAAAGCTTCCTATACGAAGAGCATGAATATTACCATTGGCCATAATTAAAAGAATTTTCATCAGACAGAAATGTTATCATTAAGTGGTGGGTACGTCCAGATTGGGGAGGTGTGGTAAATGAATCTGTTTTAGGTAAAACTCAGGTTACTTGGGAGTAAATTAGTTGATTGATTTATTATTTGCTAAACCAAAATACATTCCGTGTTTTTTAAATGTTTCTTTCTTAAACAGAGGGTTATATGTCCAGTAAATTAAAGCTCGTTCCAGAGTGCGCATGTTGGTTCGTGGCTCCATAAATCGTTTCAAAATTGAGAGATTGCTATTCCAGATTTTTCTGACTTGGTATACTGCTTCGGTTAATTGATCAGCACTCATGGATTTAGGTTTGAATGAAGCATGATTAAATCTATATTCAGGGTGCAGCCACCATTTGCCATCGTAAAGAAGACGATTTTCTTCTTCGAGTTTTTTATAAAGAGCAGTGTTCGGGTAAGGCATTAAAATATTGTAGGCAGCAAAGGTGAATTTACTTTCAAGGGCAAAATTCAAAGTTTTTTCAACATCAGCTGGCGTTTCCCAATCATGGCCGATCGTGAAGGCGGCCCATGTTTGCAGACCGTAATTTCTAAGCAATCTAACCTGGGTGGCGTAGTGATCAAACTTTTTTATATTGGGGGTCTTTTTCATTTCACGCAAATCATAAGGATTAATAGATTCAAGACCAATTACATTCCCAAGACAGCCACTTTTTACCATAAGTTCCATGAGCTCTTCGTCTTCCAGCATATCAATGGATCCTTGGCTGACCCATTTTTTTTTAAGGGGAATAAGTGCTCTGAACAGTTTTTTAGCTTCTTCTTTGTGTGCCACGATATTGTCATCTACAAAAAAAAGATAGCGTCTTTTCTGTTTTTCAATTTCAGCAACTACTTCGTTTACCGGTCTTGCAAAATAATTTTTTTCAAAAAAAACACTGATAGCACAAAAATTGCATGAATATCTGCAACCTCTTCCAAATTGAGTTAAAGTTATGGGGAGGTATCCTTTTCCCCGGAACAGATCTCTTCTTGGGATATATCCTCCCAATTGTCCAATACCTGGTCTGGATTTATAAATAGGTTTTAATTTTTTTTCTTTTTCAAAGTCACTGATGATTTCACTCCATACACCCTCTGCATCACCAAGGACCATTGAATCACAATGTTCTTGTACCTCCTGTGGTATCAAGGTTGGATGAAAACCACCCATTATAACGGGTATTTTTCTTTCCCGAAATTCTTTGGCTATTTCATAGGCCCTTCTGGCGGTAAAAGTTTCCACAGTAATAGCTACCAAGTCAGTCTTATCATCGTAAGGAATTTGCTCCATTCTATCATCGTAAAGTGCAACCTCAACGTGGGGAGGGGTCAAACCAGCAATGACTCCCAGTTGCAGGGGTTCCATTCTTCCTTCATCAACGTAAAGGGAATGTTCCATCCTGCCAATATTGGGTTTTATTAAAGTGACTTTCATTATTATTCCTGTTTTCCCAAGGACAGTCCCTGTTTGAATCTTATGGCCTTTCTTGTGATAAAATTTGCTCCAAGGAAAAAATAAAAATTGGCGAAACTTGTCAGGTGTGCCTTATTGAATAGTCGAAATATTATTGAAGATAATGAATTGAATTGTTTTCGATTTTCAAAACATGCCTGTTCAAATTGTTCAGATGATAGCTTGGCTGGTTTAAACATGGCCTTGCCATATTTGTAATTGTCATTTAACCACCATGGATCGTTTATCAATCTATTCTCGCTTTTTAATCTATCAAAAAGAGGAGTGCCGGGAGTCGGGCTTAGGGGGTTAAAATGTGCCAGGAATAGTTTGTTTTTTATTGAAAATTTTAAAATTTCATCAAAGGAAGTTATGTCATCAAAATCATAACCTAGAACGAAGGTACCAAGCACCATTATTTCGTAATTATTAATATGCTTGATCGCCTTAGAATATTCAATCTGATGATTCCATTTTTTTTTCATTTGTACCAGATTTTGTTCTCTAAGGCTTTCAAGACCAATGATGCATGCGAGACAACCACTTTGCTTCATAAGAGAGAGTATTTCGTCATCACGTGCAACATCAATACTGATCTGACAAATCCATCGTTTTTTAAGAGGGATAAGTGCTATCAGCAATTCCTTCATCAGGGTTCGATTGGAAAAAATATTATCATCGACGAATAAAAGGTTATTAAATTTAAGATTTTTAATTTCCAGCAAAACATCCTGTACAGGCCTGAACCGGAGACTTTTTCCGTAAAAGGAGGATATGGAACAAAAGTCACATGCATACTTACATCCTCTACTAAACTGAATGAGATGCAGATTTTTGTATTTTTTTCCTACGAAGATGGATCTATCAGGAATGATGTTGTCCAGGGGGGGAAGGTTATCGTTCTTATAGATTTTTTGGAGTCGGTGATTAACCACATCATCAAGTATATTAGGCCAGAGATTTTCTGCATCTTGAATCACAATCGAATCGCAATATTGAATGGCCTCACTTGGTACCATGGTGGGATGAAAACCTCCCATAATGACAGGTATCTTTCTTTTACGAAATTGAAAAGCTATGGCATAGGCCCTTTTGGCGGTGAAAGTTTCAACTGTAATCGCTACCAGGTTAGTTATCTCATCATAAGGAATTTCTTCCAATCTATCATCGTATAAGATGACTTCATGTTCTTTGGGGGTAATGGCCTTTAGTATGGCAAAGACCAAAGGTTCCATGGCATCGTAACTTTTTTTTTCACCCATTCCAGGTTTTATAAAAGTAATTTTCATTCGTACGCCTGACCGGTCCCCATTGGTAAGCCTTGCCTTTTTTTGGCATCTCTGCGGGATAAAATACTTATCAACAAATAAAAAAAGGGATGGGAAAAATGTTGAAAATTAGTCCGATTAAAAAATCGGGTAAAGATGGAGGCCGTTGAGTAAAATTTTTTTCTGTATAGGAAACACAATCGACTTAATGTCTCAGCAGAAAAATTTTGGGGCCGGTAGGAAACATCGCCAAAGCAGTAGTTATGGTCCAGCCAATATTTCTCATTGATGAGGCTGCCGTTACGCTTGAAACGTTCATACATTTCTGTTCCAGGAAAAGGCACCAGGTGATTGAAAGCCGCAATAAAAAATTTGTGTTTCAAAACAAATCTGAAAGTCTTATCAAAATCTTTCTCTTGGTCGTTTTCATGTCCAAAAACGAAAGTTCCATAAATTTTTATACCAGCAGCTTGAATTTTTAAAATGGATTTTTCTCGGTCGTGTTTTAGATTAATGCCCTTGTTCATGCTGGATAAAGTTTTATCATTTAAAGATTCAAATCCAATCAATACGCCAAGGCATCCACTTCTTTTCATGAGATCAAGAAGTTCAGGATCATCTGCCATGTTGATGGACCCTTGGGTAAACCATTTGATTTTAAGAGGGATCAAAGCAGTGAATAATTTCTTGGCATGCACTATATTGGCAACAATATTATCATCAACAAAAAAATAATATTTATATGGCAGAGATTTCAACTCGGTAACAACATCTTCAAGCGGTCTGTACCGATAAGTACGCTTATAAAATTTCTGAATGCTGCAAAAATCACAATTGAAGGTGCAGCCCCGTCCGGTCTCAATTAAGCCGAGTTTTTGATACCGCTTACCTGAAAAGATGGTTCTATCGGGAAAAATATTCGCAAGGCTTAGCGGTGAATGGTTTATATATTCTGATTTTAATTCATTATTTTTTAAATCGATTATTAATTTTTCCCATAAACCTTCGGCTTCGCCTACAAAAAGAATATCACAATATTGCCTAACTTCCTCGGGGACTAAAGTCGCGTGGAATCCTCCCATGACTACTTTTACATTTTTTTTTCGAAACTGGTAGGCAATCTCATAGGATCTTCTAGCCGTGTAAGTTTCCACCGTGATGGCCACCAAATCTGTTTGGGTTTCGTAATTTATATTTTCCAAACGATCATCATAAAATTCTCGGTTGATATCAGAGGGAGTCAATGCCGATAATATGGCGATTTGTAAAGGTTCCATTTGCCAGGTTTTTACATAACTCAAATCCCCTGGTTTTTTCCCTATAGATGGCATGATAAATGTTATTTTCATTTTACATATCTTCCTAATTCTTTACATATATGGGGTATAATACATCGGCCAAACAAGTGGGTACAAGCTGGTTGTGTCTGACGGTGATGTCGGGGCAATTGGCGCATATTTCGTATTCATTATCTCCCAATTGATTGGGAGGATGTTGAAAAACATAGGTTTGAAAGCGGATATTTTGATAAATGATGGCGGTGAATAAATGTTTAATGGTTCTTATTATAATTGGCAGTTGAAATGAAAATACTGCATGCAAGCTTAACATAATAATGATTTGAAGCAAATTGACCTGATCATCAAAACTATAGCGACCTTTTAGCATCCGTTGGAGTCTTGGCAATAAATAGAAGGTTAGCTTTGAGCTGGGATGCAAATAAAAGATATCTTTTTTTCCGTTGTTTTGATGAGTGATGGATAAAATGTAGAAATTCCATCTGGATTCGTTTTTGTTGTGGCTGGATGGAATATGAAAGACCGGCAGTGCTTTTTCTTTATCGAGCATGTATGTCACTGCATCCTGGGATTTAATGGATAGATCGTCTCTCTTATATTTTTTATCTAATTTTTCGTTATAATTTACCAGTTGGGAATATCCCATAATCAGGAGAAACTTTATATGACTTTCATCCTGGCAAAAGGAAAGGACATCTTGAAGTTGATGAAGTGTGTCCTGATAAATAGTCACGGTAAAACCAAGTTCCAAATTTACTTCTTTGCACATATCAAGATATTTTTTTCTCAATTCATTTAATTTTTTTTCCGTGCAAGGTAACTTAACATCTGATCGGCCATCCTGATGGCCATCCACATGAAAAACGATCCGGGACAATCCGGCATTCTTCATTTTTTTTAAATTTTCCAAATTGATTAAGGTTCCATTGGTTAAAAGAATTACGCGTATTTTTTTTTGTTTAATGTAACTGATAACCTCGCATAAATCTTTGTAGAGTAAAGGCTCTCCTCCCGCAATGGATAATGCCGCCAGGTTTCTCTTGGAAGAAATCAAATCTATTTCCGATTTGATTTCCGATAAAGACTTGCTATAATTCATCTTGTCTTTGCAGCAGCCGAAACAATTGATATTGCAATTTTGATTGACTTCAATAACGGCGTGAGGAACTTCCATCCCTTTCCATGGCATTTCAACCGAAAGTCTTTTCATGGTAAACATCACTCTCTGTTTTTCAAAACTCAATTATTTGATTACACTATCAATATGTTAAATCTGCTTGAAAAGTTCCTTTTGAAATTATACCAATTTGCGGTTAACTTTCCTAGAACAAATTTAGCACTTTTTTTAACCGTTTTTGGGCTTTTTTCCCTGCATATTAATCAAATTAAAAGTTTTATAACCACAGAGTATATAATTGAAAAAAATTCAATTCAGCACACTCGGCTGATTCAACTCAAAAACGATTTTTATGTTCCAGACACCTTGTTTACTCTGTTGGTGGGTGATCTAGATCAATCAAACCCAGTATGCAAAGTACATGATTGGATCCAAGATGAGGCATTTACCAATAAAGAAATCGAATCCATTTATTCCCCATTTCATGTGAGGGAAGTGATCAGTGAACAAGATCGCGTATATTATCCCAAATTGCTAAGACTGGATTGTCCCATGAAGAGAGGGTCAGTTGACTATAGGCCTTTGCACTCATCATTTTGGAGAAATACGTTCATTCCGACCACCAAGCTTGCCAAAAATCTTGGGGTAGAAATTCTTTTTCGTGATACACCTGGCGGTAGCAGATATGGAAAGATTGATCCCAAGGTTATCAAGAATTTCAAAGAGAAATTATCCCTTTTTTTAAAAAATAATTTTCAAAGTATTGAATCATTTTATCTCGGAAGTCTTGGGATGTTATACTATTCCTTTGAGGGAATTAATAATACTGTCAGATTAAATATTCTTTTTTTGTTGGCAGTCATTATCTTATTTCGAATTTTTTTTGGAACTTTTCGAAGTGGAATCATGTTTTCTGTTACGTTGCTTTTAATGGGCGGGATGCTTTATGGAACCATGGGACTGGTCGGAGCTCCCATCGATATTTTAAATACCGGGGTGTTTCTTATGGTATCGGTTTCTGCGTTGGAGGATTTTGTTTTCCTTTCTGCAGAAAGAATGCACTCTTCAATTCCTACCACAGAAATTTTTAAAAAAATGCTGCTGCCTGGTTTTTTTACCTCCCTGACGACCATAATTGGTTTTGGCTCACTATGTTTTACCGACATGACCATTATTCAGCGTTTTGGTTTCTATGCCGCTTACGGGTCACTGATTGAGTGGCTTATGACATTCCTGCTTTTACCATCCTTGATCAAAATATTTCCCAGACTGGATAATTGGGCAGATTCGAATAAAGCTATTCTTGCAAAGCAGATAAATAAATCAGTTTCATTCACTCCCTCCAAGTATTTGACGTGGTTATTACTTTTTCTCTATTTATCTGGAGGTTATTTTTTACTTCACCCTCAATTAAACGATTATCCTTTTGACATTTTTCCTAAAACACATAGCTTTAAAAAGGGGATGGAGCATCTTCAAACCTCTCGTGGATGGGAGGTTTCCTTTGATCTAATTTTTAAGGATTATGAAAATAAACCGTTTAATCTGGATGTTCTTCGTCAACTTCGTCTTGAAAAAGAAGTTGTCCAGATTCTTGATTCTTATTCTTTGGAAGATTATTATACCAAAGGTTTAAAACCTCTTCGGAAAGCACTAATCAACCGGGATTTTAAACGATCCCATGATTATAAACGTTTTGTGTCATCCAGCGGAAGCGCCAGATCTATCGTTTATATTAAAAAAAATTTGGTGTCAGATATTAACAAGCTCATTTCCAAAATCCGGCAACTTTGTCAGCGTGATGCCCGCTGCTATGCCACGGGGGAGGTGGTTGCTTATGCAGATTTTGCCAATCACGTTCCGGCGGTTCTCTTAGAAAGTTTTAAAACCAGTATTTTTTTGGTTGGTTTGGTGATTTTTATTCTGGCATTATCACTTGGGATACATCAAAAAATAAATCTGATCCTGTCTTCCTTGTGGGGACCTTTTGCAGTTTTAACATTCATTGGGATAGCTCAAATTTCCATCAATGTTCAAACTTGTATATTTGCAGGCGTTATCGTAGGCCTGACTGGAGACAACGCCATTCAATACCTTTTTGCCACCAATAAAAATAATCTTAAAACGGGGATCGTCACCCGAGGCCTTGGTTCTATCCAAATGTTTATTATTATGGCCACGGGCTCGTTAATTTTTCAGTTTGCCTATTTCCAGTTTACCAAGGATCTTGGATTATTAATCATACTGGGAATGTTTCTTTCTCTTTTTGGTGATCTTTGGATATTAAATAGTCTTATCGGGAGGAAAGATGAAATAAAGTAGGCCAGTCACAAGATGAATCCAAAACTTTGATTTTATAATCACCCGGTTTTTGTTTTTTATTTTTTATTTGATCATTTTCATAGACTTCAAGTGCGTTGGTAACCAAATAAATTTTCAGATTATGTAGCTGTTGAAGTTTTTTGCATAATAAATAATGATGATTTTGTGATAGTTGCAATTCAAGATAATTTTCTGCCTCCTTGAATAAGCCCTGGTCAATTTCTCCTTCCAAAAACAGGCCGTAATGGGGATGAGGAATCATAACCGGTGCCATCATTTTAAAACGACAATTTTTTATATACTTTTTTTCAAATTCTTCTAAAATTTTTTCAATATGGATGGCGTTGAGTTTTTCGCCGAAGTAATCCACAGTATCGTCGCAGCGGCCTAGAAAGTTAAAAATCGGCAGGGTATTGTAAAAGGATTGGATTTCTATGATATCGTTGGTTTTATAGCGGTATAGTCCTCCCGACGTCGTGATGATTGGGATATATTTTTTTCCCACTTCCAGCTCACTATGTAATAAGGCTTGGTCACTGGTTTCTTCATAAGGGAGAAATTCATAAAAATGGGATTGATAGGATAAAACCGAACCATTGATTTGATGGAGTGGAATACTGACAATTCCCTCAGTCATAAGCAAACCTTTGGCCTGAATATGCACAGAGGGAAATCTTTTTTTTAATTGCCAAATCATGGCCCTAGAATGTCCATCGGCCCATGTGCTGATAAATGCCAAATTAGGCCAAACTTTTTCAAAGTTAATTGTTGCGCAGGAAAATTCATTTTCCAGGATTTTCAACCTATTTCGTCTTATCTGTTTATGGTCAAAGAGACTTCGTAATAAAACTGTTTTATTTTTTTCAATAAATTCTAAAAGTAAAATTAGAAAGCTTGGATTCCATACAGAAATTAGTCCCAGATAATGATCTTTTAAAAGATCCAGCGCCGTATGAAATCTGAATTCTTCAACCTTAAGTTTGGCAATTCCTGGATTTACAGCCATGAGTTCTTTGATAAACATCCTTTCAATGATGGAAAAATATTCACTTTCATCGCTTAGACCAACCGGTAGTCCCCCCTTGGTTGTTTCAAATTCCCCTAAACGAGGCGATATTGACCAATAAGAACTGGTGTTTAATAGTTGTGGAAATGATTGATAAATATCATACAACCAGGTGGAAGTTCCGTTATGGATTTCAGTAAGTAATTCTTTGGTAAAAGGAATATATTTGCTTTTTGAACTGGTGCCAGATGTTTTTTCAAACATATAGACTTCAGATTCAGTTAGAATGTTTTTCTCTCCATTCATTATTTTTTGTATATAGGGAAAAAGCGATTCATAGTTTTGAATCGAAACATTGCTTTGATATTTTTCAAAACATGTAATATTTTTAAAATTATTTTTTATTCCAAAATCAGTTGATTTATGGCGGTCTAGGATGTGCTTTAAAATATTTTTTTGAACATTAACTGACCCAGACATTTCCTTCCAAAATCTCTGGGATTTATTTTTTAATATTAGCTGATAAACTCTATTGAGAGTCGCCAGTTTTATATATTTCAACAAACACTAAACTCCAATTTTGCTATTTTAAGATAATATGCATGCATGAAAATGATTAATTCATGCATGCATTAAACATTATTCGGAAAAATGACTGATTGGATTTGCGATAGTTGAGCCTCCAAAGGCCTGGGATAAAATTCTAAGTTTATTTTTGACATCAGCACCATTTTTTAAATTTAAAAAATACTTTTGGTATATTTTTTTATTCCACAATTTGGGTCTTCCCCAATAGTAGTTGGTATATGGGGTTTTTTCTCCGTTGGAAAAGGTTTTGGTTTTTTCCTTACCTTCATGAGTTTCCCAAAGAATCGGAAGTAGCTTTTTAAGGTCTGGTTCCGGATCATTGAACAATCTTGGTAGATCAACTTGCACGGTCTTTTTGTCAACAGCGCTTGTTAGTTCAGTTGGTCCTTCCACCAAGGCCATCATGGAATCCAAATCCGCCTCAACAACTCTTTTCCATGGAGTTATCTTACCTGGATTTAGAAATGCAAATTCATTGGAAGGACGATCTTTTATTTCTTCCCAAACCAGTTTTAATTGATAAATAGATTCTTTTAAGTGTACTAAGGCTTGCATGGTTCTTAATTTACCTTCCGTGTGGAGTGTGAAAAGTTCACTAAATTCTTTTCGTTCGGCAATCTTGACTTTTTTATAAGATGATACTCCGTCAACATCATCAATGCCTACCACAGTTCCCCAACCGAAACCATCAACTCCATATAATTTCCCTTGTTCCTTGATATAGGAAAAAAGATTTTTTAATGAATAGCCGCATATAAAGGATAAAAAAGAAAGTCCCTGGTGAGTGTTAGATAAAGCAAAATGCCTATCAGCTTCACCCAGAATCTTAAAACGGTCTAAATCATCAACGAAGGATTCTGTTCCGTAGATAATTTTATTATCCCACAAAATTTCTTGGGAAGAAAAATTCAAATTTTTTAATCGTTTCGCTTTTTCTTGCAAGGCAGGATAGACTTCCCTGGTTAAAAAAAGTTGAAATTCCACATCATCATGAATTCTTGGTGCCAACTCAACCTGTCCTTCCTTGTTGGTTACCATAAATGGCTCAGTCACATAGGAGAAACTAGCTTCCATGTGTTTGGTGTCTGGGAAATAGACTTTCATTTGGGCAGCCATTTTTTTCGTTTGGGTTAAAAGCATGCTGTGAGTAATATTTTGTTTTTCCACGAGCGGAATCAAGCGCCAGGTTATACCTCTAAAAGTCTTTAAGGGTATCAAATGAGCAGCAATAAATTTCAAGTCGTTGGGATAAGTGTGATATTCATTATTCAATTTGTCTAAGGCCTCAGCCACTTGTTCGGAAGTCGTCAAGGTTATGAATTTGTCCCTGAATTCACGATATTTATCACTCATCTGGGTTTTTTCATTGATTACGTTGGCGACCTTGCGATCCTTACGTCTTTGGGAAGCCATTTTAATCAGTTCCGGCATTTCTTCTTTTTTTATCCAATTATAATCTGTGGCCGGTAAATCCATATCCTTGGGCGTGTTCGCCAGGAGAGGCAAAAATGTTAATTGCGTAAAACTTAAAATTAGGCAAATCATTTTAATCATACTTTCGTCCCTGTTTAAAATTTAAAGTAAAAACAAATTTATTAATATGAAAATTATAGAAAAATTAATAAACTAAAACAACTGTAGAGAGTAGTTTTTTGATCTTACTTACCAAATACCTGGGTAATTTTAACTAAATGAATGACGAAATTTTGAATATAGGCAAGTTAACTTTTAAAATAGCCTCGCATGAGGATAATAGTAAAATTATCAAGTTTTTAAAAATGTGTCCTTCTCATGGACATATGCAAATTGCCCTTGATCGTGGCCCTCATTTTTTTGAAGCCATGGAAGTGGAAGGTTTGATCAACCTACCGGTTATCTGTATAGACAGTACTACCAGTCAAATTGTATCCATGGGTAGTATTTCTGAAAAGAAATGTTTTCTTAATAATTGTGAGCATCCGATCGGTTATCTTTCCAGTCTTCGTTCTCTACCAGAAGTTCAAAGAAGCACCCTTCTTGCCAGAGGCTATCAATTCTTTTATCAAATTCACAGAAAACTTGAATGCAAAATATATGTGACCACTATACTTGAGGATAATTATAACGCCATAAAAGTGTTAACCTCGAGAAAAGCTGGATTACCTGCCTATAATGATTGGGGAAGAATCCATACTTTAATGGTGAAAATTGGCAAAAACACCTGGAAAGCAAAAAATGGGCTCACCTACGAAAGGGCCAAAATAGAAGATATTCCTGATATTCTCAATTTAATAAAAAGTGAATCGCAAAAAAGACAATTTGTAACGTCATATAGCGAAGATCATCTTATCTCTAAAACGGGACTTCTGCGGGGACTTGATGTGGGTGATATCCGATTGCTAAGATCAAACGGTAAAATTGTAGCGTTAACTGGGATTTGGAATCAAAACGCTTTTCGTCGTTGGCACGTTGTCAGGTATTCATCTTCATTCATGTTCCTAAAAATGATCTGGAATCAATATGCTAAAATTTCAAGATATCCACGATTTCCAGATGAAGCGGAGATAATTGATTATCGCTTCCTTTCATTTCTTACCATTTTGAATAATAATGTGGATTATCTTGAAACCTTGCTTTTTTACATTTGGAAGGAATTTAATTTAAAAAGACCCAATCCACTTGCCATGATTGCTCTGCATGAAAAAGACCCCTTGCTTAAGGTTTTTCAAAAATACCCAAGCTATGATTTAAAAAGCAGGCTCTATGTGGTCAATTGGCCAAAAGACCAGCAAGCCGTTGCCGATATTAAAAGAGAATTAATTCCGACTATTGAAATAGCTTCTATGTAGCGATTCTTTTTTCCGGCTTGTTAAAAAGTATTTTTTCAAATGAAATAGAAAATCGGTGACTGAAATTCGGCAGACACAAGCCAGCTCAACTCCCTTTTGGTAGTCGGGATTCATTCTGAGAAAATATTGAACATCTGGATTTAATTCGTCCCGGTGGGAAATCGTGGCAAAGTTTTGCTTTACGGCCCCCTTGGAACTTATAAACTTGATAATACCTTGATCCTTTTTAAAATCACTTCTATACTTTCTCTCATAAAATTCATTTAAAATATTGGTTATATGATCTGGAGTAGGTCTTTCCCTATGTGGATATGCCTCCTTAAAATTGTTGATCATCATTAAATAGGTTTTGTGGCCCTTGCTGATCAAGAACCAGTAAAGAGGTCTCCAAAAATATAAAAGTCGAGTTTTTAAAATGTAAAAGAAAAAAGCCACCTGCAAGGCCTTGCTGCCCCAATAGTCTCGGTGTACAACGGTGTCACCGGAAAACAAAGCTGTAATGGTTTGTTCTTTGGTTTTAAGTTTTTCTTGTAGTATTGTGCTAAATCCAATTACTTTGCCGGTTTTTTTATTAAAGATGAATAGGACGTGGGTTTTTTCAGATAAATCAAAAACAAATTGTTCCTTAGAAACGTCGTCATAATATTCTCGAAAAAGATCAAACATCTGAGCTTTAAGTTTCTCATCGATTTTTTTTACAAGTATTTCCTTTACTGATAACTTTTCTTTCAATTTATTCTCACCAATATGTTTATAGAGTAGAATTATTTTACTAAATTATTTTGTAAAAGTATTTGATAAAAATCAAGATTAACTGTCTCACTATAGCGTTAATGTAGTTCAAGCCAGAAACTGTCGTATTCTTCCAAAGCTAGAATAATTTTATTGCCCTTTTTTTCGTAATGAATCATTTTTCCCGAGAGAGCATCCCGCAAAACCCCAGAGGAAGGTAATTGGTTGGCAAATTGTTGGGGAAGTTGCAGAGTGCTTTTGATTTTGTCACCCGATAGGTTATTTACCATTAATAAATTATCATTTGCTTGAGACATGATCCAGGATAGTGTTTCTTTGTTATTGGATTTTATGGCAATTTGCTTTCCGTCCCAAACCGCACGATGTTCATTTCTGGTTTGGACAATTTCACGAATATATTTGTAAGTCTGTGACTCAACATCAGGCTTTCCTGTATTAGCTCCTTCCCTGGCATTGTCGAAACTTTCTTGTAAAACTTCACCTCTATTTGCTTCTCTTCCATCGTAGGGAAGAGTGGTGTCAAGGCCGACTCTTTCCTCATATTTTTTAGCACGAGGAAGATGTTGGGGAATTGGAATATCGTTGGCATCCATATAGGCCTTTCTCTCCTTGGCAAGTTGAATCATGTTATCAATATCGTTGGCAGCAGCTATTTCATCACCATAATAACCGTTTGTAATCGATAACATATTCTTTATTGATAGTCCTTTGACTAAGATCTAATAAGCACTTACTGATTGGCGATGCAAATCCGGCCGATGAAATCAGCAGAATAATAATCAATCCAAATAAAATTTTATAATTTAACATTATCCTCTCTACCAATCAGCTGTAAGTAAATTAGCTTTATGCCGGCTAATCGGGCAGTAAAATTTAATCTTTAACGATGGATATGCTCAGGTATCAGGTATATTTTCTGAAAAACTAAAACAGTCAACCTTTATGATATATACGAGAAAATATTTTATTTTTCTAAACGAAGCAGTTTAAAGTAATCAATAAATTGACGATAAGCCTTTTGTGAAAATTATAATTTTTACTTTATTTCTGTTTATGCATATTGAATTATATGCACAGAAAAATTCCTTTCAAGATAGTCATGAGTTGCTTATTATCAACGGTGGTGGTTCACCAAGTGAAAATTATGAATCTTTTGAAAAGGATATTTTAAGTCTTGCCAATTTTTTTGATAAGCGATTATCAATCGTTATTTTAAATGCTGGAGGCGTTGACACAGAAGTAAAAAAATTTGAATCAAGTGAACTTCTTCAAAGAGATGCAGTTGGCAAATTAGAATCTTTTCCTTCAACTTTAAAAAAAAATGCGCTTGTGGCAATTAAATATAATGTTCACAAGGTTTTTAAAGCAGCAAAAGAGAAGAAAACAAAATATTTAACTGTGTATTGGCGTGACCATGGTAGTCCGCAGGGGTTCAGACTTTGGAGGGATCGTATAAGTTATAAGGAACTACAGACACTTAATGGTTCTTTTCCCCAAGATACACTTATTCGAAGTATTCATGACCACTGTTTTTCAGGAAGAGGGCTTGTGGATGCAACAAGGAAAATTCCTTCCAAAATAGAAGAACTATCCAATTTCCTTGAACAGTATTATTTTAAGAATAGATGTGGTTTTGCTTCGTCTGCACCTGAGGAAATTAGTTATACAGGTGAGATTTCAATGGAGAATTTTCTTAAAACAAGAAATAAAACATCCAATTTTTCACTTAGTGATATTAAAGAAAATACGAATACAAAACACCATACACCGTTTTTAACAAGCGATCTTTTCATGGATGATGTAATGCAAGTCGTATGTGATAATCAAGAATTTTTCAATGTGGAATATTCGATCAAGGAAATCAATAACGATTATGCTCAATTAGAATGTAACAATCACCCAAATGACCTTAGAAATGCCATAAAAAATTATTGCAATAATAATCTCCTGGAAGCTAATAAAAAATTAATTGAAAAGGAGAAGCGTATAATGATGGTTACAGATGACTGGGAAGGGCTTAAGCATAAAATTGAAAATAATTTTATGAAAAAGAAATTCACTGATCAATGGCAAACATTTCAAACAGCATTAAGCCAGTTGGAAAAATCATATGCCTCCATGCTTTTATTAAAAGAAAAAATATCTGAGAGCGAAATAAAGGAATTGATATCTAAAGTAGAGCAGGCCCGACTAGAATATGATAAATCTTTTCAATTAGTTGAGCATACAAATGAATATGATATTTTTTTTCAAAAATCCCAGGTGGAGTTGCTTGATCAATATTCAAGATATAGGGATTGGGTCAAAGAAGAAAAAGTAGAATTGAGCAGTCCTATAGCTATGTCTTATTACTTGTACAGCGAAATCTATCATTCGATACAAATGGAACGTGTGTTGATGTCCAAGAAGATTGAGAAAACAAAACAAGAATTGATGGATCAATTATTGAAGCGAAGTGATTTAAAAAAAGAAAAGGAACTTTATGAAGCTATTAAACGCTGTGAAGAGAGTCCTATCGGCTAGCCTGATATTTTATATTTTATTGTTTGCTGATGTGCTGGCCTGTCCAGAATTTTCATGTGGTACTCACCAGATTCATGGAAAATTACTGCAAAATGATGCAGGACTATTCGTTATTTCCGTTTTTTCCGAAGGCTTTCGTTGTGAATTTATATTATTGGGAGGAAGCTTTGATGAGAAAGTATCACATGTAAATACCACTGTTTCTGCTGTTATATATGTCCCAAGAACGATAACAGACAATGAGAGTCCTTTTGTTTTTTTTCAAAATTTTATGGATACCCCGAAAGCTGATTTTAAATTTAAAAAAATAACAGATGAACCTTGCAAGTTGCAAGAAAAATATAAGGCAGATTCCGGTTCTGATGCATAATATGAAAAATCAGCCTAGAGCTTATCAATCTTAACATTTTAAGGAACTTTATTAACTTTTGAGTCGATTGGTTCAAGAATTGCCAAAAATTCTATATAATACTTGTGGCCCTACATGGAATTGAACCACAAATTGAGCATTAAGGGAGAAAGATGAAAAAAAGTGAAAGAGAGATAATACAGGTAGCAATAGATGAAGTAAGGAAACAGATAAAAATAGCAATAGCCGAAGTAGACCTGAACCACAAAATAAAAATGCAGATGTTGTTAACGAAATTAATCAAAATCAGGGATGGCACCTAGTGTGCCGTATTAAAGAAGTCGGATATTAAAGAAATAAATGAATTTAACCGATTAGAACAATGAAGGGGTATTTTATGAAAAAAACATCAGTTTTGGCCACTAAATTAGAAAATTTATTTGTAGTAATTAATGACATGATTCAAACAAAAGATGATGTTTATGCTTATACTATCGCCATGATTCAAGAGGCATTTGAAAAACACGGGGAATCTATCAAAATTGATGAGTTTATTGATTACGTTGAGCAATCAATAAACGAAGCAAAAAAACACAGAAAAAAAGTTGCGTAAATTTATTAATTCTTTACTTTAAGTCGATAAACATCACATATAAATAAATTTACGGCACAAATACCATGTTCTGAGTGTGGATTTTTAATTTCCTCAAAAGGCGGACAAATGTTCAAAATGTGGGCGCAATTTTTGAAATGAGTCATTTTTTATAAATAGTTTTTCATGCCCACAATACAAGTCAAAATATACTATAAACGGTCCGAATCACATAAAAGATCGAATTGTTATAATTAAATCTAAACGAAGCGTGCAAAAGAAACGATAAGGCAGAGGTAGAGGAGTGATTGGTTTGGAAGAAAAAAATGATAGCAATTTAGATGTGCAGGATAATGACAAAAAGTTGATTTACATTTTCAATAGCCAGGGAATTCGCTCAGAGTCGTTTATTAGCACCATGAATGATTTTAAGAAGGATGCTGCCTTCGAGATAACCGTTTGTGATTATGTTGATGATATTATTCAGATGTCTGCGGTCAATCCTTGTATGATCATATTTGCAGCGGTAACCTCCAAAGCAGACGTGGTCGAGATAATCAAATTGCTGACGAAATTAAAATCTTTTATCAAAATGAATTTTGTTAAAGTGCTACTTTTTAATTATGTAAAGGGAGGCAAGATTGAACAACTTTTTAGAAAGCACGGAGTGGGGGAATTTTTAGAGGATGCGATAAATGCCAAGTCGCTGGGGTATAAAATTAATTTAATGTTGAAGGCCATTGAAACCAATTATAAAAAATATAAGGATCAAAGAAAAATCGAAAAAGAAGTCAAAACATTTCACAGCAATTCTGATCCCTTTAGTATTTTAAAATTTGTAAAACCAATTAATCAGCAATTTGAGATTTGGTCCATTGAGAATAAAAAGAAACTGACTTTTTTTAATGGTTCGTGGGAGATCGAAGTAGGTGGGCCCAGTATTAAACTGGGCGAATGGAAGGAAGGTGGTGGAGAAAATGATTTAAAGGTTTGGCAATGGAAATTCTTTGACGAAACACTCAACGATGAATTTTCCCCGGAAGGGATGTGGACCTTCGAGGGAAAAAAACCCGAATATTATACGGCCAGCAGTAATTGGAAATTTTCATCCAAGGCGCCCAATTTTTATTTTACTTCCGAGCTTACCACAACCTTTAAAATTGAATTTGAAGAAGAGAGTATGCAAATTGCCAAAGATTCCAGACTTTTGCAAACCAACTTGAGTCAACTGAAAACTCTTTCATCCTTGCTTGAGGATAAGAGTGCTACACCAGAAGACATCAAAGCCTTGCTTAGCGGGGAAAAAGAAAAACCCGTTGAAGCTTATGATAAGGGCAAGAGCCTGGGGACTGAGCAGTTGGATGGTTTTTTAGCCGGAGCTGCTACAGGTAAAGTAGAAAAAATTGATGATAATATGACAGGGCAGTCTTCGGAAAGGGCAGAGGAAATTAATACACTCCAGACCGGCAAAGGTCTTGGGAGAGTGGATCGAATTGATAGCAATCTCAGAGGAGATGTATCCAGCAGTGCCACTCAAGAGGAGGATCTGTGGAAAACTATTGGCGAGGTTGAAGATCTGGGAGGATATTTAAAAGGGGATATTCAAGAGACTGATAGGGCAGACGGGACTATTTACGGTAAGGTCGATGAGATTGATTATGAAAAAGGTATTATGGAAGGTCTGCAAGACAATAGTTTGATGGGAAAAAATAATCCACTCGTTGGTAAAATTAATAGTTCGACGGAGGAGATTAATAAAAGTGATTTAATAAATCAAATTAAGGATGAATTTATATCAGATAACTTAAAGGCAGATATTGGTCCAGGTCTTTTGGTTAGAAATAAATATGATGTTAGCACTGAACGAAAACAGAAGGCAAAAGAGGAAATTGAAAAAGAAAACCAGGCTTTCCAAGAGGAAGAGCGAAAAAGAGAGGCCTTGAGAATTAAGTTAGATCTTAGGGAGAATGATCCCAATATGGCCGGAAATGGCGAGTCTGCGGACAGGTTGCATACTCATTGGACTGACACGAATCATAAATATAATAGTGATGAGAAAAAATATAATGAATGGGCCCAAAAGACCAGCGACTCGAAAATTTCCCCCAATAATATGACGGGTAACGGGGAGAGTGCTGATGATATTGATAAATTCTGGAGAGATCCTCTTCATCAAATGGATTCCCGGGATAAGGAGTATCACGGCTGGCAGAAAAACCCTGTGATAAAATCTGATAAGAAAAAAGCTAATCAGGACCTTAATGAAGGGACCCCCGCAGTTGAGGTTGATAAAAATGATCCCCTTAAAAAGAAAAAAACTTTTTTGAAAAATAGTCTGGGAAGCTGGGTTACAGAAGAGGAATTTTTAGAGGATCTTAAAAACCGGGATGAAAAATCAGACAACGTGTTGGAGTTCAAAAGAAAATCTCTGGATGCTGATATACAAGACATCGAGATGAATTTATGTATTTTCAGATATGATGATAAAAATGAAAAACGATTGGTGAGCACTGATAAATTGGAAATGATTGATATTTTTGATCGCTACATAATTTTAAAGGATGTGGGTAACGCCTACTGCGTGGGCGAAGATCAGTATTATATTAATTTTCAAATCTACTATCAGGAAAAACGGGTGGGATATGAATTAGTTGGTTTTTTAGAGGGATTAACCGAGGATGATAATCAGGTAAAAAGTATCACCTTTAATATTGTGGAAGGACAGCAACAACAAATCGGGCAGATTCAAGAAGTTTACGAAAAAAGACAACAGGCCATCGTTTCATTTTTCAAACAGGCAAAAGGTTATTAATAAAAAAGGCCTGGTAAAAAACCAGGCCCTTTTGACATCGACCATTTTAAATCTAATCAGTAACGTGTATCAATCTTTTGCCATTATTTTTTAGAAAGTGGTTGATAGCCAGGGTATGGAGGAAAGATTGGGTAAGGCGGATAGACTGGGTAAGGTGGATAGATTGGATAAGGTCGGTATCCCGGCCCCGGATAAGGTGGATAGATCGGAAAAGGCCTATAACCCGGGAAAGGACGGTGACCAGGGAAAGGCCTAAAACCAGGAAAAGGACGGTGACCTGGAAAAGGTCGATAACCTGGATAAGGTCGATGACCTGGACGTCGATAGCGGTGACGTTCAGGGGTGGGGTCTGGGGCAACTCCAATTTTTTGTTCCAGTTCGTTTAAGGCATCTTTTAATTCGTTAATTGATTTTTGAGCATCAGTATTTGAACCACTACCATGCTCTAAATCCTCCACTGATAATTGCACTTTTTCAGCAGTACCAATTAGATTTTTAGTCATGTCACTTAATTCTTCTGCGAAAGTTGTCCCGGTAAACATAAACATTGAAAACGTCGTAAGAATTATTTTGTTCATTACTCCCTCCGTTGTTTTTGTCTCTCTGACAAATAGTTGTGTCTAACCTTAGTGAATCATTACTTGAACAGGCCTATGGCTGAGCAAAAATAATGCCAATCAAAAAATATCAGTTAAATTTTGTTGAATATTTTATTTCAAATACAAGATGCATGGCGTATGGGGATGGTTTTTTTATGGCCTATTTCCAATGTGGCACTGATGATTTTATGTCACCAGTTCTGTTCGTTAACAAACAAAGGCCTAGTAAAAACCAGGCCCTTGTTGATATTTTTTATTTTAAATCTAGAGAGTAGCAACTAAAAATCTTCCACCATTAGTGGTTAAGATAAACACTTGGTATCTGACCCCGCTTCCTCCCACTTTTCTTTCGATGGTGGCAAATGATTGGGTTTGCATTCCAGGATTTAATCGACCTTGAAATTCTACCCTATTACCAAACTGGCTAATTACTCTGACTTCGTATCCGGCAGCGTTTCGTCCATATACTGTGCATTCTACGCTGGTGTC
Source organism: Bdellovibrionales bacterium RIFOXYC1_FULL_37_79 (assembly GCA_001770015.1). Lineage (GTDB taxonomy): Bacteria > Bdellovibrionota > Bacteriovoracia > Bacteriovoracales > Bacteriovoracaceae > XYC1-FULL-37-79. The sequence goes on from MEQB01000011.1 coordinate 289,009, forward strand.
AGGATTAAAAAAGTTTCCGTCAATATCGAGTCTACAGCTAGCAGAAATCCTATCAAAGTCTGGGAAAGGGTTAATAGGTCCTGGTCCTGGTCCTGGTCCTGCGCCAAGGTTTCGCTCAAGTCGGTTTAAAACAACCTTTAATTCGTCAATAGATCTTCGCACTTCCATACTTGAACCATGACCATATTCAAGATCTTCTACGGTCATTTGCACTCGTTCGGCAGTTCTGACCAGTCGATTGGCCATGTCACTAAGTTCTCTTGAGAAAGTTGTACCTGCAAGCATAAACACTGCAATCGTGGTAAGCATCATATTTTTCATTTTTCCCTCCGTTATTGGTTGTCCCGTGGACAATTTAGTAAGTGTAACATCAATAAGTTTTTTATTGAACCGGTTTACAACTGAGCAAATGTAATGCCAACTCATAAATACCAATTAAGCTTCTTGGAATATTTTATTTCAAGTACAAGATGCATGGCGCATGAGAATTGTTATTTTTTTAGTTGATTACCAATGTGACACTGAGGATTTATTGTCACCAGCGCTGTTCATTTTAAAAAACTACAGATACCATATTTATACATTTGAAAAAGGTCATAAGGAGATTATTTGCTATGAGTCAGCGTCGTTTTTGTTTTTTATTGGTTGTTCTTTTCACATCCTCATATTGTAAGTCAGAAAATAATTTTAAATCCTTATACGATTTAAAAAAAGATTATAATTTTGGAGTGCTCATTAATAATGATGAATTTCAAATATACCGATCTGAAAGACTTGGAAAAGAAGGTGTGGAAGAAGTTTTCTCATCCTTAAAGGAGTTAGGGTTCAAAGTCCCCAAGACAATTATTTATATGAATTATATGAATTACTCGTTTTTTCTTGATCATGCGGTTGAGGAATATGAGATTCAAAATGATTTTGATTTTAAGTTTTATCATTCATATGACAAAAACATGCGTACCTATCTGGATGGACGTAACCCCATTCATCCCAAAAAAGATATCGATGATCTCGAAAATCTGGATTTTTGGGCCAGGCCATCTCAAAATGCAATTGAACAATTCGAGATAAAACCGGACGGTAAATTAGACGGAGGTGTGGATGCCTTTTATAGAATACTTGCTATAGCTTTGAATCCAGAAAATCAGCCGGTGCTTTTTCATTGTCACGGAGGAATACACCGAACGGGAATGATTGCGTTGGCCATAAGATATTTGCAAGGGGGATCGTGGACGAAAGCTTTTAAAGTTCCTTATTATTACGATGATGATTTGTTGATCACCAATAAGGCCAAACAGGAATATATTTTGTTTAATCCTAAAAAACCACGAGTGGAAAATTTCCAGTTTATAGATTCAGTGTCACGAAGTCCTGAATTTAAAAAGCTAAGTAAAACTTATCAATCGAGGCTAAATAAATAGTTTAATTATAGTACTAATTTCGATAACTAATTGAAATTATACTTTTTTTACCAGCAAAAATACTGTGCAATTTTTACATTTCACTTAAATTTCAATGAAAAGACAGCCTGGTCTGTGTATAATGCATAGCGTTATCAATGTATAAGAAAACTGTGAAGAAGGATACTTGAAATGAAGAATATTTTTTTACTTCTGTTTTTGATTGCAACTTTTAGCGGGCTCAAGGGCTTTACTTTTGAAGCGAAAAATCTTGATGAGTTATATGACTCAAAACCTGTTATCAAAAAACTTTTAAGAAAAAACCATGAAGTTTTAAATCTTTCAGGAATTACTTATGTTCCAGACCTGGATATTTATTTCGCCATCGAAAATGCCAAGGTTCAGGGGAAAAATATTGAAAATGAGGCCAGGATTTTTGTGTTCTCAAAAAAATCCTTAGAAAATGATGATGACTTTCTTTCTGATAATGTTATCAAACTGGAAGATTTCAATAGTCGGTCAATCAATGATAATCCGGGCTCTCAAAGTGATTTTGAGGATATGGTGTTTATTGATATGGTTAATGGGTTACCCAGATTTGCTCTTATCAATGAAACTGGTGAAATTTATGTAGGGGTTATTGATCCCGGACAAAAGGGCAGTCTGAGACCTGATAATTTTAAAAAAATAGTTTTTAATGATGGTGAGGATAAAAATAGAACTATCGAAAACAATAAGGGACCGGAAGGAATTGCTTTTGACCCTCAAAACCAGGCTGTTTATATAGTCAATGAGGGATCCGGGATGAGAGTGGAAACTTTCAAATTACCGGCACTGGATAATTTAGAAGAAATTAATATTTCATCACAGGTGAAAATTTTAAAAAAGATCACGAAGACGCTTACACGTAATGATAAGGATAACGATCTACCTATCAAAGACATGGCCGGAGTGGCCTTTGACCAAAAGACCGGACGTTTGTTGATTTTAAGTGATGATGCGCGGGTGATTTACGATATTTCCCTGGAGGGAAAATTAATCGCTGTCAAGAAATTGCGTGACGAAAAATTACATCCAGAAGGTATCACGCTTGGTGACGAGGAATCGCTAGTATTAGTGAGTGAACCCAACATAGTGTTAAAATATAGACCTAATAAATAGATGGAGTATTTATGAAAAAAACTAAAACAATTCTACTAGCATTAATCCTGGCTACTTTGAATGCATTTACAGCTTATGCGGGAGGAGACATTGCTCTACCCGGGTTTGAAACTAAACTTTTAGAGCTGGGAATCGGCCTATATGACGAGGATTCATATATTAATCTGGTAAAATATTTACAAACCGGGATTGAGACCGCCGAGGAAGAAATTGAAAAAACTAAAAAGACGCTTGAAAATAACCAAATAGACGAGGAGACAAAGGAGGCTTACAAGAAATATATCAAGGATTGTAAGTTTCTGAAGAAATTTTATAAACATGGTGGGCAACTTCTGGAGCAAACCCAAAAGTCCGCATTACAGAGTGCAGAAAGAATCAATAATTTTAATACAGCGAAAAGAATAGTCTATTCAGTATTATCCGAATTTGCTCCATTTCCTTCAACTGGAAATATATTTGCTTTCTTGGGAAAAACGATAGATCGAGTGGATCTTACACTTCCCTACGTCAATGAAAGTGATCGAGGTGCTCTTATTGGTGTGATCCAAGGGTCACAAGAAGCCACGAATCTGATTTCCGTCAGCGAGCCAGATCATTTTCTTACTCCGGAAGAATTATCTCAAATGACTACCAACGAGATTGCTGATTTGGATATATCTCCGAAACATATTGCCTGGAAGACCGAAAAAAATCGATTAAGCACTCCGAACTCATGGCAAGATCTCGAAAATTGGACCACCAAAAAAATGAAAGAGGTATTAAAAAAAGATGACAGCCTTGGAAAAAAAGCTGCTAAGGAATATTCGCTTGAAAATGCCAAGAAAGTGGTATTTTTTGATGAGATAAAAACCACTGCCACTAGTCCCAAGATGGATGTGCAAGATGCTTATGGTCAGCCTTGGAAACTCAAGTGGGGCAACGAAATGCAGATTGAACCGGTTAATAATCGCCTGTATATGAAGATGGGAGGTAAGTTTACTGATTTAGTTTATGCTAATAAACCTGGCGTGGAAGGACTGGTTTTAATTTTGGGAGACCCGTCAGTTGCAGGAAGTTGCACAAATATCAACACCTACACTCTTCTTAGGGATTGTTTGTTAGATTCAAAATATAATTTTGATATTGCGCCTTACACGTTGGATAAAGGAATTATCAATGAAGAAAATTCGGAGCGTATTTTAGTAAATCTACCAAAGCATGGAAAAAAGAAATATCGTAAAGAGGCACTTAATGATCGAGTGTATGTCATTTTCCATGAGTCAATGGTGGAATTTAAAGGCAAGGAATTTATAGAATATGGAGGGCCTGTGGCAAATAGTACGGTGGGTGCCACAGAAGATCGAGTGGCAAGGGGCCTGGTGGTATTTAATATGTGGCTAAATAATATCGATGCCAAAGATGATAATTCCAAAAGCGTAATCTTTGAAGACGATGTAACAGGAGAGAAAATTTATGTGGAATATCAGCATGACCTGGGTTCAAGCATGGCCAACCCTGGGCAAACCGGGAGAGTGAATGGACTGAAAAATTCTTCCTTTGTAAAAGTCAATCACTTATCAAATACCCTGGATTTCAATCAATGGTTATTATACCGACCGGTAGCTTGGGAGAAGGCCACCTTTGCGGATGCCCTATGGATGGCAAAAAAACTTGCTACCATGAAAAAATCGGATCTCGAGGAAGTGTTTAGTTATTCTCTATGGCCAGATTTTTTACAGCAAACTTTTGTTAGAAAAATGCAAGTTAGAAGAGACGCCATTCTTAAAGAGTTTAAATTAGCCGACCTGATTCCAGATGGTAAGGTTCCGGAAATCAATGTAAAGGTTTCTTTAAAAACCCCAGCACAAAGGAAGGCTGCAGCTCTTAAATATAATATTGATTTGGGCGAGCTTGATCAAGCACTTAAAAATGCCAACCAATTAAACAAACTGTCTGGCAGAACAAATTATGTAGATGTGTTGGTGCAAAACAGTCGTATTAGTAGTTGTAAAAAAAGTGTTATTGTCAATCTGCTTGAAAAAGGCCCCAAGCCCTCAGGAGTTGAGCGAAGAATAAAAAGAAGTAAGGATAATAAACCGCTTATGGGTTGCACCTTTGACCCAGCGGCAATGCAATAAGGATATGTAGGAGCAGCTATTAAAAGTTGTATCCTGTAATGAGACTGGCGGTGAGCATTTTTGAGGTTTGCGAGACTGTGTCTTGGTTGGCTGCTTCACCGCTTAGTTTAACTTCTTTGAAAGTGGTGGAGGAATAACTGGAACCCCAAAACCAGTTTTTACCAACTTTTTTTAAAACCGTTATGATAATGCCGCTTGGTTTTTTATTGGTTATAGCTGTGTTATATTTTTCCTGTTTGAGAAAGTAATAGCCAATATTGGCAGTTGATATTTTTAAAATTATGCTTCCAAAGTCAATCCCCAAAACCGGCAAGATATAAAGACTTTTTTGATTTTTGTAAAATTCCAGTTGTTCGTTGGTTTTGATAAGCCTGGTGATGGCCTGATACTCAGTTTGAATTCCACAAAAAAAAGTGTGCCCCAAGGCGAGAGTTGATCCTACCCCTAAGTGGAGTACATCGATTTTATCATTGAATGAAGATTGGATGTTGGTGTATCCAATATCGGAAAATAAATCAATGTATGCCTGAAGCGAGAAGCAGATAAGAATAAGTACAAAAAAAATTATTTTTTTCATTAGAATCTATAATTAAAAGCCAGGGCAGCCCCGCGCATGTTATCAATGGGAACAAAACCCAGCCAATAGGGTTTTTGGTGATCCTTATGGTTAAAGTAAACGCCCCAACCATAGCTTAACCCGAGGGTCATGCCAAAAACCACGTCGTGAAGATAGTGCCAATTGTCGTTGATCCTGCTAAAAGAAATAAAGATGGCACCTAGGTGGGCTAAAGCACCCCAAAACCACCCGTGCTGGGCGGTTACCACCGAGGCAAAAGCAAAGGAGAATGAAGCGTGTCCTGAAGGGAAGGAGTCATGATCATTGGGGTAGCCTGGTCTACTTTCATGGATGCTGTATTTAATTGCATGAGTGGTGGCAAAGGCATAAAAGGATGATTCCATCATATGTTCGGCCCGTTTATTTCCATTTTTTCCACCAAATATAAATTGACCAAGCACGTAGGCGCCGTTGAAATAACCAAACCCTATATCACCTCCAACTTCACCCCATGATTGTAGGTGATTTTTTTGAACAGCCTGTTGCTGAATTTCATCAACGACTTCACCTTTCGTAATCCTTAGCCCCGCCGTGATCATCGTTCCGGCCCAAAAAATATATTTGGCGTTCGTACATACCGGGGAAGTTAAATTATCAAAAAATGGTCCACATTCATTGGTCTGGCCGGTTTGGCTTAAAAAAATAAAAAAAAGAAGAAGTGGGTAGGATAAAAGAGACACTTTCATTAAGGTGAATTATATCAGACTCCCATGTTTAAAATAAGGATAAGAAATAATCCATACGGATGTAATACCCGAGCTTTTTGCTGTGGAATAAGAAATAATTCGTTGTTTTAATTCTCTTTTCTTTGCAGAGAAGATTTTTGTATAATCTCTTTATGTTCGATTTTTTTAAAAACAAAGCAAAAAAAGATGTCCCCAAATATTATTTTTATGTCATTGACGATGAACCGGATGTTTTGGAAGTGATTGTGGATTTAATTGAGTCAACTTTCCCATGTGTTGTAAAAAAATTCACAAAAGTTAGTGATGCGCTGGATGCGCTTAAAAAAGAGACTTTGGCCCCTGATTTAATTTACTCCGATATCAAGATGGGTAGTGAGTCGGGATTACTTTTAAAAGACAAGGTCGAATTGCTTGGACATAATATTCCGATTCTTTATATTACCGGTTTGTCTGGACAAGAAGGCTTGATGAACGGTTACTGGTCCATCAATAAGCCGGTATCCAAAGCAAGCTTGAAAAAATATACTAAAATTTTATTTGAAGAAGCCAGAACTAGAAAAAAATTGAACTGATGGTTTCTTTGATTCTTAGTTTATAAGATCAATGAATTTTTTTCCCATTTTTATTAATGCTTGAATCGCAAGAAGATATGCCACACATTCTTTCATATTGGAAGAGATCGTTGTCATCCAAGGCATAGAAGCCATCAATTGATATGGTTTTTCCTTCACTCTTACTGTAGTGGATAAATCCGGTTCTGGTGTTATACTCAAATTTGAAATTAGGGTTGCTTAGTGATTTTAGGTAAACTGTAATAGAGGTATAACGTTTTGTTTCGGTATTATAATTTTGAAGCTCGACCGCTTTGGAATCAAATTTTTCATTTGGATAATATTTCTGAACTAAATTAACCATCGCTATTTCGTCAGGAAAAAAATCACGTTCTTGTTTTCGGATTTCTTGTCCTGCGTGAGCAACTGTTAAGATTGCAAAAAACAAAATGGGAAGTAATTTTTTCATAGAATAATTCCTGGTTTAATATTTGTGTATATGCGTTTTTTCTTATACCGTTACCGTATTGATTAACTTCAGCTTTGGTAATCGTTCCGTCTCCATTAAGGTCCATGACATGATTTTGCCGATAAAATGCTAAAGCAATATTTCTGTGTTCTTTTAGTAATCTTTCATCTATGAGATGTAAATCCTTAGCAGTATCCCTTACACCAAAGATACTTTCGCTGCTAAAAGAAGCGGAAACAGGAAGAACATGGGTAGAATATTGATAGTTTCCAAATATTTTACCGTACTCTTCGTATAATAAAAGTTGTTGTGCCGGGGGCATTTGTAATATTTGTTGAGTGGTGGTGCCTAAATGTTCTGCGGCGGCTGCGCCAAATTGGTAAAGACCAAAATGTTTCTTGTTATATTTATTAACGGCAAACGGGTCAAATCCACTTTCACCAAAAGTTCTAAGCATAATTTCATCTACGGAGAGGCCTGTTCTGCTGGCAACACCTCTGGCGGTTTCTAAAAATTCATCCCCGTGTATTTTGCCAAGTATATCGTCCTTGTAGGCTACTTTGAATTTACTATACATAAGTTCTGTAAGTTTTGATTGTGTAGGAGAGTCGGTTTGGGTCAAACCATGTTTAGCAATAAAAACCTTTTTGCTTTGATCAGCAGTAATTTTGGTAACACTTGAAGATTCCATGTCAGGTTTAATTTTGGTTTTATCGGCGGTAAGTTGTTCGATAGGTTGTTTTCCAACTATCGGTATAGCTTGCGCTTTAGCAGATATTAATAAATTTTCGAAGGTATTTTCATCCTTAATACTCATGTCGTAAGTGGGTAATTGCGTTTGGGTTTTTTGTTTGAAAGATGGGCTGTCTAGTAATACTTGCTTGGTTGAATCAAACAATTCAGGTGCGGCGATTTTACATCCGGGTAAATTGAATACCACGGAGAAACCTGGACTATTGGAAGTCTTGTTATAGGCGTCTGAGTATTTGCCCGGATTACCGGTGAATAATTCGGCCATATTTTTTTTATTATTTATTTGATGACGGGTGGAGATGATGTTCCAGTCAAAGGATTTTTCCTGGAAGGATCCCTTTTTGAGTCCTTCGGTGAAAAAAATTGGTTTCAACTTATGATAAATTTCGTTAAGTTGGATCTGGTTGTTTTTATCGGTGTCGTAGGTACAAGAGTTGTATTTGCTCAATTCACTCTGGTAATTGCTGCTGGCACTGTAAACATAAGTTTGAATGTATTGAGTGTGATCTAATTGGTAAAAATTGTGCTGATACAAGGCTGAATCGACGAAGGTGAAGGAATCGAAGAGGGCGTATTGCTCGCCAATTTTTTGCCTATTCATTTGGTGAACTGGATCCATGGAATTGAAGTGAATGAGGGTTGGGCCACGTAAAGAGGCTTCGTATTCTTGGTAGGGAAGTATTCTTTTGTGACAGAGCAGTTCGCTGTATTTTTGATAGTCCATCCCGTATTTCTGACGCAGTTCCTGATATTTTTCGGAGTTTTTGTCGGGATAATTGTTCATTTCAATTGAAGTTTTTTGGAGTGCTTTTTGATAATTTTGGCAACCAGATTGGGATGGAATTAAAATTCCACCATCCTGATAGGGTGCCTCTTTTTTAATACCATGAGCATCCAAAAGAACCACCGCCGTTTTTTTACCTGATATAGCATTTTTGATTTTTTGGGAGAGTGATGAGACGTCTTCTCTCTCCAGTGAGGCGGTATCAAGATTTATTCTTTGCTCATTTTCAAAGAAGGGGAAAAAAAACTTGAATTTAGTAATGTCGTAAGGGGCATTGCTGGTTGATCGAGTAAAATCTTTTTCATTATTATAATGGAGTCCAATTCCCAGCAGCAGCTTGTTGAGGCATTCATCTTTCTGGCAGCTCGGCTTGGTGAAAGATGCGAGTCTGATAATTGGTGCATTAAAAATGTTTTGTTCATAAGTTTCCAGATCTTTCTGATCAATAGTCTTGGAAGTGACTTCCTCGGAAACCGCCACGTTCATGAACATGACAACTAAAAAAAATAATGTGAAAAGGAGTCTAGTAATCAACTTCATCGATCCTTATTAAATATCATCTACAATCACTATAAACGTTCACTAGTACTTTATCGGAAAATATTTGATTTTATTTGAAAGATAATTTTTATTCTTAAAAAATTAAATATTTAGAAAGCTAGGACAAGGTGAACTCAAATATCGTTGAGATATTAATTGACAAAAATATAAGGCACTCAAGGGGAAACTATTTGGTATTTTTGAACTTTGTGTAAAACTGCTGCCTGAAATGAGCAAATTTACGGTAGTTATCTTTTTTATTACCCAGGATACTTATTAGTTTAGGTCGGTTTCAAGTTGAGTCGCCGGTTTCTTCTACTCCTTTAAATTGTCACTGCAAATTTTTCCACTCTTGAAACTCACTCGGGCGAATTTTAAACCGGGCAATGTTTCCGTCATGGAGGCTGACTATTTCCGTTTCTATTAACTTAAAAATCTCTGTTGCGTCTGCTTCAGGAAAGTTTTTGGCTTCCATAAGAGTTTGAATTCTATGTACCACCTGCGGCCCAGCAACCTTTTCAAGAATCACAGAGCGAATGATGTCTTGAATTTCGGTGCGATACCTTAGCTTCAAAATATTGGGCTCTCCTATCGCCAGCTGAATTGCTGAATAGCGCTGGGAAGAACGCGTATAGGCCCACAGATATAAATCTCGAAACAGACTGACGTCGTTTTTCTCGTAAACCCCAAGAAGCGCTTTAACGTAAGCCTCTTGATTAACGTCTATAAAAGAAAGCGGTTTCAAATTCTTTTTGATTAAGGGAATATTGGCCACAAGGCGTGCGGTTCGTTTATTCATATCTTCAAAGGCTTGCATGTAAGAAAGTTGTATTAGTGAAAAAAAGGACTGTTCAAACGGATCCTCGATTAAGTTTAGCTTATCAATGAAGAGCTGAAAGTATTCTTTTAGGATGTGGAGGTTTTCGAGCGGCATATAATTTGTACCGCCGATACCAACTGCGATCTGTCGAATGCGGCCCGAGGCACTTGGATCACCTAAAAGGTTTTCCGAGAGAAGTGCATGAATGCTACACACTTCGTGTGAGCTGATTGTCGCTTCTGTGGCTGACTCAATGATGTATTCGATGGCTTCTTTGTGGTTTAAAATCATTTGAGCTTCGGAGGTGTTTTTGCCAGCGGCATTTTCACCGAGCTCAATTAGTCGTTTGGTTTCTAAAAGAGAATAAGTATTTCCCTCGAGGCGGCTTGAGTTCCACGATAAGTCGATCAGGAGCCGATTTAAGATGTTTCGTGCATAGGTTCCTGCTGGCCGCACCTTGTTTTCCACGGTTCCTGTTTTTAAAAGTTCTGTACGTTGAGATTCAGTCAGATAGAAAGTTTGGTTCGGCTCATATGATCGCAAAAAGTTCCGAAGGTACCCGACTGGAGTTCTGGCCTGGAGGGATTGAGAGACGTATTTCAGAAGGATCTCGCCTTCCTGAGAGAGAGGGATATCTTTGAATGGTTTTGTGTTCTTTCCCCCCTCCAGGGATGGAGTTCCTGTTACGATGACTTTGGTGGGGACGTAGATGCGTGCGCGCGCAGCTCCTTTGGCTTCAAGAAGCCTGCGCTCTACCAGTGTAGTCAGCACTCGGCGAATGGCCTTTCGATCGCCTTCGTCTGATTTCGATAGCCCAGCCGCCTGAGCAACGTCATGGATACTGATCTCTGTTTTTTCTTTGAGCAGCTTTAAAACAAGTGCTTCAAGATCACCTTTTTTCTTCGAAATCATAGATTTCTCCAAAGTTTGGTATTGGGACAAATATTGTCCCAATACCATTATGAAATATATTATAGCCTCATTTTAGTCCCAATTTCAAGTATTGGGACAAATATTGTCTCAATTTATCATATTTTGTCCCAATTAGCACATGTCGGAACTAAGGCTCGCTTATACCTTTCCTCACGACACTGGATCTTCCGCAAGGTGAACTCAAATATCGTTGAGATATTAACTGACAAAAATATAAGGCACTCAAGGGGAAACTATTTGGTATTTTTGAACTTTGTGTAAAACTGCTGCCTGAAATGAGCAAATTTACGGTAGTTATCTTTTTTATTACCCAGGATACTTATTAGTTCAGCCTCATATTGCAGTTCAAGTTTTTTCATTTTGTCGATTTCTCTTTGAGCATTTTCGGGTTTGATTTTGGTTCTAATCTCAAAGAGTTCATAAATCAGTCGAGTTTCCTTGGCTATGAATGACACAATGGCATTTTCGCTAAGGCCCAGATCATTGACAATAAACTTATTTAATTCAATCACCCATTCTTTTTGAAAGACCGGACTGGTAACCGTATCGATAAAGGCTTCAGTAAATAAAATGTTATCGGTATAGGTCGGTTTGTAATGAGCGCTGAGGGGGGGCAAGTATTTGGGTTTATTTTTTCTTGCCTCCAGCATTTGCTTGATAAAAATATCACTGGCGGATTCCTCCGTGGTTAAAAATGAAACTACATGTTTCCCGATGGCAGGAAAAAAATTCGGGGCCATCAGGTGAATACTCAGCAGGAAGATAGGAATAAAAATAGACAGGCCAACTTTCAACCAGTACATTTTGACTTTTTTGCTGAGATTTCCGCTGAATAAAATGCCTCGGATGGATTCTCTTTCATTCATCTGATAACCAAACGCCAATTTGATAATATTTTGCAAGTCCTCTTGGATTAGATTGGTTATGCCAGAAGAGAGGGGTTTGCCCACGTTGGAGTTAAGTCGCCCGATAATGACATCTTTGATATTCCGATACACCTCTTTCACCCGTTGGGCCTTCAAGGCTTCTTCTTGTTTTCTAAATTGCTCGATTCTTTTTTGGGACTCTTCTTCCTCAAACGCCATTTTAGCAGCGGTGTCCATCTCAATTTTTTTCATTCTTTCCTGGTAGGAATTATTCACTTCCTCCATTAGCTTGTTGGATTTGGTCTTGGCGTTTTCCACCATTTCTTTAGCCGTTCTGGTGGCTTCTTCCAGGAGCTTGTTTTTCTGAAGATCAACCTGGAATTTGACGTTGTTAAGATATGAATCTCCGGCATTTTTGGCGTCTTGCTTTTTTTGTTTGATGTGTTCTTCAATTTTTTGCTGCTCAAGCCTGGCATTGTTTAGTATGTTGTCGGCGTCAGCTATTTTCTTGTTGTAATAAGACTCGGCTTCTTTTTGTTTTTTTTGAATTTCGTCCAGCAGTTTTTCATTGATCTTTCTTGATTCATTCTTGGCATTATTCAGGATGTCTGCAGAGATAGAGGAAGCTGCGGATCTGGCTTTTTCGATCTGTGCCTGTAAATTATGAAGTTCTGCGTGGGCCTTTTCTTCTCTGTTTTTTGTTTCGGTAATGAGAATTTTTAATCGGTTCTCTTGATCATTCACTTTTTTGTTGATTTCTTCGTCTTTGATTTTGGCGTTTTCCAAGAGCCGTAAGGCTTCGTTGCGATTTTTTATGGCATCTTCCCTTACTCCTGCCAGGCTTTTATCGGTCTCTTTGATCAATTCAAATTTTTTCTGGGTGAGTTCTTCAATGGAATTTTGCAATTTATCCAGTTCTGATTTTTTCTCATTTCGGTGTAGATCTTCTTTACTTTTAAGTTCCAGTAAAAGATTCACCTCTTTATCTAAAGTGGTTTTTTTGCTGCCAAGGGAGTCAACGGTCTCTTGAAGCGTTTGCTTTTCATTAAAAAGTTTCTCAACCTCAAAGCGAATTTTGTCGCCTTCTTCCTTAAGTTTGGTTTCCTCAAAGTGGATATAGTGATCAAAGTCATATTTTCTTTTTTCTTGATCACGAATTAACATTTCTTTGTCATTTTCAAGTTTCTTTAATTCGGTCTCCAAATCTTTCATTTGAATCTTGTATTTTTCGAGTACTAAATCGGTGTGACCCAGTTGATCTTTGACGACATTGATATCGGAGGTGATTTTCCTGAATAAATCATCCTTTTCCCTTTTTTGATTTTCCAGATGGCTTATTGCTCTTTTATACTCATTAATGCGATCTTCTGATTTTTGAATTTCAATATTTTTGGCGTGTTGTAATTTTTCCAGGGATGCTGTGGCATTATTCGTCAAGTTGGTTGCTTTTTCCTCGGCCTTTAAGATTATTTCCTCAGCTTTTTGTTCTGCCTTGAGTTTGGTTTCTTTTTCAAAGCTTTGGATTTCCATATTCATCTGGGCAATTTTTTGATTTGCCTCTTTGAAGATATTTTTGGACTTGTTATTGGCATTACCAATAATGATCTGGGCATGATTTTTGGCTTCCATGACAATGCGTTGTGCATTTTGCTTTGCCTGGTTGATAAAAAGAAGACTCTTTTCATTTGCTTCAAGCATTTTCTGCTGATATTCAGCATGCACTTTTCTTTCAGTCTCCGCCTGCATGAGTTTCATTCTCTGTTCTTGAATTTGTTGTAACTGGGTTACAGTATTGTCTTCAAAATGCAGGACTTCGGGATTGTCGTCGTTTAAAAATGCCAGGTCAGGATCATCATGGGGATGACTTAAATTTTTGGGAATTGAACCGGCCAAGGAATTTTGAGTGATAGATTTATCTTTGACCATTTTTAGGTCGCTACGGCTTTCCAGATCCTCAATCTTCAGTGCCAGTTTCTTGTTGCCAAGATACACAATATCCCCTTTTTTGTATGCATAAGGGACGTTGGGATCAATTTTTTTATTATTGATATAGGTTCCATTGGCCGAATTTAAATCCACCAGCTGGATGGCATTGTTCTCCTTACAAACATAAAGATGTCTTCGGCTTACAAAATCCATGTCAAATGCGAGATCAGCGCTGCCTGATTTTCCAATGACAAAGCGATCACCGCATTCGTAGACGTTATTGCCGTCTGCGGATTTGGTGAATACTTTTAGGGCTGCGCTATTTTTTTTCATATAATATCAATAAACTCCTTATGAAGCTTTTTTCAACCAATCAAATGGCCCGGCTTCCTTGGTTTCCCCTGGTTGCGCAGGTGGAGGTGTGGGGGTCATACTTGGAGCGGAAACATTGGTGCTTGCATATATTGGTTCTGTCTGACTGGTCTGGTTGGATGGTTGATGGCTTTCCTGTTCTGAGTCAGGTATCGGGGCGTTGCTGGTATAACCATTTTGTGACGGTAAAATGTTGAGTTCCTCATTAACCGAGTTTTCGGCCAGGGCTTCCAACGCATCCTTATTTTCATCAAATTTTGAATCTTGCAATACCAGATCGTTGTTGGAACATCTGTTCCATAAATCATGCAGGTTATTTTCGTAGCGCTCAACTGTCTGTATGAATAATTTTTCTGGTGAAAAGGCGGTATTGACTATCGACATGGTGACGGAAATAACGATACCAACAATTGAGGTAATCATGGAAAATGAAACTTGCATTAAAAATTTATCCATGGTGGCCTTGGTTCCTTCGACATCGGTCAGATCCATCTGTCCAAGTTCAGGCAGTGCCTGCATGATACCTAAAAATGTTCCAAATATCCCACCAATGATAAAAAGTCCGGGCAAAATGCCAAGCAGGTCATTTAAGAGGGAAGCCGGAACTAATCCAAATAATTTATTAAAACAAGGATTGCTTTCAAAAACGTTTTTCGATACGGTTAACATAGGCGGTTTGGTCGGCCCGAATTTCAAATATTTGATGTGTTTCAAAGTATCTTTAACCAGTCGTGCACATCCATGTTGGACGAGAAAAACCCTATCAATTAAAACCATCACTACATCTGGATTTCTTCTTTTTAAAATGGTTCTTTTTTTAAACAGCTCATAAAACGTTCGCTCTAATATTTTTTTTGTGCTTAGATAAAACGATATGGGACTGGTGGAATTGTGAGTGCCTTCAATAAACAGGTCAACTCGTTTACTAAATTCCTTGGAAAACCAGTCTTCCCTTTTATAGGTAAAGTAAATGAGAAGTCGAAGAGCAATCCCACCGATGAAACACATAATCATTGCTGGAATTAATAAAGTTGAGGAAAACTCTACGAGTAAGGTGGTGGCTTTGAGGGTAAAATCCTGAGAAAACATTGTATTCTCCTTTTTAATCTTTTAAATTAAATCTTATTATTACTTTTTGTGACTTTTTACAGTTGTATTTTGTACAGTAGTCCTTATTGCTTATACTACTGGCGATACCCCTGTTTTCAACTCCATCTGCTAAAAAACTGCGTCCGGTAACTTTAACGATAGGACGCATGGTCTGTTGATATTGATATTGCATTTTATCCGTATCAAAGATGTATTTAAAAATGGCATTGGCCCTTTGAAAACTTAGCTGCATATTATAATCAACCGCTGTTTGATCTTGTTTGGCCAAACTTTTAGGATCGATATACCGTCCCTGATAGGTGGGAGAGGCGAACCCAACAACTTCCACTGATGCAATCATGTCTGCAATTTTGGTATCGGCAAGCAAGCTTTTGGAATACACTGGAAAGAATTTATGCAGAATATTCTTCATGGTTGGTTTCAATTCAGATTTGTCGGTGTCAAAATACTCATCCTGGAAGGATAAAATCACGTCACCAGTTTTGGCATCCAGATCCACCGGAATACCTGCTTTTTTGAAATTATCCTTGATGGCTCCAACAATGGCTTTTCTAGCGCTGACCAATTTTTGGGCCGTATGTAAATCCTTAGAGAGTGCATCCTTTTCATTTTTTAGATTATTCAAACTGGCCATATAACGGCCTTTTTCTTCACTAAGCGCTTGCTGTAATTGATTTTTGATTTTATTGGCCCGATCTTTTTCCTCACCGAGCGCATTAAAATATTCACCCTTTTCTTGATTTCTACGTTGTTGTTCAAGGGCCAGTTGTTTGTTAAAGGCTTCCTTATCTTGTGATCTGAGTTTGGCAAAGCCAGCTTTGTCCATAGCTCTGATTTTTTCAAAACGGTCTTGGGACATTTGTCTTTCTTTTTCAAATTTGGCGATATCGGCTTCGCGTTCTTGTCTTAAGTGTGCCAGCTTGTTTTGATATTCACTATCCAAGGAAGCGATTTGTTGTTTGTATTGACTGTCAAGGTTGTTAATGTCTTCAGCCAATTTTTTGTTTTCAACACTTTGTTGTTGAAGTTTTTGACTTGTTTCATTTAATTGCGAACTGGCCAATTTCAGCTTTTTGTCAGTATTACCAAGTTCTTTTTTAACATTTAAAGTGTATTCTTCAAGTTCAGATATTTTATTTTTGCTATCTTCCTTTATAAATGCCAATTGCTGTTGATATTTTTTCTTGGTCATTTTTTGTTTTTTGTAAGCGTAAGAAAGCTCATTGAGTTTTTGATTGAGTGTTTGGTTAATTGATCTTATCTCATTATCATTTTGAGCAATAATTTCTTTTTTCTTTTGCACTGTCTTAGAAAGGTATTTGATTTCTTTTTGTTTTTCTTCTAGCACAATTTTATTTTCAGCAATAATTTTTTTCTTCTGGGCGATAATTCTTTTTTTGCGTTCAATCTCAGCTTTCTGGTCCTCGATTTCCTGGCTTTGTTTTTCAATCTCTTGCGTCTGTTCTGCTATTTCCTGCTTTTGTTCACTAATTTCCACGTCGCGTTCATTAATCTTGGTATCACGTACTTTTATCCTTTCTTGAGCAAGTAAATTTGAGTTGATAATATTTCTAACAATTTGTTGATACTTATTGAGAGCTCTCTCTTTTTTTTCGTTTTCAAAAGCTTGAAATCTTAATTTTTCCTTTTCGGTTTTGGCATCATCTTTAAGCAGTTTCAATTGATCCATCAGCTCACTATATGTCTGCATTTCTTTTTCAGAGGCTTTCTTTTCCAGGTAATCCTCTTTGAGAGTGTTGTAGACTTCGAGTTGTTTTTTTAGATCCTCGTTTGCTTGTTGAAGATTTTTTACCTCAACATAATTTTGGACTCCCACGGTTCCGTTGCGAAGGCTGGTAATTACATAAAGGAGTAAAAATACCACGGAAAGTACCATGAACAAATCGCTGTATGATGTCCATTGACTACCATCTTCTTTCTTCTTTATTTTGTCATAATCAAAGGCCATAAGATTTACCTCTATAATAAAAAAACAGTTTCCTATTACCATATCGATTTATGAGTAGAATTTATTAATAAAAAGATGAGCAAACCTATCTAGGAAAAAAATGAATTTCTGATTAAAAAGATAGGGTAATCAACTAATTTAATCTATTTATTGGGCTTACCAACGATAATTACCTTTGAGCACATGAACTCCCAGCGGAGCAACTTGCAAGGTATAATTATTACTTGACCGGCTTTGTCCATCAATGTAGGCATGAAAAAACATTTCCCAGTTAAGAGGAGCCGGAATGGTGGTTACCCATTTACCTTGAAAATTTTCGTCGGTATACATTTTCATTGAGTGGTATTGTCCCTTGGTGAGTTCATCTAATTGTTGTACATACAAATAAACCGGATCCTGTTTGGAGGCGGGAATATCGGTAAATGTTATAACTGCGGTAGATCTAACCTCTGGTCTCCAAGTCTTTTCATCAATTTGGCAACCGTTTTCCATCCCCAAAAGTGTTTTTAAACATGGAGCATATTGGGATAGATAGAAAATTTCATCCTTAAATTCTTTTAAGTTGGGATTTTGTCCGTACCGGTAGACGAAAAGCTGTGAAATAAATTCTCTGAGATAAATGGTGATTGCGGCCATATCTTTAATGATAAAAAGATTTTCATCATTAATTTTCATGGCACCGCCAGACCAGTTCGCTGATCCGTTGATAAGGGTGAGTCCTTTAGGTGAGCCGACAATGGCCATTTTGTTGTGATTGCATCCCCAAGTGCCGGTGAGATTGTTTTCAAACATCGTGACCAGGTTGAAAAAACTGCCTGCGGGATTGGGATTTTTGAGTTTCAGTTTTAATAAAGTTTCCTCGATGGCACCAGGTTCACCGAAAAAGCCCAGCGGAAGCAGGGTACCAAGCTGGTTTTGAAAACGTGGAGCAACAAATCTGCCCTTGTCAAAAAAAACTCTTAGTCGGACACCTCGTTTATGTAAATTGGCAAGGGTTTGGGCGATTTGGTAATTGGTTATAAAATTAGCAGAAACGTAGGCAAAAGATTCGCTAGGTTGATCGAGTGTTTCCTTTAGCGCGTTGATAATTTGCGCTTCGGGATTATCCTCTGGGGAAAAATAGACTTTATATTTTCCTTCTTGGAGGCCGACTCGTTCCCAATAGCGTGGTTGATCCTTGGTGAGAACACCATCAACATATTTTTCGACCTGGGAAATTTCCTCAATCAGTCTTTTTAATTTTTTAGAAAAATCAGCATCTACAAAACATTTTTCCACGTCCCTTATTTCAGGTAAAAGAATTGAGCCTAAAATTGCTTTATGCTCCTTATGAGATTGGCTTATTAATTTACCACATTCACCGAGCGCCGGGTTGATGGCGTTTGCATTAACGGTTCCCTCGGTAATATACTGGTGCATGATCGGATCATAGTCCGTCACTTGATTGCTTGCGCATGTATGATCACTTGAAAATAAATTGCAGACAATTTGAGAAATGCTTTTTAATTCATTAATCTCATCATTAAATTTTTTAATGACATCCGGGTGGTAGATCGCCATAACATTTTCATAGTTGGCAATCAGTCCCATATAGCTGTAGTTAGCCGATCCAGTCAAAAGCACCTCGTTATCAATAATAATCAATTTATTATGCATTTGAGGGGAGCCGCCCCGCAGAACTGGTAATCTATGCTTGGTGATATTGGGATGGTTGATCAGTCGAGGCCATGTTTTGTTTTCAAATGATAATTTGAAATCCACCATGTATTCAATCTTGACTCCCTCTCTGGCCTTCTGGTTTAAGACTTCTGCGTAGTCAAAAATGCTCATATTGTAAGTGGCAATTCTAATGCTGGTGGTAGCTGTTTTCAGATAGGCCCGGACGGCTTCCACCGGCAGATCTTGTGGTGAAAAATATGCACAAAACATTTGGTCAGGGGAACAGGTTCCTTTAAGATGTGGAGCAAGATCCAATTGCTTAAAAGCTAAAAGACTGGAAGATATAAAAATAAAAATTAAAGTAAGAGTTATTTTCATCATGTTCTCTTTGGTTGGCGATTAGCGCTTAGATACTCCTTTTGCCAATCGTTGGCCAGAGAGTGTGTAAAAACTCAGGGCTGGGCAGAAGCAGGCTATTTGAGGCCGGATTT
Organism: Bdellovibrionales bacterium RIFOXYC1_FULL_37_79; assembly: GCA_001770015.1. GTDB lineage: Bacteria > Bdellovibrionota > Bacteriovoracia > Bacteriovoracales > Bacteriovoracaceae > XYC1-FULL-37-79. The sequence goes on from MEQB01000011.1 coordinate 308,232, forward strand.
TAATAAAGCAACTCTGAAAAAATGCCTGGATGATCACTAATGTAGTCAAGCGAGGTCCAATCATTTTTAGCGAAAACAACATACGCATTAGAAATGTTAAAAGAAGATGTTTTCATAATAAAATCAATATTGTTGTTAAAAAAGCAAGCTCCTGCCAAACCTTTATTGGGGTGGCAAAGATCCTGTTCGCTGGCAGTTTCCAGAGATGACTGCATCATTAAGTAATTTTTATATGGACTTTGTAAATAAGCTTTTTGCAGTAACTTAAATTCATTTAAAGAGTCGTTAAGACGTTGATCAAATTCTTTTTTATCCAGTATTGACGCCCATGGTTTGTAGCTTGATTCATTAAGTTTGATCAGTTCCTGTTGAAGGGTTTGTATTTTTTGATGATCAGCGATGTTATCGAGTAGAAAATCAAATTGATTCTCTTTCTTGACTTCAAACAAGACGGTGCTGATTTCTGAAAAGTCGCTTTGAATGTCTTGTTTTGAGTTAGGCCGAAAAAGCCGGGCATTAAAATCACCTGCAATGAGTATTCCCGTGAATGTTTCGGGATGCTTGTGATTTTTTAAATAATTAAGGATATTTTTTTTAATTAAAATGGACTGCTCAAAATGATTTATTTTGTGTCCGGCATGGATGTTAACTGCCAAAAACCAATTATTATCCTCGTCGGAGATGGTAGCCATTTGATAAAAAAAGCGTTCATTGAGATAGTTGTAAGGATCGTTGTAAATTTGATGGTCGAGGACCTTTAGCCGCTTAGAGACCATAATGGAGGAGCCTTCAATCAGAATACCGTGAGGGTAAGGGTTAGTATCAAAATCAAAGATGACGTTGCCATCCTTGGTGACAATTCTTTGGTCAATAAACTGAGTTGGTCCGGTAAACCATCCAATATTTCCCCGGCAGGCCAAAAGATTAGTGAATTTTTTTCCAAGTTCGTCTAATTTTTTTTCCAGCCTCAAACTGGTGTTTTCAAAGGCATAGTCATAGGAAAATTTTTTATAGAAGTCCTGGCAGGTTTTGTTGCGAGTATTGGGACTGCCGGCACCCACTTCCTGAAGAAAAATAATGTCCGGTGAAAGTTCCTTTAGATTTAGGGATAATTGATTAAGTCTGTTTTGATTTCCTCTAATGATCTCAAGGGGTCTAAAGTAGTGTATTGAGGAAGAGGTCAGGGTCAGATTGCCAGCTCGGTCCTCCAAATATCTCTCTTTTTCACCCATTGGATGATAGCCGTGAAGATTCAGACTTAATGTTTTTATTGAATGGGGGGACTTGGCCATAAGGGAGAATGTGCAAAAGATGAATGTTAATAAAATCAAAATTTTCATCTAGAAAAATTTAAACATGTTTGCGCTAATAAAACAATCTGAGAAACAAATTAGTCGAAATAATGCAATAAGTTGCGGGTTTGAATCGCTATTCTAAATAAAAATTCCATCGGGAGTTAAAAAGTATGCAATTGCATAATGCTGTGCATGATAATTGAAAAAATAGGCAGGACTATTTTTCATCTTGCCAAATTATTAATTTTTGTGAGAATTATTACTAGAACGTCTGTCTTTTCATAAGTTTTTTGATAGCAGATAATAACTTTCTTTTTTGAAAAATATGTCTGCTTACGACCTCATTTTTCAAAAAAATTTTTTAGGGGAACAGTATGAACAACAAGCTTTATGTAGGAAATCTTTCTTTTCAGTGTCAAGAAAGTCAACTTGAAAATTTATTTCAAGATTGTGGAGAAGTGAAATCTGTTAAAATTATCACT
>MEQB01000012.1 GCA_001770015.1 Bdellovibrionales bacterium RIFOXYC1_FULL_37_79
ACTTGATTTTTTTTTGACATGTTAAAAAAACAAAAGCCTCATTAAATTAGAAACTTAATGAGGCCTTGATTTTTAAGAATTTTTAAGAATTCTACATAAAAATGGTCGGGGTGACTGGATTTGAACCGGCGACCTCTTCGTCCCGAACGAAGCGCGCTACCAAGCTGCGCTACACCCCGATTAAGTTGATGGGCAAATCATATCAAAGAATAAGTTAAGGGATAAGAAAAAAATGATCAATTATTAGATATTTTGTCCGGTTGGAATTTTGTAAAAGCTTGACGGCAGTCAAGGAGGGGTTTTCTTATCCGTGACAGTATATGTGTGAGAATAAAAAGCTGGGAGAATAGATGAATGTTACAAATAAACTAATTAATGAGCACCAATTAATCATAAAATATATCAGTCTTTTGGAAGGTTACCTGGCAAGACTTGATGTCGAGATAAACCGAGAAAATCTTTTTTTAAAGTTTGGTGATTTTGTGGATTTTATTAAAAACTATGCGGATAATTATCATCATGCGAAGGAAGAAAATATCTTATTTAAGTATATGGAGCAGCCGGGAGTTTTAAATCATTGCAATCCTCTTCCTGTCATGTTGAATGATCATGAGAATGGTCGTCATTTTGTCAGGGAGCTTTCGCAGGCCATTTTGCGTAATGATTATGACAACGCCCGATTAAATGCCAAGGGTTGGGCCGAACTTCTTTTAGAGCATATTTATAAGGAGGATAATATTTTATATGTGATGGCCGAAGAAGGTTTGAATGATGAGCAAAAAAATAACATTACCATTGAATATAAGAAGGTTGAAAAAATAATGGATGGCGAGCATTTGGAAAAAAAATATAATATGCTTTATGCTAGATTGGAAGAAGCAATTCATAACTAATGAGGGAACATATGGAAAAAGGAAAAAAATTCGAATTTGGCCAGGTGGTTGAGTATCAAAATGAAGGCATTGTCTCTTCCCGGGTGCTGGAAAACAAGGTGGGAGGCATTACCGTTTTTGCTTTTGATGAGGGGCAAAGACTCAGTGAACATAGCGCACCTTTTGATGCGGTTATTACGGTTTTGGAAGGGCAAGGAGAGATTGTGATTGGAGGTAAATCAAATCGGTTGCTCGCCGGTGAAAGTATAATTATGCCGGCAAATATTCCTCATGCCGTTAATGCCGTGGCTCGTTTTAAAATGATGTTAATCATGATTAAAGGATGATGCTTTTGATTTAAGATTTGGTGTTAAGCAGATTGCTAGGCCAGCTGCTGGATTCGGATTCTTTTTCCGGTTTCTCGGGGAGATCGCGGAAATAATGTTCAATAATATTTCTCACCATTTTGGAGGATCTTATCTTGCGCTTGGAATTGATATTCATAACGGCAATGGATATTCCTTTTCCGAGGGAATCATTTTTAGGTTTGGCATAGGCGACAAACCAATCGTGCTTGCCGTAAGGCACGCCACCAGAGAATGTTCCTGATTTTCCACCGATATCCAGTCTTTCTAAAAGATTTGATTTCATGCCAAAAAAACTCCGACGTCCAGTTCCAGTGACAATGGTCGCCTCCATGAGCTGCTTCATGTTTTCGGCCACGTCGCTGTTAAATACCTGGGCTTCTCCGAGGGGAGGGATGATCAGCTCGATATTTTCTGAGTAGATGCGCTTGATAACGCGAGGGTTTTTGAGTAATCCATTGTTGGCGATGATTGATGAGATGGTGGCAGCATGGACGGGGGAAATGGTATTTGAATTATTATAGCCGGAGGCATACTGGGCCACTTTAATGGGAGAGTCGGCGAGTCCAAATTCCGAGTCAGAAATGGTCAGATCCTCCATGATGTTGTCATTAAATCCCAAGCGATCCGCCATCGATTGCAAAAGATCACCGGTGAGATTTTTAAGTGCAGCCTTGCCAAAAATGGCATTATTGGAAGAGGCAAATGCCTGCATGAAACTTTGATATCTATTTCGAAATCTTCTTTTTTTGCTTTTATAAATGGTTTCAGTGAGCTGATAAGGTCGAAGGGTGGTGGTTTTGCCACGGAAAATAAGTGGAGTTTCTAAATCAATGACCTCTTGTTCAAGCAGGGCCGCTGAAGTGACAATCTTTGCCAAACTGGCAGCGGGATGGCTGCTACTGAAAGGCAGTTCGTAGTCTATGCGATCGTGTTTCTTATCGTATCCTACGGCAGTCAGGACGTTGCCGGTCTCGTTATCAACGACGACAATGGCACTGGAGGTGGGTTTGAATTTTCTAACCAGGTTAACGATATAATTGGATAACTCATGATCAAAAGTATATTCGACGTTAAAACTCTTTTGATCAACTTCCACCGTTTGGGGGAGGATATTGAGATCTTTAAAAAGATCGTTGATCTTGGCAATGACGGTATCCAGATACCCGGTGGATTCATTGGCATAAAGGCAGCAGGTAGTTAGGATAAAAACCAGTATAAATAAAATTTTTTTCATAATGTTTAGCATTATAGGTTATAAATTGGCAAATAACCAACATCAATTTTATCGGTTGATTTAGAAAAATAATGACCGACTGAAACAGTTATAAAGGGTGTATAACTATTTTTAAATTGGTGGAGGTGGCTATTTAAGAAAAAAATTTCGAGCGCCGGTAAAGATAATTTCACTTCGTTCAGGGCCGTAAGCAATGATGCTGACCGGGATTTGAAGTGAGTCTTCGATCATTTTAATGTATGAGGTGAGCTCGGTACTAAGCACGCCATTTTTAAAGGTATCATGAAAGGGAGTCATATCGGTGTAGATTGGTTCCACTTCGTTCATGTCGATACCAGGCCAGGCGCAGTCGATAGTTTCTCCCCGGTAGCGGTAAGCATGACATATTTTAAGTTCCGATAGCCCTGATAAAACATCAACTTTTGTAAGAGCTAGGGAAGTTAGATTACTGGCCTTGATAGAATAGTGTAGCAGGGGCAAATCCAGCCATCCACAGCGTCTTATTCTTCCGGTGGTGGCGCCAAATTCATTACCTATCTTTTGAATCTTCTTTCCAATTTCACTATGCAGTTCAGTGGGAAACGGGCCCTCGCCAACTCTGGTGGTATAAGCCTTGGTGATACCGAGGACTTCATCGACCGGTCTTCCCATCAGTCCGGCGCCGGTGTGGATTCCACCAAATGAGGTATTGGAGGAAGTGACAAAGGGATAAGAGCCATAGTCAATGTCCAGTAGTACTCCTTGAGCACCTTCAAAAAGAATTTTTTTATTATTGCTTATGCATTCGCTTAAAAAACTAAAAGTGTCGCAAGCAAATGGTCTGACCATTTTACCCAGTTCAAATAATCTCGAGGTTTCATCTTCAATTGAGGGAAATGAGCTGTGGTAGAGATGTTTAAAGAGAGTTTCTTTTTCAATTAAATTTTTTTGTAGTCTGCTTTTTAAGGTTTCTTTGTTAAAAAGATCCTTGATCTTAATGGCCTTTCTCGCCACTTTATCCTCGTAACAAGGGCCAATACCTTTGCCGGTGGTTCCGATTCTTTCTGGACCTTGGGATTCTCTTTGTTGATCAAGGAGTTTGTGATAGCTGGTGATCACGGAGCAATTTTCGGAAATTTTTAGGTTATTAAATGAGAGATTGATTCCAGCCTTTTGGGTGTCTGCCAGTTCCGCTTTAAACGCATCAGGATCAAACACTACTCCATGGGCTATTATCGAAGTGGTGTGTGGGTGTAAGATACCCGAAGGAATGATGTGTAATACGATCTTTTTTTTGTCCACCACGATCGTGTGTCCAGCGTTGTTTCCGCCTTGATAACGAACCACCACATCGCATTTGGCACCCAGAAGATCGGTGATTTTTCCTTTTCCCTCATCTCCCCATTGGGAGCCAATTATTGCTAAAGTTTGCATTAAGCTTTTACCTCGTTTAATAAATTATTTTTTAGAAAAAATTCTTTTAACTGATTAACCGCCATTTCTCCAACACGAAGCTGGGCCTCGTCGGTGCTGGCGCCCAGATGTGGTGTCATAACGAGGTTATCCAAGTTTAAAAGCTGGGATGAATTGGGAAGGGGCTCTTCTTGAAAAACGTCAAAGCCCGCTCCTTTGATTTTCTTTTCCTTAAGATGTACATAAAGATCTTCTTCGTTAACGATTCCGCCACGGGCACAGTTGATCAAAAATGAATCCGGCTTCATCATTTCCAGATACGTTTTATTAACCAAGTTTTTTGTTTTTGGATTGAGAGGAACATGAATGGTTACAATATTACTCTGTTTGAATAATTCATCCAGACTATCCACTTTTCTGGCATAGCTCAATTCTGATATCTCAGTTACCGGATCATAAAATAAAACCTTGGGCTCAAATCCGGAAATGCGTTTGGCAACGATCTGGGCGATTTTTCCAAAACCCACAAAGCCCACGGTTTTTTTCCAAAGCTCATTGCCACCAAATAGTTCTTTTTCCCATTTACCTGCCTTGGTGGAGGCGTGTGCAAAAGCGGTTTTACGAAGAACCGTCATCATGAGGGCGATAGTATGTTCAGCAGCTGAGTTGGAATTTGATCCAGGAGTGTTGGCAACTTTGACTCCTTTTTTCTGGCAGGCCACTTTATCGATATTATCAGTGCCTTCGCCGGCGCGAATGACTAATTTTAAATGGGGGGCTTTTTCTAAAAGCTCAGAGGTCACGGTGGTAGCTGAGCGAATAACCAGTCCATTAATTTGCGGTAAAAGTTTTTCCAACTCTTCCTTGGTTATTTTACTTTTGGGATGTACTTGCAGATCCTGGGAGGAAGTGAGTGCATTAAAAAGATTTTTATCAAAACCATCGGAAACAACGATAAAGGGTTTCATAGCTACTCCTAGATTGGGGTGAGGGTTTCAAAATTCAGCGCAATTATAGACAGCTTTAAACTCAAAGACAATGAACTTAGCGGGTAATAGGGGGCAAAATAACTTAACGCATCTTGCCTCTCATCATTCATGGCCTGAATTTAGGCAATGGAGCGAATCTCCAGTCTCATGGTTAATGCCGCCAGCGTGGCCTGAAACTCTTCCAGCGTCGGCAAATTACCAAAATGGGTATTCTCATGGATGTTTTGGGCAACGAAATCATAGATTTCAATAGGAGAGGATTCTTCTTCATTTTTTTTAAAAACCCGCCAGTTGGAAGAACCGGTTTTCTGGTAATTTTCAAAAATCATTTCAATTAATTTCTCCCTTGAAATAACACCAATCCCAATCACCTCCATGAAGGAATTGATTTCAAGATACCAAATACGATAATCAGATTTTTTTGAGGGGTGCTTAAATGTTTGAGTAGCGATTGCCATAAACATAAAATCTCCTTGTGTGTGTAGGAAAAATGCATCCTGCATTTTCTCCATGTATAAATTGTATTTTTATAATGATTCTTATTCACCAGGATAAAACTTATTTCGTCTAACCGAAAAAAGATGGATTGTAAGAAAAGCGATGCCAAAATGTTTATTTTGGTGACAATTTGGTTTAACTTTCATGAATTTATTCGTAAAATTCTTGGCAATGGAAAATAAACAGACCGCAAATACCTCCTCGAGAGTTTTCAAGTCTTCATTAAAATTGGCCGGAGCAACTTTAATCAGTCGAATTTTAGGTTTGGTCAGGGAGCAAGTTCAAGCAGCCGTATTCGGTGCCAGTGGGCTGACCGACGCTTTTAATGTCGCCTACCGAATTCCCAATATGCTGAGGGATTTGTTTGCCGAAGGTGCTTTTTCACCGGCCTTTGTGCCAGTTTTTGTAGAAGCCAAGAATGAAGGTTTTAAAGTGGCCAGAAGATTATTATGGTCGGTGTTTCTATTATTATTAGTCCTCACTATTATTATTGGCATTCTAATGGTTATTTTTGCCAATGGGATCGTCGCCAATATTGCTCCGAAGTTTCTCGAAGATCCAAACAAGTTCCAAATCACGGTTACCCTTCTTAGAATCATGTCCCCTTTTTTATCCCTGGTTTCTGTGGCCGCCCTTTTTATGGGGGCATTGAATGCCATCAAAATATTTTTTGTCCCGGCACTGGCACCCGCTTCTTACAACGTTATTATGATCCTGGCGATTTTTTGCTTGCCTCCGTTTTTTGAAAAGCAAGGTGTTTCAGGGATCTATGCGCTGGGGTTTGGTGCAGTAGTCGGAGGCCTGATGCAAATTTTAGTGCAGATCCCTTTGATTATAAGAAAATCCTTAGGTCCGCTTGGACCAGTTAAAATTATCTCCCCTTATACTAAAAAGATTGCAGGAAGAATGGGGCTTGCCTTTGTAGGGGTGTCTGCCAGTCAGGTTAATATTTTTATTAATACTTTGTTGGCAACCGGAACAGTGGTCGGAGCGGTCTCCTGGCTGACCTATGCGTTTAGATTATTTCAATTTCCCCTGGGGATTTTGGGGGTTTCTATTGGTGGTTCCAATCTGGTCCATTTTTCGGATGCTTGGAAAGGAGGTAAAAGAGAGGAGGCCCTAGATTTATTAAAATCGAGTTATTTGTTATCCCTTTTTACGATTTCTTGGGCACTGGTTATGCTTTACACGATGAGTGTCCCTACAGCGCATTTGATTTTTGAAAGAGGAGCGTTTTCAAGGTCAGACACTTTGGCGGTTTCAGAACTTTTGAAATATTATTTGTGGTGTCTTCCGTGTTATGGATTATTTAAAATATTCTCACCCACGTTTTATTCTATTGATAGGCCTCAAGTTCCGGTTTTCATCTCACTTTTTTCTATCTTCGTAAACATTGTGGTCTGTCTTACTTTTGTTCCGCACTATGGCTATCAAATCCTGGCCATGGGCGTGAGCATATCAATCATCGTGAATACCCTGTTGCAGATTATTTTTTTAACGAGATATCTGGATTTACCCAAAATGTTTTTCTTGGATTTAAAATTATTAAAAATTTTATTAGCAGTGGTGGTGGCGGGAACACTGACTCATTTTTTGACTTTGAATTATTTTAATTTTGAGGCTGGTTTTATAAGGAAGATGAGTATTTTTGTGGCCATAGGATGTCTCGGTTCGCTTGGTTATTTTCTAATTTTATTTTTAACCGGGGAAGGAAAATCTTTGAGGAAAATGATCAAGAGAAAATAATTAGTTTGGCATTCTTGGATCATATAAGTTAATATAAACAGGTTGGTAGACAAAGGATAAGTATATGAAAACAGATTTTGACACATTGAAAACACTTGCAACATATACCATTAATCATCTAATTGAGAGTAAAATGATTGATTTCGACGTACAGAAACGTGGGCAACTCATTGACTCCATGGCGACGGAACTGGGAGTAAGTTTTGCTACCGATGAGGATATTAAGGATCAGGCCATCGAAGAAGTCGAAGAAAAGATGGGAAAAGACAATCTTCCCGAAGATATCACCGAATCTGAAATGTATAATCATGCTAGAAAAGAAATTATCAAGGCTTTTTCAGGCGAAAATATTGCTGGACTTTATCTAGTGGAATCCCTCCACAAGGCATCGGTTCGTTTGACCGATTATCTGCTCACTGAAGAATTAATAGATGATGTATTTGGAAGTGATGATGAAATCCAAAGCTATTTGGTCAACATTATTCGGGGATTTAGCCAAAAAAGAGGCTAGATAAATAAAAATTATTGTTCATTTTTATCAAAATGATATCCTATTTGATTAAAGAATAGTTTGTAAATTCCGATAAATCTCAGGAATAGGTAGGTATTACGACTGCCACTATTTTTAGGTTTGTTGGAGACAAATATGAATAAACGTAGAATGACATTCGCTTGGGTTCTTTCACTACTTCTGATTGCGAACATACATTATGTGTACGGTGAGGGTGGTGATGAAAGTCAGTATTTTTCTCTTCACACTCTTTCTGGAAGGAATAATGCCGGAACTAGTGGGTCATTGTTCGATGATAATACCTACACCGTATGGGATGGAGACGGAGACAGCGGATGGGAAGGGGGAGGCGATCCCTACTACTCATTTTCAAGTGGCAATGATGCTTGCTCGAGTTCCACTATGAGCAAGCAAGATAAACATTACTGCTATGAGACTGTGAATCGTGTTTATCTGAATCAGGCAGGAGTAGATTGCCCGGAGTGTGGTCGTTATAATACATATTATCCGGAAGAGCCTGCCACCAACGGTTGGGATTTTGCCAGCAATGCGATTGGCCCTCTCGCTTTTTTGGGTAGTACTTGGATTACTGCTAATGCTTACGAGGATACCCAGGCTCGTTGGGCAAAAACGGTTTTAGGGATTAGCGATAATGAGACCAGCGCCTACAAATATGGCCATGAACAATGTACCTCAAGATACAATTCGGCTCTAGATTACAATATGGAAAGGGGATCAAACCCCTTCACTTCGGATCAACTTGGCAACCTGATGGATAAGTGTAACGGCTATGGCTACAATATGTTCTCTGGAATGAATGGTTTGGCCGGAAGTGGTTATGGTGGGGTGACAAATCCCCTTTTGGCAGGTGGTTACTCACAGGGATTTATGGGTGGAATGATCGGACCTTATGCTGGTGGTGGAGCTTATATGGGTGGCGGAGCTTACATGGGAGGCGGTTACCCGACTATGGGAATAGGTGCCGGTGCTGGCGCTGGTATTTATTTATCTGGCGGAGCTTACGCTGGTGGTGGAATGCCCTATATGGGATATTCTGGATTTCCTGGAATTAGCGCAAATATAGGGGCTGGAGCTTATATGAGTGGTGGAATGCCCTATATGCCCTATATGGGTGGCGGAGCTTATATGAGTGGCGGAATGCCCTATACGGGTGGCGGAGCTTATATGAGTGGTGGCATGCCCTATGCGGGAGCTTCTGCAGGAATTAATGCATACGCTGGGATAAATCTAGGTGCATTACTTGGTGGAAATGGCAGCATGTATATGGGGGGTGGAAGTCCTTATATGGGCTACAATCCTTACGCTGGTGCAGGTGCTTACTGGGGTGGACCAAGCATGCAGTATGGTCTTAATGGATTGGCAGGGTACAACCCCTACATGAGTGGGCAGGGAAGTTACTGGGATCAAACTGGAGGTTGGAATAATCAAATGTCCCAATACAATCAGCAGTATCAGCAATATATGCAGTATCAACAATATTTGCAAGAGCAACAAAATCGACAATACGCTTATCAATCCAGATTGGCAGGGAATGAGTCTGTCAATCAAAGAAATAATCAGCTTCTCTATCAAGATTATGCCAGTGCAGGACAAAACCTGCAAAGAAGCCTTTATTCGGGCCAGGGGGCATATTACGGCGGATCTCCTTACGGCATGGGATATATCGGCGGAAATGTAGGGTGGACCGGAGGAAGCTCAAGTTGGGCCGGTGGAGCTAGCTGGGATTCTACAAATGGTGGAAGTAGCTGGTCGGAGAGGTCGTGATACTTTAGAAACTACCTGTTGTGAACTAGCGTTCTTATGTTGTGTCTAAAAATCACCTGAATTTTATCAGTGTCGATTAGTTTATCAATCACACCTGGACCAAATTGGGGGTGATCGATGATGTCTCCAATTTGAAAAGATTTTTGAATGGAATAAGATTGGGATTTTGCCTTAGAACCGTTGATAGCATTCATCCAAATATCAGCAATGGATTCATTGGGATTGATCTGTTTTGCTTTAGCCTTTTTACTTCTGGCCTTTACTTTGGAAGGATCTTTATAAGCATGGATCGATTCGCATGTATTACACTTGACTTTACCAATGGTACTCTCATTTTTCATGGAAACGATGAGATGGGATAAGGTGAGCTTACACTTTGTGCAGTAAGAAATAACGTCCTTGCCAACACCAATTGTCATATAACCTTCTTTGGTTTTAAGGAATAAAAAACAGACAAGACACTTTATGCTCTTCTATGTATAAAGTAAAGGTATTTTGTGTGACACATACTATGAATAAACTCTATCAAAAGGCTAAATCCCTACCTGCAAAGCCGGGTTGCTATCTTATGAAAAAAGAAGATGGGCAGGTGATTTATGTTGGTAAGGCAAAAGATTTAAGTAAGCGGGTAATCAGCTATTTCTTGGAATCAAAAAAAGACCTTAAAACCGAATTTTTGATAAGAAATATTTGTGATTTTGACTTCATGGTTACGGATAATGAAACCGAAGCCTTGGTGCTTGAGAATAATTTAATAAAAAAGCACCGTCCCAAATATAATATCCGGTTGAAGGACGATAAATCCTACCCCTATGTGGTGTTTGATTACTCGTTGGAATTTCCGAGCCTGCTTTATCTTAGACATATCAGGAAGAAAAAAAAACAGTTGGTTTTTGGTCCGTTTGTTACTGGCAGTAATATTTTTGAGATTGTAAAAATTATCAGGAAATCATTAAAGCTGCGTGATTGTGGGGACCTGGAATTCAAATCCAGAAAGCAACCTTGTATCTTATTTCAAATGAATCAGTGTAAAGGACCCTGTTGTGACAAGATTGATAAGGAAAAATATCATGAGTTGGTTGATATAGCGCTGGATGTTTTTAAAGGCAGTGGCAAGAAAATTAAAAATTACTTAAACCAGGAAATGCAAAAGCTGGTAGAGAGTGAAGAGTTTGAGCGGGCCGCCCAGGTCAGGGATTACCTCATAAAAGTCGAGGAATTTTTAAAAGGTAACGTTGCTCAAAATGTCGAGTTGTATGAGCAGAATAAAAATGTTGATGTTATTTCTTATGTTAAAGGTGAAAAAGAAACTGATATCGTCATTCACATGGTGAGGAATTCGTTGTTACTTGGTTCCCGGGGATTTTATTTTGCCAATAATTTTTTAATCAAGGATGATGATTTGGAAAGCAGTCTGTTTAGTTTCTTATATGAGTACTATAAAACGTTACTTGGTCAATTGCCCGAAACTATCATCTTGTCTTTTGAGCATGAGGAAATGGAAACCTTTAAAAAGGCCTTGAATGATTTGTACGCGCCGGAAAAGATGGAGGTTTTTTTCAACCGGTCAAGGTATTTACCGCTTATTAAGCTCGCCACTGATCAGGCGAGAGAAAACCAGAAATTAAGGACGCATAATGCCGGTAATGAGTATCTCGGTCTTACCAAGCTGGCAGAGCTTTTAAATCTTAAAGAGATTCCCAGGAATTTGGAATGTTATGATGTGGCCATCTGGCAGGGAAAATCCCCCACTGCCTCGCAAATTGCTTTTCATGATGGCATGCCTGAAAAATCGCTATACCGCTTATATGAGCTTGCTGAAAGACCAGAGGGCAATAATGATTTTGCCATGATGAGGGAGTTGATTGCAAGAAGGATCAAACATGGAAATTTACCGGATGTTTTCGTCGTAGATGGAGGGTGGGGGCAGGTCAGACAGTTTGCAGAAGTATTAAAAGAACAAGGGCGGGATGTTCCGGTGGTCGGGATAGCTAAAAAAAGAACCGGAAAAATCGGCTTTCAAAAACAAGTGGATCGATTGGTTATTCCGGGAAGAAAGAATTATTATCCTTTGAACAAATCTAAGGAATTGATGAATTTACTCATTCATATGCGGGATGAGGCCCATCGTTTTTCCAGAACCCTTCATCACAAACATGAGCATCAAAGGGTTTTGAAAAGCTGGTTTGATGATGTGGCCGGCATTGGGCCAAAGACCAAGAAATCAATCATGCAAAATCTGGATAAACCCATCGAGGAATTGAAAAATTACACTGAAGTGGAACTGGTAAGCTATTTGAAAATAAGTAGATCGGTGGCCAGAAATATTTTAAAAAAACTAATTTAAGACATGCACTTTTTTGCGGTTTTTATTTCCACATTCAGGGCAAATGGCCGATTCCTGCACCAATAAATTAGTATAATCCGTCAAGTGATTAATCATTAACCGGGAGCCGCATATCTGACAGGCATCAATGAGCTGCTGAACTTGTTTGATGTCCCCGTAAAATTCTTCGTATGTTTCGAATTTGTAATCAGAGTCGAAAGTTGACATAGCATTCTCCCGCTAAGGTTGTGGGCCAAATAAAAGTTGTTTCAACTGTGCCTTTCTTCCTGAATGCTACACCTTTCTGGACATATGCATATTTCGGATGTCCACGTTCTCTTCTTTACTAATAAATTTTAATATGGGAGTAATGTAAATATTTTTCCCCTTATGAGTCAAGGTATCACCTGTGAAAAAAGATATTTTTAAAGATTTAAACGATTTTAACCAGGAAACCTCGGACGATGTCCGTCCGTTGATGGCAACTTTTTCCGGGCAACTTTTCAAGTCGGCACCCTGCTTTTTATCGAAAATTAAAATGGACAAAAAAAGACCTGATCCTCTTTTGTCCCAGGCTAAAATGGTATGCGTGGAAAAGGACACCACCCTAAATGCCTTGGGTGAATATGCCAAAAAAGAAATGATTAAGACCCATAATCCGGTCATCGTTGCCGGGGATGAGCGTTACGTTCTTAAATGTGATGTCCCACTTCCTTGGGTCAGCCAAGAGAGCATGGAACCGACTCATCAAAGGCAGGCATTTTTTAATGATCTTTTGGCCTGTCGAAAATGTTTTGAAAATGAACAGCCCCCCGTGATAAAAAAACTGATTGATAAAAAAAGTCAGGCCAGTGATTTAAACTTGATTGATGTTTTATTTGTAGGTGATTATCCACGCCTTGAAGGTGATGGTATTATTGAGACTTTTTCTGCAGACAGAGGAGAGATTTTAAACCGGATGGTGCAGGCCATGAATCTACCCTCGCTTAAATGGTGTGTGACCTATTTGTTAAAGTGTAATCGGATGGATTTGGATTTGAATTTGAAAAAGGAAATCATTAACACCTGTTTTCATCACGTTAAAAATGAAATTTTTTTACTGCAACCGAAGATGGTTATTTCCTTTGGAGCACTGGCCACTCAGATGATGCTTGGAAAAAAAGAAAAGTTGGCCGATATCCATGGAAAGTTTTTTTCCAGGCAATATGATTTTGAAAGCGGTGAAAAAAGAAAATTTACCCTGGTTCCCATTTTTCACCCGGAATATCTCTTACTTAACCCCACTATGAAAAAAACTGCGTGGGTGGATCTTAAAAAAGTAATGGAGTTTTTAAGTCAGGAAAACTGATACCTTGAGATTTTTTCATATTACAGTTATCATTAGTACTGGGTCACTCTAGGAAGAGGGTGAATTTCAATATGTTTAACCTAGGCCATGGATGGACGGGAAATTGAATTTATTTGCTAAATTTTTAATGGTTATTTTTTTTATCAGTTTAGGTGGTTTTCCTAGACTGGGGTTTGGCAAGCAAGCCCCCCTGATAAGAGTCAAAGTGGCCAATTCGCTTCCGAGTTTAAACGTTGTGGGTGAGGATGTGCAAAGATATCTTTATCCTAAAAATAGTAAAAAAACTTTCAAGGGCACCAAGCGAATTAAGTTCAATTGCCAGGGGCTTTTTTTAAGTTCACAAAAAAACCGTAAACCAATTCTGCTGGCGCACCTGTCTTCGCCGAGTGGTTTTTTAGATCTTGGCAGAGAAAAATTCAAAGGTAATTTAATGATTGCCACCAATCCCAACGGGGAGAGTTGTGATGTCATTTATCAAGTCGATCTGGAGACCTATCTGCCTCCTCTTTTGTCTAAGGAGATGAATGGTGCGTGGCCACTGGAAGCGCTTAAAGCACAGGCCGTGGCGGCCCGAACCTATGCGGCCCATAAGGTAAAAACCCAAGAAGTTTCTAAAATTAAAGGCCATGAAGTCTATTACGATTTGGAAAGCTCGGAAAAACATCAAGTCTCGGGATCTTTTACAGATGCGACTCAAAAAACGGTTTTGGCGCAAACAGCGACTCTGGGCGAGGTGCTGGTTAGTAGAACCGATAATGCCATTCATCCTATTTTTTTCCATGCCGAAAGTGCCGGCCGCACCCTGCTACCGGAGGAGGTATGGGATCATACCATTAAAGATTATTATTCGGTCGAAATGCCCTACCTGGAGAGTTCCATCAAGTGGCAGTCTAAAATTCCCTTGTATAAGATCCGGGAATTTTTTAACTGGTATCTAAACAAAGGCAGGGATTTAAAATTTGAAAAATTTGTTAATAATAGTATTATTATGGTTACACCTGATAGAATAACCAATTATGTTTTTCGGATTTATTTGGATGATCAGGTCTTTATTATAAGAAAGCCACTCCTTAGAAAGTATTTTGGAAGAAATTTTTTTGAATCAAGCAGCTTTGTAGTTTCATTTAAAAATAATTTTCTTGTGATTGAGGGGCAAGGGAGCGGGCATGGGGTTGGAATGAGCCAGATCGGGGCCAAAAGACTGGCCGAAAAGGGATATACATATCGACAAATTCTTTCTTATTATTACCCTGGTTTTCGATTGAAAAAGATATATTGATTTTATGAAATGGCGATGGATACTGGTTTTATATTTTGGTTGGCTTAATACTCAGTTATACGGCGTAACGGTGTTGCTTGATCCAGGGCACGGTGGCAGCGATACCGGGGCCAAGATGTTTTATTCTTATGTGGATAAGCACGGCAGGAAAAGAAATTTACATGTGCTGGAGAAGGATCTTTCATTGATCTTTGCTAAAAAAATCCAGGAAAGGCTAAAAAAACAGGGGGTGATGGTCCATCTCTCGCGAAGCTATGATCACGAAATAAGTTTGGATGCCCGTGCAGAGTTGGCTCAAAAACTGAAAGCCGATCTTTTTATTTCTATTCATATGAATGCTTCCACCAATCGGACTTCCCGGGGATTTGAAACTTTTTACCTAGATAATCATAACGATGTTGCCATCAAGAAAGTAGAGGACATCGAAAACGTTGGTCTTACCGGAGACCAATTGATTATCAAACAAATTATGACCGATTTGATTGTCGAGCGGACGGTAAAGGCCTCCAAGTTGCTGGCCCAAAGTGTTCATGGGAGCATCAAAAAGAAAACTAACAAATCATTTCATATAAAAGATCGTGGCATCAAGCCAGGGCTATTTTATGTTTTGGCCCTTGCTAAAAGACCCGGGATTTTATTGGAAGTCTCTTTTCTCTCCAACCCCAAAGAACTCAAAAAAGTTTTGACCGCCGAGTTTCAGGAAGCTTATGCAAAGGCGGTTGCCGAAGGTGTGATCAGTTATTTGAGAAACTAACTAAAAAGGGCAGAAAAATATTTTTCTGCCCTTTTCAAGAGGTAGGGGGAGAGATTTCCGTCTATGGAACTTAAATCTTTAAATTTTTTTGATCCTTTAATCTATTGAATATGGAAGTCATTTTTTAATGAAAGGGACTTGGGGTTTCCCCTTAGGTCCCTTTTATTTTGTTAGTACCAATTGTTATAATTATTGTATTGGCCGTTTTGGCAGGATACCGGTCCAAAGCTGGTTGGAATTTGAGCTTGCGCACTTGAAATCTGGGCAATGGTGTTGTTAGCAATAACACCGCCGTATGAGCACGCATTCGGGGTGGTGATTTTTCCTGATTGAAGCATAAAATTAGTTACCGTTGCGCCTGCGCTTATCCAGTACTGGTAGGTACAAAAAGATAGCGATACGGTAAAACCACCACCACTTAAAGTTTTAACAACTATGATGTCGTTGTAAGCACTTACTCCCGCATACACTCCGGTAACACTACCTGAAGCATAGCCTCCCAATTGCAAAGCTCCTGCAGGTAATACCCCACCGCTTCCAATGGGAGTGTTACTGCTAAAGGTTACATCGGCAATTCTTTGAGCATTTTGTGCATACTGTCCAGAACAGCGATACATATTTTTTAAATTTTCAATGTCGCTGGCCTGTTGCGAAGTCAATCCAGAACTCAAGGTAGAGTAAGGATTGCTTAGCGAATTTACTGTGTTCTTTTTTGATCCACAGCTAGATAGTAACGCTAAACCTAAAGAAAGAAGAATAATTGTTGTCGTTTTCATAAACTCTCTCCGTAAAATAAAGTTTTCCCTCTTACGGCTTTTTAATGCATGACGCATGCCAGAAACCAGAATGATTTTATTGGTTAAGTTCTATATGATTTTGAAGAGTTAGCAATTTAGCAGAATGATGACGTGTTTAAAGTTTCAACAATTGATATTTTGTTTACAGTTTCAGGCCTAACTATCCGAAAAGAGAGTGTGGATTAACTTATTGATATTAAAGGATTTACTAAATGTATGAATAGGAAAACTTGGGGTGTATGGATTGCTCAAATAAAAAAACCCTTAAGAGACGACACCTTATTTAAAATTTTATCTAGCTTAAAGATCATCGCTATTCCGGTCATGACCTTGGGCATACTGGCCAGCATGTTATGGATAATCCTAAGTATCAATTTAGTTTATTTTAGTGCCAATGGGTTTTTGAAGGTTTCTGGAATAGAGGATACTTTTTATGAACATCTGTCTCAAATTTTGTTTTTTAACCTTATATGGGGTTTATTGGCGCTAGGGATTATGGCCCTTCTCGGATGGTATGTATCAAGTTTAATTTTACGACCCTTTAAGCTGATTGGTGATTATTGCGACCAAGTGCTCAAGGGGGAAAAGGCGGAGTATAATCAGGACCTTTTTACGGATGTCAGGCTGCTTACTTCATTTTGCGATTATTTTTTTAATTGTATGGAAAATGCTTTAAAAAATAAATTATTTACGCCCTTGGAGGTTTTAAAAAAATATCAAAAAATTCATGCCCCAGTGTTTGAAAAATCTTTTTTTATCCAGTTTTTTTTATTGATCCTGGTGACGTCAGTGGCCGGAGGCATTGGGATTTATTATTTAACCGTGGAAATTTATATGGATCTGATTGCTTTATCCATACAAGCATTAAAATCAGAACCGGTGGGACGGTATTTTTTCAGTGAACAAAAAGAAATCTTTATTCAAATCGTTAATATCGTGATGGTGATTTATTTGGTTATGAATTTTTTTCTATGTATGCATTTTCATTCCCTGATTTCAGGGCCGGCTTTTGCCGTCTTTTCAACCATGCGGTCATTTTTAAAAGGAAACTTTGATTCAAGAATTCATATTATCGGTTCAAGGTATTTAAGGGACCATATAATGAAAATAAACAAATATCTTGAGTATATTCAAAAAAATGTTGAATTACATAAAAATAAAGATTGATAAAAGTTGGTGAAAAGTCATTTTTAAACTAGTATATTCGTAATATTATTTTTGTTTCGTTTTATTTACAAAGGAAAATTCATGACAATCAAGCTTAAAAATGTTTTTGGTGTTTTAATGGTTGGGCTGTTGGTGATCAGTTGTGTGTCAGAGAAAGATTTAAAAGAAAAAGTTAAAAAGGCCATTGAAGAGAATCCTGAAATGGTGATAGATGCGATCAATAAAAGACCTAAAGAATTTGTACAGGTGTTACAAAAGGCAGTCACAGAAGTGCGCACGGAAGAGGATAAGAAAGCCAGAGAAAGCGAACAAAAGAAATTAGAGGAACATTTCAATAATCCGCTGGTTCCCCAGATTGGAGAGTTGGAATCCGTCAGGGGAGAAAAGGATGCTCCGATCACGCTTGTCATGTATTCGGATTTTCAGTGTCCTTTCTGTGTTCAAGGAGTTGAGACGGTTAATAAATTACGAGAAAAATACGGAAAGAAAATGCGCTACATATATAAGCATCTTCCCTTGGTGAGCCTGGGACATGCCCAAGCTCCTCTGGCTGCAGAATATTTTGAGGCGATTGCTGTGCAAAGTGTGGAGAAGGCCTATAAATTTCATGATGAACTTTATAGCAATCAACGAAGTATTCAAAAGGGAGAGGATTTTTTTAAAGCAGTGGTTCGCAAATTAAATGTTGACGCTAATAAATTAGCTACTGATTTGAAATCGGAGAGAGTAAAAAAGAAAATGGAAAACGATCAAATGGAGGCCCAAAAGTTTGAGTTTCAAGGGACTCCGGGCTTTTTACTCAATGGAATTCCTATCTACGGAGCCTTACCGGTTGAATATTTTGAAAGTATTATTGACCGACTAAAACAGTCGGGAAAACTTTCGATTTAATTTTTTTCACACTATAATATTCATGAAAAATTAAAGATTGGGAGTCAATCATTTAATTCTTTTATTTTTTCTTTAACTTGTGTAAAACATAGTTGGGTTTTTTGTACCTCTGGAAAAATGGGGGAGGATTATGACTGATTTATCTTATTTGGAACTGGGAAGAAAAATGTCTAGACCTGCTGGCGGGGTTCGTCCTACCAAGGCTTCTTTTTTGGCAAATAATAAAATCAACTACAGTGAGTTTACGGATAAGGATATTGTGGAAGGATATTGTGATGATCTTTTGAAGTTGCTGGGGGAAGAAGATCTCAGGGTGATGATTTCTGGTATCTTTCGTATCCAAAACCAGCTAAGTGAATTACTGGAAGAAAAAAATATGGATCACAGTTTATCATTGGATGATTTTTTTCGTCAGTTATCACCACTTTTATTGGAAGTATTGTGGGAAACTGCCAATCAAGAGGTGGATCAATCCCAACTGCTTAAGAAATTCCAAGAGGCAATTCGGATATCATTAGAAGAGGAACTCTATCTTTGGCAGGATCGCCATTAAAAGCCAAGTCACTCTTTTGACAGCAGTTTTTTTTGTTTAGAGGAAACTTTTTCCTTATTGGTTCAAATAAGGGTATAAATTTCCTAGCTGAAACATGCTATCTTGCTCCGAGGCTGTTCCTACTGTATAATTTTTGACATAGGATGCTTTTTTTAATTAAAGAAAGCATGTTTTTAGGAAAAATCTACCACGGAAGGAAAGATGGCCGATAAAGATGAAATCAAAAAACCAAGCGAACAGGATTCCAAGGGAAGTAAAAATTATTTGCTGGCAGCCGTATTGTTTTTTAACACTGTTTTGATGGGGGCAGTGGCTTTTTTACAATACCAATCACATACCCAAAAGGCCCAAGAATCCACTATAAAAGATGTGGTGAAAGCGGCCATGCTGGAAAAAGAAGTGGATGATAAGGCAAGGGCAGAAGGGCTGGGAGAAGCCGAGAAGACCGATGGTATTTTATATCCACTAAAAACTTTTACAGCGAACCTGGCCCAGGGTGATGGGCCAAGAAGATTTCTTAGAATGACTGCGGTTATTCAGTTCAGTCAGGACACCAAAAAAAGCGAAGTTGAGGCAAGAAGTCCTCAAATACGAGACAAGATAATTAGTTTGATCAACTCGAAAAGACCAGAAGATCTTTTAAAAGTTGAGGGAAAAGCCTATCTTAAGGAAGAGATAAAGGCGGCCATTAATGCGCTTATGGTGGATGGCCATGTGATGAATGTGTATTATGTTGAATTTCAAATCAACTAGTTTATCACAGTAAGAAAGTGTTGATTGTCCCAAGGAGGGGAAGATGGCACAAGTTTTAAGTCAAGATGAAGTTGATGCTCTACTTAATGCCGTTAATGAAGGGGATCTGGAAGAGGAAAGTAGCTCGGATTCCAAACAGCCGGTAGAGTACGGTGAGCAGATTAATGAGAATATTCAGCCCTACGATCTCACCAATCAAGATCGGGTTATTCGGGGAAGAATGCCTATCTTGGAAATCATCTATGAAAGGTTTATTCGGGCCTTTCGTGTCTCGCTTTCAAATAGTTTAAGAAAAATTTCTACCATCTCAATGATTTCGACTGACCTTTTGAAATTCGGGGAATTTGTCAATACCCTGCCGATTCCTTCATGTATGTGTATCATGCGTTTTAATGAACTCAGAGGGCCGGCACTGCTGGTTTTTGAATCGAAACTTGCTTATGCCATCATTGATTCCTATTTTGGCGGAACTGATCGGCCATTTACCAAGATTGATGGTAAGGAATTTACCCAAATAGAACTTTCTTTTATGAAGAAAGTTATGGATATGGCCTTAAGTGATTTGGAAGATTCGTGGGCACCAGTTCATAGAATAGATGCCCAGTATTTAAGAACGGAAATCAATCCCCAGTTTGTGGGAGTGGTTCCACCAAGTGATGTTGTGATTGCCACCACCTTGGAAGTGGAATTTGAATCGGCTTCTGGCACTATCATGATCGTCGTTCCTTATTCCACCATTGAACCGATCAAGCAAAAACTTTCATCGAGTTTCCAAACCGATAACGATATGGCCGATAGTATTTGGACTCAGGCCATGAATGCTCATATCAAGGATGTGGCTACTTCAGTTGTTGTGAAGCTGGGGGAAACTGAAATGACCGTGGGGGATTTAATTACTTTGGAGATTGGAGATGTTATTCCGCTTAAGCAGGAGGCTTCGGGAGAAGTGGTGCTTACCATTGAAGGTGTTGAAAAAATGCGGGGAATAATCGGTGAGTACAAGGGGAATCGGGCGGTTCAGATAAGCGTAGTAAAATAGTTTTTATAAATAATCAAAAGGATTAAATATGGCAGATGAAATGAATCAAACAATGGAAGACAAAAAAAAGGTGATGCCCAACATGATTGAGAATGTTGAGGTGAAGGAAATGGCCGATGATATCAAGGCGGGGGATGATGCCCTTAATAAGTTGAAAATCCAAAATCTGGATTTTATTTTGGATATCCCTTTGAAAGTCACCGTCGAACTGGGTAGAACGACCGTGATAGTAAAAGATCTTCTTCAACTTGGGCAAGGTTCTGTGTTGGAATTGGATAAACTGGCCGGTGAACCTTTGGAAATTTTAGTCAATGGCAAATTGGTGGCCAAAGGTGAGGTGGTAGTGGTCAATGAAAAATTTGGCATCAGATTAACAGATATTATCAGCCCGATAGAAAGGATTGAAACTCTAAAATAGATGGTAAAAATTATGAATAAAAAATGTAAAACGATTTTGGGTTTTTTAGTAATGGGTCTCCACCTGGCCTGGATAAACATTGGCAGTGCGAGTATTCAAATTAAAAATTTGGATTTTTCCAACGTTAATGAAAATACGGGATTATTATCTATTACTTTTCAAGGCACTATGGAACAAAGTCCAGAGCTTTCCATTAAAGATTCGATTATTCAGCTTGAACTGCAAAATGCCACGGTATGGCCTAAAATTGAAAAGAAGATTTCTTTATCCAAAGGCGAGTTGGACACCACCATCACGGCCTATCAATATGATAAAAAAATGGTGAGGGTCCGTGCCATTTTGCCCTTTGCCACGGGTTTTTCCAAGGATGAAGTTAAAATGCAATTGAGTGGTGATAAAATCAATATAAATTTTAAAACGGTTCCAGTATTGCCAGATGCGATGGCAAAAACGGCTGCTTCCAACGATGCTGATAAATATGATGAAACTTATTTAGAACAACTTTTAAAGGATAAAAAAGTTGATAAGAGCAAAGAGCATGCGACGGTCGCTATGAAAAATGATTTTAGCCATGTCCTGGTTGATAAAACGGCTAAACCTTTGGGTCAAGATCAGGTTAAAACCAGAGTTTCATCCATAGAGAAAAAGGATAGTTGGAAATCAAATTTTTCAATTCAAAATTTTGTTGCGAAAGTGGTGGCTTTTTTTGCTTGCATCCTTCTGGTTTTTTATGGACTGGCCACACTTATGAAAAAAGGTTTTTTTAAAAAAACCAGATTGGGATTTTTAAGTAATGAAAAAATGGTGGAAGTTTTGTCTACGACCTACATTGCTCCTAAAAGAAGTGTCGTGATGATCAAGGCTTATGATCAGGTTTTTCTTGTTGGAAATAGCGAACGGGGCATGCATTTTCTGTCGGAGATCAAACATGTTCCAGGGCTTTTAAAAACTGGTGAAAAAAGTATGACTGGAATGAATTTTGATACCAATCTGCAGGATGCCGATATAAACGATCTTCCTCAGCAGATAAAGGAGAATATTGAAGTCTCCAAAGAGGAAACCAGTACCCTGGCTGGCTTTTTAAAAAATACTAAAAAAAGTGATGATAATGACAAACTGGCAAATAAGATTAAAAGCAAGGTGAAAAACTTGAAATCATTGCAGTAATAATTTTCTAAAATCGGGAGAGAGCATGGATGCTTTCAAGTTAAAAAGAATTTTGGTCCTGTTTTTTGTTGTGATGGCAATTAGTTTTGTATTGGTGGGAGAGGTGTTTGCCCAAAGTACGAATTTAAACCTGCCCGGGTTATCCTTGAATTTTGGCAAAGATGTTGATTTGGTGGATACTCTAAAGATTTTGGTTTTGTTTACGGTGATTACCCTGGCTCCAGCTATTTTGGTACTTTGTACCTGTTTTACTCGAATCATTGTTGTCTTGGCGTTTATGAGACAGGCCATTGGTACCCAAAATATGCCTCCTAATCAGCTGCTGATAGGACTGGCTTTGTTCTTATCAATTTTTATTATGCAACCAACCGGTAAAACCATTTATGACAATGCGATTTTACCATACATGGATAAAAAAATAACTACCGCCGTTGCTCTTGATCAAATTGAACTGGGGCTTCGGGAGTTTATGAACAAGCAGACCAGAAAGGCGGATATTGCTCTCTTTTACGATGTTACTTCTACCACTCCTCCTAAAACGGTGCAGGAAGTGCCCATCCATTTTTTAATTCCAGCATTTGTCATATCGGAATTAAAGACTGCTTTCCAGATTGGTTTTTTGCTTTATATACCATTTTTGGTTTTGGACATGGTGGTGGCTTCAGTGTTGATGGCCATGGGGATGATGATGCTTCCTCCTGTGGTGATCTCTTTCCCATTTAAATTGTTGTTATTTGTTTTGGTGGATGGTTGGCAATTGGTGACTGGCTCAATACTACGGTCTTTTAATTAGGAGAGAAAATGGGACAAGATTTTTATATAGATATTGCGAAAGAGGGAATCAAGATAACTCTCATGCTGGCTTCTCCTATGTTACTGGGAGCATTGTTCATGGGTATTTTGGTGTCACTGTTTCAAGCGGTTACTCAAATTAATGAACAAACGCTTTCTTTTATACCAAAAATCATTGTTATTGTGGGAGCACTGGCGATCTGTGCACCTTGGATGAGTGATGTTTTAGTGCATTTTACGGAGGAATTAATACTTAATATTCCAAATGTAGTGCTGGGGAAATAGGAATGAATATTGAGATAACCGATTATAATTTATTAATTGCCTTTTGGTTATGCTTCACCAGATGGAGTGCTATTTTGATCCAGCTGCCACTTTTTGAAGACACTGCAGTACCAGGAGTGTTGAAAATTCTGGGCTCATTGATGATTACCTATGCTTTCTTTCCCTATCTGCAAGTTGAGCTGCTTAAGGATATTGATTACCTGGGAGTGGATAATTTTTGGATGCTGACCGCCTTTCATGCCGTCATTGGATTGCTGATTGGTTTTTTTGTCAAAGCGATTATGCAAATTTTCATTGGTGGAGGATCCATTATTACCCAGCAAATTGGTTTTTCGATGGTCAGGTATTTTGATCCTTCTGCCGGAACGGGCATTGGTCCTTTTGAAAAATTGATACAATGGACTATATTAATTTTGATTATTTCCAGCGGTGCACTGCTGCCCATGTTCAAAGGAGCGTTTGCGTCTTTTTTTTCCATTCATATCTACAACCTGGGTAAAATGGCCCATTCCAGCGAGTATTTTGTCCTGATTTTTAAAAATATTTTTTTATCATCACTGCTCCTGGCTTCTCCTTTGATCTTTTGTAATATTTTTATCATGAGTGTCCTTGGTATTATCGCCAAACTGGTACCCCAGATGAATATCATTATGGTCAGCTTTGTGGTCAATATTGGACTTGGATTATTGATCTTTTTAAGTTGCAGTGAGGAGTTTTTTCAAGTGGCTTTTAAAATTTATACAGATGGACTGGGCGAATGGTTTCAGTTTATAGGATAGAGGTAATTAATGTCTGATGAACAAGATATTGAGCAAGGTGAAAAGACCGAAGAGCCTTCGCAGTATCGTATAGATCAGTTTCGTAAAAAAGGTGAAGTGGCTTCCTCTCGTGAGCTTACCAGTGTGTTGATTCTGGCGGCAAGCATCCTAACTCTGACTATTTCTATCGTTTATATTTACGAAACCATGGAAGTTTTTATTGAATGGCTTTATTCTCTAAATCCTGAATTGGCCTTTACTCCGAAGGTGCAAAAGGAAATCATCAACAAAATCGGGATAACACTTATTAAGTGCCTGGGTCCGGTTTTTTTAACAGTGTTATGTGTGGGTGTTTTGGCAAATATTATGCAGATTGGATTCTTGTATGCTCCGGAAATTTTAGAATTCAAACCGGAAAGAATTAATCCGATCAACGGGTTTAAAAGAATTTTTTCCATGCGTTCGGTGGTAGAAGCACTTAAAGGAGTGGCTAAATTTATTTTTGTCTTGATAATTGTTTATTACTTTGTGAAGGATGATTTAAATTCTTATGTAGGTTTTTTACACACGGAACTGACTCAATCCTTTTTCCACGGAAAGTGGATGATCGTCAAGCTGTGTTTTTCTATTTTAGCGGGGCTAAGTGTGGTAGCGCTTGCAGATTTTACTTACCAAAAATTTTCCTATAGTAGAAAAATCAAACAAACCAAGTATGAGGCCAAAAAGGAAACCAAGGAACAAGAGGGAAATCCAGAAATCAAGCAAAGGATTAGACAAATTCAAAGAGAAATGGCCAATAAGCGAATGATGGAAAAAGTACCCAAAGCCGATGTTATCGTGACCAATCCCACACATTTAAGTGTGGCACTGAAATATGATAGTGAAACCATGATTTCCCCGGAAGTTATTGCCAAGGGAGCCGATGTGATTGCCATGCGAATCAGGGAAATTGCCAAAGAACATAATGTTCCCATAGTAGAAAATGTGGAGTTGGCCCGGGCCCTTTATAAAACGGTCAAGGTCGGCGCCGGAGTTCCTCGTGCTTTGTATAAGGCTGTCGCCGAAGTGCTGGCTTTTGTTTATAAGCTTAGAAAAAAACATAGGGCATTGGAAGTAAGGTAGATTGAATGAATAACTTTTTGGACAAATTAAAATTAATGACAAAAAATTCTGATTTGACAGTGGCCCTTGGGGTATTGTTAGTTCTGGGTGTCATGATTATTCCTATTCCTCCCTTGTTGCTTGATCTTTTGCTGGCACTGACCTTGGCCATGTCAGTGGTTATTCTTTTGGTGTCCATCTACTCGAAACGACCGCTGGATTTTTCCACCTTCCCTTCAATCCTGCTCATTACTACTTTGTTTAGATTGTCTTTAAATGTGGCATCGACCAGGAATATTTTACTTAGAGGTGGTAGCGAAGGCACCAGTGCTGCTGGTGAAATAATTAGAACTTTTGGGGAATTTGTCGTTGAAGGCAATTATGCGGTTGGTATTATTATTTTTATTATTCTGGTGGTAATTAACTTTATGGTTATTACCAAAGGTGCTGGCCGGGTTGCTGAAGTAGCTGCCAGATTTACTTTGGATGCCATGCCAGGAAAACAAATGGCCATTGATGCAGATTTAAATGCAGGTTTGATTGACGACAAAGAGGCCAAGCGCCGTAGAAAAGATATAGCCGAAGAAGCCGATTTTTATGGTTCCATGGATGGTGCTTCCAAGTTTGTAAGAGGGGATGCCATTGCGGGTATTCTAATAACAGGTATTAACATTATCGGTGGTATTTTTGTTGGTTCCGTGCAAAACGGTATGGATATAGCCAGTGCGGCCCAAGTGTTTACTCTATTAACAGTTGGTGATGGCCTGGTAACCCAGATACCCGCACTTATTATCTCTACTGCCGCCGGCTTGATTGCCACTAGAAACACCAGCGATAATGGGCTGGGATTCCAGGTGGGAAAACAGTTCAAAGTTCACCCGAAGGCCATTTATATTGCGGCGGGAGTTTTATTTGTGTTTGCTCTTATTCCTGGTTTCCCTAAACTGCCATTTGTTTTGGTGGGATTGGCGCTGACAGGAGTTGCTTATTTTATCGAGCAATCTAACTTAAAAGAAGAGCAGCTTAAAACCAAAGAAGGAATCGAGGATGTTAAAGCGAAACCTGAAACGCTGGAAGATCTGCTGGCACTTGAATTGGTTGAGTTGGAAGTGGGATATGGACTGGTCAATCTGGTTGATGCTGAACAAAATGGTGATTTACTTGAAAGAATCACCCATATTAGAAAACAGTTTGCAACGGACTGGGGAATCATTATTCCTCCAATAAGGATTAAGGACAATTTAGAACTTCGTCCGGGTGGATATGTTTTTAAAATAAAAGGTATTCATGTTGCTGAGGGTGAGCTGATTAATGATCATATGCTGGCGATGGACCCTGGGTCAGTAATTGAAAAAATTGATGGAATTGAAACGGTCGAACCGGTTTTTGGACTCCCGGCGGTTTGGATCAATGAAGAACAAAAAGAAGATGCCCAGTATAACGGTTATACGGTGGTGGATTTATCAACCATTGTGGCCACCCATTTGACGGAAATTCTAAAAACCAATTTGCATGAGTTGTTTGGCAGACAGGAACTGGTGTCAGTGCTTGATAATTTTAAAGAACAGTATCCTAAAATTGTTACCGATTTGATTCCCGAAATATTACCTTTGGGGATAATTTTAAAGGTGCTGCAAAATTTATTGCGGGAGGGGGTTTCCATCCGGGATTTAAGAACCATTTTAGAAACCCTGTCTGAATTTGGAACAACTTTGAAAGACCCCAGTAGCTTAACCGAGTATGTCAGACAGGCGTTGTTTAGAACGATTACGGAAAATATAAAAAGTGAGCAAGGGGACATACCACTCTTTACATTAGACCGGGCCATAGAAGAATCTTTGGCAAATAATATCGTGCAAACCGAAACGGGACATCAGCTATCGCTTGATCCCAGGGTAACCCAGCATTTGCTGGCCAGTTTAAATGAAAAAATTGAAGAGGCTACCGGGGCAGGAGAAAAGATGATTGTGCTTTGTTCCCCGGTCATTCGCCATCACTTCAAACGGTTGACTGAAAAATTTATACCCAATTTGATTGTTATTAGTCATAATGAATTGAGTCCTGATGCAAATATCAGATCACTCGGGACGGTGAGGTTGTAAATGTTTGTAAGAAAATTTCAAGCAGATTCATTGGAAGAGGCCCTTAAAGACATTAAATACCAATTGGGACCGGATGCAATCATTTTAAAAACGATTACCAATAAAGGCCTCAAAGGTGCATTTAAGAAAAACCGGATTGAGATTACGGCGGCCATACCAGAGGGAAAACTTAAGGAAAAAATGCAGGTTGACCGGGCGTTAGGTGAAAATAAGGATGATTTTTATCAAAATAAATCATCTTACATATCCAACATGATTTCCAGCTATTCTTTGCATGCGAAAGATGTACCCAAAAGGCCTGCGGCGGCAATCAATAATTCTTACGGTAATCTAGGTCTTAACAAGCCACCACTTGCCAAGAATATTTCTGAAGTGAGCGCTGGCCTGGATAGTTTTTTGAGTCAAAAGAGTCATAATGAAAAACCGGTTTTGCATTCTCAAAAAAATTCTTTTGACCAGGTGAATTCAGATGAGGATTTGGATCATGATTCCTTTGAGGTTGAAAAAGGGGCAAGAGATCAAAACCCGACCTCGGCTGCCTATCAAACGGTTAAAAATGATTTTAGCCGTGATGATTTTGAAAAACAAAAAAGAAAGATAGAAGAATTGGAAAGCAAGCTTTCAGAAATTGTAAAGAAAGTTGATAAATTCAGTAGGATTGAACCCAGCGGGTTATATCAATTAAGAACCACGCTTCGAAGTTTGGATATCACTGAGCAATATATTCAAAAATTGATTCGCAAAGCAACTTTTGAATTCAAAGAAGAGGATTTATCCAACGACGAGATGATTTTTGAATTTGCCCTTAGAGAGATGCTTCATAGTATATCTGTTGAAATGCCATTATTTTCTTCGCTCGACTCGGATAAGCGTCCGGTGGTTACGGTTTTGATCTCCGAAACATCATCAGGGCAATCCACCATGGTGATGAAACTTGGATCTTTAAAGAAAAATTCGGTGGTCATTAGAAATGTAAAAGTGTGCGATGAACTTAAAAAGTCAATATCGGAACAACTGCTCAATATTGAGATTATCAATGTTTCAAGTATCGCTGAAATCATGTCCGAGACAAGAAAAAATATTGAGAAAGGCAAATCAGTTTTTATTGATTATAAAAATTTTCAAAAAGAATTTAATGAAACAAAGAAATTTGTTGAGGGGCTTAAAAGATCTTTTGATCATGTGGAAATATTGGTCTCTCTTTCGGCAATCCATTCTGAATTGTATAATAAGAAAGTGTTGTCAACTTACAAAACACTGGTTGATGGACTGATATATTCGCATCTGGATTTGTGTTTGAATTTCGGAGCCATTTTCAATGCTCTGGAAGGTGAGAAGGCCATACCTGCTAAGTTTTTTGGAACAGGTCCGGTTATGCCAGATGATATCGAGGCAGCAAGTGCGGAAAGGATTTTGGACAGTATTTTTAAATTTGATTAAAAAATAATTTCAGGAAGAAATTATTTTTAGGAGACAGGATGTCGAATAGTAATGCCGGAAATTGGCTTTTATCTCAAAATAAATTTGAACATAATATTGGTAAAAAACTAAGTAGAAAGGCCATAACCGTTTCGGTGACCAGTGGAAAAGGTGGAGTCGGTAAGACTTCTATTTCAATTAAAATCGCCAGAATGCTTGCTGAAAAAGGATTTAAAGTCTTAGTAATTGATTGTGACTATAATTTATCCAACACATTTATAAAATTAAATCTTCCTATCAAGGATGATTTTAATTTTTTAATCAGCGGGGTTAAAACCTTTGACGAGTGTATTTACAAAGATGGTAATTTCCATTTGCTGGCAGCCTGCAGTGGCGATCTCGACTTGTTTGATCGAGAAATTCATTTGGATCAATTTATTTTAAATTTACTCTTACAGATTGAAAACCGTTACGATTATATTGTTTTGGACTCACCGGCCGGGATTAATAAACAGGCTATGACCATCAATGCGTACAGTGATTATCGATTAGTGGTGGTGACTCCCGATAAATCATCCATAACGGATTCGTATTCGCTGATTAAAATCCTTAATAAGAAGTACGGGGTCAAGGAAAACCATCTTATTGTTAATAAAATATCCTCTGAAGCGCAATATAAGAGAATTGTCCAAATCATGAGCGAAACAGTCGAGAATTTTTTAGCATCAAGACTAAAAATCATGGGCGGAATTGGCCGGAATAATCGGGCTATCGATATTTTTGACAGGGAATTATTTGACCAGTCCAAAGATTTGCATAAGGATTTTTGTAATATCATTAGCCGCTTTACCGAGGAGAGTCTAGGTTGTTGTGATGATAATCATTGCGGCAATCTAAACTACGGATGCGTAGATGACTTAAAACATGAGGTTTTAAACCAGTAACGCTAAGGAGTAAGCATGTCATCTCTCTCAAAACAACTGAGAAATTTAAAAGATTATCGTTCAACCGTGGACCCCAAGGTCAAAGATGAGATCATTATAGAGTATGCTCCGCTCATCAAGTTTATTGCTTTAAAAATAGCCTCCCGGCTTCCGTCCAATATTGAACTGGATGATTTGATTTCTTGTGGAGTCATAGGGCTTATGGATGCCATAGAAAAATTTGACCCCGAAAGAGATAACAAATTTAAAACGTATGCGGAATTTAGAATCAGAGGTGCCATCTTGGATGAACTAAGGGCCCAGGATTGGGTGCCCAGATCTGTTCGCGAAAAGGCTAAGTTGGTGGAAAAAACCTATTCCAAATTGGAAGCCAGTCTTGGCAGACCGGCCACCGATGAAGAGATGTGCAAAGAGCTGAGTATTTCCCAAGATGAATTTTATGATCTCCTCAACAAGGCCAAATCAATTTCTCTTCTTAATATTGATGATTCAGCCTTGTTTAATCGTGGGGATAAAAAGTTGATGGCCGGCCTTTTGGAAAATAGTAGAAGTGCCAATCCCTACAATGCCGTCAGCCACAAAAATTTGAGAGATACTTTGAAGGAAGGGATTAAAACCCTTCCCGAAAAACAAAGATTGGTGCTTTCGCTTTATTACTATGAGGATTTGAATTTAAAAGAAATTGGTCAGGTGCTTGATGTTACCGAATCAAGGGTGTCCCAGTTACATACCCAGGCCTTGATCAAATTAAAAACTAAGCTAAGAAATCTGGTGGATTACCAGGAGGATATGGCAGGTTAATACCAATATGGATAGATATTGTAATTCATATCTGGATAAAACTTTCGAGGCGCTGGATAACCTGACTGCACTGGTGGGGTCGAATGCCTTGCCGATTGTTCATCAGATTGGATTTTATTTATCAGAAACCAAAAGGCTTGAAGAAAAAGATCAAAAGCTTGAAAAAATCGAGGGAGTTGTTTTTGATTTTATTCATAATTCGTTTAAGGAACTCTTGACCTGTTTTTTCACAGCGAATAAACATATAAAGGAATTTACACTCACCGGAAAAGGGGAGAATTATTCTTTTTCCAACTGGAATAAGATTTTTGAAACCTTGCCTGGCTTATTACAGGTTATCAATTTTTTTCAAATTGAAAATGAAGTTGAACTTATTTTGGAAGATAATGGTATTAGAGTTATCACTTGTCTGGTGGAAAATCAAAACATCACCGGTTTTAGAAAAAAGTGTTATGCAATTTTAAGAGATTTAATTAAGAAAAAAACGCTTTTGACATATAAAATTACCAAAAATGACAATATCAAACTTGATCTTTTTTTAAACATCTCCCATAGCGAAGATATGATGTATGAGTGTCTGATTAACCAAAACCGAAAAATCAAATTAGGTTTTTCTAACATATTTGAGCAATATCAAATTAGTGAACATGAGGCAGCCTCTCTTCCTTTGCATTTATGTCTGGAAATAACCGAAGATTTGCAATTGAAAAAACATCAAGGGATACCCAAGCAATTTACACAGGTTTTAGGAGAGTTCCAGATTATTCATTTTTCCTTTCTATTTCGCCTGGTTTCCATCATAATACCATTTAGAGGAAAGCTTATAAAAACTTCCTCACATCAAAGATCAGGAGACACAGGACGTGGTGACACTTTGGGCCTTAGACGGGATGTTAATGTTCTGGGCATGCATGTGTGCCGTTACGTTGACTTGTTTAAGATTATTTCAGATTAAAATCAATCAAAATTTTAAAGGATTATATTATGCGTTTTAAAGCTGGAAAAAGTATTCAGTTTTTTTATTTTTTCACTTTGCTGCTGGTGTTAGGTGGCATGTGTTCCTGGTTTTATTATTTTTTTCAAAACGGGGCATTAAATAGTGAAGTTATCTGGACGCTATCGGAATCATCGCAGGAAGTGGAACGGCTGCGCACGGAAAATCAGATTTCAAAAATTGATCAGTGGATGCTTGCGGGAAGAGTCAGGGATGCCATTGGTGCCATGAGTACGGTGGAGAAAACGTCTAAAATCATGGATCGAAACGTCAAACATTTTCCAAAGGAATATAAGGCATTTTTAGAAAGTTCAAACAACCTGAAGTCCATTCTTAATAATCTGTTATCACTTCCAGATGTATTGGTGGTATTAAATGTGCTTCATAAAAAATTTGAACATTTTCAAAATTCGGCAAAAGAAAACAAATGGCCGACGCTGACCAGGATCAGTAGCGTGATGTTGATTGAACTGGATGCCAATAATTTAAAGAAAATTGACTTTTTCAATTATAGTAAAATGCACAGGATCGACAGTAATCTTGGTCGAAGTTTAAAAAGTATGGAAAATATCACTAACGGTTCTACACTTTCCACTTTTGATAAAACTACCATTATGGCAAAGTTGCAAAATTTCAAGGTGGAGCAGGAGATGCTTGGTAGCTATCTGCCTGAATTAAAAAAATATGCAGAGGAATATCAAAAATTGAATATTGCGTACAATTCCTGGCTTAAATTAATAGAACCAGAAATTGCCATTGCGAAAATGAGTTTTCAAAAAAATTCACAGATGATGATTGTTGGTTTCGCGGGGATGTTGGTTTTTTTGTTATTGGCCATCGTGTTTGGCTTTTGGCTTTATAAAAAAAATGTTTATGTATCCATTAAAAAAATTGAAACCAGAATATTGGAGTGTGTGCAAGAGGGTATCATTGCCCCCGATTTTAGAATGAATGATCATTTCTCGAAGGATTTCTATCAAGAGATGCAAAAATACCATTCGTGGGTGAAAAGTCGGATGAGTTTTGGAAATATTTTTCAGGAAGCCCTTCCTTTTCCGGCACTGCTACTTGATTCTAATTTGAATCTGGTATGGGCGAACACCCTGTTTTACTCGGAATGGAATTTAAATGAATATAAAAATAAAAGAGATGCACTCAACTGGGAATTTTTACAACGTTTTACCAATCTAGGTGAAAACGATCCTATATTGGAAGCGCTAAACAATAACCTGGCAGGTATTTACCAGATACAGGTCAAACAGGAACAAAGGGATCTGGCCCCCTATGAAATGTACATATCTCCGGTGGTAATAGATGATCAAAAAAGAATTATGGTGTTTTTCTATCCACTCATGTTTCTAGAAGAGACCATAAAAGATCAGAAAAAATCCTTATTAGGCCCGGTCTGCAGATCCTTAGAAGCTCTTATTCGAGGGGATTTTGATAAAGAGTTCAGGGATAAAGTCAGAGGGGATTTTAATATTGCTGGAATTGAGTCAGTATTTGGGAAGTTTATAAAACTGGCGGAATTTTTGACCCAGCAAAAAAATGGACTAGTTGGAGAAATTGAGCGGTTGGAAAATGAGTTGTATGACCGGCATAAACTGCTTTGTGATGTAAAAACCATATTATTGAAGCAGGATGCCTACGTGAAAAGCGAAGTTAAGGATTTTCAAGAGAGCAAGGATCTAATTATACGATTGGTTGAACTGCGAAGAAAAACGGAACAAATTTATTTGACGACCATCAATGCTTCCAAAATCATGCTCAAAGAGCAATGTAACCTTTATGATCAATCCACCCAATTGGTGAACAATCATGAAGAGAATTTGAAAATATATCGCAATATTGGATCTTCGAGAGAAGCATTTAAAGAAGCCTTGATAAATATTGATAACTGTAAATCCAATGTAACTCAGACGCTTGAGCAAACCTTGATTTTTACCAAGTCAGCAAAGATTAATCCAGAAAGCTTTTCTGGCTCTCTTATGAAAATCAAATTGGAATTGCGGGCCTTGGATAAGGAGATTGGACAGTTTGTTTCTAATTTAAAAAACTTTGATGTGCATCTTTCCAAAATGCAGATGATGATAGCTGATGTTAAACCACCTGATCTTAATGAATATAGAAAAAAAGTTGATATGACCAGAAACCATATTGAAAATGATACATTCAACATGGGGGTTAATGCCAAAGAGGGGCAAAAAATTGATGAAGATATTATTGCTCGTATGAAATCATTTTATGAAAATATAAAAGGTAATCTGGATACGTTGACCAAGATCAGTCAGTTAACAGCTGACTTAAGCCAGGAGCCGGGCAGTCCGGCGGAGGATAAACCTCTAAGTGCCGAAGATGATCAAATTGTTTATCATAACGAAAGCTCTTTTGAAACGTAGCCGTTACTCCAGCGTTGATTAAAACAAACCAGCTATATTTCCGTTGGCATCAATATCCATGTCGTTGGCGGATGGGTGTTTGGGAAGACCTGGCATTCTCATAATTTCCCCAGTCAAGGGAACTAGAAAACCTGCCCCACTGGATATGATAATTTCGCGAACGGTAAGCGTAAAGTTCTGTGGTCTGCCAATTTTTTTGGGATCATCGGATAGGGAGTTTTGGGTTTTAGCAATACAAACCGGAAGATTATTCAGATTATTGTTATAAATTAACTCCAAATCATTTTTGGCCTTTGCTTCAAAATGAACATTTTTAGCACCGTATATTTCTTTTGCTACGGTATTAATTTTATCTTCCACGGAAGCAGTCCACTCATATAAATGTTTAGCCTGGTAGGTGTTTTGATCAAGTTTAGCAACCAGTTTTTGTGCCAAATCAACTCCGCCCAGGCCACCTTTTTCACGGACTTCAACTACTGATGAGATGACATCGTTTTGCTTACAAATCTCCTCGATCACTTTGAGTTCATCCGGGGAGTCGTTTGGGAATTTATTAATGGCAACCAGAACTTCCACCTGGAACTTTTTAGCGTTTTC
Source organism: Bdellovibrionales bacterium RIFOXYC1_FULL_37_79 (assembly GCA_001770015.1). GTDB lineage: Bacteria > Bdellovibrionota > Bacteriovoracia > Bacteriovoracales > Bacteriovoracaceae > XYC1-FULL-37-79. The sequence continues at coordinate 34,080 of MEQB01000012.1, forward strand.
AATATGTTTTTCCAGGTTGCATGCCCCCATCCTTACGGCAGAGGGATTTTCTTTATTTAACTGTGATTTGCTTATTCCTCCATGCATTTTAAGGGCACGAGCGGAAGCTACCAAGACTACCGCTTGCGGGGAAAACTGGCCATATCTGGAGACTATGTTAAAGAATTTTTCTGCCCCTAGATCGAAACCAAAACCGGCCTCGGTTACTACATAATCGGACAGACTAAGTGCCAATTTAGTGGCCAGAATACTATTTGCCCCTTGGGCGATATTGGCAAAAGGACCACCATGAATAAGGGCCGGGCCATGCTCTATGGTCTGTACCAAATTGGGCAGCAAAGCGTCCTTCAACAAGACCGTTGCCGCTCCTGCTATTTGCAAATCCCTGGCAAAAAAAGGTTTTTCATCTTCTAGGGTTTGGGCCAATAAAATATTGCCAATTTTTTGTTTAAGGTCCTCGTAATCATTTGATAAGCACAAGATGGCCATTATTTCAGAGGCAGCAGTGATTTCAAAGCCAGATTCTCTGGCAAAACCATTTTTTTTTAGACCAATAATAATTTCTCTAAGGGAACGATCATTCATGTCCATTACTCTCTTCCAGTAGGTGTCTCTAATGGATATGCGATTTTTAAAACGATAATGGATATGGTTATCAAGTGCTGCCGCAATTAAATTATGGGAAGCACTTACGGCATGAATGTCTCCGGTAAAATGTAGATTGATATCCTCCATAGGAAGCACTTGGGAAAATCCTCCCCCTGCTGCTCCACCTTTGACTCCAAAACAAGGTCCCAAAGAAGGTTCACGAATCGCCACGATGGCATTTCTCCCAATCTTTCTTAGGGCCTGAGTAAGCCCGATACTGACGGTGGTCTTACCTTCCCCTGCCGGGGTAGGTGTGATCGCACTTACCAAAATGAGTTTGCCTTGCTTCTTGGTTAAAATTTTTCTGATGGAATCTAGTTTAATTTTTGCCTTATAATCCCCATAGACGATAAGATCTTTCATCGACAAGCCGACTAATGAAGCAATTTCCTCAATTTTTTTTAGGTGGGCATTTGACGCTATTTCCAAATCTGATTTAAATGTCATAAAATTTCCATGGTTGTAATAAAATATTTACTTATAGTATAAATTTTAGAATTATAAATCTATTAATAATTCAACTAAAGGAGCGTAAGCGTGGCCAATAAACTAATGAAACATTCAAAAAATGTCAATGGTAAATGGTACTGTACTTCTTCGGCAGATGAAAACGGGGAGGGATGTATTGCATGCGGGGTATGTTACGGCTCCTTACCCAATATTTTTGCGGAAGACGAAAATGGGGAAGCTTATGTGATCTGTCAACCAGATGGTCAAGGAGAGATATCCTTAGCAGAGGAACAAATGAATGCATGTCCTGTTAATGCAATAGGAAATAACGGATAGATTTAAGTGTATTTTATTATTAACTGATTTGCTCAGGTATAGTCATTATTTTTATCATCGGAAAATTTTTTAAAATTATTATTCGATTGGATATTATTTAAGAAAGAATTAAAATTATTTAAAATCTTAAATAGGGCAAAATTGTAACGTTTATGACCAAGCATGTAAGTAGTATCTGCGATGTATCCTCAAATATTTTTTTACAAAATCAGGAGATAAAAATATTTTTTGAGTCATCGGCGGTAGGCAGTCTGGTGCTAGATGAAATTTTTTGTTCCATTGTGGTTTTAAATAGTGTTGGCCAGATTATCTATTACAATAAAATGTTTGAAACCATCGCAGAAAAGAATAAGCCTCTCCTGGGGAAACGATTTGGTGAATACATTTCATGTAGTAATGTTGTAGAAGGGATAACCCCATGCGGCCAGGCCACATTTTGTAAACATTGTCTGGTTAATCTGTCGCTGCAAGGCACTCTTGAAATCAAGGAATACGAAATTTCTTTCCTGCAAAAAAATAATGAAGTGCTGGAGTTTCTAATTAGAACTGTGGCGTTTGAAATCGCTGGCAACCAATATACGCTTCTTATTATCAGGGATATTTCGAATGAAAAGAGACGTCGCATGCTTGAAAAAATATTTTTTCATGACATTAGTAATACCATGACTATTATGAATGGACATTTGCTTATGCTGGAAAAAGATAAAAATAATTCGATTAAATTTGAACGAGTCAAACAAACTTATGAAAGAATGTGGGATGAGGTTAAAGGGCAAAAAATTTTATCGGAAGCCGAAAGTGGAGATTTGCAAATCAGCTTTTCCCCAGTAGAAGTTCAAATTTTTATCCAGGGAATCTTAATTCTTTTTCAGGAGATATATAAGGGAAACCGCTTGTTGTTTGAATGTGATTCATCCATGGCGGATGTGGTGATTAAAACCGATGAAACTATCTTAAGAAGAGTGATTGTGAATATGATAAAAAATGCCATTGAAGCTTCAGATAAGGAATCTCAAATTACAATAAGTGCCAGTGGGGATAAAAAAAATGTTTTATTGGTAGTGCATAATGAAGGATATATGCCAGAAGAGATCCAGGCCAAAATTTTTAAGAGGTCTTTTTCCACCAAGGGAAAAGGCCGGGGGCTTGGAACATATAGTATGAAATTGTTCACTGAAAAATATCTAAATGGAATGATTAGTTTTAAATCCCTAGAGAAATTGGGTACTTCCTTTTTGGTTAGTTTACCCAGATAGACAGTTAAAATGGTAGCAAAAAAAATTTTGTCAAGCCTGCTTGGCTAAATATTTTCTTAAAAAAAAATTGTAAATCCACTTGACGGTAATTGAAAGACACCCATCTTGGGGGTGTGAAATATAATAAATTAGAGCAAGGAGGTTGATATGTTTTTTAGTGATATTTTTAATACCCAAAGAGAGCTTGATAAAATTTTTAACAATGATTTTTTTGGTAGGACCACTTTTGCCAGAGGAAGCTATCCGGGGATCAACATGTTTGAAATGGATGATAAGCTAGTTTTAAAAGCAGAAGTTCCCGGCCTTAAAAGGCAGGATTTGCAAATCAAGCTGGAAAACGATGTACTTTCTTTGACCGGTGAGATGAAAAATTTTGAAAAAGAAAACATTAGGTATCATCGGAGAGAGAGAAGGTTTGGCACTTTTAATCGATCGTTAAAGTTACCGTATAGGATTGATCCAGAGAAGGTCCAAGCAAATTTAACCGACGGAATTTTAACAGTGACCTTGGAAAAAGATGAGAATTCAAAAACCAGAACTATTGAAATTCAATAAGCAGGAGGTGGTTTATGACAAAGCAAGAACTAGAAATTAAAAGGAAAAATGAGTTGGATAAAAAATGCGAATATACCATGGCCGAAAAAATTTTTACACCGGACGTGGATATTTATGAAAATGACGAAGCACTGATGATGGAAGTGGAAATGCCCGGGGTCAAAAAAGGAGCGGTGGAGGTAAATTTGGATAATAATTTGCTGACCCTCAAGGGAAGGATTGAATCAAGCGAGTATAAGGATTATCGGGCCTTATATGGCGAGTATAATATTGGTCATTATGAGAGGGTTTTTGAACTGGGAGAGAAAATAAACCAGGAAAAAATCAAGGCCAATATGGAGGATGGGGTCCTTTATTTGACAATACCCAAAGCAGATAAGGTAAAGCCTCGTTTGATAGAGGTTAACTAAAATAAGGGCGTCTGAAATAAGACGCCTTTTTTATGTAAGAAAACTCCCTGCCAGCGTACTCATATTAAAGGTTATTGCTTATGAAAAAAATCGTTATAATCGCGGCCAGTGATAACGAAAATTTAAAACTTGCCAAGAAATTCAAACTACTTTTGTCTAAAAAAGCTTGTGAGATTGTTTTATGGAATTTGGTGTCCATTGATTTACCTATGTATACTCAAAAAAGGGAAAAGGAAAAAATACCAGGGGATATTTTTGAATTTATGAGGATATTGGAGGTTGCTGACTCTATAATTTTTATAACTCCGGAGTATAACGGTGGAGTGCCACCTATTTTATCAAATTTCTTGGCCTGGATCAGTCGGTCCGGTAAACAAGATTGGAGAAAATGCTTTAATAAAAAGCAGGCGGCACTCGCCACTCATAGTGGTAATGGGGGCTTGCGGGTTTTGTCTGCCTTGCGGGTGCAACTGGTCTATCTTGGAATGAATGTAATTGGGCGGGAAGTGGTCACCACTTATGATAATGAATTAAACCAGAACGATTTGGTGGATGTTGTTAATCAATTGATTGATTGATTATAATAAATTGAAAGTCTTGTGAGGATTTTAAATGGATGGAAACTCCAGCACAAATGAAGTGTTTGGACAGTTTTTATCATAAAATAAAATTCCATTGTGCTTTAGCATGATTTCCCGGGATAGACTTAGACCAATTCCAGTTCCTTCACCGGCAGGTTTGGAGGTAAAATACTTGTGCATCATTTTGATTTGGGTTTCTTCAGGTATGCCGTTTCCGCTATCAGTAATACGAATCCTTACCGTGTTTTGGGTTTCTTCTTCTTCAATTTTAATCCATCTTTCGGATAAAGTTTTCACTGCATAGATTGAATTATTGAGAAGGTTTACAATGATTTGGGAGATCTGGGTCAGTTTACAGTTAATTTTAAAATTCTTTTGATCATATTCAAGCTTGATAGTATTTTGTTTTAACCGGTGATTACTTAAATCCAGAGCGTCGTGGATGATCTCATAAATTGGAGTGATTTTGTTTTCTTCCAAGCTGCCATCTCTAGAGACTCTTTTAAGGCTGGTAATGATAGTGGACATTCTTTGGGTGGCCTTTTCTATGTATTCAATTTGACTTAGCATGGATTCGGCGTTTGGTAGGTCAACTTTTTTTAATGATAACTCAAGCAGTTTAGCCGCTCCGGCAATAATCGCCAGCGGATTATTTATTTCATGGGCAATATTCCCGGCCATTTCTCCCAAACCAACCAGGCGTTGACCAGCTTCAAAAACTGATTTTTGTTTTTCCAGCTCTTCCTTTATAGAGAGATCTTTCATGATAAAGGCAATCTTGTCAGTGTTGTCTTCGCTTTTACTTAAGATTCTTATGGAAACGGGAATTTCCTTTTGAGGTGTGATGATTTTTCCTTCCATATTAAAGTTGGCAGTGATTTTTTGCTTAGCTTGAATGTATTCAATCTCGTTGGATATGTCACTGCTGTTGTTTATTTCAAGAAATTTTTTAATACTTTCATACAAGGGGGGATTTTCTGACCTTTTTAAAACGGACCAAAACGAAATATTGCCGTCTAAAATTTGATCTAGTTTTCGATCATACATGACAATATAATCATCCACGGCTTCGAACAAGTTTCTAAATTCCATTAAATTGGCTCGTTGAAAGTTGCTGAAAATGATGTCGGTAATTCTAATTAATATGGGATTTAGCATTTTTAAAAAACTATTTTCTATTGGTTTTTCTTTGGTTTCTAGAAAAATAAATCCCAGTCCTGGCAAGGGCAGGAAGTGATAATAACTCTGATTTTCTATCTGAAGCGTGAGCGGAAAGGATTCAAGCAGTTCATGAATGGTTTTTAATTTATATTCATGATTAATGGCAATAATTTTATCAAAATTTTCTTCAATTTGGTCAATTGCGTAGGGGATGCAGGCCACTTTTTTTATGATGCCCTCCTCGGACGAAATGCGATTGATCATATAAATACTACCGGAGGAGCAGTTGAGGGAACGTATAATTTTTATTAAAACATTTTTTACAAGCACCGAGGTATCTGACGTGGTTGATAATGAGAGTGATAAATCAAGTAAAATACTATGTTTGAATAAATTCTCGTTCATCATAAAATAAACCTAGTAATAACGCAGGTCTTGTTTAAATATTCCAAGTAATCTTTTTTCTTGTTGGCGATTTCCCCGATATTTAAAGCGCCAATAATCACTTCATCCCGTAGTCGGATTAAATTTAACATTTTTGAGTATTCATCACCCAGGATATTGGCCCTTGAAAAACAATCTAAAACGAAAGCAAAGGAATCCACTTCTTCTTGGTCGGCTTCCAGAGAAGCCTGAATAGATCCTTTGATAAAAGACTCATTATTTCCATTCATTACAAAAACGGAGGTATGCTCGGGAAATGAACTAAAACACTCAATCGAGGTCCTATCTATAATTTTGGCTGCTTCACGAATAATGGCTTCAGATTGCAGTTTAGGGATACCCAAGGGATAGTTTTTAAAAATTTCCAGGAAGTTATCATTTTCGACAGGATGAGGATGATGTTTGGCAATGACTTTTTTGTAGAAATCAAATGCCGGCTCATATTCAATCTCCTCAATGATATTTTCACATGACCTGGTAACCAAAAAAGGGCCATCAATGGGGTTAAAACCGTGATTGGTGCCAACGGCGCTTGCACGATTGATAGTAATAATCAAGGCGCTATCCTGGTAAAAACCGTTATTATCAAATAGACAAGGCCTAGGGATGAAATCTGCTGACCCGGCTCCACCGCCTATAAAATTATAGTTTAGTGAATAGATGTTAAAAAAAGCATTAACGAGATTTTTTATTCCCTTGGAAAAGGCATCTACAGTGATCAATACGGTTTTAACATCCGTTTGGTTGAAATTTAAATTTTTAACATCTTTTTCCAGTTCATTAATAGTTTTATCACTTAACTTATCAATGACATGACTTTTAATATTATATTTTTCATCAAAACCTACCAGCAAATAGCCAGTCTTAAAAACCGATGATTGATAAATGATCCCAGGGAAAAAGGCTCCAAAAATTGGTTTTTTACATTTTGAAAATAACTCGAAGAAACTACTAGGGTGGACCTGGTTATTGAAGGTGGTATAGACACAAACAGTCTTGATCTGATCATCCTTTTCCATTTGTTTCAACTCAAGGGACAGACATTCAAGATCAACTTTTTCATTAAAAATGTAACGCATCTTTTTTTCTCCCAAACTTTCAATGGGCTAATCGGTGGATAAAGTAGTTAGTTGATTTAAGAATTCTTAAATATTTAATTGACGAAAATGTTTTTGTTACCATAATTGAATTTAAATTTTCAAAATGATGTGTTATATATAACCAGAGCAATTTTCCACACTATTGAAACCTACTAGGACAAAATGATGAAAATTTCAACGAAAGGCAGATATGCCTTGAGAGCAATGATTGAATTAGCGGGAAGTACTGGTCAAAAAAAAATTACTTTGAAAGCAATTGCCCAAGGCCAAGATCTTTCTATCAAATATTTGGCGTCTTTATTGGTCAAGCTTCAAGAAAAAAAGCTGGTGAACAGCTACAAGGGAAAACTGGGAGGATATGAACTTGCCAAGGATGCCAATCAAATTTCTTTGGAAGAGATTTTTGAGGCGGTGGAAGGTCCGCTTGATATTGTGTTTTGTATTGATCAACCAGGGAACTGCTCGAAGTCTCATAACTGCAAGGCCAGAGAGATTTGGTCAAAAATCGGGATGGATTTAAAAGGTGTTTTTAGAAAATATTACCTAAGTGATTTGCTCTAAATATGTTTCGATGATTTAATGAGGCCCCACCCTTGCTGTTATAACATAAACGATTGAAAAAACCAGAAAAGCAATAGTAAATTTAAAAAAATACCGATTAGTAGAATACATGAAGTTATCTTGTAAGGGTGAAAACCTCAATGATTAGTTTATTGAAAAAAATGGAACCAACAATAGATCTAGATGCTTATCAATCCTTGTATGAACATGCGTTGACCGGGATTATTTTTTTTGATCCAAGTGGAGTTATTTTACAAGTCAATCCTCGTGCTTGCGAGATAATGGGGCAAAAAAAAGAGGATATGATCTTCAAGACCTTGAATGAGTTTACCCATATCAATGATCAGGGGATTGATGCGGAAATTTTTTTAAAGCTGCAAAGACGGGAATTAAATTCCTACATAACTGAAAGAAAATTAATTAAAGGATTTAGCCAGGTTATCCACGGAAAAATATCATATAGCAGGATTGATGATGTGCTTGGTGGTCTTAAATATGTGGTGGGATTCCTGGAGGATGTTTCGCAGCAAGTTCAAATGGAAAATGATAAAGAAAACATGATGAGGAAATTATTCCAGTCTTCCAAATTGGCTTCGCTGGGGCAACTGGCCTCGGGAGTGGGGCATGAAATTAATAATCCGCTGGCGATTATCAATGGTCACATTGAATTGCTTGAATTAAAAATTAAAAAAGATGAATATTCCAAGATGGATATGTTGAATCATATTCAAAAACAAAAAATAGCAGTCAGCCGGATTGCCAATGTGGTTAATGGATTAAGAAGTTATTCTTGTGAAAATGATGTGGAAGTTGTCAAGATTGATATGCATGAAGTGATTGATACGGTTTTGGACATGCTTTATGCAGTGTTTGAAAAAGCCAACGTTCATATTATCAAGGAATACTCAAAGGGAAATTTTTGGGTTCTTGGAAATTTTAATAAGTTTGAGCAAGTCATCACCCATTTATTGACGAATGCCAAAGATGCCACTGAAAATAAAAAAAGAAGAGTCATTGTGATCAAGACCATGGTTGATAATGACGTTGGAGTGATAAAAATTGCGGATAATGGAACTGGAATGACCAAGGAAGTGCAAGAGAAAGTCTTTGATACTTTTTTTACCACCAAGGAAGTTGGCAAAGGATGTGGTCTGGGACTTGGGATCGTGAAAAATATTGTTGAAGCAAGCGGTGGAAGCATTGATTTAATCAGCCAGCTCCAGATGGGAGCCACCATCTGTATAAAATTGCCATTATTAAAAATCAGTTTTGAGTCGCTTTTAAAGATTGTAAAACCCAGGATGAAAGGGCGGGTTTTAGTGGTGGATGATGAATTTGAAATTAGAAATTATCTGGGAGATCAATTATCCAACATGGGCTTTGAGGTTGATATAGCAGAAGATGGGCAAGCTGGCTTTGATTTGGTATTGAAACATAGTTACAAGTATGTGTTTGCTGACCTCCTAATGCCAATCATGGATGGTGAGGAAATGATCAAAAAAATTAAAAAGCTACCCAATTTTGATGGAAAAATTTTTATTATAACAGGGCTGGTGGAGAGAATTGGCTCAGAGATTTCAATGTTTTCGGATGGATGCTTGATGAAACCCTTTGATCATCCTAAAATATTTAATTTGCTTGCAAAATTTGAAAAAAAGTAGATTTGCCATTACGAATTAATCCGGTATTATAACCAAAAATAACACGATTGGGATCGATCAGATGAAAACGTTGATTTTTGACGGTGATAAGATTGTCGGTTTGGATAGTCCGGGGCTTGGTTTTGATAACCGGGGTGTTTTGTTTGGTGAAACTATTTTTACCACGCTTAGAACTTACAACGGAAAAATTCTTTTTCTTAAAGATCATTTAAACCGGCTTAAAATGAATTTGGATTATTTTTATAACGAAAATACCATTCACTGGGAGGCGCTTCGTCTTCAAATTATAAATGGTATTTCACAATTAAGTCAAAAATTGCAAATTAATAAAATGGATATATCCCTTAGGATTACTCTTTATCCTTTTAACGATGATGGAGTTGAGTTGGGAAAAAAGCCAGATGGGATTAAATTTTTTATTATGGCCCATCCCGTTGATTATAGCTTGACAGTGATAAGGGAAACGAAAGTTGCGCTTGATCTTCGAGAACAAAATAAAGGTCACCACCCTTCGTGCATCAAGATCGGTTCCTATATGGAGACTGCGAAAATACTTAGAAAAGCCAGAGAAAGAGGGTTCGAGGATGTTGTTTTAATCAACCAGGATGGTTATCTATTGGAAGGTGCCACCAGCAATCTTTTTTTCAAATCCGGCAACACTATCTATACCCCGGATGTCAAAGCCGGGATTTTGGATGGAGTTACCAGAAGTCACCTGATCAAATGTTTAAAGCAAAATGATTGGGAAGTCCAGCAAGGGTTTTACCCCAAAGAAGATTTACTCAATGCCAGCGAAGCCTGGCTGTCGAGTTCGGTAAAAGGGATACGGGTTATTTCTTGCTTGGAACAAAAGCAATTGATAAGCTCTCAGTTGACCGAGACCTTCTCCTATCGATTGATAAGTTTATTTGAAAGTTATTGTAAAAATTATGAAGAATAAAATACTAGAAATTAAATGTCCTAAATGCAAAAAAAAATTTAATTATTATCAAAGTGAGTTTCGACCTTTTTGTTCTTTTCAATGTAAAATGATTGATCTGGGAAAGTGGTTAAGTGAAGAATATGTTATTAGTCATAAAGCTCAAGAGGACGAAGATAAGTCTGAAAGAGAGACCTCTGATGAAGACCAAGACGAATAAAATCCCGCTCATCCTTTCCAGTCATCGATAGCCGGGGCCAGACCCCCCTTATATAAAAAAATAATTGAGATAATCAATCCAAATCTGGTTTGATTAAAACCGACCAAAGCGGTAGGGTTTATCCGCTGGAATGAAAATAACTTAGGTATTTCTTGGTAATTTGGGTATAATAATAGTGTAGCATGTTGATCATAGAGACCAGACGTGAGTGATCGTTAAATTAACACAATTTTCTGTACCTTTTCCATGGAGGGGTTAGTGGAATCGATGAAGCTTGTTTTAACCGATTTTGGGCAAGAAGCGATGATTATTATTATTGGCCTTTTGATCCTTGTTTTGGGCATTATAATAATTTATTGGTTATTCAATAGAAAAAAATTTCATGAATTATCACATCAGATTCCTGCCAGTGTGGTAAAAAATTATTTGGACTCCATTATTCAAAACTCCACAGCGTTAAAATCCTCTCTTTTTAGGGGGGGCGGTTTGGATTTAGGTCAGGGCATCCCCTCAGTGCTGCCAGTTGAAAACTTAAAAAGAACCACTATTACAACCGGTATTTCGGAAGAGGAATTGAATCAAAAAAATGCGGAAATTAATAAATTGAAGCAACAACTTGGCGAAAAAAATAGCATTATCCAGGACTTGGAAACACAGCTGAGAGGTGCAGGCGACCCCGATGCCAGTGCCAAGGAAATCAAAAAACTTCAAGAGGAAATTGTTGATTTAAAGAGACGATTGGCGGAGGCTGAGAAAAAAGTTCAAGAGGCAAAAGCTCAGGGGGCTTCCAGCGCTTCCAGTGATGAAGTGCATAGTAAATTAAATGCCGTTACAGCCGAGCGAGATGAATTGAAAGAAAGATTAATGGAATATGAAATAATAGAAGAGGATTTGGCGAACCTCAAGAGGCTTCAACAAGAAAATGAGCAACTAAGAAAATCCTTGGAAGCGTTAAAAAATCCAGGTGCCGAAGTGGCTGCCGCCAAGGTGGATGCTGCGCCTGCCGAACCTGAGCCAGAGCCTGAACCTGAACCGGAACCTGAACTGGAACCAGAACCCGCACCTGAAGTTGCGGCATCTGTACCAGAGGACGTTGCCGAACCGGAGCCTAAAGTGGTGGCAAGTACCGGCCCTGAACCAGCGGAGGAAGAGGCTCCGGTGGAAGCTGCTGATTCTGGAAAAATAGCCGAGGATCAAAAATCAGCAGAAGAATTGCTTAGTGAATTTGAAAAAATGCTTGGTTAGTTTTTTGAGGTTAGTATGAAATTGAAGCTGTTGTTCATGATTATCATTGGTTTTACCCTAAATGTAGATGCCTATTCAAACGTAAAAAAGCCCAACAATTTGATGGATTTTAAAAAAGAACCAGTGCTTTTTGCCTTGAATGATACTTATAAAAAAGAGCTTAATCACAAGGATCTTTTTGCGCTTAAGGAGCGCACCTTGAAGCTTGCCGGGAAGTCTGTTCCGGTTTTGATCAATGTTATGAAAAGTTCTGATTATCCTGATAAAAATCGTTGGATAGCCACGTTTTTACTGGGAAGGATTGTGGGCAAGAAAGCAGCCCCATTTATTGCCAAGTTCAGTAAACATCCCAGCTGGGTTTTGCGCATGGCCAGTTTAAAAACTTTATTGGCGCTCAAGCAGAGTGATTACGGTCCGGTATATGCGGAGGCATTGGGCGACAGTTCTCTGTTAGTCAGAATTCAAGCGCTGGAAAATATCAAAGGTTTAAAGTTAAAATCCTATGGATCAAGAGTATGGGCGATGCTTTATGATCAACAAAATTATTATAATGTGAAAAATGTTTATAAAAGAACCAACATTATAAAAAATGTCATTAAAACGGTTGGGGATCTGGAGTTGCAAGAGGCCAAGAAGCCTCTACTCGTAATGATCAACGATAAAAAATATGACGATATCTTTGAAGAAATGGATTATTCGCTGGGGCGATTAACGGGAAAATCCTCACCCAAGGGGGAGAAAGTTAATAAGCGACAATTTTGGAAACGAGTGAGCCTGGCCGAAACTAAAATTTAAGCTAGAGTTTTTTGGCATCTTCCTCTTGCTTGACCTTTTCAATACTTTGGATTTTGTTATCAACGCTTAAGATCTTACCAATGCGGTAAAGGGCCACCTTTTCAAATATTCCATCGCTGGCAATCACTTTGTAACCTTGCAAGAAATCTTGTTCGACCATCTGTCTTTTAAAAATGGTGACTTTGGTGATTTCTTTGTTACCACGATAACCTTTCACGACGTTGATAATAACTTTAAATTTAGCTGATTTCACCGAATCTTTGGAACCAAATGAATCAGTGAAGTTTAGTTCAAGAGTGTTATCTATTTCTCGGGTTTTGATAATTCCAGCTTCCTGATTTTGAACGGCCAGATCGAATTTCTTGGCAAATTGCAAGACTGCTTGCCAGGTTTGCGCATAAGAGGCATTGAAAACTTGAGAAGGGATTTCAAATTCGTCGGTTATATATTTAAATTGCTCGTAAGACGAGCATGATGCCAGACATAATAAAAATAATAATAAGAACTTTCTGAAAATAATTTTTGCCAAAATAATTCTCCTGCCCCTATTTTAACATATTTATAAAAATTATAAAGCAAAGATTGATAGTGCCATTTTAGATAAGTTACAATATTGTGAATGATAACAAACAAGTATGGTGAAAATATGGATAATCTTCTGACAATGCAAAGGGTTTTGGATCTAGAGGCAGTGGCCATTATGTCTGCCAAAGAGAGATTAACCCAGGAAGTGGTACAAAAGCTTACAGATTTGCTTAGTATGATTCAAAGAATGGGAGGACAATTAGTCTTTTGTGGAGTGGGAAAGTCGGGAATGATTGGCCAAAAACTTGCCTCAACTTTCTCATCACTGGGATTGCCATCATTTTTTCTTCATCCTGTCGAAGCGTTGCATGGTGACCTGGGAAGACTTAGAGGTAATGATTGTGTGGTCTTTATCAGTAAATCCGGAGCCACCGAAGAGATTTTAAAATTACTGCCGTTTTTAGCTGTTCCCAGGGAGCAAAAAATTGGACTGCTTGGTAATCCAGCATCGGTAATTGGCAGTGAATGTGGAATTATTTTGGATTGTTCGGTGGAAAAAGAAGCCTGTCTTAATAACCAAGCACCCACCACCAGTTCTACGCTAGCGCTGGCCATGGGGGATGCCATGGCGGTTTTATATGAGTCTATTGCAGGCATCAATCGTGAAGGTTATGCGATTAATCACCCTGGAGGAATCCTGGGTAAGTGTATGCTGATGAAAGTGATGAGCCTGATGAGAAAGAAAGAAGAATGTCCGACTTTAATGGAATCTAGCAGTCTCAGAGAAGCTATTTTGGAAATGACGAGATATCCAGTCGGTGCCTGCGCGGTGATTGATGAGATGGGTATTTTAAAGGGGATAGTGGTAGAGGGTGATATTCGGAGGGCCTTTACCAAGGCTGAAACCAATATCGATATTGCCTTGAGTGAAGTTATGAATACATCCCCCATTATTGGTTATCCTGATGATCTTGCCATGGATGCTCTGGTATTGATGGAAAATCGTCCCAAACCTTTGAACGTTTTGCCCATTATTGATGCAAACAGCGTGTTTATGGGATTTTTAAGACTTCACGATTTGCTCTGTGAAGGTTTTTCTTTGCGATAATTAATAAGTGCGGTTATTGCAGCAATCAGCAGCCAAAAAATGAAAAAGGGTAGGTAACCATATCTTTGATAGATAGTTGGGACTCGATCAGTGAAAGCAAATGTTTGATCAAGATTTTCCACGCTTCCTAGCTTGGATCTTTTGGATTCACTTCCATCTGGATAAAGAATAGAAGAAAGACCAGTATTGGTCATACGAATAATGGGAATCTTAAATTCAAACGCCCGCCATTTTGCCAGAAAAAGATGTTGATAGGGTTCACTGGAGATTCCATACCATGAGTCATTGGTCAGATTGATGATGAAGTGTGGTTCATGCTCCACTGCATTTAAATATTTTCTGGTAAATTGAGGCTGAAGTATTTCGTAGCAAATGGACGAAATGAAAAAAGAGTTTTTCTTGGTTTCAAATAACGTATGTTGATTTCCTTTTTTAAAATAAGAAATATTCGTTACATACCTTCCAAGATAGGTATTAAAGACGCCAAAAGGCAGGGTTTCACCAAAGGCCAGTAAAATAATTTTATGGTAAACCTTGTCAAACCTTGGTAGGTCTTGATCTGAGTGCTTGAAGAGAAAAGCAGCGTTATATTCAGTTTCAAAAGTGGAAGTGTCATCCAGTTTGTCGTAGTCGTATCCACCAATAAAAAGGTCTGCTTTTTGATGGTCGATTATTTCTTTAAATAATTCCGGTATACTGGTTTTATTTTCCTGCAAATATTTGGAAAAGAGCGTCTTGGGATAGGCAGTTTCTGGCCAGATGATCAGATCAGGTATGATGGTTTGATCCATGCTCATGTTTTGATACCTGGTAATGACTTCAGAGATGGAATTAAAATCGCCTTCTTTGGAAGATAGTTTTAAAAAATTTCCCACGTTGGCCTGAACCATTCTGATGGAAAGTTGTTTGGTAGGTTCTTTGGGAAAAGCCAGCGGGGTCAGGGGATTTTGGTAATTGCAAATAATAAACAAGCTAAAGGCACCGACCGATATCACTCTATTTTTACGAGAGACCGGTTTTAGGGTCAAGGTTAAAATTAACCAAAAACTTATGAAAGAAAATATGATGGTTCCAAAAATCGGTGCCAGGGAGATATAGGGAGCCAAATGACCAAAAGGATGGGCCAGATAGGTGGGAAATTGGGTGGGGGTAAAATGTTCGATGAGGGTTATGATTAATGCGATAAGAGGGTAGGCGATGATCGATAATCTTTGGTGGGTTATTATTTTTTGTAGAAAGTTGGAAACCAAAATTAGAATTAGAAAATGAGGAACAATAATGAGTGAAAATAAAATTCCCAGCATTTGATTAAAAGGGGAGTCAATATTTCCAAATTCGCTGATGGTGTAGGGTATCCAGTAGTAGCCTAAGGTGTAGGCCCCTAGCGAAAAACAAAGAAAGTGAATCAATTTTATTTTTTTAGAATGCTCCTTGAAAATGGATGCAAAGAAAATAGCTACTCCGATCAAGGGGGCAAAAAAGACGGAGGGTATAAACTCAACAGGAAAGCCCAAGGCATACAAAATGCCTCCCAGGTAACTGAAAATAAAAGCAATATTCTTCTTAATAAATAATCTTGACATATTTTCTCGGTCGCTTAAAAACAGTTAAAAAGATATTCTAATTCTTTGCCAGGTAATTGCCAACACCCAAAACCTTTGGGTATCATAACAGGTGGGATATGAATAAAAGGATTTAGGCATGAATGAAAACATGGAAGTTAAGATTCAAGGTGATCTCTTACATTCGCAAAAAGTCAAAGCCATCAAAAAATGTCCCCGCTGCCAGAGCATTTATTTAACTGATAAAGAGTGTGAGGCCTGTGGTTTTCAATTGAATTTTAATTTTATTGGCGAGCCTTTTGGCCATCTGAGCTTTTATGAAAGCCAGGAAATATTTTATCGGATGGGGACCCTTAGGCGACTTGCTTATTTTATCCTTGATAAAAAATATTCTAGATATCTTAAATATGAATTAGCGATAAAAAGGCGTTTGGATAATCTGCTTACGTATTTTTTTGACCATATCGATCCGGTGGAAAGAAATCGTAAATTTTTTTATTTGGAACTTACTCATTTAGTAGCCGAGTTTGAAAAATTGGGGCTTAAGAAGTATTTAAGTTACCGGATCAAAGATAAAGTGATGTCCTCCGATAAGGAGACCATTGCTGGTAATTCAGTATATGTATCCAAGATAACGTCCTGGATAGATCACCGGGAAGATCAAAAAACCAAATTGGAACAGTTGTTGACCCTCAAAATCTTTGGGACCATCAGAGTTGGTTATATAATGCTTATCATGCTTTTTAATTTAATTTTGATCACGGTTGGTTTGAAGATGTTTTCTTATTTTGTAGTACTTCCGTAAATGCTTTTTTTAAGACGAAAATTAGTTGGCTTTTCTTATCAATCGATATTGGATTTGTCCGACTTTTTTGTTGGCGAGTTCCCGCTTGGGAGTAATCTTTAAAGTCTCATAAGACTTTGCCATTTTCAAAGCATTATAGGCATTGAGCCTTCCATTTGATTTACATTTGTTGAAGAAATTAACTTCTTCGGTTGCCGAAGCCGTGATGATTTTCTTGATGGTTGGTCCATCAAAGGCGGGATACTGGGACTTCATCAGGGAAGCAACGCCTGTGACAAAAGCGGTGGCCTGGCTGGTACCGGTTAATATCCCGGATCGCTCGTTGGGATATGATGATTTGATCCGGTGTCCAGGAGCAAATATATCCACAGAATATTTTCCGTAATTGGATACGGAAAGCATACTGAGCTGCATATCGTAAGCTGAGACGGTGATGATATTCGATAATCCATAGCTGGCTGGGTAGTAAGCACTTTTTTTCTGATCGATGTTCGACTCTTCGTTGCCTGCAGCTGCTACAATCAGGATACCTTTTTTCTCAGCTTCTTTGAGTATTCGTAATTCTTCCAAAGCTGGTTCCGGTCCTCCACCTGAGTAGTTGATAATGTCCACGTTGTGATCAACGGCATATTTTAAGGCGTCGATGGTGGAGTTAAGATTATCTTTCCCTGTGGCCTCCGGATTGTAATATTTTAAAATCAATAAATGTACGGAAGGATCAACGCTTCTGATAATTCCTGCTACATGAGTGCCGTGTCCATGATAATCAAAGGGAGTGTATTTGTTTTTACAATTTTTGGAAAAATCGATGCCATATTCGCTACTGGTTATTTTGCGATCTTTCAAATACAAACTTCCAGAGAGAAAAGAATGATTTGGATCAATACCTGTGTCAATCACTGCCACCACTATTTTCTTTTTGGGTGCACTCAAGATTTGCCAGGCTTCTTGCAGGTTGATGGAAGATTTTTTATTGGTGGGTGAGATGCCCCAGCTTGCATAATTGGAGTTTAAGTCGAGTAAATCAAAGGGACAGCCATTTGAGCTAGGCTTGGCGTGAAGACTTAAGGATGTGAACACCCAAGCGATCACTAAACATTTAAATAGAAAGCTCATAGGATGTTGTTGGTTTCTCATTTTCTTTCTTTTTTAAATTGTTAATAACACAGGAACACTGTTCCTGCTCTCTAATTTATGAGCAAACTAGTTGCCAATTTTCTTTGATAGAAAACAGATGGTTATCCTGGATAAATGGGAGAAGAGTGTAGGTTTTTATGAAATTTGTATATTTGTTAGACAAAAGTATGTGTAAATAATTTAAACATAAACAAAATCTATAAAGTACGTCATTTGATATCGCCAGATGGTGTCCAAATAAATTCTCAAAATCAAGCGAGCTTCTAATCAGCTGAAAAAGCGTGGAAAATCTTGGTAAGGATTTTGCTTGATAAAAGATGTGTTTGAAGTGGCCCAAAATGGGCCTTAAATCTCAGGAGGAGATATGAAAGACATGCCAAAATTCATAATATTAGGATTATTAATTGGGGCCCTTATTTCTTGTCAGCACACTCAAAGAAGAGACTTAACCAGCATTCAACTCACCCCTTCTAAAGTTACTTATGGAGTACTCCAACAGGAGGTCAACGGCTTGCTGGAAAAGACCAACGATTTACAGAAATATACGGTTGCTCAGCCAGATATCTTATAATTTATCAGGCTAATTTCTTGACTAAATTTTCGCGTTCACGTTCTTCAGCATGATGAATGCAAAGAGTGGTCCACGGTTGGGTGTTTAGTCTTTTTTCAGAGATCTCTTCACCGCAGTCATCACACTCACCAAAACAATTGCTTTCAATGCGGTCCAATGCCTCTTCGATCTCTCTAAGTTTTTTGAGTTCACGGTTTTTAATATTGAACGAGATTTCTTGATGAATCACATTGTTCGCTAAATCACCTTCCTCAGACAGGTCTTCCGGGGAGGTATGGAGGTCGCTTGCTATTTTTAAAACCCCTCCACTTAAAATTTGGGTCTTAAGAGTAAGTAGCACTTTTTTGTATTTTTCAATTTTGGCCTTTTCCATGGGTTCCTCCATTATGTATATCCTAGCGGGGCCTTCTCTTCCTAATATTTTACCCTAAATTTGTTCAATGGCCTAAGGGGTAAAAATGTTCCGTTAAAGCACTTGCCACCGTTTGAACATTATCGGAAGGATGGTTTGAAATAATGAGAATTAAGTGAAAAAATACGAATACGATACGAGTAAGGTACAAATTAAGATGCTTAATATTGAGCAAACAAGTTGGTTATTTCCCAGATTGATTCAGCTTGAGGTTAAGATCCCGCCAGCTTTTTCCCTGCCTCATGGACTGGGTTTTTTGGAACAGCTCGACTTTCTGATTATGTTCTATCAAAGTGGATGAGAATTCATGGGTTCCATCGTTTTTACTGACAAAATAAAGATAAGTGTGAATTTCCGGTTCTAGCGCAGCTTTGATGGATTCAATGCCTGGGTTGGCAATCGGGCCAATCGGGAGACCGGTAATCATGTAGGTATTGTACGGGGAGGGGTGTTTTTTATCCTTTAACTGGATATTGCCGCCAAACTCTTCAAACATGCCGTAGATAATTGTGGGATCAGTTTGCAAGCGCATCCGTTTTTTTAACCGGTTTAAAAAAACTCCGGCAATTTTGGCCCGTTCAAAGGGGGCACCGGTTTCCTTTTCCACGATCGAAGCAAGGGTAATGACTTCGTGAAGGCTTAAGCTGGTTTTGGAGAAGTCCAGACCGGATATTTTTTTTCTGAATGTTTCGACCATTTTAATAATAATTTGTTTGGAGGGAGTGTCAGGGGGAAAGAGATAGGTTTCCGGGTAAAGATAGCCCTCAATACGCGCTGCTTTGATTCCCAGTGAAGAGACAAAATTTTTATCCAACCCAAGCGCTATAAATTCATCATAATTACAAATATTATTTTCATTTAGAATTTTACCAATTTCAAACAGATTTTTTCCTTCAGGCACTGTTAGCCTGGTTAGCATGGGGGTGCCACCAACTAGGGTGTTGATGACATCCTTCATATTGGAATTGGTTTTGATTAAATATTTACCTGCCTTGAAACTTTTTAGCAGTCCGTTTATCTTGGCATATTGATAAAAGATTTTTTTACTGGAGATCAATCTTTTTTGACCTAAATGAAAATTGATTTGGGAAAAACTTTCTCCTCTTTTAATCTCAAACATCTGATCAAGCCCCTGGTAACGCCAATTTTCAATGGAGTAATAGACTTTATAAAAAGCAAAGCCAATTGCCAGACAGATGATAAAAAAAGTGAGTAGTATGATTTTTTTAAACATAAAATTTTTAAAAAGTACTTTAGATGATAATTCGCGATATGGAAAAGTACAATAGTTTAAGTAAAGTTGAAAAATTTGTTATTGCATCTTGCTATTCACTCAATTGATTTTTATCAGCGATGAAGTCTTCCAGGATGATAACGGCAGAAACCATATCAATTTTGTCCATTGCTACTTTGAAATTAAATTCGGGAGAGTTTTTCATACGGTCTTTGGCATCGAAAGTGCTCAAGGTTTCATCTTGAAAATAGACGCATACGTTGGGGATACTTGCTTTGAGCAATTCACCAAAATGTTTAATTTTTTCAGTGGCCTTGGTTTCTTTGCCGTCAAGTAATCTTGGGATGCCAAGTACGAGCACTGCTATGGCTTCTTCGCTTACATATTTGATCAAATCGCTGATAAGTTGCTTGGGACTTTGAAATCTAATTCGTTCAAAGCATAATGGATAGGGATCATTGCCGGGTATGAAGGTCGCTAGCCCGACGTACTTTTCGCCATAATCAATGGACATTATTTTTTTTCCTAGGAGGGTTTTGAATCTAGGTGATGATACAGAAAACATAGAATAGCTACATACTATGTTCAGGATGTAAATTCAATCAGTTATATTTATCTGATGTAAATTATACGGATAATCTCCAAAGAAAAGGAAACCTACTTGACAAGAAATGTTTAAAAGCTATGATAGAAACAAAGACCTTAACTTTCAAAGGTTATTAATCACTAGCTTTTTTCTGCGTTCGTCCCAATTGAAAAATCAATATTAAACGTGGAGAGTGAAAGCGATTTCTTGAGTTAATCTTAAGTAACAGACAAGGGAAGATTGTTTCATAATAAATAGCTCAAATAAAAAATTATTATATATCTTGTGTATTAAGGAGTAGAAACTGATGCATTTGAATGATTTAAGAGAAAAAGAGATTATTGAATTAACCCAGATGGCAGAAAAGGAAGGAATTGAAAATCCTGGTGCCTTAAAAAAGCACGAAGTTATTTTTGCCTTATTAAAAAAACATGCAGAGAATGATAATGAAATTTTCGGCGAAGGGGTTTTAGAAATACTTCCTGACGGTTTTGGTTTTTTACGTTCTCCCGGTTACAACTACCTTCCAGGTGCTGATGATATTTATGTAAGCCCCAGCCAGATCAGGCGTTTTGGGCTGAGAAAAGGGGATACAGTCATTGGTCAGATTCGCCCACCCAAGGACGGCGAACGGTATTTTGCGCTTTTAAAAGTGGAAACCGTTAACTTTCAAGGTACTGAAGAACACAAGCGAATGGTTTTATTCGATAACCTAACCCCTCTCTATCCAGAGAAAAAAATTAATTTGGAATTTAAACCAACCAACTATTCAACCAGGATAATTGATTTGTTCGTTCCCCAGGGGTTTGGCCAAAGATGTTTGATTGTGGCCCCTCCCAAGGCCGGAAAGACTGTCCTTTTAATGGATATGGCAAATGCCATTACCACCAACCACAAAGATGCGGTTACGATTGTTCTACTGATTGACGAAAGACCGGAAGAAGTAACCGATATGAAGAGAAATGTTGCGGCGGAGGTAGTATCTAGTACTTTTGATGAACCGGCCAGTCGCCACGTTCAGGTAGCCGAGATGGTTATGGAGAAAGCCAAGCGACTGACGGAAGCGGGTAAAGACGTTATCATTTTGCTTGATTCAATCACCAGACTTGCGCGCGCTTATAACACGGTGGTTCCGCCATCAGGAAAGATCCTGTCAGGTGGTGTGGATTCAAATGCACTTCATCGACCAAAAAGATTTTTTGGTGCTGCCAGAAATATTGAACACGGCGGCTCTTTGACGATTATTGCAACATCGTTGATCGATACGGGTTCAAGGATGGATGAGGTTATTTTTGAGGAATTTAAAGGTACGGGTAATTCCGAAATTCAATTGGACAGAAAACTTCTGGAAAAAAGAATTTTCCCATGTTTGGATATTAATCGGGCCTCAACCAGAAAAGAAGACCTTTTAATGAGTGATAATGATTTACAACGAGTTTATTTGCTTAGAAAAGTGTTGCATCCGATGAATACTATCGATGCCATGGAGTTTATGTTAAGTCGTATTACAAAAACAAAAACTAATACAGAATTTCTTGATTCAATGAACGGGTAATTTTGTGTTAAATAATTCAGATCTTTCTCAAAAATATACTTCGATTGGGGGCCAGGCAGTGATAGAAGGGGTGATGATGAGATCGCCCAATACTTTTATCGTTGCGGTCAGACAAGAGGATGGAACCATCAGGGTCAGAAGGGATCAGTGGTTTGGGCTTTTTAAAAAAAATAAATTTTTGAAATTACCTTTTGTAAGAGGTGTTTTTATTTTGCTTGAGACCATGGCCAATGGAATTGTTGCCTTAAATTATTCAGCCAGAATTGCGATGGCTTCCGAGATGATTAAAAAGGCTGAGAAAAATGGAGTTACTCGCGAGGATGCGGTAAAAAAGGAAAAGGAAAAAGAAAAAGTAGGTTTGGCAACCTGGATTTCGATTGCTGCTTCGCTGGTTTTTGGAATACTTTTGTTTAAGGCCTTGCCTCACTTTTTAACGGCCTTGTTTGCAGATAGCACCCATGCTTCATGGGGGCTGCAAAGCTTTACATTTCATACGATAGATGGAGTACTTAAGGCTTTTATTTTTATATTTTATATCGTCATCATAGGATTTATTCCTGACATCCGGCGGGTTTTTCAATATCACGGGGCGGAACATAAATCTATCTCGACGTTTGAGGCCCAGGAAGAATTAACCATTGAAAATGCAAAAAAATATACCACCTTTCATCCCAGATGTGGCACGACCTTTATTTTCTTTTTGCTTTTTATCTCCATCATTATTTTTGCAGTTTTTTTTGCGCTTGTGCCGGTTGGCGCAGGGTTACCTACGGTCTTGAAACATTTGCTGGCGGTGGGAACCAAGATTCTGCTGGTTTTTCCAATTGCCGGATTATCTTATGAGCTTATCAAATTGATGGGCAAAAAGTGTGATACCTGGTGGGGAAAAATTTTATCTACTCCTGGGCTTTTGTTACAGCGACTGACCACCAGAGAACCCGCTGATGATCAGTTGGAAGTGGCACTGGTTTCCATTAAAGCCGCCTTGTTTCTAGAGGAAAAATACAATTTGAAAAATGTTGGACAAGATATGAAGGTCATAACCCTAGAAGAAGTGGAAATCAGCGGTCTAAATGATGTGGAGAAATCCAATTTTAAATTAGCTGATTTTTTGGAGTAAGCCATGTCGATGTTTGATAAATTGGAATCGGTTGTTCATCGATATGATAGTTTGACACAAAAGCTTGCAGATCCCAAAATTTATGACAATCAAAAAGAATTCAAGGATGTTTCCTCTGAAAGGGCCGGTCTCGAAGAAGTGGTCAAGGTTTACAAGGAATATCGAAAATTAAAAGAAACCTTGGATCAGGCAAAAGAAATCCTGAATGATGAAAAAGATGAAGAACTGCGTGAGATGGCCAAAGAAGAAATCAGTCAGGGAGAAACTGACCTTCCAAAGATAGAAGAGCGTTTGAAAGTTCTCTTGCTGCCTAAAGATCCACTTGATGATAAAAACGTTATGGTGGAGATACGTGCCGGGGCGGGCGGTGATGAAGCTTCAATCTTTGTACAAGATGTATATCGAATGTATCAAAACTTTTTTAAAAATGTTGGTTTTAAATCAGAAATGGTCTCGATCAGCAAGTCAGATGAAGGTGTTAAAGAAGTGATCTTCAGTGTGACAGGGGATAAGGTTTACTCCAAATTGAAATACGAGTCAGGGGTACATCGGGTGCAAAGAGTCCCTAAAACCGAATCTCAGGGAAGGGTACATACTTCAACCATTACCGTGGCGGTTATGCCGGAAGCGGACGATGTTGAATTTGAACTTAATATGAATGATGTGCGTGTAGATGTTTATCGAGCGGGTGGCTGTGGTGGACAATCAGTCAATACCACTGACTCTGCGGTAAGGGTGACCCACGTTCCCACCAACACGGTCGTTGCCATCCAAGATGAAAAATCACAGCATAAAAATAAAGAGAAGGCGCTTAGAATTTTGAGAAACCGAATCTATGATAGAATGGTTCAAGAACAGCAGGCCAAAGCTGCCGCAGAAAGACGGGGACAGATTGGAAGAGGGGATCGCAGTGAACGGATTCGCACTTATAATTATCCCCAGGGAAGATTTACCGATCATAGAATCGGATTGACCATCTACTCATTGGATAAAATCATGGAAGGTGATTTGGCGGCGATTTTGGATTCACTGGTTGCCCACCATCAAGCTGAGCTTTTGCAAGGCGATGAAAAATAATAAACTGACAGCTTATTTTGATCAATTTAAGACCGGCCTGCTGCAAACTTATCCGGGACTTGGATTGTCTTATTTTGAGGAATGTTTTATTTTATCCCAATTATCAATTGAAGAATTTTTAAAAAAAGTTAATGAAAAAATTCCGCTGGAATATATAACCGGTAAAGCTTTTTTTTATAATCATTATTTTATGGTTTCAAATAGTGTTTTGATTCCTCGCTGTGAAACAGAAATTTTGGTGGAAATGGCCTTGAGTTACCTTGCCAGTTTGACATGTTTAGAAGTAGTGGTGGCGGATGTGGGGACGGGGTCTGGCAATATTATTCTTTCCGTTGTAAATGATACCAATAAAAAGATACGGGCTATCGCCACGGATCTTTCCTTTGATGCCCTGGTGGTTGCTAGAAAAAATGGTGCTTGTCTCCAGAAGGATGATAGCGAAGTAATTTTTGTGCAAACTGATCGGCTGCTGGGGGTCGATGAACAATTTAACCTTATTGTTTCCAATCCCCCCTATATAAAAAGACAATTGGATGAAAAAAAAGTACATGCCTCAGTTATCCAACATGAACCCCATATGGCCTTATTTTTAGAAGATTCGCAGTATGAAGCGTGGTTTACGGATTTATTTGCTCAAGTAAGAGATAAACTGAAGCCGGGCGGAATGTTTTTGATGGAGGGGCATGAGGATCATTTGGAAAAATTGCAGGAATTGGCCATGCAAATGTCACTTGCGAAAGTACAAATTCTAAAAGATTATAATAACAGGAATCGATTTTTAAAAGCATTCAAGGAATAGAATATGGATAGATTGATTATAGAAGGTCCGAGTAAAATGAGCGGAGAGGTATCGGTATCTGCTGCAAAAAATGCTTATCTGCCCATCTTGGCCGCAACTTTGGTTTCCAGTAAACCAGTTCATCTAAAAAATTTACCCGATCTTAGGGATATCAAAACCATGATCAAATTGCTTACCCATTTGGGAGTCAAAGTGGAGACCAAAGGGGATGTAACCAGTTTTGATGCTTCTCAAATTTCATCGAATGAGGCAACTTACGATTTGGTGAAAACGATGAGGGCATCCATCCTGGTGCTTGGTCCTGTGCTTGGGAGATTTTTAGAATCAAAAATTTCTCTTCCGGGAGGCTGTGCTATTGGGGCAAGACCAATTGATTTGCATTTGAAAAATCTTAAAAAGATGAACGCCAGTATTACCATCGACAGCGGATATGTTTATGCTAAAACCAGTGGATTAAAAAGTGCAGATATCACGCTTAATTTTCCTTCCGTCGGGGCAACTGAAAATTTAATGATGGCTGCTTTGTTTGCGGACGGTGAAACGGTCATTGAAAATGCCGCCATGGAGCCCGAAGTGGAGGATCTGGCTAATTTTTTAATCGCCATGGGGGCCAAAATCAAAGGATCTGGAACGAGTCGGCTTTCGATTACTGGAAATATGAAGGCAGATGATTTCCAGGAAGTAAGTTACGAGGCGATCGGTGACCGGATTGAGGCCGGAACCTTAATTATCGCCGCACTGATTACCAATTCTAAAATCAAGGTGAAAAATATTAATCCAAGGCATTTAAGTGTTGTGTTACATATTTTAGAAGAGATGGGAGCCACTTTTGAAATGGGGAAAAATTTTATTATCGTCAAACCATCCAAACTAAAGTGGGCCAAGATTCATACCGCCCCTTATCCTGGATTTCCTACTGATTTGCAGGCCCAAATTATGACTCTGGCAACTAAAGCGGAAGGTGCTAGTATTATCAGGGAAGAGATATTTGAGAATAGATTTATGCATGTTCCAGAACTGGTGCGCCTGGGGGCGGAGATAGAATTAATTGGAAATGCCGCAATCGTTCAAGGTAACGCCAAACTAACGGGGTGTCCAGTAATGTGTACCGACCTGAGGGCCTCGGCGGCGCTGGTTTTAGCCGCTATGAGTGCGGAAGGTATTACCGATGTTCAAAGGGTCTATCATTTGGATAGAGGGTATGAAAAATTAGAGGAAAAACTGAAAATACTTGGGGTAAAAATTGAAAGAAGTAATCCCGGGGAGTATTTATGACCGATTGTATTTTTTGTAAGATTATAGACGGTAAAATCCCCGCAGAAATAATATTTGAAAATGAAGATGTTCTGGCTTTTCGAGATATTCAGTCGCAAGCCAGGGAGCATTTTCTTTTTATTCATAAAACTCATCAAAAAGATTTGGTGGAGATGGTTCATGAAAACCCGGATGGGCTTTTACAAATTATGAAGGCCATCAGTGAATTTTCCAACAAAACTAAGTTAAAGGAAAATGGTTTTCGAGTGGTCACCAATGTGGGAAGAAATGCAGGCCAGAGTGTTTTTCATACTCATTTCCATGTGCTTAGTGATAATCATCTGGGTAAATTTGGAAAATAATTTCTGCCAGATGGTTTATGCCCAATTTTCAATTATGAAAAAGGGTTCCAGGTAGCACAAAAAAAATCTTAATTCTAATTATTTATCGGGTAAAAAGATTTCTAACCAAGGAGATCTTATGCGAATATTTTTTTATGTATTAATTTTGTTATTTGTTTCGTGTGGAAAGTCAAACAAACCGGCCAAGCTGGAGGCAATTGAACCTGCTGGAGGGGGGGGAACCCAGATGGATTCTGCAGCTATTCCGTTTGTTTCATTTGAAGGGATGGAAAATACCGAGATTTATTTTGATGCGAATAATGTCTTTAAAAATAATTTCCAGGTTACCCCGTCAAATCAAATATTGAGGAGAAAAATTTTGAGGGATTTGAGTAAGCTGGGGCTTCTTAAAAAAATTATCTGGGATCAAAAGGAATTTGTAGATTATTTAAATTTAAATGTAATTGATTATAGCGATCTGAAAGACAAGCTACAGCTGGAAAAAATGGTACAGGGACTTACCAATCTAGAAGAAATGCAATTTAGTTTTGATGCAAAATTGATATTCGAGAGGTTTGACAAAAGTGATATTATTTCTGATATCCAGCTTGCATTTTATTATTATTATCCGTTAACCGGAGAGCTAAAACCGATTGTGGATGCGAAGATGATTGGTTCGTCAGAGTTTTTTAGTTCGGATAACAGTCAGTATCTTCATATCGACAAGCTAAAGTTTAATTTTTCCAAATTAAAACAATCGTTAGAACAAAATTCAAAACTGGTATTTCAAGTCAAGGATTTTAAAATTGAAAACGATAATTTGGTGCAACGGCATAACGAATTATATGCAAATTATTTAAAAAATAATGCCATGGTCATTATTTCGTCTAAGGATCACACCGAGGTTCATTTTGTTCCACCTGGTATCAGACTCAAGGATTTGGCGGATGCATATTCGCCTGATTTAACCATTGATTCGGATGGTGAGATTCAGTGTTATATGGGGTTTTGTAAAAATATTAAAACTTTTGATTTGACAGAAAATGCCAGTGAATTGGAAGGAAAAAAAATATGGTATCAATCTTCTCCTCTTGATAGTGTGTTGCAGGCTGAGGGAGTTTATATCTTGTTGTCGCTGGAGGGTAGCGAACTTCGTTGGTATATGGAACAAAATAAAATGACTAAAAAATATGATTCAATTAAAACAGATACGGAAGTATTTGTGATAAACCCACACGATTTGATTAAAATTACAATTAAATCCTTCAAGGAAATCCCGGTGTTTTCTTCCAGTCGAAAGACATTTTATGGGAAAGATCTTGACTCATCACTGAAAAGAAATGGGAGTTGTCTCGGGACTATCAAATCAATTAGCGGTTCAGCCAGGCAAGATCATCCGTGGCAGGAGGCGGATTTAAAATTTGCCATGGATGAGAAGATATATACACTTCAGGAATTAATTGATAATAAAATGATGGTGGTGAGGGAGGATTCCGCAAGCCAGATTGAAATACAATTTAGCAATGTTCTATTTAAAACCATGCAGATACAAATGAATAAAACAAATAAAACCACCCAAGTAAGCGTTGGTTTTGTCGGGTGGGTTGACCATAGAGGCTGTAGCCTTACTCAATTTTTCTCACCATCCCCACAAACGAATATGGTTACTTTTACTGAAAATCATCTGTTTGATATTGAGATAAAATAAAAGGTTGATTTATTAAATTCTTTGAAGTCCTTCAAATAAAGCGGTAAGCAGGGATTTTTGTAAACTGGTAAAATCAAAAAGCTCGGCCATGATAATGACCGGGCTTTCCTTAATTAAAGCACATATAACTATCTGCCCTTGAGATTTATTATACTCAGTAATATTAAACAGGTGATCCATTTGCGGACGGTAGGTTTCCATCAAACTTTTTTCAAATTCATCACCTACATGAGTGGAAGGAAGTCTTACACCATCTATTCTAAATTGGGTGAGCTGGCTTTTAGCTTGGCCTTTCTCGTTTGGTTTAATATTGTTAAAGATAAGTTTTAGGGTGATGGCCCCTAGATTTCTTTTAATGATGAACCACAATTCCTCAAAAAAATCCACCCGGTCATTGGGCATGAGTTCTTTTAGATGATCGAGTGTTACAAATAAATTCTCAAGGCTCTTGAGATTACAATTCAAAACCCAATTTGCATAAGCCTGTTTGATGATATCTCTGGCGAGCTGGAAAGATAGTTGATTAAAGCTCTCCTCATTTAGTTTTAAGGTGGAGGCGTTGCAGATGGGATAATATTTATTTTCTTCCTCCAAAAGAGACATGATTTCATTTTCATTTTCTAAAACATCAAGAATCATCAAATTCACTTTTTCATTTTTAATTTCGTCTATGGTAATGGTTTTTAAATTGGTTTGCCCAACCAGATCAAAAGTTTTGATTAAAACTTTATTCTTTGCTTTAATAAACCCAATGGAAAAAATCATAATAATCCTTTTTTTATCTACAATGACATGAACAATTTAACCTATGGATTGATGGCCTGCAAGGGTAAATTGAACAGCCAGGGGGCAATTTTTTGAATAGGTCTGGGCGCACAGGCGATATAATGCCTCTGGACGTTAAATTTTTAGTAATTTAAAATAAAGGATATGAAGGTTTTATTTATTGCAGTGATTTTGGGATGGGAAGCTTGGCAACCTTGGGCCTGGTCCCAAGATGAGTTGTATATCAAGAAGATGCTTTTGCAAGAAAGATTACAACAGTCAACAAAAGAAATTAAAAAAACCGTGTACGATTTGCAGGCAAGCACCCCACTTTACAAGGTGGATTTAAATCAAGACAAATATAAGGAAGGGATTATTTATCACAAGGATAATGGGAGAGATGTTTTACATATTTTATCCCATAGAGGAAAATTAATTAAAAGTTTTGAACTCGATGCTTTTGGTAAAAATGCTGTCTTGGACCGGATTGCCATTAAACAACTCTCGGCGGAAACCAACGTTATGATTTTATATTTTTATGCCGGGGAGCAAGAATATATTGATTACAAAGGGCAGGGCAGACTCTACTTTATCAATATTGATAAAAATAACTTTGATAAAATGAATATTCAAAAAGGGCCTAGCTTTTGGTCGGAAGCAAAAGATAGCCATGGAAACTATCATCGCCGTCATTATCAGGTGAATCTTAAAGATTTAAATCATGATGGTGTTAAGGAAATTCTGGTGAAGTATGCCAGTATCTCGCAGGTATGTATGTACCAAGGCGAAGGCAAGTGGGTCTGTAAGTAACTTAATCAAGAAGCCTTGGGAATATTATCGTCGTCATGATCCTGCCAGTGATCGCTTTGATAATCGGACATAAAGGAGAGATTGTTTTTTAGTTTTTCTTGGCGATTTCTGGAATGTTTAAAATTCATTCCTTTGATAATGCTAAACCAGATAATAATTGGCAGTATGGTTATAAATATTATAAAAATTATGGGTAAGGCACTAGGCCCATTATCCAATTTGGTCTCTTTCACTCCGTCGTTTGAGTAAATATTTGCGGCCAATTCACGATTGGTTCTTTCTGTATTGGATTTGAATTTAAAACCTTTGGCATTTTTGGGAGAAACGGGTTTTTCCTGGTCTATGGAAAGTCCCATGACTGGTTCCACCGCTGGCTGTCTTGCCAAAAGCGTCCAACACAAGAAAAAAGACGCTAGAAAGATAAATGTTGTTTTTCTCATGATCCCTCCATGGATGCTTAGAGAAAAAATCCGTAAAATTAGTCAGTTACGCTGGACTGAAATTGTAAGGTTGTATGAATATTTTTCATCAATACTCTTTATTCCTTCATATCTATGATACATGGCAAAAGGGTTAAATTATAGTGGGAAAATTATCCTTACTATGGGAGCAAAATTGGAAAAACTTGAGATATTTGATCGGGAAAGGCTTGGCAAAGTTTGGGAATTTTGCATGTTGGAAAAACCCTATAGTGTTAATCCAGACACGGATAGACTGTTTATTGATGCCCTTCAAGAGGTGATTGCCTGGCACCAGCATCAATCCAACTTTTATGAAAAACTTTTAATTAAAAATCAATTTTCGAAAGATACTCTGCAATCCATTTTAGATATTCATAAGATTCCATTTATCTTTGCAAATTTTTTTAAAAAATATGAAGTGCTTTCGATTGATAAAAAAGATGTCTTTTTACATTTAACCTCGTCGGGAACCACCGGGCAAAAGTCCCAGATATTTTTTGATGAATGGTCGATTAAATCGGCGCAAAGAATGGTCGATCTGATTTTTAACTATTACGGATGGATAACCCCACATCAAAAATGTAATTACCTCCTATATACTTATGAACCCGAGAAAAATTTTAACCTAGGTACATCCTATACGGATAATTTTTTATGCAAATATGCTCCCATCAATGAGGTATCATATGCTCTTAAAAATGTAGGGGACGGGGAACACAAGTTTGATTTGTTTGGCTGTATCGAAGTTTTGCAAAAATATGAAGAGGCGCAGTTGCCGGTGAGAATTTTTGGATTCCCGGCTTTTTTGTATTTTACGCTTGAACATATGAAAAAAATAAAAATGCCACCCATAAAATTACATAAGGAATCTTTGGTATTTTTGGGTGGAGGCTGGAAAGGACATCAGGATAAAGTGATTGAAAAAAAGGATTTTTATGACCTGGCCGGTGAATACCTGAATATTCCAGATGAAAGATTGCGGGATGGATTTGGTTCAGTTGAGCATTGTATCCCCTACATTGAATGTAAATCCCACCATTTTCATGTACCGGTGTGGTCTCAAATAATTATTAGAGACGTAAAAACTCTGAAACCGCTCGGGCCTGATCAAGTGGGGTATTTAAATTTCATTTCCCCATATATAACTTCAGTTCCGGCAAATTCAGTGCTGATGGGCGATTTGGCGATTTTACATGCTGGGAGTGATTGTCCTTGTGAATTGGAGACTCCCTGGTTTGATATTGTGGGCAGGGCCGGGACCAGTAAAAATAAAAGTTGTGCAATGAAGGCCTCTGAACTCCTGAATAAATTTTAAGGAATAATTATGCATTTGTGGAAAGGTGTAGAAATTGATGATTCAAGATTAATGGAAAATCTGAAAGTTTTGGATAACGAAATGTCGAATTCGCTTAATTTGAATCTACCGGTAAGGTTGGTCTTGGATGCTCTTGAGCGATTTAATCAGGCGTTAACTGATGAACAGTTAGGTGACTATTTAAATGATGCTCATTTATCCCAGGAAGATTTAAAGGATGAAATTGGATTTTTCAGGGATTTTTTAAAAATGAGTAATCTGAAAAATAAAATTAAAAAAGAATTGGGTGGTTATGATGTTTGGGATTTGAAGAAAAATTTGGACACCGTGGAGGTTTTTGAAGGGAGACGACCGCTTGGGATTATCCTGCATATTACCCCTTCAAATTCCAATGTACTGGCTTTTTTGGCGGCCGTGGAGGGATTGCTAAGTGGCAACGTTAATCTACTGAAAATTTCTAGCAAAGATTCCAGTTTTTCAATGAAAGCATTAAAAAAATTAGGTGAGCTGGATGATACGGGACTGATTAGGAATCATTTGATGGTGTTGAGACTGAGTTCCAAACAAAAAGATGTCATCATTCAATTGGCGGCGATTGCCAATGGTGTTTCAGTGTGGGGGGGGGATCCGGCAGTCCTTGAAATAAAAAATATGGTACCGGCTCAATGCAAAGTGATTACCTGGGGACATAAAATTTCTTTTGCTTATATCACCAGGTCTTATTTCCAAGATGAGGAAACTTTAAAAAATTTAGCAAGAGATTGTGTGAGATTGGAACAACAGGCCTGTGCTTCTCCTCAATGTATTTATTTAGAGACAGGTTCATACCAGGAAGTTCGCCAATTTGCTGAAAAGTTTTATCAATATTTAAAAAAGGAATCCGATCAAAAAATAACTAGACCGCTTCCCACCGATGTCCAGGCGGAAATTACTAACGTTACAGAATTGGTCAAACTTGATGAGATAATGATGGACTCACTGGTGCTTGAAGATCCAGATAAAAAATTTCGAATCTATGTTGAAAATGATTCAACTCTAAAAACTTCCCCTTTGCACCGAACTATCTGGATCAAGCCGCTTTCCAAGGAAAGTATTTTATCTGAATTATTTCCCTTCCGGAATTATTTACAGACGATCGGGTTTGCGGGCAATTTGCAAGATTCTTTCGATATATTGGATATTTTATTGAAAACGGGTGCTACCCGGATCAAACCAGTTGGAACTATGCTTGATACCTATGCAGGTGAGGCACATGATGGGGTCTATCCACTGCATGCGTTTACGAAAAATGTCAGTGCAATGGTAGAAGGGATAGACGGATGGTCAAGAATAAACTTCTCAAATTATTTCAACCAATCGTCCAGTCAAAAAGTCATGACCAAGGATGATTTTCAAAAACAAAGTCATGATCTCCAGCATGCCAAGTTATTTTTTAAAAGTGGGGGAAGTTCGGGTAAAACCGCACTTTCTTCCTTTGACTATGCAGATTATTATTTACTGATGGAAGCTGCCAGTGAAGGATTGATAGCTTCCGGCCTCGATCCCAAATGTGATAAAGTTATTAATCTTTTTTTTGGTGGAGGGCTTTATGGGGGGATGATCAGCTTCTTTACTATTTTGGAAAAAATGCGTGCCATTCAATATACCATGGGAGCCTGGCCGGATTTTGAATTTGTTGGAGAGACGATCGTTACAAATAACATAGATACTCTAATTGGTATGACTTCATATTTGATACAATTGTTGGATTACAATAAGGAAAAATTTAAAAAATATAATGGAATTAAAAAGATATTTTATGGGGGAGAGCATTTCACTGGCAAACAAAAGGAATGGGTTCAAAATGAATTTCATATTAACTTGATCAAGTCAGCCAGTTATGGGAGCGTTGATGCCGGTCCGCTTGGATATCAGTGTCAATACACCTTGGGGAGTGTCCACCATTTACATGATAGTATTCACCACTTGGAAATTCTAAAGCTTGATTCGGATATGCCGGTGGATGACAATGAAATTGGCAGATTGGTGTTTACCACACCAGACCGGGAATCTGTGGTTATCAACCGGTATGAAATAGGTGATATGGGTAGGTGGATACCAGGTAAATGTGCTTGTGGAAGAAAGGCCAGGTTATTTGAGTTAAAAGGGCGCATGGGGGATGTTTTCAAGGTAGGAGGCACTTTTATTAATTTTCAAATGATTGAAAATATCCTGTGTGACAAATGTTCATACAGTGGTGAGTTTCAAATAGAGATAACTAACCGTGATCGTCTGGATCACTTGATTTTAAAACTGGATAAAAGTAAAATTATTTCTGGTGATGTAAAAAAAATAGTATTAAAAAATTATAAAGATTTGTATGAAGTGATTGAGATCGAACAAGCTTTGAAATTGGAAGTTAAGAAAATTGAATCAAATGAATTTTTAAGAACCCCTGCCAGCGGCAAGTTAATTCGGGTTAAAGACCAGAGAAAAATATGATAAATGTAAATAGACACGAAAAATTAAAGAGTCTGGTTAAATTGGCCAGAGAGAAATCCCCCTTTTATCGAGAACTATATCGTGATGTAGATATTGAGAAATTCCAGTTAGAAAATCTTTTGATTGTTGATCAGGAAAAATTTTGGGCAGCTAATACCGTCTGCAATAACCAGTTACTGACGGGAAAGGTTGAAGATGGAATTGTCCTTAAAAGTGGTGGGACCACCGGACATCCTAAATTTTCAGTTTATACCAAATCGGAATGGGAAATGTTTACTAAAATATTTGGCGAAGGGTTGGACCAGTCCAATCTTGCCAACGGTGATAGAGTTGCCAATCTATTTTATAGTGGTGAACTTTATGCCTCGTTTATTTTTATTATGAAGTCGCTTGAATATGCGAAAACCCCGGTAATTCATTATCCGATCACGGGGAAATGTCCAGATTCCAGTTTGCTGGAAATGATTCAGGATTTGAACATCAATGTATTGGCCGGAGTTCCCACTTCATTTATGCATCTGGCGAGCCTAGTACGCGGAAAAAATTTTAAACTGCCGGTTGAAAAAATATTATATGGCGGAGAAGGGTTATACCAGGATCAAAGAGAAGTCCTGGAAGATTGTTTCCCGAACGTTACCATTTCATCCATTGGCTATGCCAGCGTGGATGGCGGTCATCTTGGTTATGTGGATAAAACTTGCTTGCCCGGAGAACATGCTTGCTTTAATCAGTATTCGATTATGGAACTATTGGATGAAAATACCAATGAACCAATTGAAAAAAACGGGGTGGTGGGAAAACTGGTTTATACCAACCTGGAACGAACGCTGATGCCGATTATCAGATATCCGGTCGGAGATCTGGCCAAATGGACCAAAGTGGGCGAAAAGTTTCTTCTGCAAGGTAGATCGGAAGTTGGTGCCAGAGTCGGGCCAGTTACGGTCAATCGGGATGATTTTTCGGATATTTTAAAATCTTATCCCCGCAAAAATCTTATCATGGGATTCCAGGTGATTATTGAACATGAGAATAAAAAGGATTTTTTGATTTGGCGAATTGCTTCAGATAGTGGCAATGTTGAGTTACTGAGACAAGATCAGGAGTTGCTTTATCAACTTTTTTCGAAAGAAAAAAAGATGTACAAAGAAAGTGTGGAGATGGGGCTCATCGGTGATATTCAAATTCAGATATGCGGGTACGAAGACTTGGTTAGAAATCGACGTACCGGCAAATTGAGGAATGTCGTTGATCGGCGCAATTGATATGATTAGAATCTTAGTTGGGCTGAAAATATCGAAAATAGATTTTTTCTAATCTGGCCTGATGGGCTTTTTCCAGATTTGCCAGGTTTACTAAGGTTTCCTTGGTTTCTTTGTCTTTGTACGCTCGGGCCATGTCATTATAAAAAAGATAGGAGTCTTTTTCTTTAGCAATAGTGAATTCCAGCACCTCTTTAACAGTGGCGTCTGTCTTTAAAACATCACTAAATTCCTGTTCTTGATATTTTTCAAATTTAACCTTACTGGCTTTAAAATTTCCAGGGCCTCCTGCTATCAGTTTTTGAAGTACCTTGATATGTTCAAGTTCCTCTGATGCCAATCTGCTCAAGGCTTTCTTGGCGTCGGGATTTTCCATTTTATTGCATAGTCCCAGAAGAACGTCGTGGGCCTCTTCTTCCTTTAAAATGGCAAAATCCATTATGTCATAAAAATCGACATTTTTGTTTAGATTCTGGCTAGAAACCCGGGATGCACTATTACTTACGTTGGTAAATTCAGTCATGTTCATAATCTTCCTTCCTTGATCTAAAATCGTTGATGTTTCCGTATAACTAACAGTGCCCGGTCTATTGCTTTTATTACGGATTTTTAATAATCTTTTGATATATTTTTATGGAGGCGATATGTTAAAGGGTAGTCTTACAGAAATCAATTTACTCAAAGCTTTTACTAGCAAATCACAGGCCCGAAATAGATATAGTTTTTTTGCCAAAGTTGCCAAGGAAGAAGGCCATCCTATAATTGAACAAGTTTTTGAACAAACGGCGGAATATGAACGTATTCTCGCCAAAAGATTTTTTAAACTTCTTCCGGGTGGAAATCTTGCAATCACGGAAATTTTTTCTGCTGGATATATTGGTAATACTATAGAAAATCTTAATTTATCAGTGCAAGAGGAAAAAAATGATTGGGAAAAATTTTATCCTGCATATGCGATGACTGCCAAAGCGGAGGGCCTTGATACGATTTCGCAGATCTTCGATGCGATGATTGAAGCGGATAAATATCATTATGAACGATTTGTAATGATAAGAAGAAGATTACAAAAAGGTGAGTTTTATAAAAGATCAAAAAAAGTCAGATGGCGCTGCCGAAAATGTGGTTATATACATTTGGGTGTACAGGCACCACAGGTCTGCTTGGCGTGCGTGCATCCACAGGGATATTTCGATGTGGTGGATGAGGCAGCCATCTTGTAAACAGTATGTTCATTGGAGTGTTTGATTCTTTGCAGGTTTAATTTTTTAACTAAAGTCCGGAGTTCATTTCGTGAACTAATGTTTAGTTTAAAAAAAATATTTTCTAAGTGTCGCTTGACGGTTCCTGGTGAGATAAAGAGTATATTGCCAATGGTCTTATTGTCATAAGGTTGTAGCGCCTGTTCGATGATTTCCATTTCTCTGCTCGAAATATGGAGCATGGTTTTTAAGTGATTTCTGGTAGTTTGATTGAGAGTATAAGAGTTAAAGACGTTGTCCAGGGTTTGATGCTTGTGGATATGATTGATGATGTTGTTAAAAACTTCCTTAAATACGTTATAGGCCACTGGCTTTTCTAAAAAATTAAAAACATGACAGTTGGCGGCTTCGATGGCCAACTCCTTGTTTGCCCCTCCCGTAAGTAGGATCACTGGCCGGTTATTTCCTTGTTGATTAATGGTTTTGATAAAATCAATTCCCCGTCCACCAGGGAGGAAATTGTCAGCTAAAATAACGTGGATATCGTGATTTTCTAAAATGTTAAAAGCCGTCTGGATGTTAGTGGCACAAAAAACTTCTGCAAAGTGTAATTTGGAAAAGTGTTCATAGACATCCAACAGGTGTATTTCGTCTTCAATAATTAAAATACTCAGATCCATAAAAATTGTCGTTTGGTTTTGAGGTTATAATTAACGATGTTAGCTTAAAAGGATCTTATTTCAAGTTAATATTTCTTAACCTTTTTTGTAAAAAATCGATTCTGTCGGATAATTATGGGATGAATTAGCACATTTATAATCACTAAAATAGTTCGAAAATAGAAGATAATAAGCAGGGGATTTTTATGGATATCTTGGATAATCGAATCGTGGTGGTAGAAGATGATGAAACACTGGGAAGTATTTACAAGGAATGGTTGGAACTGTTTGTAAATCGTATTTTTGTTGCCCGTAATGGAAAAGAATGTTTGGAGGTTTTATCCAAGGAAAAAATAGATCTGGTTATTACAGATGTAAAGATGCCCATCATGGATGGATACGAACTGCTTGAGAAAATTAAAGAAAAATATTTCGATTTGAAGACGATTATGCTTACCGCCTTTGGAGATAAGGAGGGCGTGATCAAGGCGCTTCGGCTGGGGGCCTATGATTTTTTGGATAAGCCAGTCAAAATGGATATGCTTGAACATGTTGTCAGAAATGCCCTAGCTTACGTTGATCAGCAAAAAATGCAAAGGCAATTGCTTGAATTATTGTTATTTAATTATAGCGATACCCCTCCTGAGCATTTTCAACGTCTATCAGAAACAGATAAAAATAAAATTTTGAAAGGTGTTTTAGAATTAATGAGAATGAAGATTCTAAAAAAAGAGCTCAAAAATGTTTGAAGAAGAAGGGTTTTTAGAGGAGCTCCAGGTCGGATTTATTCAAGATGCTAGGGATCTTTTGGACGAAACCGAGCAAGCCTATCTAGAAATGGAAAAAAAATCGGACAAACCTTCAGTGATGGAAAAAATTTTCCGCTGCGTTCATACGATCAAAGGAACGGCAGGTACGGTGGACTTTAAATATTTGTGTGATTTTACCCATATTGTGGAAAATTTATTGGTAAAACTCAAAAATGGAAAAATCAAAAACAATCCAGAAATTACCAGTTTGCTGCTTAAGTGTAATGATCGAATAAAAAAATACATTGATTTGATTGAGCAAGATCGTAAGGGGGTTTTGGATACTAACGATCTGGAGATGCAAATTGAAAAGCAGATCATTTTAGCCGATCTTAATAAAACCGCCGAGTATGTCCAGGTTGAAAAATCAGAATCAAGGCTATCCACCGAGTGTCAAAAGGAACTGGTGGAACTAATGGAAGCAAAGCAAAGTGAGTTCAAGGATATTGGAACCATTTTGGTGGAGGACCAGGTTATTAATGATCAGCAGCTTGATTATGCGGTTGGTATGCAAAATAAAAAACTGGGGGAAATTCTGGTTGATCATGGTGCCTGTGATAGCTTTGATATTGATAAGGCTTTGCATAAGCAAGGGTTGAATAAGGCCAAACATCCAGAGGAATTTGTCAAACTTCCTCTTAGTAAGATTGATCATTTGCTTGATTATCTCGGGGAACAGGTTATTTTACAAACATCCCTGGATTATGGAAGAAAAGATTTGGTCAAAAATGGCGAACTGGTAGAAAAAACCATTATCCAACTGAATAAAATAACCCATGATCTTCAGCAAATTGCAATTTCATTGCGTATGTTTTCTTTAAAAACAATTTTTAACCAGGCCCAGCGTATTGTTAGAGATACAGCGCTCAAACTTGGAAAAGAAATTGAGCTTAAAAAATTCGGAGAAAATACCGAGCTGGATAAGAGTATATTGGATGAACTGACCGGACCGGTCACTCATTTGATCCGCAACTCCGTTGATCATGGAATTGAGGCCCCCGAGGAAAGAATTAGCTGTGGAAAATCACGAATTGGTAGGGTTGAATTGCATGCTTATCATAAGGGTGGCTTTTTTTATTTAAAAATTTACGATGATGGGAAAGGCCTTGATTTAAAAAAGATAAGACAAAAGGCTATCAGCAAAGGGCTCGTGAGCGAGTCCAAACAACTTTCTGATAAAGAAATAGGGAAATTTATCTTTGCTAGCGGGCTCTCCACCAAGGATGAGGCTACAGATGTTTCAGGGCGGGGGGTTGGCATGGATGTGGTCAATACTGCTATTGAAAAAATGAAGGGCACTATTGATGTGGAAACCCAGGCGGGCTTTGGTACTACCATGATGATCAAGCTTCCTCTAAGCTTGGCTATTTTTAATGGAATGGTGGTAAGTGTTTCGAGCGAAACTTATGTGCTCCCCAATTCTGAAGTAAAAGAAATATGTCATCTCGATATGATTAACGTCAGAAGATTAAATGATGCTGAAAGCATGATTGAAATTAAAAATGAAGTCATTCCATTTATTGATTTACGCAAAATTTTCAATTCTCAAAAAATCACTAGAACGCAGGATAAAAAATGTATCTTGCTTGTAGTCAGTCAGCACGAAAAAAACTATGCATTAAGAATTGATGATATCATAGGCCAGCAAAAAATAGTCTTGAAGAAGCTTGGAGCAGAGAATGAAAATATTCCTGGGGTTGCTGGTGGAACGATCCTGGGGGATGGTAGAGTCGCCTTGATTTTGGATATTAATGAAATAATAGGTCTCTATACCAAAAGGTAATTGGTTTATGGGTACAAAAAATTTTGAAATATTGGAAAACTTGACCAGGGGGCAGGTGATCATTAAAGACCAAGATTATAAATCCATTGCCAGCATGATCTACAGTAAAACCGGTATTAACCTAGGTGAGGGAAAAAGATTGATGGTGCAATCTAGACTTAACCGCAGATTGCGGGAACTGGGGATTGGCACGTTTGAAGAATATGTCGAATATTTAAATAGCGAGCATATGGATCTGGAATTACCTCATTTTATCAACTCCATAACGACTAATAAAACAGACTTTTTTAGAGAAAATGAGCATTTCAATTTTTTAAAAAGGGAATATCTTGCCAGTTTGAAAAAAAAATCAAATGACCTGGAGAACATATATTATTTTTGGTCAGCCGCCTGTTCATCGGGGGAAGAAGTTTATACCCTGGCGATGGTGTTAGATGAATACAAGACTGAGAATCCACTGTTTAACTATCGAATACTTGGAAGCGATATTGATACCAGTATGCTAGAGCGCGCCGAAAAAGGCATTTATTCAAAAGAACAAATACAAGATGTCGGGCCCAATTACTTGCAAAAATATTTTAAAAAAGTTGCTGCGGGGAAAAACAGCCAATATAAAATAGCCAGTCAACTTAAACAACATCTCAAATTCAGACAGTTGAATTTAATTGATAAAAACCAGCTCATTTTTCTTTCTTTTGATATTATTTTTTTACGAAATGTGCTGATTTATTTTGACCGGACCACGATCCAGAAAGTAATAACCTTTTTGGAGGCTCATCTGAAAAAAGATGGGTATTTATTTGTCGGACATTCGGAAACCTTAAACGGGATTTCCCATAAATTAAAGCCAATGGGCAATGCCATTTATAAAAAAATATAATTATGGAGCAAGAATATTTTTTACCGCCGGGGGAAATATTTTATAGTGAGACCCCTATTCGTATCGTTACTATTTTAGGTTCGTGTGTATCAGTTTGTGTTTACGATAAAAGAAAAAAAAGTGGCGGTGTATGCCATTACTATCTTCCTGAAAAAATCGGGGATGAGGATGATCTCCTGGATAGATATGGCGAGTATGCCATTGTCCATTTACTCAAGTTTTTTAAAAGTAGTGGCAGCGCTTCTTGTGATTTGATTGCTAAAATAATTGGGGGAGGGGATGTTCTTAGCAGTGTTTTTACTGCGGGTAAAAATATTGGAGTAGAGAACGTTAAAATGGCCCAAAAAGTTTTAAAAAAATTTAATATTACCGTTTTGGCCTGCGAGGTTGGAGGGCAGACGGGAAGAAAAATCAGATTTTCCACTTCTACCGGTGAGTTGCTGTGGAAGAGAGTGGAAAAAAACTCCTGCCATGAGGTGATGGCGGGTGCAAAAAAGCGAAAAATAAAAGTGATGATTGTCGATGATTCATCTCCGGTTCGAAAATTAGTGAGGAAAATGATTGAAAGTAATTCGGATTTTGAAGTGGTGGCGGAAGCGGAAAATCCCTTGATTGCGCAAAATTTGATTAATAAAAACAGACCGGATGTCATGACTCTGGATATTAACATGCCAGGCATGGACGGTGTTACCTTTTTAAAAAAAATGATGAAAGCAGATCCTATTCCGACCATCATGGTAACCTCTTTTAGTTTTGATGATAGTGGACCGGTTTTCCAGGCGCTGGAAGAAGGAGCTGTTGATTATATTCAAAAGCCCAATTTTTCTGAAATTGCATCCGTCAGTGAGGAATTGTGTGAGAAACTAAAAGCTGCTTTCTTGGCAAAAAATAAAATTAAAAAAATAATCTCAAATGTTTCCAAAGTAGAAATTAAATTAAATCCGGTTCTTTTAAATAACTGGCTGGTGGGTATTGGTTCATCCACAGGTGGTACGGAAGCCTTAAAAGAATTATTGGTTCGCTTACCGAGTAATATTCCTCCCATCCTTATTGTTCAACATATTCCGCCGGTTTTTTCCAAGGCTTTTGCTGATAGGATGAACGCTATTTGTGCTTTTGAGGTTAAAGAGGCCAAAGACGGTGATGAATTGAAAAGTGGAAAAGTATTGCTTGCTCCCGGCGGAAAGCAGATGAGAGTCAAATCCTTATCCAATCGGTTAGTGGTTGAAATTACCGACGATCCTCCCTTGAATAGGTTCAAACCCTCGGTGGATTATCTTTTTTCATCTCTTGGAAGTATAAAAAAGAAAAAAATGATTGGCATCCTTTTGACCGGCATGGGGGCAGATGGTGCCCGGGGATTGCTGGCATTAAAAGAAAATGGTGCGTTTACCATTGGGCAAGATGAGATGAGTTCGGTGGTGTATGGAATGCCCAAAGTTGCTTATGAAATTGGTGCAGTTGATAAACAGGTTTCCTTACTGGATATTCCCAAGGAATTATCCGAAAGACTGGTGTGACAACTTAACGCCGGCGGGTGTTTTTAGTGCGTTTTTTTCCTCGATAGCCACGCTCAGGTTTTCTGTCTTGGATTTCTCTGGGTACGGTCTCGATGAATACTGATTCATCAATGTGACGAAATTCCTGATTAAAACGATATGTAAAAAGCATCTTTAAGGCCTGTTCTTTGGACAAGTCTTGAAAGTAACTTTGAAAGAAAGTAAAGGAAGGATCAATGAGAAAAGAGTCTTCTTTGTTTAAAATGGCGTTTTTAATATTTTCCATTTTGTGAAGTTCTTTTATAACTTTTACTTTTTTCATGGTTTTGGCATCAGGTAAGCTGATCTCTTCCATTTTTTGCCCGGTAAAATGCTCAATAGCACTTCTTTTTCTCATCTGATCGGGGGCAATAAAACTTATGGAAGTTCCTTTGAGTTCAGCTCTACCGGTCCTGCCGATTCGATGAACATACGCTTCGTATTGTTTGGGGAGTCCCATATTAAAGACGTGGGAGATATTCGGGACGTCAATTCCGCGAGCAGCTACGTCGGTACAAATTAAAAAATCAACTTTTTGATCCTTGAATTTTTTCATGGAATCGTCTCTTTGATTTTGGTTTAATTCTCCATGTAAAGCAGCTACCGAAACACCTCTTTTAAGCATCAATTCGGCTAATTGCTTGGTGTCTTGCCTGGTTTCACAAAATACAATTCCTTTGCTGTCAGGGTTGGCATCGATAAAGCATTTCAAAGCGGAACCGAAATGTCTCCTTTGGGCCACAAAATAATATTGCTTGATATTCCGATTACCAGA
This sequence comes from Bdellovibrionales bacterium RIFOXYC1_FULL_37_79, assembly GCA_001770015.1. Taxonomy (GTDB): domain Bacteria; phylum Bdellovibrionota; class Bacteriovoracia; order Bacteriovoracales; family Bacteriovoracaceae; genus XYC1-FULL-37-79. The sequence continues at coordinate 76,950 of MEQB01000012.1, forward strand.
GATTCTTTTTTCCAGTTGAACAATCTTTGGTTTAGAAAATTTCTTTTCAATTAATTTTACAATGGGGTCTGGCATGGTTGCTGAAAACATCCACATTTTTTTATTTTGATTTAAAGAGCTTATAATGGTTTGCACATCATCAATAAAACCCATGTTAAGCATTTCATCTGCTTCATCAATGATTAACTGATGGCATTGGGTGAGATTAAGTACCTTTTGGTTGATCAGGTCAATAATTCGTCCAGGCGTTCCTACAATGATTTGGGGAAGATTCTTGGTAATTTCGTTGACCTGTCTCTGGTAGGGAACACCTCCATAAACGGTGGTGACTTTAAGTGGCAGAAATTTACCCAACTTTTTTATTTCCTCATACACTTGATTGGCCAGTTCCCGGGTAGGGGCCAAAATTAAGGCCTGGATTTTTTTTGATTTAAAATTAATTTGCTCCAATAGGGGAATAACAAAAGCAGCGGTTTTTCCAGTACCGGTTTGTGCCTGGCCTACAAAATCACCCAGATGGGTGCGTAAAATGGGGATTACTTTTTCTTGGACTTCGGTGGTGTTGGTAAACCCCATATGAGTAACAGCATCGCTAATTGGTTGTGATAACCCAAAATCTTGAAATAACATGTCGTCTCCTAAATTCATGGACTTGGCATTGGTGCCAACGATTGGTTACTTCTACTCTAAAACGGAATAAATTGCACGGTAAATGTAATATTTATTACATTGGCTTGAGTGAATAGTGGCACGGATGAGACCGATTAGAGTTTTTCCCAAGCTTCCTCGGTGGATTCAGGCTTGGTGGTATGGTTCAGGTGTGCGCCTACTTTCGTTTTAGTATGCTCCTTGTGCTTTAATTGGGTGATTTGTTTGATGCCCTGACTTAGCTTATGAATTTTGCCAACTTTGCGGTCTTTAAAATTTTCTGTTGTCTGCGAAGCTTCGCCAGTAACCATAAATTTTAATTCTCCAGTCAAACCATTTAACACTTCGGCTTGAGCCGATAATTCCTCGCTGGAAGAAGCTGCTTCTTCGGCGGTGGATGCATTTTCCTGCGTGGCCCGATCAAGCTGACTCATGGCCGTGTTGATTTGTCCAATGCCACCGGCCTGCTCTTTGGATGCATCTAAAACCTGTTTGGCATTTTCAAAAACCATATTTGCGCTTTTGCTGATTTCTGCTAAAATTTTCGCCACTTCACTAACTTGTTTATTGCTATTTTCAACTTTAGTCTTATTTTCAGTGGTGATGACTTCGGCATTTTTAATACTTTCTTTAACGATGGAAGAAATTTCCTGGGCTGCTTTTCCACTCATTTGAGCCAGATTTCCTACCTCCTGGGCCACCACTGCAAAACCTCTTCCGTGTTCTCCGGCCCGTTCGGCTTCTACTGATGCATTAAATGATAGCAGCTTGGTTTGAAAAACGATTTCATCAATAACTGCGGTTTTATCACCAATTTCCCCAATGACTTTGACCAGCTGTTGAATTTTCTCATTACTTTTTAAAATTTCATCCATTGATTTGATCAGCAGTTGCATTGATTGATTTCCAGTTTCAGCAATATCTTTGACTTGATTGGATACCTTGCGGGCATTTTCTGCGTTTTCCACATTATTATTCACCATACCGGTTAATTCTTCCAGGGAAGCGGAAGTTTCTTCAATCGAACTGGCCTGTTCGTTGGAGGCTTCGGAAAGTTGTTGACTGGCCGAAGAGAGTTGTTCCGAAGCGGAAGCCACTTGGTTGGAGGCTTCACCGATTTGCTCTGAGATTTTAAGCATCGGGGTGGAAATGCCTTTTCCAATGATGACACCTAAAATTAACGATAGGGCAAATGAAATCAAGGCAGCAAAAATCATTAACACCTTTAAAAAAGTGGCGGTGGAATTAGCCGAGGAAGTTACCCTTTCGCTTTCCTTGGTATTGATTTGTGCCAGGTTTTCCAGTAAAGTGGCAGCCGATCTTTGAGATTCAGTGTTACTACCGAGCAATTGATCCTGCGCTTGTTGTGCTAAAAGGGTGGCTTCTTGGGAGACTTCCACGATTTCGTTTAGGAGTCCAAGTGTTTGGGATATCATGGATTTTAACTCCTTATTAAAAATATTTTGGGCCTCCGAGACTTTTCCTTGCTCAACCAGTTGCTTAATTCTTTTCACAGTCTGATGAAAATTATGATGGGGTACTTCAATTTGTTTAAGTAAATTTGAAATTTTCGGGCTGTTTGAATGAAAGGTTCCCAGCCATTTTCCCATATTGCAAAGTGTATGATCTTCTCCACCTGAAAATTTTTCCCCGGAATGCAAAAGTTGTAACACATTATAAGCTAGAAAATAATGATCCTTGCTAAATTTTTCAATTTGCATTTTTACTTCCATCGGATTAGACAGTCCTAAATTATCCAACTGTTTGAAAGTATCCAAAAGCTTAGTATTATCCTTAAGCCATACTTCCCAGGCGGGAACAAATTGTTTCCACATTTGTGCTTCATCCTTGGTCTTGGTTAGTGGTTCATAAATTTTCCAGGCAGTTTCATATGTTTCTTTGCTGGTGGCCAGATTTTTGTATTGGCGTTGTCTCATTTCTAAATCAAGACCGGGAATACCCAAAGTTCTCATGGTTCCACGAATGTGCCTGGCTTCTGATTTCAGATCCAGTACTGTTTGCACTGCAGGCAAACGGACTGAACTAATTTCATTAATGCTATCATTTAAACTGGCAGTTCCCCAGAAAGCCAGACCTCCTAAAATCAAGGTAACCGCACCCACTCCTGCAAAGGAGAGAATTAATTTCTTTCCCAGACTCAATTTATTTTCTGACATATGGTCCTCCCGGACTAAAATTATAATTTTGTTCGCTCTTTAATAATGGCCAGTTCTTCCACACTCAAAACGCTACCAATATCTAAAAGCAGTACTAATTTTTTATCAGTGGTTTTTGCCACTCCGGTAATATATTTTGAACTGACACTGCTTTGAATATCGAGATGCTGCTCGATTTGTTTTTGTTCAAATCCTGCTACTTCGCTTACATCGTCAACGATGGCTCCGAGTACCCAATCTTGAACATCAACAATAATGATGGAAGTTTTTTTGGGTTCATATTTGGACATAGAAAGTCCCAGTTTTGCTCTAAGATCTATGATTGATATAATTTTTCCACGCAAATTAATAAGCCCCTTAAAAAATGTCGGGACGTGAGGAACGGGGGTTATATCCGTCATGCAGATGACTTCTTTTACCGACGAAAGTGGAATGCCGTATCTTTCATCAGCTAGAGTGAAAATTAAATTTTTACATCGAGTTGACTGACCTTCATGTGTTGCCGTTTGACTGATATTTAAATTTTCGTTGGACATGGGTAACCCTTTTATAAGCATTAAGCTTGGCCCAAAATCATGAAGCCAATAAATTATTGATATCGCTTTCTCGTATTTATTTTGGGCCGATAAAAGAAAAAAGAATGTGACGTCTAAGCACAAATATCATTATTTTTTGAAGTTACAGATAGTTAGGCGAGCAAGCAGATGGAGGTGAAGCAGAATATTCTTCCAATTTGAAAGGTTAAAAGGGCGTCAGTCTTTTGTATCTTAAACTCAAGTATAATGTGCAATTTGAGATTATTTTTATTCACACCAGCTTCGTTTAAAATAGTATCAATTTCAAGGTGTTAATCTTGTTCAAATAACCATGAGTCGCATAAAAAACGTCCACCTTATTAAGAATTTGCAAAAAAATCCGAGAAATTGGTATGCAAAAAATAATAGGAATGATCGTTGTGCTTTATATAAGTAACCTCTGGGCAGCGGATTGCGATATATTTATCCATGGTTATACTCCCGAGGGACAAGGTTATTTTGGTGATTTACCAAGACAGGTGGTGTGGAATGCCAACGAGCCCATTGAAATTTCTGCGCCAAAAGTAGCCGACAAAATTTTGGAGTTAATGGATACATGTGAAAAGGATGCACCGATTGTGCTGAGACCTCACAGCTATGGGGTGGCGCAGGTACATTACATTCTCGGAAAGGGAAAACAATTTCAAGCGCTTTATCCCGAACATAAATTTGTTCAGATTTTTCAAAGAACCACGGAAGTTTATGCCTTTACCGGAGCTTACCATGGGACTCCCTTGATGGATTTGATTTGTGCGAAAAAAGTTACTCAAACCTTGGGTAAGAGGTTTGGTAGGTTATGTGTCACCACATTGACCACTGCCAAAACATTTAATGTCTCGAACCTGGTGCAGAGTCCGGGTGTTCCAACGTATTTGATTTATTCCTCTGACCGATCAGGGTATGGCGGCCTGTTGGGGGGAATTATTGCCAAACATTTGGTCGATTGGAAATCTTATATTTTCCATGGAGTAAGAAATCAAAATGATAATACACTTCCACTTTATGCCACCAAGGCCTGTGCTGAACAACAACTGATAGAGGATCCTGAATTTGAATGCAAGAATCTGGATAGTAACTATTTTGTTAATTTTTATCACTTAAAGGATATTAGTCACAGCGGATATGTGGATGACCACGAATTTATGCTTATAAAAAATCAATCTGATGAAACCAAGAAACCAAAATGAAAATAAAAAAATTGATGAAGGTATTTTGTTTTTTGATTATGTGTATGATCTTTAGCACCCTTTTTTTTCGTGAGGAAAAAATAACTTCCAGGCAATCGGAGGTGAAAGGGGCGTTTGTCTCCAAGCAAACGACTGTTGATATGACAAAAAACACCAGAACTTTGGCCACGTCAACCACTGAAAAAGACATACTATTGATGACCAACCGGCAAAAAACCAAAGCAATTTATAGTGAGATGCTCAATTATCCTGACTATTCGATGCCGGTTGATCATAAAAAATCGATTGATTATATCGAAAGTAAATTTGCTCCGGATATGAAACAGGTCCTGGGCGAAAAGGATCCCAGGGTGGTCATGATTTCATGGAGTGAGAAAAATTACTATTCCACAAAAGATGAAGCTATTTTCTTGTATGCCTTCTTTCATAAGAATGGGAAAAGGATCAACGCTCAAATGATAAAGGCCAGGCTCGATTCGGGTTTGGAAATCCAATTTCAACCACGGTCCCAGGGTGAGTACGTTGGTAAGCTGGATATTTCTTATATTAAAACCGGCCAGTATTTGGTGCAAATTGATGCAAAAGCTGCGGGAGAGAATTTAACTGCGGTTTGTGGATTTAAAGTTGCAGATCAGTATTACGAATATGAAAAAATGAAAAAGGTATTTTTGGATTCCAACGGTAACCTGGTGTTTGAACATCAAGTAAATATTTTGAAAGCGGGAACTTATCTCTTGGAAGGGTTGCTCTACGATAGCCGGGGTAAAATCGTCGCCAGTGCCCATAATGCGGTTGAGCTGGTGCAGGGGATACAAACTATCAATTTGAATTTTTATGGTTATATTTTTTATAAGAAAAAAATTAGCGGTTCGTTTAATCTGAAAAATATCCAACTGGCCTATGTGGATGAGAATTTGGTTATTCATGGAGAACAGCTGGTAAGATTAAATGCCTTTACCGATAGATATAGCTGGGATCAGTTTAACAGTGAGCCGTTTAACAACCCGGTTATTGATGATAAGCTTGCCCATCTTTAGGGATAAGGCAAAGAAAAATAAACCAAATGGAAAGCCAGGCTATTTGTGAATCTTCTTTAAAAATTCTTCCACCTCAGGAATTCCACCCTGAAACACGAGATAACCATTATAGGGTTCTCGCTTGGTTATTTCTGCGCAGTAAGGATGGAGCATGATCTTTTTTACTTCTTCCTTGTCATGACTTTGGCCTAGGGCCCAAGCTAATTTTACATAAGCCACTTCAGGAAGCATGTTACCCAAGGGAATTATTCCCAGGGCCATTAAATCTCTACCCGTTTCATAAACACTCATGTGAGTATAACCCCAGAGGGTTTGTACGGTCATATAGATATGCATACCAGCTTTGTAGGCACGATCAATAGCCTTATATAGGGGTTTGTTGACATGTCCGAGTCCGGTTCCTGCGATAATGCATCCAACGTATCCGTTATCGGTGAGCGAATCAATCATGTCTGGTTTCATGTCTGGATAGTAATAAAGCAGACTGACTTTTTCCTCCCAGGCAGGGACGACTTTCATGCCTTCAGGGGATTTACGTCTTTTATTGTATTCTTTTTTGATGGGAGTTATTTTATCTCTTGTGACGGTGGCAAGTGGCACGTCGCCTAGTGTTCTAAAAGTTGAGCGATATGAGGAGTGCATTTTTCTGACTCTCGTTCCTTGATGAAGCAGGCCATATTCATCTGAGGTCGGTCCAAACATACAAACCATTACCTCGGCAATATCACCGTAGGCGGCAGCTCTAGTAGCGTGCATAAGGTTTAAGGCTGCATCGGAAGATGGTCGGTCTGATGAACGTTGTGAACCGACCATGACAATGGGCACGGGTGGATTTTGAATCATAAAGGACAAGGCGGCAGCTGTATGGTGCATGGTATCTGTGCCATGTCCTATAACAATTCCATCTATTCCCCTTTCAATTTCTTTACCTATGGCCTTGGCCAGTTTCATATATTGCTCACTACCCATATTTTCGCTAAAGACCGCAAAGATTTTTTCAGTTTCTAGATTGCAGATATCAGCTAATTCAGGGACCGCACCATAGAGTTCACCAGGAGAAAAAGCGGGAATAACGGCACCGGTTCTATAATCGAGCCTAGAGGCTATGGTTCCACCAGTACCTAGAAGTTTTACTCTGGGGCGACCCTCGGTAAACGGAAAATCTTGCTCGGGTATTTTATAATGAGCTTCTTTGTAACCAATTTCTTTGATGCTGGTTATGGTATTTACTTTTATGCCAACATTGTATCCGGTGATCAGTTTGACTACCACATGTTGGTCATCGTCGTTTTCGCTTCTTGGTAAAATAATACCCTTAAAGGTACCGTTATTAGTTTCAACAACGGCATCACTCCAAACCCTGGATTTGAAATCTTTTAAAATCTGGAGAGCTTCTCCTTTGTAACCTTTAAATAAATCCAGCATGACCTACCTCGATTTTATAACGTTTTCCACTTGGGAATTGAGCTTTTTCATTGGAATGTTTCCGATGCTGGCCTTTCTAATTTGCCCCATAATCCAATCCATCCGGGCGTGTTCCCGCTTGGTTTTACAGATATTGGTAAAGAGATCATTTAAAATGGGGATATGACCTAAAATTTTATCCAAGGTAGCAGATTGATGTTCCATGACGATTAAAATAGAGTTGAAATCCATTTTGGGGTGAACATAGGCAATTTTCAGCATGTCCCAGGCAATTTCGTAATGCAGTTCTTTATCATGGATAAACTCAAATAAAAATTGAACCTTTTTAAAATCAGAAATACTTGGAAATTTTTTGTTTTTGCCAAGTATGTTTTTTAACTGATGAGCATAGGTGGTAGCTACAAATTTGGGTGGAAAATCAGTTTTACTAAGAATATTTTCAACTACCGGAATTAAATTATACCTTAATAAAAAGCTCCAGGCATCGACCGGGATTTTCCAATCAGTTAATTGTTTAAATCTTTTATCAATGGTCTGAGGTATTCTTTTTTTAATTTCTTCTACCCTTGTCGTTGCCAGGGGAACGGGAGCAGAGTCGGTATCAGGATACATTCTATTTGCACCCGGAAGAACTCGTTCAAAAATAGTGATACCGTTTGTCAGTGCCTTTCTGGTTTCGTTTGGGACTCCATTGTAGGCCAGCACGATACGCTCTTGAATGGTATCAAGGGCAGTTTTTATATCTTCTTTGGGTCCCCAAAAAATAATCTGGGCATCGCTTGGTCCGGCCTGAACGTACTCCCGAATTTCCTCCCAATCCTTGGAAGTAATAAGATCCTCGGCTTCTTCCGAGTGAAACATATTGGGGTGTTCAAGGCAGGCAATCACTTTCAGACGGTGTTTAAATTCATCAGCAAACGTGACACCGGGTTGATTAAAGTGGGATAGGATACCTTTGAATTGAGGAAGGTTAACGATCATGACTTCCTGGTGCTCTTTAATGGCCCTTTGAATTGGGTCCAATTTGAATTTTTTTGCCGATCTTAAAATTCTGGCGCTGATGGTATAGTTTTTGATATCGGCAATTCTCTCTCTTAAAATATCTTTAATCAGTAAGAGGGATTTTTGCCTAAAAGCTTCCACATGAACCAGGTCTGGAATTTTAGAGATGGAAGCCACCCCTTTGATTTCTATTCTGGTTCCACCGGTAATACTGACGTTGACATCTTGTCTGGCAGCACCACTTCCGGTTCGCATTTTAGAGGTAGCTCTTGCCATATATCGCAAATAATGAGCAGCTTCCTTGACTTCCTCGGGGTGGGTCATGTCAGGGTAGGTGACGGTTTCTACCAAGGGCATGCCAAGCCTGTCCGTACGATAAATTCGCTTATGGCCAATATCACTGACTTCTCGGCAGGAATCCTCTTCAATGGATAATTGAATGATGCGAATGTTTTTATTCGAAATGGGAAAGACGCCTTCAATTCCAATAATACCGGTGCGCTGAAATCCAGTGGGAATGGAGCCATCCAAATATTGTTTTCTGGCGATGTGAAGTTCTCCCACAATATTGAGTCCCAGCAGTATGGCATATTCAAGTGCATGTTCAACGGCTTCCTGATTGATGGGGAAGGGGGGGGTATCATCAATGTCGTAGGTGCAAGCGGTTCCATCTTTGATCCGATAGGTGATTTCTTTTCTGGTTTTAAATTCCATCAAAGCTGTTCCGTCGTATTCACCCAGTTCTGAAAGAGTCGGCCTCATATGGCGAACAATTTCTGCATCATAATCTTCTGCTGTTTGAAAAATTCCAGCTGGGCATTGACAAAAAAGTTTATGCTTGGTCTTTAATTGTTGATGAATCTCAAGGCCAGATATAAGTCCTAATTTATCGTAGTCAGCTTGAGAGCATTTCTTTCTCTCCTTATAGCCGGTGTTTTTCAGGGAAAGGGAATAGTTGCTAGTTGGATCCACCTTTTTCATGATCTACCTTCAAAAAGTGATTGGTTTGATTGAGTGGTTGGGGTGGTAGGACTCGAACCTACGAATGGCAGAATCAAAATCTGATGACTTACCACTTGTCGACACCCCAACAAATAATTGACTCTATGAAATTTATGCCTTTTACATACATTTGTCGATAAAAAAAAGTGAAAACGCTGTGCAGTATTTTTTAATTAACTTTCAAAATATTTTCTGGCAAGGTCATAACTTTCAGGAGTGTTTAGATTGAATAAAACATCCGCCAGGGATGCTCTTACTTTGTTTTGCAAAAAGAGCCTGATAAAATTATAGGAGACTTCTTTAAAAGATTCGGGATTGATTTGCATAATCATTTGCAGCATTTCTTTGTTGGTAGATGCCGCCACCATTCTAAAGTCCAGTTTTGAGATAATCTGACGACGATCAAAAACTAACGTGAATTTAGGAAAATTCATTTGGACTTTGTGGATGATGCGGGGGAGCTCGTGTTTTTTAAAAACGATATCTCCAACTGTTAAGACGATATGCTCGTTTTTAGAATATTGGTGAGCAATGAGATAATCACCGGCAAAGCCTGTGTGGTCTTTGGGAATAATTTCAACATCTGGTGCTATCAGTGATATTTTCTCCTCGAAAATATTTTTTTCATCTTTGCCGCATACGAGGATGATTTGATTACAACATTTTCTAAGTTCAGGGATGATGAGTGCGACAGAAGAAGTATTTCCAAGGGGGAGTAGATGTTTAGGAAGACCGAATTTTTGGGTAATAGGACGCAGTCTGGATCCTTCGCCACTGGCCATAATGATACCGGTCGTATTCATAAAGGAAACTCCGTGAGTTTGTATGCCCGAGTCCCGAGTCCAATTTTTTCTCTATAGGCAATTTGAATAGTGTGATCACTTGTTTTAAAACGCAGTAGTTGAATATCGGCTTTCTTCATTTTTATTCCATGATTTATAATTTCGTATTTTTGTTGAAGTATTTCTCTCTTCTGGATTAGAATGATTATACCAAGCAAATAATGAGGACGATATGAAATTTTTGATTTTGTCGTTTATTCCACTTTTCTTTTTTTTAAATTCCTGCGCTCAAATGGAAAAAAATGATATTGATAACAAATGGGTCAAGGATAAGTGGATTGGTGAATTTGTAGATGGTTGGGATGACATGGTGACTTTCTTGAACCAATTCACTGATGAGGCGTATGTATTAAAAGGAAAAAAATATAATTTAAGGGTGAAGCTGGATGGAGAGTGGCAGCTCTTTGTTTTTCCGGTTCAGGCATTCAAAGTAAAAAGAATCGGAGATCAAAATTTATTTGAAGCGGAAATCATTGATCCCAATTCCTTATTTGAAACCAGCGGTGGAATTTCCCGTCTGACTTTTATTCAAGCAGAACTTAAAAAAATTGGAGGGGATCAGGGAACGATAGAGCTGCGACCTGAAATTGATTGCTTATTTAAAATAAAATTCAATCAGAAAAATGGTAAGGCTGTTGATTTTGATCGATTGCTGGAAAGATATGAATATGAATTTGTGATTACTCCATCAACCGAAGTGGAGGTCTATTCCATTACGCCGGAATATGTGACTTTAAAAAGAGTGGGGAAGAAATCTGAAAATGCTTTTTTAAGACTTCTTTTAGTTGATAAAAAAACTAAGGAAACTTTTTATAGCAATCAAGTGGATATCCCCGAATGCGGTTATAATGAGGAACTGGCCAGTTTGCCCGGCAATAAGAAAATCATGTATCTCCAAGATGCCGGCCAGTGTGTCAAGCACCTCCGCAGTCATGGTGCAAAATTGGATGATACGAAAGTTGATAAAGTATTTCACAAAGAGGATTTCTTCAATATGTGTCCCTATCCGGTTAAATGTCACTTAAATGCCAAATATGGGTATGTAAAAAATAAAAAAATAGTTGATGCGGATACTAAGGTATATGATTTTTCGCTAGGTCCCTACGCCATGCAATCAGTGGATACCAGTTGGCAATACCTTAATCAACAGTTTGATTTCGATGCCAAAATTTATATTGCCGCCACTTCGTCTAAAAGTTCTTACCCTAAGGATTACCAAGACAATGATATGCCGGGTTTTTTAGAATGTAAGTTTGAATAAGGCTGTAAGGTTTTTTTATTAAGCATAATTTTCATTTTAATTCAAATTGGATATAATACACTATCTCTTAAAAAGTTTTAATCAAGGATGGTTAGGATGAAGTCGCTATTTCTCTATTTGCTCTTGTCGTTTATTTTGATACTTAGTCAGGCATTTGCCGCCAAAGGATTTCAAGTGAAATTCTCGGAAGGTAAGAACAATGTTATTCATGAGCTGCAATTTGCGCTGGATGATTACTCCATTGAGGAAGTGGAGGCAGATGGCAGTGTGTGGTCAAAAATAATTTACGGTGGCAATGTTACCACTAATAAAAAAGGCTTTGCAGAGCTACCATTTATCTATGCTGGTATTCATTTGAGACCTAAGGATAGTGTCATGGCAGAAGTGGGGTACTTGGAATATGAGGATATTCAGTTGGCCAATCCATTACTCCCATCCAAGGGGGTTATTTTGCGAAATCAAAACCCCGAGGAAATCCCTTACATGATAGATAGCAAGTCAGTAGCGGATGAATGGTATCCCGCAACTGTCATAGAAAGTTCCAAACCATTCATTTTAAGGGATGTCAGAGGAATAAACATTTATGTTTTCCCATTTCAATACAATGCTAAAAGAAACATTTTGAGGGTTTATAAAAAAGTGGAAGTAAGAGTATTAAAAGGCAGGGGTGTTCCGGTTAACCCATTGCTTGAAGCGGGAGGAAGCATTATTCCCGAAATGGAGGATATTTATTCAACTCTTCTTATTAATTATCAAAGACCATTCAAGCTACGCAACATTCCTTTAAAAGATTTCGGAAAATTATTAGTGCTTTATCCTGCACAATACAAACAGTCCGTGGCACCTTATGTTGAATGGAAGCGCATGAAAGGGTTTGTAGTTTTGGAAAAAGAGGTGGTCAAGGGGACCAACGTCAAAAATATTATTAAACAGGCTTATGAGGCTGACAAGGATATCTTGTATGTTCAACTTTTTGGAGACTGGGATGATTTGAAATCAGATCTTGGTCCGTCCCAAGCTCCCATGGACCCTATGCTTGGGTGTGTGAAAGGTGATGATAATTATGCGGATCTGATTGTTGGAAGATTTTCAGCCAATACCCCGGAGCAGGTACAGATTCAGGTCAATAAAACCATTGCCTATGAAAGAAATGCTGATCCAACTGATACTTGGTATAAAAATGCAGCCGGAATTGCCTCCAGTGAGGGCGGTTCTCAAGGTGATGATAAAGAGACTGATGAACAGCATATGCGGATTATACGAGGTGATAAACTGCTCAAAAAAACATATGTGAAAGTTGAAGAAGGATATGCCACTTTAAATGTTAATTCACGCAATGTTTCTGAGTGGCTTAATGCAGGAGTTGGACTGATCAATTATACTGGACATGGAAGCAAAACGGCTTGGTCAACCAGTGGTTTTAAAAATTCTGATATTGTTCAGCTGAATAATGGTAAGAAACTTCCTTTTATTGTTTCAGTTGCTTGCGTAAACGGAGAATTTCACAGCAGTGGTGGGGACTCATTTGCAGAGGCCTGGCTTAAAAAAGAAAACGGGGGAGCGGTTGCCGCCTGGATGTCCACGATTAATCAGCCATGGGCACCACCGATGAGAGGACAGGATTATTTTAATGATCTGTTGATTGGTGGATACGATTACGAACAAAATCCTGGTAATGGTACCACCACTCAAAATGGTCGCAGCACTTTTGGATCTTTAACCATGAATGCCGCCAGTTTGATGTATGCTGAATCATCAACGGGACCTGATCTGGATACTATAAAGACCTGGACCATCTTCGGGGATGCAAGTTTGCAAGTAAGAAGTGACACCCCAAAGAAACTTACGATCAGTAATGATGTTGTGTTGATGGGAACTCCTTATGAAACAGTGGTAAGTGACTCATCTGGACCGGTTAAAAATGTCATTGTTTCCCTTTATCAAAATAATAAAAATTATATGGGGGTGACAGATGAAAATGGCCGGGTTGAAATTTTAAATCAATTGGAAGTGGGAGAGGCGCAGATAACAGTCAGTGGTTTTAACACCCAGACCATTTCCAAGGTGGTGCAAGTGATTCCACCCAATGGACCATATATCGTTTTAAAAAAGCAAGTTGTGGAGGATAGTAATAACTCACAAGCCGATGTGGGGGAGACTATTTATCTGACCATTGATCTGGAAAATGTTGGTGGCGTGGTTTCAAAAAATCTTAAAGTTAGATTGGAAACCAATGACACTTTTGTGGATGCCTTATTGGATGGCGAAGAGAACGTTGCTCAAATTGATGCAGGCAAAGCCGTGACTTTGAAAAAAGGATTCAGGCTAAGATTGAAAAAAGGGGTGGAGGATCAAAGTCTGGTGCCTTTCAAGTTAGTAATGGTTGATCACACCAATAAGGAATATCGAGGTGTTTTTTCCTTGAAAATCAACGCACCAAAGTTCAGCCTGAGCAATAAGGTGGTCGGGGATGGTGAAATTAAACCAGGCGAGACCAGAACGATAAGATATTTAGTTAAGAATATCGGGCATGTTGCCTCTTCCCTGGTTTATTACAATTTAGAGGAACTCAATGAATTAAATATTAATATTGGTAATGCGCAAAGTAGTATTGCCGGGATAGCGCCGGGAAAGGAAGCTTTGATTGATTTTGAAATGCAATTTGGGAATGATATTATGCTTGGGATGATTGCTCATTTCAGATTTAAAATCAGTAGTGATGAGCTTGAAACTATCCTGGATAGTATGATTAACGTTGGTCTGACTGATACTTTTGAGTCGGGAGATTTTAGTTCTAATCAATGGCGATTTGGTGGTATCAAACCCTGGGAGATTACAGAAGAATTTCCATTTGCTGGAAAATATTCCGCCAGAAGTGGAAAAAATCTTGGAAAAAATGGTGTGAGTGAATTAATACTTACTAAAAATTTTATCCATGACGGGAGTGTTTCCTTTTACAGGATGGTTTCTTCAGAAGCAAAATACGATCAACTTCTTTTTTATGTGGATGGAGCTCAAGTGGGAGTTTGGAGCGGCGAAGTTGCCTGGAGTGAGGCGTTTTTTAATATTTCGATGGGTGCTCATGAACTAAAATGGGTTTATAAAAAGGATTATTCAACGGACGACGGCCACGATGGAGCCTGGATAGATAATCTTCTGCTCACCGGTGCACAATAAAGAGCTAAACCAATAAAAAAATAAAAGGGGAAGGTGTCCAGGCCTTCCCTTTTTAATTTTTTCAGGTATGATTAATCATGAAAAAATTATTATCTATTACCACTATTTTTTTAATTCTCTACGCTTGTTCGGTAAGACCGCCCCATAATGCTAGTATCCGTTTGGTTATTGAAAAGCAAAAATCTTTGAATAAAACGGTTTGGGGTGATACGACTGATAGCCTTGGCGAAATAAATTGTATCGGAGTGTTTGTATCCTACCCTCCGGATGAATTAACGCCGGCAGGTGTTTGTGAGGACGCTAGTGGATCATTAGTTTCAACTCCTGTCCTTGCAGTGGGAACGATTCCATTTAATTATAATCAACCGTCGGTATTAAACGTAAATTTGATGGCCGGTAAAAATAGAAAATTTGAGCTCATTGGGTTTGAAACCCATTTGTCTGCTTGTCCACCTTTTTTTGGTATTGATGATTATATGAAAATTAATTCGGCTCCGCTGATGATTTTAACCACCTTGGTGCAAGACATTCCGGCAGGTGAAAGTACACTTGATTTAAATGGCAGTTTTGCCAGTAAAAGATTAATTGAAAAATGTGGGGGAAACCTATTTAATTGGCCCGTGCCAGCGGTTAACAAAGGCATTTTTATAGGCGGAAATTTCACCAGTGTTTCCTCTCAAACTCATCCAGGGATGGCGCAAATTGGTTTGATTGATGGAAATTTGATCCCCACCCTGGATGCTACTGTTAGTGGGACGGTTGAGACGATGGATTATGATCCGGTTAATAAAATTCTTTATATCGGAGGCAGTTTCACTTCGGTGAAGGGCGTTGCTCGAAATAAACTTGCTGCCGTCAATATTGAGACAGGGGTTGTTACCGGGTTCGCTCCTTCAGCGGATGCGGACGTTTACTCTATTAAGGTGGTTGAAAATGGCACCAAATTAATTGCAGGAGGAGCCTTTTCCAATATTGGTGGTGGAACCAGGCCAAACTTGGCAAAGTTAAATACTATTGATGGCAGTCTGGATGTAACCTTTAATGCCACGGTTGCCGGGGTGGTTAATAGCGTTTCGGTGGTGAATGATAAAGTGTTTTTTGGAGGGGCCTTTACCACGGTTGGCGGTGATCCCAATTATCCCTATATTGCCTCGGTATCGCTTTTGAATGGAAGTTTGAATAGCTCTTTTATGCCGATGGTGGATAATACTGTTTTGGCGGTGCTTACCCCTCCGGCTCCTATCGGTTCGGAAGTAGTTTATTTAGGGGGAGATTTTACTACCCTTGATAGTGTATCCAGAACGAGATTGGCCTTGGTTAATGGTATCAGTGGGGTGGTCAACCCTGCTTTTAGTGCGTCTGCAAGCGCAGTTAGTGGTACTGTGCGGGCCCTTGCCTTAAATCCGGCTAATTCAACACTCTATGTGGGAGGCTATTTTAGTTTAGTGGGAGGTGCTTCCAGAAATCAACTGGCAGCAGTTCATAGTCTTACCGGACTTTTAATGCCATTTAATCCCAATGTCACTGGAACGGCCATGGGGGTAACTTCAATGGTGTTTAAACCTGAATTGGGAGTGCTTTATATTGCGGGGGATTTTACTGATGTTGGGGGGATACCCAGAGAGAAAGTGGCTGCTATTTTGACTAAAGATGGAGCAGTTCTTAACACTTTTTCACCTCAAGTTGGTAGTGGCATGGTTAAAACTATTATTGTTCCCTAGCTAGTTGACAAAAAAAGATCAGTTAATATGAAAAAAACTTGTTGGCGATTTCTGGTACTGATGGTTTTATTAATTTCTTGCTTGCAGGCAGAAATTCAAAAAACGGAATCTATTTCATTTGGACCTATGCAAATTGGTGAAAACCGTATTCCGATTGATAGCAAAAATATTGATTTGGTTATTAATGCCCAGGGACTTAAGGTTTCTGCGGAAATTAACCAGCATTCCTTTGAATGGGTGAGGTTTAACAAGGTTTTATTATTACCCCGTGCCAGAGTTAAAATTGTTATTGATTCTCACAATCAGGAAATGTATTTAAAATACCAAGATCAGATTATTCTCCCGCAATACTCACCTAATAAATTGTTTTTTTCAGAATTTTATGTTTCCTTGTTCCAGCCAGATGATATTTTGCTTTTTGTTAATAATCAAAATGTGGGAAGGATTTCCATTGTTAGCAAGCAAGGTCAAATAAGTAATGCAAATAAAAATCATATGATTGATTATTCATGCGCCCCTTATAATTTACATATTGAAGGCCTTGATAATGAATATATTTCGGTTGGTTGTATTTTACACAAGATTGGAAGGTTTAAGCGGGAAGCGGGGATGCTGGAGATTTACTGGACCAGCGCTAATTATATTCTAGATGATCATTCACTCCCCCCTTATATTGCCACCATGGTCAACAATCATCCGGTCAAGTTTAAAGTTACGGGTAAAAAAGGTGATAAACGTATTGTTACGATTAAGGCCTCAGTACCAAAAAATTTGCACCGGCTCAAATTTGCCATGGGTCTTGGACCTTATTATTATGAGACCAACCATAACATTGAGATTAAAAAAGCTGGCTGGGCACCAGTGGGCATGCTTTATAGTAAGTATGATATAACCCAAGGCTCATCTTTGAGATTTTTTGATGCTTTTGTATGGAAAGATGGATATTTCAATAATTCTGGAATGTATTTTGCTTATGATCTGGCCGTGGCCTTTGATAATCGTTTCATGGTTATTCCTCTACTTGGATTTCAAGGGCTCTCCGTAAAATATTCTAAAGATTATGGGTCTTATCATAAGATAATTTATCCTCAGGGGCTAGAGCTGGTTTATATGCACCCTTTTGGAAAGAGAAATTATAGTTTGATAATGGGACTGTTCACCAATGCTTCGGTGGTAGAGGATCATTACAAAAATTTTTGGATAAGATATGGCAAAAAAATATTTTGGGAACTGAATTATATCAGTTGGAAAAAAGAGGAGAAGGAGGCTTCCATGTGGGGACTGTCAGTGGGATTTCCTCTCATGCAATTTCTTTAGATTGATAAGTACCAAGGCTTGTCCGCAAAAGATGCAAGTGATAGCACCCATGGTGCGCATTGAAATGGTTTCCTTTAAAAAAAAGAAAGCTATAAGACTGACTACAACTGGCTGCAGATATATAAAAAAAGCCACTTGACTGGATTTCAATTTTGATAGGGCGTAGTTGTTTAAAAAATAGGTAAGAATGGTTGCTCCCACGATGCAGTAAGCGGCAGAGAGGATAAACTTAGCATCCATTAGGGGTAGGTTATAAGTGGTCCAGTAAAAATAGCTAAAAGGTAACATGGTCAAAGAGCTGATCCCAAGTAACCATACCGTAACCCAAAGATTGTCATATTTTTCCAGGAATTTTTTTCCAAATGCAATAAAGAGTGCGTAGCAAATAGAGGCCATGAGAACATAAATATCTCCCAGTAATTGATGATTGGAAAGGTTGAAATTTTCCACTTTTCTTAAAGTTAAAACCCCTATAAATGCCATGACAAAGCCTATGCCTTTTATCAAGGTGAATTTTTCTTCTTTAAAAAAAACTACCACAATGACGGTGAAGATGGGGATAGTGGTTGAGATGATGGCTGCGTTGGTTGTGGTGGTTAATTCCAGGCCTTTTAAAAAAAGGGTTTGACCTACATGAAAAGAAAGCAGAGACAGTGGAATCAGGGGAGCGATAAAAGACAGATTCAAAGGTGGATGTTTTTTTAAATGAAAAAGGCAGGCAAATATGCCAAGAAGAATAAAGGAAATGCTAAAGCGAATATGGGCCCAAACAATGGGGTGAATGAGGTTAAGCAGGTACTTGGAGGCGATGAAATTTATTCCAAATAATATTTGAACCAGTGTTAAAGCAAGATACCCTATTTGTTTTGTATTTATCATAGAGAGTATAATAACGGTCTTTTTGTTCTTCGAGAAGTGTTCTTGTAAAAAGCTGGTAAATGAATTAATCTTTCATTTATTATGTGGAGAGTAATTTATGATCGGTACAAAGTTTATAGCACCTTTGGAATTTAAAATTGTGACAGACAAGGAAATCTATGTGCAAGGAGATCCGATCAAGGGAGATTTTATTGTCAAAAATCATGGTGCTACCTCCCAGACGCTTTCTTTACTCCAGGTAAGTCTTGAAAGTGGTATATTTAAAAAAATTAATCAAAAAGAAGAAAAGGGATTTACTCAGGTAGATGTTTTTAATGTTAAGGAAAGTGTTTCATTGGGTGCTGGTGAACAAAAATCGTTGAAGTGGAATTTTGTGTTTCAAGAGGATTGCCCCACTACTGATACCCAACAGAGTTTATATATCGTTTATGGCAATAGTAGCAATCCTTTCGAATGCGGACAGCTACAATTAACCGTGGAGATGGCCCCTATTTTAAAATTTTTTTTGGAAGTCTTTGTAAACTTTCATCGTTTTCAAATTAAACAAACCAAATTTAGCAAGGATATGATGGTCGAAATAAAACTCTGTCCGCCAAAATCTAGAGAAATGACCAGCGTGGAAGCCCTGGTTTTGAAAATGAAAAAAGATAAGGATAATTTGATTGTCAATTATCATTTTTCTGTTAAAAAACTTGAATCAGTGTCCACTACTGAAGCCAAGGTGCAAAGTAAGAAAATGCAATTTGATCAAGTCTTAACTAAGAACGATTACGAGGAATATGGCAGTTTTTCCCATGAAAAGGTTAAAAAACAAATTGGCTTAATATTAAAGGAAGTGATTCCTAAATTCTTTTTTTGAATTTTACATGTCCTTCGGTTCCTGATCCTTAAAGCCTTCTCGAATAACCCGATATGTTCCGGTTTCAATATCCACATCATAGATATTGAAATTATCTTTGAGGTTATAACCATCATAATGAGTTGCAAAATTGATGGAAGCAGAACCGGTTTCTTTGGAACTTTCAATCCGGTGAAAAACATGACGAGGCCAAACCAGCATTGCCGGCCCATCAAAAATAACCTCATTGTTTTTTATAATTTGGTTGGGTGAAACTACAAAATGTTCAATTTTTCCATGGTCAGGGTTGTAAATATCTATGTAGCGAGTGCCGTGTAAAACAATTAAATTATCGTCTTGGTTGGGATGCATATACCAAGGCCTTTCCACTTTGCCAATCGGACCAGGGGAGATGGCCCCGCCAAGATGAATAACCCTGTCAATACTATCAATGCGAGGAAAAACATCCACATTTAAATTGTCAAAAAAAACTCCTGGCGTTCTTCTTAAAAAATTCATAGGAATGATCTTATATAACCCTTTTATTTCATGAATTATTTGTGCTTTTGAGTTCATTTTTTATCTCCACTGGTTAACTTTTATATAAGTGTTGATTACCATGTCTTTATTACGATATTTGCTTGAAATTATACACGAGGATGGGTATTGTCCGACCAGTGTTTTTTGGTTTAAAAAAATCGAGGATGTTGTGAAAAATTTGGTTAAATTGGGTCCCTTACTTTTATTTGTTATCCTTTTAATTTCCTGCGCGAGAACAGAATTACAAACTGGCTTTAAGAATGATTCCAGTAAAATTGATTACCCCTATGTCTTGATCATTTCATTTGATGGATTCAGATACGATTATATCGATCGATTTAATCCACCAAATCTAACGGCTTTTTACCAAACGGGAGTCAAAGCCAAAAGTCTAAGGCCGGTTTACCCGTCTTCGACTTTTCCCAACCACTATTCAATTATCACAGGCTTGTATGCTGGCAATCACGGAATAATTGCTAATAATTTTTATGATGAGAAAATGAATAGATATTATAAATTGTCTGATCGGTCTGCTATTTCAGATCCATCTTATTATAGTGGGGAACCTCTTTGGAATACGGTACAAAAAAATGGCATGGCCTCTGCCACTTATTATTGGCCGGGGTCTGAAGCGGATATCAATGGGCTTTATCCGACTTACTGGTTTAAATATGAACACACCACGCCCCATGAAGTTCGCATCAAGCAGGTTGTTGATTGGTTCAAACTGCCAAAAGAGACCAGACCTCATTTAGTCACCCTGTATTTTCCAGACACTGATGATTATGGACACTCCCACGGCACTGACTCCCAGGAGATCAAGGCAGCTGTCATGAAGCTGGATCAAAGTTTTGGAAAGCTTATGGGTGAAATTGAAAAACTGCCATTTAAAATAAATGTTATCGTACTGTCAGATCATGGAATGCAAAATCAAGATTTTAAAAAAGTTGAATATCTGGATGATTGCGTGGACGTAAAAGATATAAATGTAATAGGTAGTGGTCCTTACGCTAACCTTTATATCAAGGACAAAAGCAGGGTTGAAGCAGTGGCCTTGAAGCTTAATACATGCAATAAAAAATTCAAGGCTTACCGCAGAGAAAAAATACCAGCGAATTTTCAACTTAACAATCATCCTCATGTCGGGGATGTTCACGTTACTACCAAAGTTCCGTATATCATATCAATAAAGGGTAAAAATAATTTTAGTATTGGTAACCATGGATATGACCCTTATGAAAATCAGTCCATGCATGGTATTTTTATGGCAAAAGGTCCAGATATCGGGGAGGGAATGATGATCGACACTGTGGATAATATTCATGTATATCCTTTTGTTCTGGCCATTTTAAAAACGCCCTATCAACATCAGATTGATGGCCAGGAAAATGTTTTAAAAAAAATATTAAGGAAATAAAAATGGCTAAGATTGATTTATTGGATTTCGTGATCAATGGTGGATGTGCCAGCAAAATTCCGGCTTTTGTTTTAGAATCCATCCTAAAAGATATTCCTTTTGGTACGCATAAAAATTTATTAGTTGGTAGTGAAACCGCTGACGATGCCTCGGTGTGGAAAATAAACAAAGACGTTGCCATTATTCAAACCACGGATTTTTTTCCTCCGCTATGTTCTGATCCTTATGACTTTGGTCAGATTGCCGCTGCTAATTCCTTAAGCGATATTTATGCCATGGGCGGGAAAGCGATTTCTGCTTTAAATATTGTCTTATTTCCCATCTCAAAACTGGATGCTTCCGTACTAAAAGAAATTCTTATGGGGGCCAATGACAAAGCCCAAGAAGCGGGTATTGTTTTATCGGGGGGACATTCTATCGAAAATGATGTTCCCGTTTTTGGTCTTTCGGTTACCGGATTGGTTCATCCTAAAAAAATTGTAACTAATACCAACGCAAGGTTGGGTGAAGTATTGATTTTAACTAAACCACTTGGAACCAATCAGATTATCAATGCCCATAAACATAAAAGGGTAGATAAGAAAATTTATGAAAAAATGTTAAATTATATGAAAATCCTTAATAACAAAGCTGCAGAGGTTATGAATAAATATGATATTGTTGCTGGCACGGATGTCACTGGATTTGGATTTGCCGGGCATCTGGCAGAACTGGCCAGAGGGAGTAAGGTGAGTTTTGAGATTGATACTCGATCGCTTCCTTTGATTGAAGGAGTTTTGGAGATTGCTAAAGAAAAATATAAACCATGTTCGTTGGAAAAAAATTTTAAATATTGCAGCCAAAATATGGCCTTTAGTGACAAGTTGGAGGAGGTGTATAGGACATTGGTACTTGACCCTCAGACCTCCGGTGGGATTTTAATGAGCGTACCAGAAAAGAAGCAAACGATGGTTCTTAAAGACTTGCACAAGAAGGGAATGACGGAGGCAAAAATTGTGGGTAGGTCGGTTAAAAATGGCAACCGTAAAATTTCTATCAAGTTTATTTAATGATAAATTCAATAAAAGACATATCCTACAACGAAATTACCGGTGAAAATCACGTCATTATCGATGTGAGATCACCTATAGAATTTGCAAAAGGGCATTTATTGGAAGCGTTTAACGTTCCTCTCTTTTCCGATAAGGAGCGTGAAGATATTGGGACCCTCTATAAGCAAACCGGAAAAGATGAAGCGGTTAAAAAAGGGTTGGAGTTTGTCGGTCCTAAAATGGGCCATTTTATAGATGAAGTAAGACAGATCTCAAAATCAAATGAGAAGGATATTTATGTTTATTGTTTTCGCGGAGGAATGCGTAGTGAAAGTTTTGTCTGGCTTTTAAATACCGCCGGACTAAACGCCTGCAAAATCAGTGGTGGCTATAAGCAAATAAAGAAAATTATTCAAGATAGTTTTAGTCAAAAGTATAAAATGATTATTTTGGGAGGGCTTACTGGTAGTGGGAAAACACATTATTTAAAAAAGCTTGGAGAGAGTGGGTATCAGATTCTGGATTTGGAAAAAATGGCCAATCATAAAGGTTCAGCCTTTGGTCATATTAATGAACAACCGCAGCCTACCAATGAACAATTTGCGAATAATATTTATTCTGTATGGAAGAAATTTGATCTTGATAAAATCGTCGTGATAGAGGATGAGAGCTTAAAAGTGGGGGATGTACATATTCCCCAGCCCCTTTATAGTCAGATGAAAAGTGCCCCAGTTATTTGTATCAATGTACCCAATGAAGTAAGGGTGCAGCAGCTTCTTAAAGATTATAAAAGCACTGATAAGAATTTGTTAATTCATGCCTGCGATTCAATTAAAATGAAGTTAGGGAGCCAGATTCATTTGGAAATTATTGCTTTAATAAAAAATGATGATATTGAAAGTGCGTGTAAAAAACTATTAGACTACTATGACAAATTTTATGCTTACGGCCTTCAAAAAAGGACGAGTGAACAGCTTTTAGAAGTGCATCTGAATGCTTCTTCCGAGCAAGAAAATCTAGATATTTTAAGTAACGCCCTCTCTAAAGTAGAAAATAGGGTTGCTCGTACAATATAATCAGTTTTTCTTGAGATACCGTTTTTCCGCCAAAATTTTGTGTAAGGGCATCTTCTTTTAATAGGTTAGTAAATTAAACAATTCTTTTTGAAAATAATTTTATTATTTTTAACCTGCTGATTTAATGACACTTGTCCGCTTGGCCGATCAGTATCATGCTTGCAGTTTTCGACAAGGGGTAAAATGGAATTAGAAATTTAACCCTTAACAGTAGTACGTAATCAAATGGGGGCACGTATGAGTAAAACCAAAGTTCTTCTATTTTGTGTGCCACTTCTTTTATCCCTTTTCATTCACGCTAAGGAATCAAAGCTGGGAATGGAACTCAAACTTGATAGTGGGATTTACAGCAATAAATTTGTTGTTAAAAAAATAAGTGGAGTGATGCTTATTCCCGATGAAATAGATGTGAAAAAAGGGCTCGGGGCTTTTGGTGGAACGACTGTGTCTTTAATCATCGATGATCAAATCGAGTGTAGATATCATAGCAGTAAAGTGCTCGGGATTGAGGACTTGGATTTTTATGATTGCTCAAATGGTCTTCAACCTGGGGACGAAGTGGAAGTGAAAGATAGCATAAAGGTGGGAGTTCGTAAGAGACGTCTTTATAATTCGATTCATTTGAGTGTTCATATTATTTTTATTATGCCTCATCATAACCACGGCGAACTTATTTTTCCGCAAATAAATCCAAACGAAGGGGATCTGCTTGGATTCGACGGCCAGTCATGGGTCCCGGTTGATCCATCCTATATTCAAGGTGTCCAAGGTGAGAAAGGTGATCCAGGTGAAATGGGCCCGATCGGTCCAATGGGACCACAAGGTATTGCAGGAGAAATAGGTCCAGTTGGTCCAATGGGACCACAAGGTACCGCAGGAGAAATAGGTCCAGTTGGTCCAGTAGGACCGCAGGGACTTCAGGGTGTAAAAGGTGATACTGGAGCAGTAGGGGCCGTAGGTCCAGTTGGTCCAATAGGACCGCAGGGACCTCAGGGCGTGAAAGGTGATGCCGGAGCAGTAGGAGCCATAGGCCCAGTTGGTCCAATAGGACCGCAGGGACTTCAGGGCGTGAAGGGTGATACTGGAGCAGTAGGAGCTGCGGGCCCAGTTGGTCCAGTAGGACCACAAGGACCTCAGGGCGTGAAGGGTGATACTGGGGCAGTAGGAGCCGCAGGGCCAGTTGGTCCAATAGGACCGCAAGGTCTTCAAGGTATTAAAGGTGATACTGGAGCAGTAGGAGCCATAGGTCCGGTTGGTCCAGTGGGACCACAAGGTCTTCAAGGTATTAAAGGTGATACTGGAGCAGTAGGAGCCATAGGCCCAGTCGGTCCAATGGGACCGCAAGGCATTGCCGGTGAAATAGGACCACAAGGCGTGAAAGGAGATACGGGAGAAATCGGTCCGATGGGCCCAACAGGCCTTCCAGGCTTAATGGGTGAGAAGGGCGATAAAGGTGATCCAGGTGACGATGCCTCAGTGGAGCTGATTGCTGGTACAGGTATAGTTCCTGGAACGATTGGTTCAAATGGAACAATTAATGTTGATGTGGGTACTGGGGCCAATCAGATTCCTCAACTTGATCTAGTTGGAAAATTGCCTGCTTCCGTTATACCAGAAAGCAGTAGTTCTAAAGTCAGAATGGTTTTTATTCAGGATGTAAAACCATCTGGTGAACATGGCGGAAACTGCGAAGCTGCCTGGCAAACCAGAATATTAAATCAAATTTCCGGTGATTCAAGTTTTGCAACTTTAGGTTCGAATGAATTTACATTAAAGCCTGGTCGTTACGCCATTGATGTTCAAGCTCCCGCAAACCTTGTTCACTTACATCAGGCAAAAGTGGTTAATAAAACTCTCGGCGTTGATGTGTTGGTCGGTACTAGTGAAAGATCTCATCCAAGCTACGGTTCAGTGACGGATTCAAGAATAATGGGTGAGCTGGTTGTGACAGAAGATACAACTTTTGAAATTCAACATAGATGTGCATCTTTTAGAGAGCTGGTAGGTCTTGGGATTGCCAGCGGTTTTACAGATAAAGAGATTTATACGCAAGTTAAAATTATGAAGATAGAATAGTTTGATTAGAATTTTATGTTATAAACGAACCCGTAGAGGCTTTCTTCTACGGGTTTTTATTTATATTAATTGTAAAAAAATAAGGCCATGGTTAAGTAAATTGCTAGGGTATTATTGTGTAATTAGCATTCTCAATCGAAAACTTTCTAGTTATAATTAACGGTATGATGAAGTCATTGGTTACTCTCCTTGTCTGTTTGTCATTCATTCAGAATTTACTTGCCTTAGATGTTGGTGACGGAAGTCTTGGTGCTTGCACTGAAGCCAGCTTGGTGGCCAATAATTCAGGGCCATATAACTGCACTAGTCTGACCATAGGAGCTGCTTTTAATTTTACCGGAGATGCTGGGGTAACTGCTCCAGTCGTTATTAAGGTTACTGGTGATGTAATTATTAATAATGTATTAAGCGTTAATGGGGCAAATGGTGGAGTTGGAAATAATGATGATGGTATAGCGGATCAAGTAATTGGCGGAATTCCCGGAAGAGGTGGTTTTGCAGGAGGAAGTACTGGTGTTGATAGCACTACCCCTGGACAAAATGGCAACGATGGTGGTTATGGTGGAGCTGGATTTGGGGGCACGAAGGGAAGTGAAGGCGGTTTGGGTTGGGCCGCGGGTGGTGGCGGTGGTGGTGGACGTTTTGGTGGTGCGGCCATTGCTGGAAATAATGGTATTACCAGTGGAGATATTGGAACAAGCATTGGACTTGGTGGTGCAGCAGGTTTATCAACTTATGCACCTGAAAGTAATTTTAAGATTTTATTGGTGGGTGGTTCGGGGGGCGGCGCAGGTGGACCTAGCGCAGATTCTTCGGATCCTTATGATATGAGTGGCTCTGGAGGAGGTGGAGGTGGTGCTTTAAGGATAATGGCCGGAGGGGATATCACTATCAATAGTTCTATTCGGGCAAACGGTGGACATGGTGGAGCCGGCTTTGAATATAGCGGTGGCGGTGGTGGTGGTTCAGGAGGTGCTATTTTTCTTGAATCCCTTGGTGATGTCATTGTTGCTGGAAGCATAATAGCTACAGGTGGAAGTGGAGGAGCCGGTGCGCCGACCATTGGTACGACGGTCAGTGATGGAGGTGATGGAAGTGTTGGTCGGATTAGAATTGATGACCGTGATGGAAATTGGTCTGGTGCTGGATCAGTGACACCTGCCGCTTATGAAGCAGTAGTGGATTCTGATTCTGGAGTGGTTACTCAAATTGATTCAGGGATTTCGTGTGGCTCTATTGCTTTGGTCGATGACAAGCAAAATATTTTTTTTACGTTATTACTTGGGATAGTGGCAGTTTCTTTTGTGATGGGGTTTTTAAGGAAATTAAAATTCATTTTTAAGCAGTGATCATTAACTTTACAAAACCAGTTAAGATACAAACGTAGTACGGTTACCCGCGCTCCAGAAGCTAATCTACATTTAGTGAGGTATGAAGATTGGGCCGTGGTTTATCCCTAAAAGTCAGGCCGTACCTATTATTATGAACGTTATTTAATCCTATGTTTGATATTTATTCATTATCTGTATGCTAGGTTCACCCCAAGTCACGGGAGCTTGTACCAGAGAAATTGTTATAAAAAGAGCGTTGTTTCTTGGCGTTTGTTTTTTACCATTTTTATATTAATTTTTTTTACAATCGCAGACAGTTTTTACAATTATAAAGTCACTAAGGCAGGTGAACTAACGTTGGAATATAGGGGGGGGGGAATACAATGACAGCATTTAACAAAATGAATGTAGAAAATACGGAATTGAAATTTAAGAAGGATCACTTATATCGCCAAAATTATCAAAGTACTGATCCCACTAAGCGGATACATGGCCATTATAAAAAGTCTACAAAAAGTAACTTTGATTCAAGATTTGAATCTGAAATACTTCAGACAAGTGCCTTCAAAAATGCTCAAACAACCAGGTTGTCCGATATTTTAAATCAATACATTAACTCGCTGGACGGTGGTGGTAATAATTTCGAAAAAAGTTATGAAGTGAAGAAGATAAATGATGAATATTGGTAATTCAAAGGTAGAAATCAAGATAGGGAACAATATGGCTACGAATTTAATTTATCCAGGAGGATCTTATGCCAAGTAAAACAATTCAAGATGATTGGACAGAAATAAGTCGTATCATCAAAACCCGTTTTAAAAGAATTACGGACGATAACCTTGCATCCATGGAAGAAAATCTGGAATTGTTAACTGACAGCCTCCAGAACGCTTATGGTTTTACCAAAGAAAAAGCCGAGGATGAGTTAAAAAAAATCAAGGCTACAATTCACAAGGCAACGAAACCCACTAAAACGGTTGAGCCGAGTAAAGTTGTTTATCCTAGGGGGCATCAACGAATGTAACTAAAAAAAAGTTTGTTTTGAAGTTCAGTAACTAAAGGGAGAAAAATATGTCAATACACAAAAAACCGTTTTATATTTTACTAATATTAATGCTATTAGCATTCTGGGGGTGTAGTAATCATCCTACGATACTTGAATTCCCTCCAACTGCTAATTCTGCAGATGAAGTACAGAAATTCTCAGCTGATATGCAAAACGCTTTAGATCGCCAGATGGATGTACTATCACCAACTGCGTACGAGCAAGCCCGTGGAGCTTTAAATGACGCTCTGTTGGCTCAAGAACGAGGAAAAGATCCTGAGGTGATCCTCCATGAAGTTGCTGTCGGACGAGCACAATTAAATGAAGCGAATAAGTTTGCGCAGATCGCACACGCCAATATGGAAGATGTGGTGATTGCACGACATGCAGCACTTACTGCGGGTGCGCATAAATTATTTCCTGATGATTTTAAAAAAGCGGATAAAAATCTTCGCGCGGTTACTACCGAGATAGAAGAAAATGAGCTTGGTGCTATAGCGGAAAATAGATTCGCTTTGCAGAAGGAGTATCGCGATGTAGAGCTTGTGGCTATTAAAAAAAATAATCTGGGCCCTGCACATGAAGCAATCGCTTTGGCAATAAAGGAAGGTGCTTCAACTCATGCGAAACAAAGTTTGGCCATAGCGGAATTGACAGTCAATAATGCTGACGCTTTTATAACCGCCAATCGCAACAATACATATGCTATAAAAGCTCGTTCAGCAGATGCTTTGGAAAAGGCGAATCATCTTGTAAAGATCACCAGGTCCTCCAAAGCTGGAAATAAAATTACATCGGAAGAAAGTGCTTTGATTATGGAAAAGGAGCAACTCAAAACTCAAGATAAGCGAGATGAACTAGCGATGGAGCGCAGTAAAAGCCAAGATATGGCAGCTGAAACGAGGTATCTGAAGTCAGATAAAGAATATAATCAAAGTTTCGAAACAGCTCGGGCCCAATTTGAAAAAAATGAGGCGGAAGTTTACCGTCAGGGGAATCAATTGGTCATTCGGATTAGATCTTTAAATTTTCCAGTTAATCGTTCGTATCTTCGAGGAGAAAACTATCCTGTCCTTGGTAAAGTTGCTAACGTTATCAAAGGATTCAATAACCCTTCCGTTGTGGTGGAAGGACATACTGATTCCGATGGTAGTAAAGAGCAAAATAATAGATTGTCCGCAGAACGCTCTAAAACGGTTTCAAACTATTTTATCTCCAGCGGAGCAATTGAACCGGAAAAAATCAAGACAGTTGGTTTTGGCTCAGAACGCCCTTTGGCATCCAATAAAACCGCCAAAGGCAAGGCCCAAAACCGTAGGGTCGATGTTGTTATTGATTTGTAATATTTAAAGCTGGTTTTGGAAGTAATTCAAAACCAGCTTGGAGGTTTTTATGTTGTGGACACTTTGTATAGTTCTTATCGTGCTTTGGTTACTTGGAATCGTCAGTTCATATACTATGGGCGGTCTTATCCATATTCTACTAGTGGTGGCGATCATTATAGTTCTGGTGCGAATTATTCAAGGGAAAAGACCGGTCTAGTCTTTTTGAATAATCTTTTAGTTTATTTTAGTGCAAAAGGAGGGAAAGATGTCCATTCGATTAGCTTGTTTACTGTTGGTTTTTGTTTTACTTGGATGTGCAACCGTTGGTTCCAAGTTTGATTTTAAAGGTCCTAATTCAATTCGAACCGGTGAAACCACTAGAAATGATATTATTAACTTGTACGGTGAACCTTTTCGCGTAGGATACGATAATGATAATTTAGTGTGGACCTACGGTCATTACAAGTATCGCTTGTTTGGCCCAACTGAAACTAAAGATTTGAGAATTATGTTTGATAAAAAAGGATTGGTTAAGGATTATACTTACTCAACCTCTGTTGACGGCGAGAAAGAAAAATTAATGTTATCAACTTTTGAATAATTACCAAGTTAATGGTGAGTGACGGTGGAAACATTATGGCAATACTGATTAATTTAATTACCACATTTTTTGCGATGATTGGTTTAAGGCTTGATCGGCTAAATTTGTTTTGGATCATAGGCGCAGTGATGACATTTGCCTTTGGGCACTATTATGTGATCATCGCAAATAATCCTGGTTTGACTTTGTCCTATTTTTTTTTTACTTTGGTGTTCTACTATTTTGGAAATGGCTTGATCTTGAGTTCCTCTATACCCCGGTTGCTTATTGCAAATTACGGTGAAAAAAAAGCATTTGAAATTTACCAAACTATCGTTGGACTCATGTTTATGAATCAAGGGCTTGGTATAGCCGCCATGACCTCTCTTGATATGGGTGCCAACTGGGAAATTTCAATTGCTTCCAGCTATACTTTTATTTTTGGGGGAATAATTTTTATGGTAGGAATGGTTCTTAAAATATGGTCAACGATGACTCTTGGTATAGATCTCTATTATTACCGAGATATGTTTCTCAATCATTCTGTTGGTACTTTTACCCAATCCGGTCCATATAAAATATTTGATAATCCCATGTATGGAATTGGTCAAATTCATGGGTACGGGTATGCGATTATGTATCAGTCTATTACTGGTTTTATGGCAATTGCCCTTTGTCATGTCTTAATTTATGTATTTTATTATTCGGTTGAGCGGCCCTTCGTTCGTCGTGTATATGGAGAATTAGGTTCGTTGCATCCCTAAAAGTCAGGCCGTACCTTCTTGCTTTAGTTCTTTAGATATGTACAATTTTGATGGGACTGCTCTCCATTCTCATATGATCGGACGTTGATTGCGAGGTGTGATTTTCCTTCTTTATCTTGCTTGAAACTCCACTTTAAAACTCCTGCGGTTTTGTAAATTGGACTAAGAATTAAACCATATTTTAGTTTTTCTTCTGATGAAAGCATCTTCTTTTTAACATCTAAACTAGTTTTGCTCATATATATCATCCTATATAGAAAGACTATATCACTTTCAATCTTCCATCCTTTATTAAAATTACTAAAATATTTTTCTATGGAAGCGTTTTCGGTTAGAGTTTGTAAACCGTAGTCTCCTTCTTCAGTTTGATAGGTCACGGTATTTACAATTTGGCCACATAAAGGTGCATTCTCCGAGACATCTGCATTTACTAATTCGTACCGTCCTTCAAATAATCTTAGTACCCCCTCATTTGCATAAGATAAGGTTACAGAAAAAAACATAAACACGATTACAATCATTTTTTTTGAGGTCATATTCACTCCTTTGAAGATAAACCTGTGTTTATTTATGATGGAGGAGTTGTAAATCAAAATACATTGATGAATATCAGTATTTTCATTAAATTTTTATTTGGCCCTTGCATCCCTAAAAGTCAGGCCGTACCTTCTACTAGAGACAAGGGCAAGTAATGATGGCCAAAATGACTATCATTATTTAAAATACTTCTGATAAGAGATTTATAAATAAAACAATCACACGATCTTTTATTAACATTGCTAGATTGGGAGGAATTATGAAAAAAATTATATTTATTTTATTATTTCTTGTATACTCTGGAAGTAGTTTTTCCGAAATTGATCAAGTAGGTTCTGTTATCAAGACTTTGAATAGTATCAATTCCGGATCAACATGTACTGATTGTCCCGATAACACTATGGAAGGGAATAATAAAGAACACTCTGAGTTTGCACAATCTTCTCTTACGATTTCTGGAGAACGAGTTTTATACTGTCAAATTTCAAAGTCTGCAGGTTGCTTCCTAAAATCAAATGAAAATCAAAGGATAGGGACAAATTGTTCATGCGTAAACCCTAATACAGATACACCTAAAGAGAAAAAGATTGAAAATGGCAAATTGGAAAATCCGCCATCTATTACAAAGAAAATCATAAATTATTGTAAAATTAACGAAAGTTTCGGATGTTTTTTACCAGAAACAGAAATTAAACCTAAAGGCGAAAAATGTTTTTGTGTCGATCAACAAAAAGGTGGTCCCGTTGCTGGTATTAATGTCCCTCAAATCAAACCTGTTTCTGCAGGATATTTTAGACAAATTGAATAAATTAACTTAGGTATTTGTTGCCAAGGCATCGACGGTTTGTTGAATATTGTATACATTAATCGAAATTCTTAATTCCCTTTATGATAAAAAATAAATTCCCACCACAACTATGATAAATTCTTTTTTTGACTTGGTCTTTTAAGATTGCTTCATTTTTTTCTCTTTCTTCTTCAACCATTTTCTCAAATTGTTGCAATTCCTCTAAGGCGCCCCCTCCTGCTAAATATTCTTCCTTAAACCGCTCCTTCCAAAATTGTCTTTCTTTTTCTTTTGTTTCTTCATTCTTATTAATACGTTCTTTTAATTGTTCAAAACTATATCGCTGCTTTTTTGTTTCATATGGTGGAAGAAGTAAATGAACATTTTCATTTGCTCTCATATCGATTGATTTAAAACCAAGATCACTTAACATTTTAGGAACACGTATACCAATTGAAGTGTCTCCTCTTCCAAGAGAAATACTACCTTTGTACGCAATTAAAGTTAATTTAAAAGATAGAACTTCATATTCAATGCTTCTATCTTCCGAAGAGCTATCTCTTCTGCTAGTCATGCCGGAAATATTATCAGGCTCTTTGCACATTAGAATTCCACCGGGTTTTAATATTCGTTTCATCTCGGCCAATGCGTGCTCGGGATTTTTTAAATGCATCAATAGAGTCTGGCACATAACCATGTCTACTGAATTATCCGGTAGCGGAATTTTATAAACGTCGCCTTGAATAAATTCAGCTGTTCCTCCAATTGCCCAGTTTGGAGATGTCGCCTTGGCATCTTTTAATAAATCCTCATTGATATCAATACCTATATAGTGGCCATTATTTCCAAAGTATTTCCAGTAAGTGTAACCAAGGTACCCTAGTCCACAACCAATATCAGCAACCCGCATTCCTTGTCTTAATCCAAGCCATTTTGAATAGGCCTCAATTGCATCTTCGGACCACAAAAACACTCTCTGCTTGATAATCATCTCTTTCCATTTTTCATCTGACCAATTTACATTTTTATTACTCATTAAATTGCTCCCTCAATTTTTAGTTTAATCCATTATAGATCACTATTAAATTTTCAGATAAATAGAATACTCATAGGTCTTTAAACTTCATCCTTAACCATATTTTAATTTCTCTATAATCAAACCATTGCATTTTCAAACCAACGTCTAAAAATACTTTCCATTCCATAGATTTTTCAAGAATTCTTCCCAATGAATTTGAATGATGCCTTGTTGAAATATTTTTGACTGTGTATCCTCCGAAACAATCAACAAATGCTTCCACTTATGATTTTCTTCTGAGAGCGCTATCAAACCTTTTAAATCATCCGGAGAGATTCTCCTGGTAGCTTTTACTTCAATAGCAATTTTATCATCAATAATAAAATTAACTTCATGTCCATTTTTTGAACGCCAATAATTTAGCCTTATCCTGTTTTTTGTATAGATAATATAGGCCTTCAATTCAAGATAGATAAAATGTTCGAAAGCTTTACCGTAGGTATCACTATTTCGTTCAATTACCTTGATTTTTTTTAGAGTATTAACCACCCCTAGATCAAAGAAATAAAATTTGGCAGTTTGAATGGCCTTTCTTTTTACCGAGCCCGTCCATGATTCGAGCATTTCACCTATAAGGGTATCTTGTAATATTTGATAGTAATCCCGAACGGTATTCGGGCGTAATTGGGCATCATTTGCAATTTTAGTAAAGTTAATCATTTCACCATTCATCAAAGCAGCAGCATCAAGAAATCTCGCATAATTGGATAAGTTTCGCACCAGCGCTTCAGCCTGAATTTCTTCTTTTAAATAAGTATCCACATACGAATATAAATACTCGGATGGATCATCTCTACCTACTACAGACGGCAGTCCTCCGTAGTGAAGATGAGTATCCAATTTAAATATTTTTTCATCGACAAGTTCCCTCCATGATAATGGAAGAAGTTGTGACTTATAGGCCCTTCCAGCCAAAAGATTAACGCCACTTCTTTTTAATTTTCTAGCACTACTTCCGGTTAACAAAAATGTAATATGCTTTTCTTCAATCAATCGATGAACTTCATTTAAGAGTTCTGGAATTCTTTGAATCTCATCAATAACCACCCATTTTTTCGAAATATAAGTTTCAATATTGGATGGAGAAGATTGTAAATCAAGAAACGTTTTTGAACTAAGTAAATCTATATAATCAATTTGCCCACCAAGAGTTTCTCTGATGAGATAACTTTTTCCCACTCCTCTGGCACCAAAGAGAAAGTAGGAATTATTTTTCATATTTTTAACAAGATCCAAAGTTCGTTTCACTTTAATCACCTAAAAAAGGGTTAAATCTATTAAATATATTATAACAATGATCCGTGAATTATCAAGATAAAGCACGGATCATTGTCGAATTTACATAACGTCTTAAGTCGTTGTATAAATTATTTTTTATTAACTAATTTTTAGCATTCTCTGCAAATTTAGCTTGTTGCATCCCTAAAAGTCAGGCCGTACCTTTAAAAGATGAGGCCTAGTCCGAGGAGGGCCTTCAGTTCGCTGAAGCTGATTTCTTGGGTTTCATAATCAAAGGACTTTTTAGAGTAGTTTATTCCAAGTGATATAAGTGATTGCTTGGTGTAGTTCCATAAAAGGGAGCTATCAAGAAGGAAAAGGGAGGTTCCTCCAAATCCTTTTTTTGATTCTAAAATTAATTTTAAATTTTCAGTTAAAACCATTGGATATTTTATAGTAATGAGAGGGGATAGATAAGTTTTACCAACATAGTTTGGTTTGGTGTTGCCCGGAGTGTATGGATAAACGCCCGTTTGATTTAAAGAGACCCCCACTCCTATCCATAGAGAGTGTAGTGAGTAGTCCAAACTTGGCAAAAGATCGAAGATCTGCCAGTTTTGATTATCATAAACTTTTCCCTTTTTAAAAAACAAGGAATAATTCAGTTTTAATTTATTATTAAACTTAAAAACTCCCTTAGAAAAAAATGACATAAGGGTTGAATCGTCAATATTTGATTTTAAGGAAGTGCTTTTTATTTCATAGTGATCCTTAGAGGGGGCGTATCCGGCGATTAGATAACTTCCCAAAGTCTTAAAGGAAGTGGGTGTGGTTTTACTTGGCTTTAAATCAGATGCCAAAACGGGAGAAGGGGCCATTAAACGGAAAGATCTTCTTTTACTGGAGGTATTGGTATTGTAAGGTCCAAGCCCGGTTACTTTCCAAAAAAATTGTCCCTTTTTAAGTTTAGCGTGTTCAAGGTTAATGGAATTGGTTTTAGTTTTTAAGGTTAAAAATATTTGGGTAAATTCCAGATCATCAGATAAAAGTAATTCATATTCAGTGATATTTTCCTGTTGCTCCCAGGCAAATATCAC
This sequence comes from Bdellovibrionales bacterium RIFOXYC1_FULL_37_79, assembly GCA_001770015.1. Taxonomy (GTDB): domain Bacteria; phylum Bdellovibrionota; class Bacteriovoracia; order Bacteriovoracales; family Bacteriovoracaceae; genus XYC1-FULL-37-79. The sequence goes on from MEQB01000012.1 coordinate 111,940, forward strand.
TTTTTTGTTTTTTAAAAATATTTCTTCATCCAAGTGTCTGGGGGAAGTAAGATTTATTTCGTTTGTAATTTGAAGGTTGTTATCAATATTAATTTGGATCGTTGATAAATCTGAAAATTCGCTGGTCCTATCCCAAAAATCAATATAGGCCATTCTCCAGTAAAAGGTGCCCATGGGAGGGTTGTCCCAGTCAAAATAGGGAGTGGCGACGGTTTTGGCCATTAAAAGGTTGGTCATGGTTTCGTCTTGATAAATTTCCAATTTGTAACTTTTGATATTTTCTTTCGCCGGCCATTGTATTTTGGTGTAGTAATCGTTAGCGTATGCGCTTGGAATAAGCATATTAAACAAAGATTCAATCCAAGATGTCTGTTTTTTTTGAATTTTAAATTCTTGGAATTTGGGAAGAATTGGTTTATCAGGGGGAGCAATGGGCTCAATGATAACTCTGATCGGCTCTGCATATTGTGAAGTATTTGAGGAAGTTTCTTTATTTTTTATTCGCCAGTAGTAAGTTCCAATTTCTTTAAAGACAACATCGATTCTATTTTTATTGGTTTTTGCCTCATGGATAATATGATTAAAATCTTGCTCTTTGGCCACTTCAAAAATGGATAGATCTTCAACGCTTTTTTTCTCCCATTCAAAATTTACCTTCTGGTCTGGTCGTGCCAGTTTTAAAACCACACCGTCTTGGGGTAGAGTATTTTTTATTTCCATTAAGGTTATGGTAAAATGGCGGTTTGTACTGTAAGGGCCGACTCTAAGCCATTTATCAATCATTTTAACTTTCCAGCTATATTTGCCAGGAGCTTTTATTTTTTTTCTAAAGAAGTTTTGGGTAAGCAAACTGTTTTCCACTTCAGTTTGATCTTTTAAATTTTGGATAATTAGATTATAGGAAGTTGGGATGGCTTCGGGAGAAATCCATTTCAAATCGACTAGCATTTTTTCTTTGTTATAAAAGATAAATTCGTGATCATGAATTGGCATGATTGCTTCCGGCGCAAAAGGCAGCAATGCCTGGGTTATTTTAAATTGATGGAGGCTACTCCATGGTGATTTTTGGCCGTCAATTAAGAGACTACGAATTCTAAAGGAGTATTCCCCCATGGAGTCAACAGGTAGTTCAAGGATGTTGTCGGTTGAAGAAAGAAGTTGTCTTCTATTATCTGGTAAAAAAAGTTCAACTTCGGCATTTTTTTGAGTATTTTCAAACATGATTTGAATTTTGTTGGTTATGTTTTTAGCAACTTTTTCAAAAACAAATTCTTCGTTTGTTTCGGGGGCAAAGATTTGTGGTGGTTTGATTTTGACCAGTTTAAATTGACCGATGGGGTAATCATTGGTGTTATCGGTTTTCACTCGCCAGTAATAAACCCCATCATCAGCAAATTGAATCTTGATTGAGTGTTTGGTGGTTTTTTGGGACCGGTAAATATTTTTAAATTCAGGGTCGCTGGCAATTTCTATGACAAAATTGGTATTTAGGTCGCTCAGGGGTTGATATGAAAATAAAATGTCCCGAGGATGACTGAAGTACTCAGTTTGATTACGGATCGGGCTTATTAGGTTAATTTTATCTTTACCCACCTCAAGGATGTTGCTGGTTTTATTTAATCTTAAAAATTGATTATTATCTATAGTGGTAACCACCCCTTTTTCATTGATCTGGGCAGTGCCTTCCAAGACACTGATTTTGGTTTGCTCTTTGTTTTTTATAATTGAAACCACGGCGTTTCTGGAATTTAATTCAATGGTTTGTTTGTTGAGATGTAATTTGATGTTGCTACCTGACTGGGCATTAAATCGGGTATGGATAATTCCTTGCTCGAGAAAAAACTCAGTATTTTTATCGGATTTACCGATTTTAAAAAGGGTTTTTTCAGAGATATCCACCACCGAATTATCAACCAGGGATAGTTGGGTGGATGAACCTTCATGAGTATAAATTTGGTCGTTGTAGGTTAAGCGGTCGTTAAGGGAGGCATCGATCCATGCCATATTGCCAAATCTTTTAAGTTTAACAGTGTTGAGTTGCTCGGTGATGGTGGCAATTAATATGTCATTTTTTAACAAATTGGTTTGAAAGTTGTCAAAAAACAATTTATAAGAGCTAAACATGGCCACAAGAAGTAGCAATACAATAAAATATTGATCAAATCTTTTAATGATCATGATGCAAAATTCCTACAGTCATGATTGAAAAAAAACAAGTCTTAGACATAATTCATATGATACAATGGATTGGTTGTTTTTAATAGTTTCATGGAAGAGGTAATTAAGTTTGGCAATCAGAAAAATTTTATTCCCTTTTAAGTTAAAAGTTCTATTAATGCTGGTGACGATACTGGGCATTTCCATTTCATTCTATGTCTGGTTTGCTATAGATATTTTTAAAAAAGACAAGGCTGCCTATATCTATGAAAATGGGTTGATGTATACTGAAAATCTTTCTTCTCAAACGTCTCTTTATCTAAAGGATGTCGGTAATCGCTTGAATTTGCTTATTGCCGCTTATGCCAGAATGGATCAATCCAATACCTTGGAAAAATTGATAGAGAAAAATGATGATTTTATAGATTTACAAATATTCAAAAATAAAAAGAATATATTATCAATGTGTAATACCCGTGTCCGAGAAACGGAAGAAATTTGTCATCGTCCACTTTCCCCCTATATAAGCGAAATATCCGCAGGCAAAGATCAGGTTTTTTTAAAAAATATGGGGGCAATGGGTGAAATTCCACACTTTATTTTTTCCATAAAAGAATTGGAAGGGATATTTATTTTAAGAGTTAACACAAGTCAATTGGGTAAAATACTTGACCAAAATAATCTATATAAATCTTATGCCCTCAATCAATCAGGTTCGGTTTTTTATGGACCTGAAAGTGAAACGGCAATTGATAAAAAACAGTGGGCCGGTTTTATTGCTTCCAAAGTGGATAAGGGAACCTTTGAAAGTAAAAACTTAAATGACCAATCCGTGCTTGTCTCTTATAGCAAGGTACCAGGTTTTAATAAATATATCATTAGCGAGATATCCCAAGCGGCAGCCTTTAGTGCTGCCCAATATCTGATTGATAAATCTTTCTATTTTGCACTGCTGGTTTTATCCCTGGCTTTGATTACGGGAGTCTTTTTTTCAAGAAATGTCACTGGAAATATCAATCAACTTTATCTGGCAACTAAAAGACTTTCTAAAAGAGATTTTACTTCCAAGGTATTGATTGACTCTCATGATGAGGTGGGGGTTTTGGCGGATTCGTTCAATATGATGAGTGAAGAAATCGTCATGTATATGAGTGAGATGAAAGAAAAGTCCCGGCTGGAAAATGAAATGAAAGTGGCCAGTTTGGTCCAGACGGCTTTCTTTCCAAAATCAGAAATAGAATTAAAGCATGTTTCCATCGCTGCTTATTATACTCCGGCAACGGAATGTGGGGGCGATTGGTGGGGGCACATCGAGCATCAAGATAAAACGATTTTAATTTTAGCTGATGCCACCGGGCATGGTGTTCCGGCAGCTCTACTCACGGCCACTATCAATTCGGCTGCGTCGATATTGGAAAAATGGTCCAAGCAAGATGCATCAATTTTAAGTCGACCAGAAAATATTTTAAGTTTATTGAATCATGCCGTATGTAGCGTTGGGGCCAATATTATGTTGACTTGTTTTGTGGGAATAATTGATATAAATGCCAGGACTTTGTCCTACGCAAATGCGTCTCATAATCCTCCTTTGCTTTTAAAAAATAAAAAGGGGGGGCAACCCCTTGGTAAGGATGATTTTATGCCTTTGACTAAAGCCTTGGGGCCTAGGTTAGGACACGACTCGATCGCCGTTTTTAATAGTGATCAGGTATTTTTAGACAATAACGATCTGTTAATACTTTATACTGACGGTTTGGTTGAATGTGCAAATCAAGAGGGGAAAGCTTGGGGCAAAAGAAGGTTTTTGCAATCCTTGATTAAAAACCATGGTGAAACAACTGTTAAAATGAGAGATAATGTTATAATGGAGCTGAACGATTACAAGAAGAATGTCCCTAACGGTGATGATATAACATTGATTATTACTAAGCTAAATATATGAAAAATAATACGATTATTTCCAATTTACTCGGCGATGAAAATAATAAAAGACTATCTTCATATATTGCCAGTCCAGTTTTGGTTAAAAATGATTATGTTGAAGATGCCGATATTATTTTACTGGATACCACTTATTCGGGTAAAGATTTCGAGCAGATTATGCATAAATCTGGACCTCGGGTTTTGCTGATATCCCACCATGAATTTGAAAAAGTTTTATTTGATTATTTATGCAAGTATCATTTAAATCATGTCATCGGCCAAGAAAGCCTGGTGCTTGATCGTGAATTTCAAATGCATCTAAATTATAAATTGACCAATACTTGGCCGACTATCCCATCCATGTTGTATCCGGATAGTGAAATAGCGGAGATAACTATCAGAGATTCCAAATTGATTGATGAGTCACTGGACTGCCTGTTCAATCGGGTTATTATTGGTCCGTTTTTTGATTCTCCGATTGGCTATCTAAGGGTGCTTGGCAATGAGCTTTTGATGAATGCCTTTTTTAGTTCACAATATAATAATAAATCAAGAAGTGAAAAGATAGTTTTGGATTGTGATATTGAACTTAGTCTGGGGGTGGACGAGAACTTTTTAGTTCTTTCAGTTAAGGATCCCTTTGGGACCCTTTCTCGCAATCAGCTAATTAAGTCGCTGGAGCGTGGTTTTCGCGAGAAAACACCTGTCCATAAAAGTGGCGGGGCAGGGCTTGGGTTGTATATGACCCTATTAAGCACCAATCAAATAATTATCAATGTCAAACCCAATCATTACACAGAAATTATTTGTGTGATTGATCGAAGTAAAAGGATAAAAACATTTAAAGGGCGTACGACGTCATTTAATTTATATGAAGGAGTTTAAAAGTGGGAACAATTAGATTGGAAACTCAGGTTGTTGGTGACATTGCCACCATTTTACTTAAAGGAAGCATTGATGAAGACGCCGACTTTAAAGAGTTAAGTGAGTTGGAAGCAAAGGTTTATGAATTTGATTTTGAAAATGTCGATATGCTTAATTCCTGCGGCATTAGGGGATGGATCTCTTTTGTGGAAAAAATACCCGATTCAAAAAAAGTTATTTACAAGAATTGTCCACAAATTGTGATCGAACAAATCAGCATGGTCTTTGGATTTATAAAAGAGGGCGCCTTGATTGAATCTTTTTATGCTCCTTATTTTTGTTCTTCTTGCGACGAAGAGAAAAAAATCCGATTACACACCAAGGATATAATCAATATGAAGGCACCGAAAATGCTTTGTGAAAAATGTAGTAACGAGATGGAGTTTGATGATATTGAAACCCAATATTTTTCGTTTTTAAATAGATAATTCAGGTAAAAGGAATAATATTTAATGAGAACATTTGAAACTAAAGAAAAGTTATCAGTATTTGATGCGGTTTTTGAGCCGGTGACCATAATAAAAGATGATGGCTGTTTTATTTATTTTAATCATAGCTTTAGAATTTTTACCCAAATGGCTCCCCGTCTTCTGAAAGAAGCCACGGTCTTTACCGTGATTAATTCCACCCGTTTTGATTTTAAAAATTTTGTATTGGAAGCATTTAAAAATGACCGAGAGATGTTAAGTGAAGAGATTGATTTTATTGTTAACAAGGATAAAAAATTTGCGGTATTAAAGGCCATGCCGGTTTTGATTGGCAAGGAATTGGCGGTACAAATTCTTTTTAATGATTTGAGTGTGGAAAGACGGCTTTATGACAAATACAAGATCAATATGGAAGAGTTGAAGATTGCCTATCAACAAATACTTAATTCTGATAAACTTTCGACACTGGGGGAGTTGACTGCCAGTATTTCTCACGAGATTACCAACCCGCTGACGGTGGCAAAAGGTAATTTGGAGGTTTTGGAATATTGTTTGAAGGATAAAACCACTGATCCGGAATTAAAAAAACAATCCTTGCAAAGTTCGGTTAGAAATCTTTGGTCTTCACTCAAGCGGATTCATTCGATTATTTATAACATGCGAAGTTTTTTACATTCAGCTGAGGATAAAAGGGAGTATATACGGCTGGAGGATGTGATTGACAGTTCCATCGAGCTGGTACGATCCTTGTATCTGGAATCGGGCATAAAACTTTTGAAAAATGTCACTGATATCAATTCGGTTGGCCTTATAAATAGAATCAAGGTTGAGCAAGTGCTAGTTAATCTTTTGAAAAATGCTTATGATGCCATCAAGGCGTCATCGGAACAAAATAAACTGGTGAGCATTAATTTAGTACGGGATCAAGAAGATGAAAAAACCATCATTGATGTTATGGATAATGGTGATGGTATTAGCGAGGAAAATCAAAAAAACATTTTTAATATGTTTTTTACCACCAAAAAAGTTGGGGAAGGTACGGGACTTGGTTTGTCCATATGCACCCGTATTTTGGATTCTCATAACGGGAAGTTAACCCTTCTGTCTTCCAGAAAAGGTGAAACAATTTTTAGAATTGAATTGCCTGCCATCGAGGCATCCAGTTATAGCTATAGCGAGTCGAATTTGAACCGTTTGGTTAATAAAAATGGTTTTAAGATTTTGGTGGTGGATAACGAAGTGGAAGTTTTGAATGTTTTCAATACGATTTTCAAGGACACCGAATATATTTTTATAGGATCAACCGATCCCAAGGAAGCCTTGAAATTTGTTGATGGTATGAATGTTGATTTGATTATCACCGATTATGAAATGCCCGGGTTAAATGGGACCGAGTTTGTACATAAACTTCGTGACAAGGGCATTACGACGCCAGTGTTTTATCTTTCATCTGGTTCGAATTTGTCCAAATATAAATATGATAAAGACAGTTTGAATATTTCTGGATTTATAGTCAAACCATTTGGCAAAGATCAGATAATTGATACCATTGAAAAAGTTTTGGAGGAAAAGCGCGGTGCTAAATAGTGGTGATAATCCTCCCAAAATTACGATATTGGTGGTGGATGATGAAAAAGATATTTGTGATATCATCCGGAATTTTTTGCTGGCTTCCAAATATGTGGCCAAGATAATTACTGCTGACAGTGCCCTGCAGGGACATCAAAAAATGCAAAACCAGGAATTTGATTTGGTGATTGCTGATTATATGATGCAAGGAAAAGATGGCATTCATTTTATTCAAGATTTGAAAAAAACCATGAAATATCAAAATACCAAATACCTGCTTATTTCAGGGGCGCTTAGACAAGAGCACATATTGATGGCCATTCGGGCAAAGATATCGGATATTTTGGTCAAACCATTTGGCAGAAAAGAACTGCTTAATAAAATTTATCAAATGTTTAAACTCAGTCCGGAAAAGGCCTTATTGGAGGGCAACCTGGGCGATAAAGTGGAAGACGACTGGAACTATGATTCCACATGGGATGTGGATTTGGATATCGATTAGTATCTTTAACATTATTGGTGGGAGCAACATGGTATGGGTATTTTAAGTTTCCCGGTTAAAATGTTGGGATTTTTGCCACGACCAATAATAAAATTGGTGGCATTCAAGTATGTGGCTGGTGAAACCTTGGCAGATGCCATCAACAAGACCAAGATGCTAAATGAGCAGGGTTTTGTGGGGACCTTGGATATCCTCGGTGAAGCGGCAGATAGTGAAAAAAAAGTTGAAGCCTATGTAAGTGAATACAAGGAATTGATAAAAACAATTTCTAATCAAAAAATCAAGGGCGGCATTTCGGTCAAGCCCACAGCCGTGGGGCTTTTGATATCGTACGAATATGCTTTAAAAAATTTTCGCGAAATTGTCAAAACGATTAAAGATGATCAGCTGTTTTTAAGAATAGACATGGAGGATTCTCCCTATACCGATCAGACCATAAAACTTTATAACGAATTAAGACAAGAATATGAAAGAGTCGGAATAGTTTTCCAGGCCTATCTAAAAAGAACCGGGCAGGATCTGGAAAATCTCCAATGCAAGGGGGATGTGCGGCTTTGCAAAGGAATTTATCTGGAATCTCCCGAGATTGCATTCAAAGGCAAGGATTTAATTAGACAAAATTATTTAAAGTGTTTGGAATATATGCTGACTCATAATTTTAAAATTGGCATTGCCACCCATGATGATTATTTGTTGGAGGGGGCAATTGAGTTGTTAAAAAAATATCATTTGGATAAATCAAGGGTTGAATTTCAAATGCTTTACGGGGTAAGACCCCCGATTGCTAAAAAACTGGTGAGGGATGGTTATAAAGTCAGACTCTATATTCCCTATGGTAAAGACTGGTATGCTTACTCTATGAGAAGAATGTATGAAAATCCTCTCATCGCATTACATGTGACTAAGGCTTTGTTTTGGGATCCTATTGTAGCTTTGTTTGCCCGGTAATTCATTTAGATGGCAGAGGGGATAATTTTTGCCTCGAGCTTGGGAGCACTTTTTCCGGCTGAAATTTGAGTGATGCTTTTGGCAATTTCTCCCGTATAAACATTTATTTGTTTGAGTAAATCCATGAGGTCCATATGAATCTCATGGGTATCCAGGGTTTCTTCTTTCATTTGCTGGTACCGCTTAAGATGCTTGAGTTTGAAGTTTGCTTCAAGAGTTAAATACTCTTGCATTTTATCAATGGTATGCATGCCTTTTTGGGCATCCAGGTCTTTGAAGGCGAGCTTTACCCGGCTTATTTGTTTACAAATTTTTTGGTGATATTCTTCAAGCTCAAGCTGTCCTTCATGGGAAAAGTGGTGATTGATGACCGATTTTTTTGCAATAAGTGGGATAAGTTTTTTCTCAATAAGGTCAGCAATGTTTTCAGTGTCTTTCATGATGGAAATGAGATTAAAAACCTGGTTGGTTTCTTCGTGGGTGATTTCTTGCTGACTAACCCGCAGCAGATAATTAGAAACTTGGGTTTCTATGTAATCAATTTTTTCTTCCCTGACTTGGAATCCTTTGATGATATCAATGTGGGGGTACTTGTTATCCATGGGTATGGTTTTATTCATAAAAGGAATGAGGGCATAGTTCACCATCTTCTCCATGAGCTTAATCATTTGAAAGATCTCAGCCCGTGCAAGGTCTATTGCAACTGAGGGAACCGTAATAAGGTTTTCATCCAGATTTTTAATAAATGGGAGAAGCTTTTTTTCCTCGTCAGAAGTAATCTCAATTTTTTCAGGCATAATTTTCATAATAATTTGATAAAATTGCTTTAAAAAAGGAAGAGCAATAAAAGCTAGTGCTACGTTGAAAATTGTGTGAGCATGAGCTATTTTTCTGGGAGAGTCTGCATTGATAAGGTAACCTAATTCGCGAATAAGTTCTGTAAAATATCCGAGGATGGGAAAAACCAAAAGAACTCCAAAAATTTTAAACAGGATATGTGCCAGAGCAACTCTTTGGGCAGCTCTTCCCGTTCCAATGCATGCTAAGGAGGCAGTTACACATGTTCCAATATTTGAGCCCATGATCAGAGGGATTCCGATGTCGATGTTAATAAGACCTTGTTGTGCTAATACCATGACAATTCCGATGAAGGCTGCAGAACTTTGAATAATGCCAGTAAAAATAGTTCCTACTAAAACTCCCAGAAAAGGGTTTTTTAGCGTTTTTAATATATCAATGAAAGGTGTGTAATATTTGAAGGGAAGCATTGAATCTCCCATTATTTTCATTCCAAAAAATAACAAACCAAAACCCAATATGCCACTCGCTAAATTCCTAGTTTGATCATTTTTGGTTAGTAGCCCAATGGCAAATCCGATAACCACAACTAGCAGTGCGTGCTCGGTTACATTGAAGGCAATCAATTGAGTGGTTACAGTTGTGCCAATATCAGACCCAAGAATAACACCCAGTGTTTGTTTAAAAGTTAAAAGTTGAGCTTGAACAAATCCAACTAGCATCACGGTTGTTGCTGAAGATGACTGAACGATCACGGTAACAAATGCTCCAGTAATCAGTCCTACCAATCTGTTTTGGGTAATGAGTGCTAAAATTGAACGCATCTTATTTCCAGCAAATTTTTTCATCCCTAAGCTCATCAGATCCATGCCGTAGAGGAATAATGCCAGTCCACCAAACAGTTCGAGAATTGATTTAAACCAATTTATATCTTGCATAACTTATATTTTAGGTGAGTTATAACTGCTTTGCCAAGCATCACGATGGTTTTGCAAAAAAAGATTTTAAGATGAATGGTGTTATCTCTTTGACCCGCCTTCAAAAGTTAGACTATAATTACTTTTGCATGAACATGAAAAAGAAAATATTTTCAATTACTCTATTTATATCCTTGATGCTTGTCGCTTGTATTCCAGAAAAAAAGATTTTTAATAAAACCGAACCTATCGATTATGAACCTGAATCGGATATGGTGGTTGAACCCTATGGTAAGACAACCCCGAAGGAAAGTTTGGATACCTATAGGCGGTTTATAGAAATTTTAGGCGGCAAGTACACCGATTCTTCACAATACTTAACAAATTTCAGTGAACTGGATCGATTTTTAGCAGATTCTCAAATTATCAATTTCACCGCTAGAGAAATAGCGATTGCCCGAACACCAGAAGCGGCCCAGGAATGTGGTTTGGAAAACCTGATTCCTCCCCAGGGCAATTGGATGAAAGCAGCTTCTATCCTTTTAATTTTTGAAGATGTCAGGCGATTTATCAATGCACCTATCTGGGTGACGAGCTGGTTTAGACCGGCCTGCTATAATCGTTTGGTCGGAGGGGCCACCAATAGTGATCATATCAGTGCGGATGCGATCGATGTGGTTTTTAAATCAGAAAGTGATTTTAAAATTGCCCAAAAATATCTTTGTGAAGTGTATTGGCATCCGCCCGACGGAAGTTTAATCTACGCTTGGGATCCGCTGAATATGGCGATCGGACTTGGAGGGACGGCTATGCATATAAGTCTGTTTTCTAAAAAAGGCCGGCGATATTGGTATTATCCAACCTACAATGACGACGATTGGGCCGGAGGTTGCTGGTAGATTTTCAAGTTTCCAAGAGGGCCGTGATTTCTTGGATCACTTCCCTGATATTGGTTGACTTATCGATCACCTTGTCAACATTTTGAAAGGTTGGCTCAGACGCCAACATGTCCTTGTAGCCGGTGTAAATAATAATTTTGGGGCGATCTTTCTCTTCCAATGTCAGGCATACGAGTTTGATGAAATCAAAGCCGTTCATTCCCGGCATGGCCAGATCGCTTATGAGGAGATCTATTTTTAACTCCTGTAGTAAGCGTAGTGAGATACTGGGTGATTCCGCAGAAATTACGTAATAATCTTTGTCTTTGAGAAAAATAGACAACACATCACGAATATCCTGGTCATCGTCAACGATAAGAACCGTCTTTTTTTTGCTCATCTTTTACCTTTATCAATTTCTTCTATTGTATGTTGATTTTCCTAATAAAACAAATAGGTTAGGATATCTATTGGATAATAAGTCTGCTTAAGTCTTGGCATTAGATCTGCATTAACTATTGTATATAATTGCGTTGAAATGGATTTTAATATGATATCAGGGAGTTAGGCGTGTTGCGGTGCGTATAATTTTTACAATTGTATTCAATTTTAAAAAATTATACATGGCTATCGCTTATAATCCCTATAAGACAAGGATAATAGATGAAAGGTTGGATTAACAGAGCACTTTTATCGATGATGGCACTACAAGTATTTGTAGGGACTTCGTATGGGGATGTGCAGGTTAAGTCAATCAAAAAAAATGCTAATAATTTAACTGCTAAAGATGCCAAATTTACCGGAAGTTGGCGGATGAGGCTTGGTGCTGAAAAGTTGGATGATGAAATTTCTCAGGGTACCGCCACAACCTTATCGGCTTCAATGAAACTTGGTTATCAACTAATTGATACTCTACGTTTTTATGGTGAACCCAAAATATCCGTTTCTCAAGGCCAGGCCCAATCCCTTTATGGCGAGTTTGAGCCAAATAATTCATTTAGTGTTGATGAAGCCTTGGTTAATTTTGCCCCTCACGAGTTTTTTGATTTCAATGCAGGTATTTTAAGTCATCAACCAGAAAAAAGAATTGGAAATGTTTATTTGATGGCAAATGCTCCGTTTCCAGGTGTAGAGGCATCCATTCATGTGTTGAATTTTGAGAAAGTGAAAATGAATTTACTGTTGGAGGAATCGATACCCACTTCTTATTCATTGGATTCACAAGTTGAAGAGCGGGAAGAATCTCCTCGTTTTCATGCCCAGTCGATAAAATTAAATCTCGGCTCTACAAAAGATTATTTAAAATCTATCATGTTTATCACCAAATATCAGTTTGATAATCTTCCTTCCATCGTGGCTCAAAAAAGTATAACCAGGGGTAATACGGTTACTGATGGCTATCATTTTGATTATGAATTTTCTGGGTATTCTGCCTTTGCGCAAATCGAATATGATGTAATCTCCAATTTTACTGTAATGGCTTCTGGAAATTATCTCATCAATGACCAGGCCCCGGATGGGCTTAATAAAGGGTATGCGACGGGAGGTGGATTTGAATTGGTGCTTTCAAAGGATATGACCTTATCAACTAAAGTGGACAAATTTTATAACGAACCAGATGTAGCACCTGCTTATTATTCTTCCTATAATTTGGGGCTTAATAATCGCCAAGGTTATATATATGAAATGGGATTGGAATTCACTAATTTAAATTTAAAATTAAAAGCGGGATACTTGGATTCAGATTTAGTTTATAAATCAGGACTTATGTCAAAACGCACTAGCTATTCTATAAAACTGGAGACCTTAGATGTTAAATTCTAATTGGAATCAAATGCAGAGGAATTTAATTTTTCGAGTCATCTTGATTCTTGGGGGATTGCTTTTTTCAGCCTGTAGCGTGAAGGCCCCCACTGAACGACCCATGTATAATGAAAATGGGTCTTTTTATGTGAGTAAAATCACCAGCAATGGTATCTCGACAATAAATGAGAAAACTTATGGTTTTCCCACCACGAGAATTTATAACATTGAAATTTGCTTTAAAGATCACGGAACCAAGAAAGAGATTATAAGAAACACTTTTGAAATATCAAATGGAAAAGAAAGTAAAATTTTAAAAACTAGTGAAAATGGTTGTTTGGTTTATGATGATCGAGTTGATTTTAATTTTTTAACTTATGATTCCAATTATATTCATTTAAAAAGAAAAGTTATCTCCAGAGGGAGTGAACGGGGATATCAGGAGATCAATTATGCGGTCAATCCCTGGAGAAGAAGCAAGGCGGAGGAAACTTTTTATGATCTGGACAAAGGGGATAAACCTTCCCAAATGATCGATTCAGAAAAAACCCAAGATTATCTAAGTGGAATTGGGGCGAGGAAAGCTCAGCTATGGGTGGATAAGGTGGATAATTTAATGCTTTCATCAGGAAAAATCACTAATGATGGATATATTAGTAAACTTGAATTGCATATATCCCCTGAAATTAAATTTCTCGATATGGATGGAGAAACAGTTTTTCATAAGATCAATAAGGGGCAATTTATTGTTAAAGCTTATTTGATTAATAAAAAAAGTACCGCTTTGATTATGGAGGATAAAAAAGTTATTTCTCTTTCTGATACTAAATCACTCGAAGAGCCTTTGGAAATGATTGATCATAAAATCAAGTTTGAAAGAGAACTTAATATCCCGCTTATCCCGACCAGGGGTGAAGTTGAGGTAGGATTGATCGTAAGTCCAAGTGATGATCTTAAGTATTTAAAAGAAAAACTTAAACCTTTTCATGGTGTTTATTATCTAGGTCCTGTTGATCAAATGGCAGGTAGAAAAAATGGAAGTTTGAGTGCGGTGAGCACTAGCAAATTTTCGCTTTTCAAGAAGGATGGATATGATTTTAGTCTTGAAAAATATACGGATGATTTAGAAGGAAAGTATGTAAGGGAAGTGTTTACTGGCTATCGAAATCATGAAAATAAAATTGAAAATGCCCAGAAAGCTGGAGCAAAAATTGATGATAAGGATATGTTACCTTTTAAAACAGATTCTGATTGGGCCATTAATCGATATATTGTTACAATAAATACTCCTAAGTTTCAAAGTTATGGAAAAATTTCTCTTCCGACTCTGGAGGTTAATTACAATTCATCGGTGTGTATTAAGGATCCCTTTAATGGCTATAAACCACTTCGGAATCAAGATTTTAAAATTCACACCGCTTACCAGGATGAATCAGGTAAGCGCAGCTTGTTGGTTGGAACTACAGGGGAAGATGGATGTTTTTCCTGGCCGGATAGATTGGTTTTTAAAGCGTATGATAAGGAGCATTACCACATTCAGTATTTCATTCTTGAAAACAAAGAATTATCCTTTACGGAAAGCCATGGGATTGCAATCAATCCTTGGGATTTTGGCTTTACGTTTGGATCGGCGCTCGTGGAAAGAAAAGATTTATTGGAAGGTGGACAGGATCTTGATAATAAACCACCAAGCACGGTGTTTATTCCTCACTTTAGCTATAGAAATTTGGGTTTTGATTATATTATCGATGAACAACTTAATCTTACCCTAAGAAAGCATTTAATCGTTAGAATTGATCCGGATTATATGGCCTATCATGCTATGACCAGAGTGAAACCGATCTGGCCGCTTTATCCTGGGAGATATTTATTAAAACTGGTTTTAATGAGAAACTTTTATGAAGATCCCTACCATGCAGGAGAATATATTTCTCATGTAACCAAATTTGTGGAAGTTTTTTATGGAAGGGTTATTACCGACGTTACTTTTGAAATAGATGATATTCGATTGATGGGTTCTAGAAACTTATTGATGATTGAAATCTTTCCCGTTTATGAAGATAAGTTGATGGTTGATGACAAAGGGCAGATTGTTCCAAAAGATCCTGCTTTAAGAGAAGATAAAACCAAAAAATCATGGGATCAGCTCATTGCTCATGATAGCGGATTGGTATCCAAACCTTATATCGGTCCGGTTATGATTTTAAATGAAAGCGAAGCTGGCCCAGTTTTACCTGGAGACCAAAAAAATGGTCTCAATTCCTTAAACGAAAACAACTTGGATAAATTGATGCGCTCGTTGCCTGCTAAGAAGCAAGAACAGGTGCTAAAAAGTATAAGCGAAAAACTTAAAATATCCAAATATGTTAAAATTACCCCTGAGGATGTGACAAGCATTAATCAATCTCGAGGAAATAATTACATTAGTCCAGATGAACTCTCCACTTATATAGCCATTGCTCAAAAAGAATTGAATTTTCCCATCGCTGAAAAGCAAGTTCCCGTAAGATTTAAGTATGAAAAATCTAATATTAAAGATGAAAGTGGCAACGTTTTAGAAGGTTTGGATAAAACTGATCCGCGATTGGTAAACGGGGAGTTAGGTATTGACGACGAACATGATAATTTAAATCTATATGTTTTTGGACAATATGATCAAACGGATGCGGATAACTTTATCAATTCACCTTATGATTATGCAGCCAGTATGAAAAAGCTTTTTTTAAATTTAAATTCTGGATCTGGTTACGATGAAAATGGAAAGAAAATTTATAAAACAGTAAATGTCGACGAATTGGAAGTAGGTTCAGCGGCAGAAGATCAATTGGGCCTGCAAGATGAGTTGATTCCTATAAAGTACTACGACGAAAGATCAAAAAAAGAAATGACCGGATATGCTCCTCCCCGTTTTGATATAACCACTACCCGTATGATTGAAAGAGGGGAAAAGATTGTCGAGGCAAAAAAAGCCAAGGCTTTGGAAGTATCAGAGCTTAAATATTTTCTTGAGCAGAATAACCTGGACTATATTAATTTAAGTGATCATGAAAGGACGGATAGTTTCTTGTTCCAGCTTTCCAATCCATTATGGCATAAGAAAGATCATGCAATCTTTTCTCAATATTTATCA
The DNA here is from genome assembly GCA_001770015.1 of Bdellovibrionales bacterium RIFOXYC1_FULL_37_79. Lineage (GTDB taxonomy): Bacteria > Bdellovibrionota > Bacteriovoracia > Bacteriovoracales > Bacteriovoracaceae > XYC1-FULL-37-79. The sequence continues at coordinate 127,917 of MEQB01000012.1, forward strand.
GGACGCTTTCACACATTCCCCGATGAGATGATTCTAAATGTAAAGAAACCAAAATCTAAAAACGCTTTTTCGCCGCAGCCCAGTTTTTCCAAACAAGAACTAGAAAAGTTTGTTCAGACAGGGGAGATGACCGAGGAGTTTGCCCAACAACTTTGTAAATTTTGGTTTTATGATTATGCCAGAGGGCTTTATCCGATAGATGTATTTGAGAAGATGAGTCGCAACATACCCATGTATATTTCAGACGTTGCCCATGAAATTTTACCTCAAAGCCACTACGATGCGGCTAATGCATGTATGAGTTACGCCAAAGAATATTGGAACGCCTTTGTAATTGAAAGAAAGATTAGGGCCCATAGTCTTAAAAGTTTTGAGCATCAAAAAGGATTGTCTGTAAATATGAGTGTTAATTCCGGGGTTAATTGGGGATATGGCCAGTCCACCACCACCAGTAGATCAAGTGGTGTAGATATATCTACAGGGCTGGATAAATTACTACCCATTTCGCTACCATTTAATATGACTGCCAATACTTCTTTAAGCTTATCTCGCAGTAAAAGTTACTCAAATGGTACAGACGAGGGCGCCGGTAACAGTGTTAATCTGGTCGTGCAAAGAAACGAATTTGACTTGGTCTTTGATAAATATGAGCATTGCGTATCAATTAAACTCAACCCTGCCGGCTTTAATTTAAGTCCCGATAGTAAGGTTTATATGAGAAAGGGTGGGGTGGAAATATATTGGAATGATGAGCTGAGCGCTCAACAAAAATCAGCTTTTTTAGATAAGGGTTTCTTTATTTGTACCGGAGAAGTGATTGAGGAAGAAATCAAGGTTCCTGAAAATTATTACTATATTACCCAGCATTTTAACGTGGGACATTCATTTGATATGCCTAGTATGAAAAACAGGTGGTTTGATGTGGCCATTCGGGGAGAACAGACTCTAACGGCTTTTTCCTCTTTGCTTTACACTGAACAATATGGAGCTGCCAAAAACCGATCTATTCAAACTCCCATAGGTAGAATAAATGATCCGTTATTTGCACTTCTTCCCATTTATAGTAAATTGCCCACTAGCTATTATGGCATTTATTCATTACCTGTAGATCCAAGAACTTTTCTGGGTTTTGAGTGGAAATTGGACGGCCTGAAAAAATAGATAAAAATAGATATAGGATTAATAATTATTCAAGTTGCTAAACTCTGAAGATTCAACCCAATCATTTGGCCTTGCTATAAAGTCACATATTTCATCCATGATCAGATAGTGCCGGTGCTCTTCATTTGCCACTTGTTCATAGATCGCCTTTAATTCAAGGTCGTTTTCGTTATTGGCCAGATCCTTAAACAAAATTTCACTGCGTTTTTCTTCATCCCGGATATTTTCGTAAAGTTCCAGCTGACTGGTATTGATCGGGGTCATGTTTTTGTTTTGCTTGATGGTTTTTAAAATTTTCTTGGAATCTACCAGAAGGGTGCTTTTTGCCGGGGTGGCAATTTGCTTTTTCATACCTTCAAAATGCTCAAAATGTTTGCCTTCTTCATCAGCTATCATAAGCAAAATGGACTTGATTCCTTGATCGGTGGTCTTTGCTACCAAATCCCGGTAATGTTGTTCCATAATTTTTTCTCTTTCCATAATGACATCAAATACGTTTTGCATACTTAGCTCCTTTTGATCATTGAATATCCAAAATAAGTGGAAATTTCCCCAAATTAATTACAGGAAAAAGTTTTAGTGTAATATCAGTATGTTACCAGCTGTGAAAATCGACTAGCATCGAAGTAGGCAAACTTTTACTTCATGATTTTAAGAACTTAGGGGTGTATCATAAGTACTTGAAAACACCATTGTATAAAATATGAAAAGAGATTTAATTCTTATTAATCCATTTAAAAGTATCGTGCCAAGAAAGCTCTTGGAGCGTATCAACAAGGACGATATCTATTATATTACGGAAGTTACCACGCTCACTGATATTAAAAAATTTGCGGAGGAAAAGGCCACCGGGGTGGCAGTCTGGTTCGTATCTCGTTCTATTCAACTGAAAAAAAATCTCACTGAGTTTAATGAACTCAATAAGGAAGCCATCAAGTGGTATATGAAAGTGGTGCTTATTACGGGTGATGGAAGCCTTCCTAAAATCCGCACCGAGGCTACGATTATTCCTCTTAGCCGGGCAAATCAAGAACTTATCGCCCTGCTGGATAGCCATTTTGGTGAAAGAGAACGGATGCAGGGTAAGGAAGCCAGTCTGAAAAAAAGTCATGATAATCAGATGGCGACGGTGTTGCTTGGGGGAAGTAAAAAAAGCAAGAACGCCACTTTGAGCCTGGAAGTCAATAGTGAACTGGAAAACATATTTGAAAATGTTAATCTTAATTCGGAGATGGAATTGCTGGACGCCAAACTGGCCAAAGTGGAAGGACGATATCATCCTTTGCATGATAAAGATGCAGATCAGGGGAGCAAACCTCCCAAGGTCACCTCTTTGAAAAACACTGGTCTGGTAAAAAATCCCAAACTGGACTTGGAAAAATCTTTTTTGGATTTACTAACTAGCGGTTCAAATGATGAGCTTTCCGAAATATTTAATGAAATCACCGAGAAGGAAGAAAAAAAAGTTTATCTTCAGGATCTTTGCGAAAATTGTCCACATATCAATCTCTGGTCACCTCGGGGATTGTTGGATATTAACTGCTTTTTAAAAATCAATCATGGTGTCCAGGAAGAGTTTGTCCTTAAATGGGTGATGAATAAAAAAGGTGTTGAATTTGAAAAACAAATTGACTCTGGAGAATGGAGTGAGATTTGTATTCGAGGAAATATTGACAGGGGCGGTTTGTTTTTTATTATTAAAAATCCCAAGGATTACTATAGGGAAAATTCCTTGAGGATTCCAGTCCCTGAAATGATTTGGAAAGTGGAAAGAAGAGAATTTCCAAGGCTTAAATTTTTGAGTTTTGAAAAAACTTTTTTCAAAAGATTGGCGGCAGGAAGTGACAATCCCGAAAAAAAATGGAGAGTCTCGGATATTTCCCAAAGTGGGATTAAAATTTATGTTAATGAGGAAGACAAAAAAACATTTCAAGTCGATGCCTTGTTAGATAATGTGGTGTTGGAGCTGGAAGGACGGGAAATCAAATTCCAGGCCCAGATCAAGTGGCTGGAAGATATTGGTTTTGTGACCATTAGTAAGCGGGTAAAACTGGCGGCAGGAGTCAGCTTTTCATCTTTGACTCAGGCAGACGATGATTTTATAAAACAATATATTCATAATAAACTACAAATTCAAAAAGACGAAAATGTTGATGTACTTTTAAATGATAAGCAGAAATCACTCTAAAACTTAAGTCCTTACTCCTGAATCGTTTACAAGAAAATGAAGATTGGCTATAGTGCTAGCTTACCAGGTAATGAATATATTAAATTGATCATGGTGAGGGTTTATGCGAGCTTTTGAGATTTCCAAGGATATCTTCTGGGTAGGTGGAAAAGATTGGAACATGAGAAATTTTCATGGTTATGAAACCCACCGGGGAACCACTTATAACGCTTATCTTGTGCTGGATGAAAAAAATGTTTTGATTGATACCGTTAAGGCTGATTTTTTTCCACAGATGCAACAAAGGATTGAATCGGTTATCCCATTGGATAAAATTGATATTTTGGTGGCCAATCATATTGAACCGGATCATTCCGGGGGAATCGAAAAAATGGTGGAAATCAACCCGTCAATTAGAATAATCACCAATAAGAGTGGACTGAAGGCATTGGGCCGACATTATTCAATAAAAAACTGGAATATAGAATTGGTGAAAACCGGCGATCAAATTATGGTTGGTAAAAAATCTTTAACTTTTATTTTGGCACCGATGGTTCACTGGCCTGATTCGATGGCTACTTATCTTAAGGAGGATCAAATCTTATTTTCCAACGACGCTTTTGGACAACATATAGCTACAGCATCCTTATTTGATGATGAAAATCCGCTGGATGTCATTATGGAGGAGGCTTCCAAATATTATGCCAATATTGTCTGGCCATATGGAGGTCCGGTGCAAAAGGTGATGAAGGGAATTCATGATTTGCCAATTAAAATGGTGTGTACCAGCCACGGGGTTATTTGGCGCAAACATATCTCAGAAATTTTGCATAGATATACCGAGTGGAGTACCGGGAAACATATTAATAAGGCGGTCATTGTCTATGATTCAATGTGGGGATCCACTGAAAAAATGGCCTATCAGGTGATGTCAACCTTTGAAAAAAATAATATTCCCGTTACTCTTAGAAACTTGAAATATTACCATCTTTCCGATGTGGCCGGGGAACTTCTCGATGCCAAATATGTGGCCATTGGATCACCCACCTTAAATAATACGATGTTGCCTACGGTTAGCGCTTTTATGATGTATCTAAAGGGACTGCGTCCTACAAATAAATATGGTTATATCTTTGGTTCGTATGGTTGGAATAATTCTGCACTTAAAGAGATTGAAGATCTTCTTACCAAGTTGGACTGGGTGTTTAAAAAGCCGGCCAGAAATGTTGAGTATCGGCCAGACCAAGAGGATTTAAAGCAGATGGCGCTTGAGGTGGAAGAATTAATAAGAAGTTAAAAAGTATTTTTGCTTTCATGCTTCATCATCTATAATATTTTCATGTTGGAAAATAAAACCAAAATACAACAATTGCATGAAAGATGGTTGGAACATAATAAAGATTTATGGGCCTTGGATGTTAACACCTATCTGGCTTTTGTGGAAGAATGCATATTAAAAGCGGAATTGTTGCTTGCTTACGATGTTTTGTCAGAGGGTATTGATTTATTTCCTGATCATTTACAAATAAAAACATCTTTTGCCCTGGTGTTGAATCGGATGGAAATGAGCGAAGAGGCCAAATCGGTTTTAATGGATTTGCTCCAGGAAAATCATGAAGATGAAGTGGTGCTGGGTATCTTGGCCAGTGCTTATAAAAATCTGGCCAGAAAAAAACAGGCAGCTTCACCATTTCAATCACCTGTTACCAACGAACATTTGGGAATGTCGATCGAGTTTTATCAGAAGGCTTATGCTCAATCTAAAAATACCTGGCACGGAATTAACCTGGCTACTTTGCAAATGATAATTGGCAATGAAAAAGTAGCAACTGACATTGCCAAGGAAGTGTTTAGAAATCTGTTTAACCAGGCACAGGACTTGGTAATAAATAATTATTGGGATTTGGCCACTTTGGGAGAGGCACTGGTTATTTTGCAGGATTATGATGAGGCGATTAATTATTTAAAAAGGGCCATTGAGGGTAATAAAAAAGATATTGGTTCCCAGGTGGCCACTAAAAAAAATCTTTCTCTGCTTTTTCATTACCAAAAAATTCCAAGAGATATCTACACACAATTAACCAATCTTTTTTCCATTCCCAAAATTGTGGTTTTTTCGGGGCATATGATTGACAAGGATGAAAAAGCGGATTGTCGTTTTCCCAAGTGGCTTGAATCCGTAGTCAGTGATCTTATCAAAAAGAAACTTGAGCTTCTGGGCGATATTGAAACTTATTCTTCAGCAGCTTGTGGAGCGGATATTTTATTTATCGAACATGCTTTGCAAAAAGGGGCAAAGATCAATATTATTCTTCCCTGCGCCAGAGAACTTTTTATTAAAAAAAGTGTAAATTATCTGGCCGGTTCCAATTGGGAGAAACGTTTTTATAAAATTCTTGATTCGGATATCAATTTGATTGAGCTGACTAGTATCACGGATGATCATTTAGAGATCCCATATGATTTTGCCAATCAGCTTATTTTTGGTTTATCAAAAATGCATGCGAGAAACCTTTGTACCGAATTAATCCCCTTTGTGGTGTATAACAAGGATTCCAAGGAGCTAGATGGTGGAACTGCCAGTGTTGTTTCGGATTGGAAAAAACTAAAACTGGATATTGAAAAAATTGAACTGGATAAACTTCTTAAGGAGAAAAATGCGTCTTGTGATGCTAAAGAGGCACCTTTGCTTCATTCCCGCACTGGATATAGATATGCTGGTCACACTGTGAGTTTGTTGTATGCCGATACTGTGAATTATAGCAAATTAAGTGATTATGAAATGATGAGGTTTGGTGAGATCACTTTGGAATTTTTAAATAAAACGCTGAAGGAAAATAATTACAAAGTAGGCGAAAAAAATACCTGGGGAGATGCCTTTTTTATTTCATTTGATGATGCGTGCGAAGCTGGTTGCTGTGCTTTAACTATGATGGATTTTATCAACAACTTCAACTGGCGGAATGTGGGAGTTAATAAAAATATCAAAATGCGAATGGCATTGCATGCAGGGGTGGTTTATAGCTTTAAAAATCCGCTAACTGGCCAGATCACTTTTAATGGAATCAATGTGTGTAGGGCCGCTCGCATGGAGAGTATTACGCCACCGGGGAGGGTCTTTTGTAGTGAGGAATTTGCTGCCTTTTGTGAAACTCTCAATATAGATAAGTTTTCCTGCTCCTATGTTGGACAAAAACTCATGCCCAAGCATTTGGGAAAATATCCGACTTACCTGTTACGGAGAACTTGATGGGGCATGATATTTTTATCAGCTATTCATCACAAGATTTAAGCATGGCAAAGGATATTTGCCAAAAATTAGAGGAGACCGGATTAACTTGCTGGATGGCCCCTCGAAACATTGATACCGGAATAAGCTTTGCCAAGGCCATTATTGAGGGAATTAAAAATGGCCACTGCTTACTTTTGATTTATACGGCCCATTCCAACATATCCGAGCAGGTTTTGCGCGAAGTGGACCGGGCTGTGCATTTTGAAAAGAAGTTATTGGTTTTCAAATTGAATGATCAAAAATATTCGGATTCCTTGGAGTATTATTTATGTAAAGCGGATAGCATCGATGCCACCAAGGGAAATTATCTGCAATATCTCAAACAAATTGAACAAAAAGTGACTTTGTTGACTAAAGTAAAACCTGATCCCCAGCTTGCACCCAAATCCAGGCACTCATCAACTAATCATCCTATAATAAAAAGAAATCACCGTTTTTTCTTTATTTTTGTCCTGATGCTATTATTGATGGCAGGCGGCGGGGTTTATTTTCAGGAGATCCTTTTAAATCAAACGGTCACTCCAGATAACGATCCTTCACCATCAGAGCTGGTAAAATCAAATAAAGTGATGAACCGACATTTTCCATTACCAGATGATTTATATCAAAAAGCCAGTGAAAAAATGTATGACGAAAATTTAATTGCTAAAATTGCTTTCGAGGATTTAAAGCTTTTATCTAGGCAAATCCAAAGCCGGGGAGGAATATTTTTTAAAAATTCTCGAGCTGGATTAATGGAGAATCAATTGTCCGATATGGAAAAAAATAATTTGGATCTGATTGACCATTTTATTATTTTCAAGCTCTCTGCCAGTTTGCCTGAGAATTTGTGTAAAAAGTTTTGCCTTTCCATTGTGGGCCAACGGCAAATTCAAACGAACGAATATCATGTGCTAAAAGATCTGGAAAATATATTGGTTAAAAAAAATGGTATCAAGGCGCAAAAACTATTTAAAACCATGATGCAAAAAATGCCGGATGAGTGTCTGGATCTGACTTTTGTACCCATTGAAATTGGATTTGACCAATCTTTGGAACTGGATATTCATATGAAAATATTTGGTCCTTTGAAGTCCATCCACCAGGACTATGCAAACGATTCAAAAATAAAAATTGAATTGATCAAAACTGCTGATGATAATGCCAGAATCCAGGTTTTTTTTTCTAAAGAAGAAAATTTAATCGATCTAATAAAAAGGTATGTGGTTCACCTTTGCGAATCTACTCGCTAAAGAGTTGTTTCAAGCTTTCTTTCAGTTCATTAATATTATCATTATTTTGATCATAGTCTGATTTTTCCTCCACTTCTTCCTGGTCAAAAGCCGTTCCCAGCGCTGTAATCACCAAATCCGGGTCTTTTTCCTTATACATGTTGCGGGCAATTTGATGGATAATAGCGGGAGGTGAATAATATTGGATGTATTTTAATTTTTTATCAAATTGTAAATTGAATTCTACTTTGGGACGAATATCCCTGGCGAGATCCATCAGGGAAAATGCTCCATCTTTTTTATGCACATTGATGGCAAAGCTCATCCAGGCCAGATCTTCCAAAGAGAGTTCCTTAAGGTTGGGGATATCTTCATTTAATCTAAGCATCATGGCCGTTTTTCTTTGATTTAAAATTGATTTGTTGGATAAGACATTGCTCGGCAGAGTAAGTGCAGGGGTGGCCTGCTTAATTTTATCTAGCATTTTATCAAAGGATGGTATAAATTTTATTTGGGCATTCATCACCAGTATGCTCGCTTGCAAGTCCTTGATCTTTTCTTTTAATTCTTTTATTTTTTTTATTAAGTCTTTATTTGATTCATCCGCTTTAAGAGAAGCCTCCAGCGTTGCCAGTTGAGGCCTTAATTCTTTAATAGCCAACTGGGTGGTTTGAATACCTTTTTTAAGATGGGATTGCCCAAGTAAAAGTGGTGCAAAGCCTTTTTTTAAGGCAGCAAAATATTTATTTTCAAATATTTTTTTTTGGGGGTGTCCGGCTTTTAACCTTCCCACGGAGAATCCGTTTAATTCCGGCAATGGTCTTGATGAATGTAATCTTATATCCTGTTTGATCATTTTTTCTATAAACTTCATGGCCAGCTGATTAAATTCGTCTGGAAATATGCCGAGTCTTTTATAAATCTCTTTGGCAAAACTTAGAATGGCAAAACTGGATCTGACGACAGTCACTCTGGTGAAATTGGCATATAATCTGATAAAATGGGCCATGATGTCTGCAGTAGTTTCTGGTTTCCAAGCCAGTGCTAATGCAAATTTTTTAATTTTTGGATTATAATAAAGAGGTAAAATGTTTGATCCAATTCTTCTTTTCCATAGCGGGCGTTTGAATTTCTCTAAAAGCTCTTCGGGAATCTCTTTCCCTGTAATTTGTGAAATTTCGTCTGCAGACATCAGATTCAAAGTTTTCGCATCTTCTTCGGCCTCTTTTTTGGTAACGTCTCTAAAGATGATTTGAGCTTTATTAAAGAGATCAGTTCCCAGCTTTTGACCCCAGATATCAATGTAGCCTTGCCTGGTATGCACCAGATTAAGTCCCAGATTGATGGCAATTGTAATATGTTCATTACAATAGGTCTTAAACCCAGGATGCTCTTTGAGTAGCTTGATGTAGGGATAGTTGAGAGGAAAACCCAGCGCTTGATTAATATCTGTCCTTACAAATTCTGGATCAATCCAGGCCCTGTAAAAATCCAGAACCTCTTTTAAATTAAAAGTTCGGAAGTAATCAAATTTATAATCCTTCGGAAAGACCGGCCCACCATTATGTCCATTTAAAATGCGCAGTGAAACGAGGATATTATTGTTGATGACCTCTTGATTTTCTCCTTTGAGGGAAATTGCATAAATATGGGCCGGGTAACCGGCCACGTCCCACATCCTGTCATTGTAGTCAACGGGTGCATTTCTGGTTTTGCCATCCCCGATGTAGGCCCCTGCATGGGTTATTCCCATTTCTGTCCGGAGAGCATCATTTAATTTATCAAAAGTTGCTACATGCATTTCGGGATGGTGGTAGAGTATAACTGAAAAAATTTCCTTTTTTGCTTCAGCGTCTCCATACATGACTTCGTTTAATATTTTATCCACTTCGATCGAGCCGTCCGCAGTTTCATCAGCAACGGGAAGAACCCTGGTTCCGAGGATGGTTTTTCCCACCGGGTAGAGCAGATCAGGGACCACTACTTCGCCGCCGTCGCCAAGGTCAATGGTAAATGTTCCAAATTTTTTGGAATCGGTGCTACCTATATACATATGAAGGGCATCATCATTTAGTTTATATTTCCCTTGAAAAAAATTTTCGTTTAAAACGGCCATGGCATTGGCAGTTAATAAAGCAGTCAACATGATAGAAATTAAATTACACATTTTCATACTTGGGCTTTTTAAATTATTGATCATTATTTAAATTTTAAGATCCATTATAAATCAAGGTGGTGTTAAGTGGGGTAAATTTACATTATTTTGAAATATTTACCAGTGCGTCAAGATCTTGATTTTACAATGATTTTTCTGGTTATGGTAGCCAGGTTTTAAGATCTTTGGATATTTGTAAGCGACTGGCTTTTTGCGCACGTTTGGGACTTCGTTCAATACCAATCGATGAAATGCCCACCGCATTGGCAGCTGCCAGAATACTTCCTTCTCCGCAAAATGGGTTGATGATGGTCCGGGTGCTGGTTTGTTCCAAAATAAATTTGGTAATGGTTAGTGCCGTGGTCAGGCCTATACCTCGTTGCCAGGTTTTTTCACCGAGTGATGCGATGACATCTGGAGTGGATTTGGAAAGATCCGTTAAGCGTATTTTTTTTGAGAAACATAAAATATGCGAGTAGGCCGGAGTACCGAAAGTAGCAATTCCAGGCGCTGCTTTACAAACGATTTTATGCCATAACAAAGTTTGTCCGAGTTCCTCAGCTGCTTTCTGGCAAAGATATCCCTTGTCAATCCATGCCCCATCCAACTTGATATCCGATTGATAAAAAATACCAACGCCTTCATCTGAGTATTGGGATAACAAAAATTTGGCTGTTTCAATAAACCACGTTTGCCACTGATTCAGTTTATAACTTGGAAATTCGGAGATATCAGGCATGGATGTTACAAGGGAAAAATCCGGGAGGCCTTGATTTTTTTTAAACCAATCCAGGGCATCTTCACAATAAACATGTCGTTCAATCATTTTATTTCATAAAAAAAGAGAGGGGATTAACCCTCTCTTATTAATTTTGTTGATGTATAAATATTATCTTATAGCACAATAAGTATGTTCAACGAATGGCATTTTACATTTTCCTTCAACATAAACTCGCACTGTGAAATCTGTGCATGGAACGAGAAGCGTTTTACTTAAATCAATGCATTTAGGGGTTCCTTCAACGACTGAACAATATGAGCTTTCTGCTTCGTAATCAGCACATGCTCCTTGAACAAATTCTCTTTCTTCGCCTACTTGGCATGGAGCGAAGAAGGTTGATCTTAAATCCATACATCCTTCATTTGCTATGGCCAAGGATGAAGCTGCTAAAACTAATAAAGCGATTAATACTTTCATAAAATACTCCTGTTAAAAAAATTAGTGTCCGATTTTGTGTGGGAACACTGTTTGTTAAAAAACTTTCTGCGATAATATTGCGCTGTGCCCTAAAAATCAATCAATTTTATCAGCCCTTGTAAGTCTTACCCGTTTTTCAATTTTTTTTGATAACTATTTGCATTTTCAGGCACAACTTGTGCTCATTTACAGGTAATTTTGTGCTTTAATAAATTCTGTTTTGAATGGATAATATTGATATAGGGTTTAAATAAGAATATTTAATTATGAAAACACAGGTCAATTTATTTTCTCACAACAACTATCTGTCCTTTATGAAATCAGTGGTTGATGATTTTAA
>MEQB01000013.1 GCA_001770015.1 Bdellovibrionales bacterium RIFOXYC1_FULL_37_79
ATTCAAGTTTAACTGGAAAAAATCAAGTATAACTTGATTTTTTTTTGACATGTTAAAAAAACAAAAGCCTCATTAAATTAGAAACTTAATGAGGTCTTTTTATTCAGTTTTGTTAAAAACTTGCAAAACATTTGGTGCCCAGGACTGGGCTCGAACCAGCACGAGTCTCCCCGCCACCCCCTCAAGATGGTGTGTCTACCAATTTCACCACCTGGGCATAAAATCTGTTGAGGTAAATTTATCGTTAATCACTTTTTTTGGCAATAAAAATTTATTTATGAATTAGGAAGGTTTCGATTTCATCCAAATAAAACTTGAGCCTCTTTCTTGATTCCTCTAAAAGATCCATTCTGGTTTCAAAAAAGCACACCATCTCTTCGTCGGTTAAATCACTACACAAATATTCTTTGGAGGATTGGTTGATCTTGTCCAAATCAACATCCATCTCGGTTTCTAAATGAGAAAATTCTTCGAGTAAATCCCTTAAGGGATCGTCGATTTTTCGAAGTGTATCAAAGTTAATGATTTCTGCCTCAACTGAATTTAACACCTTTTTTTCATTCATTTTTAATACCCGTAATTAGGCCCTAAAAAGGGACAAAGGTTTAACTATTTGTTATGAATGCAGGGAATATGCCAGCTCTGCAATAAAGATTTGCGTATAAATTCAGCATGTTACGCAATCAATCAACGGGGCTTCAGATGATTTTGTTTCTAACTGTCTATTTTTTCAACATATTCGTAGGCACTATTTATTTAGATAGACGACTTCTTCCTTCTCTTTAATTATTTACCCAAGAGATATATAATTTTCCAAGAAGGATCCTTTATGAATTGCTCCAAATGTAAATTCTTCTATATAACCTGGGACAGTTTCGCCAAATATGGATGTAAAGCGTACAAGTTCAAAAGCAAGGAAATGCCCTGTCTTTCGGTAAAAAAAATCTCCAATCAAGAATGCCAACTATTTAAAGACAAGGCCCAGCAGGCCAAAAAGAGTGATGAGCTGGATTTAACCAGAGACGACCTCTGGTAGATTCTTATTCATTTCAAAATAAGTTTTACCGATTTTTTCAATGATCCCTCCTCCCAAACACACCTCACCATCATACAAAACCAGCGATTGCCCTATGGTGACCGCTCGTTGAGGAATATCGAAAAGAACCCTATAAAGTCCGTCTTGCTTTCCAAATATCTCACATGATTGATCCACTTGTCGGTACCTGACCTTGCTTTTGAGCCTGACGGGAAATTGCGATTCCAAGTTTTCGTTTATCCAGGTAAAATCTTTGATATAAAGTTCGTCCGTAAAAAGACTGGGATGGCGTTGCCCTCTTTCAACAAAAACGATATTTTTTTCCATATCTTTGGCCACGACAAACCATGGTTCACCAGGCCCTCCTAGGCCCAGCCCCTTTCTTTGCCCTATCGTATAAAATGAGACCCCGGAATGCTCTCCCACCACCTCTCCATTTAATTTTTTAAAAAAACCCACTTGAGGCATTAAATAATTGGAAAGAAAATTTTTAAAATTTCGCTCTCCGATAAAACAAATACCGGTTGAATCCTTTTTGTCCTTGGTGGAAAGATTATATTTGGTGGCCAGCTCTCGCACCTGTTTCTTTTCCAAATGTCCAATTGGAAAAAGAACTTCTTTTAAGACCGTACTACTTACCATATATAAGAAATAGGATTGATCCTTGCCAGCATCCAGCCCTTTTAAAAGCCTATGTTTTTGATCAGTCTGACAATAGTGTCCGGTGGCAATATAGTCTGCGCCAAATTCTTTGGCCTTATTGTAAAATGCTTTAAATTTGATTTCTCGATTACATAAAACATCGGGATTGGGGGTATAACCCTTTTTATATTCCTCTAAAAATTCTTTAAAGACATGTTCTTGATACTCCTTGATAAATTCTACCGAGTAATAAGGAATATCAATTTTTTCACAAACTCGCTTAACGTCCTCATATTCATAGGAGGCCATGCAATTGCCAAACTCATCATTCTCCTCCCAGTTTTTCATAAAAAGCCCAATAACGTTATACCCCTCTTCTTTGAGTAAAACAGCGGCCACCGAAGAATCTACCCCACCACTCATTCCCACCATAACTGTCTTATGTTTTTTTTCATTCATTGATATAACTTATAGATAGACTATTTTTTAATGTCAAATCCCCAGGCGACAACGGCCAGAGAAATATGCTGAAAGGCCCGGTGCAAGGTTGCCATATTAAGCGTTTCAATTAGGTCATTGGGAGTGTGCATTTTAAAATTAGGATCGTTCTCCCAATTTTGCGTCATTACCACGGAAGGAAGATCTTTTTCCCAAAAACTGATATTGGAGCCATCTTGAAAATCATTGGGCTCAACCTTGAAGTTAATACCACTTACCGCTTTAATGCCGCTCAAATTCATCAGCTTTGCCAAGTCAGCATCTTTGGCGTTTTGTTTGCGTGTATAGATTTTCATATTTCCCATTTGCTTTTCTTGATCTTCGTCTAACGTATCATGGCCTAACATAAGTACGTTGATAAAACCCACCAACCGGTTTTTATTATTAACCAACTCATCATAATATTTTTCGACAAAATTTCTTGAACCTAAAAAGCCCAGATTTTCAAAGTCAAAAAAGACTATACGAATTGTTTTTTCCATGTCCAATTTAGATATTATTTTTATAAGATTGAGTAATACACTGACCCCCGAAGCGTTATTATCAGCTCCCGGCATCGAAACATCTTTTTCAATACTGCTGGTATTGGAATTAACCACAATGGTATCCAGATGTGCTCCCAAGATAATAATGTCGTTAGGATTTTTACTCCCTTTTTTTTCATAAATCACATTTTTTCCCTTTAGCCCTTTGAAATTTTTAAGGGTAGAAATGGCAGATTTAGTTAATCTGTCTGCCTTTCTATACTCAGTACTGCTGGGGGTATATTTGCCAATAATTTGATTTTCAAAATCACGATTATACATTTTTATCGCATACTCAAGATCAGGATTAAATTCATCCACCCATAATAGGTCAGTGGTCCCCTTTATTTTCCCGATGTAATCGAGTAGAAAAGTAAACGTATTTTTATGACCGCTGGTACCGACAAACCGCCCAGGTCTGGTGGCCTTTATAAATTCAATGAGGGTTTTATATATATCATCCTTGGTAATTTTCGAAACCAGGATTTTTACCTTCTCCAGCTGCTTGGGATTTCTTTCATATTTACTTATCGCCAGTTTATCCACCTGCGCCGCGACGGTTAGGCTACAAAGCACCATCAAGGTAATCGTCCATAATTTAAAACTTGTATTCATCTATATTTCGTCCTTTGCGATCCTCTTCAATTTCCACCAAAGTATCCTCATCCAACTGACCTTCCAATCTCTCAATGACGCTATAAATCCCTGCCTCAATACACTCTCCACATCCCAGCAACTGAGCATTTCTGGAATTTTTATTGTAAATAGAAATAATTCCCCCCACGGCAAGCGGACCTTCTTGGATTTTTTGGAATTTTATAAGAACATGATCAAAAGATTTAAAATAAAGGGTACAGGCAACTTTTTCGTGAGTCATACTCCATTGGACATAGGCCTTAAAGGGCCTAGAAATATCTAGCACATTAATCGGCGTAAATTTAGCAATTTCACAATAATCCACTTTAAAATTTTTTTCCTTATCCACAAAAATCTTCCGAGAAGAAGCATCCAACATCACCACTTTATGATTTTTTAAAGAACTATCATCGCCGGCCGCAAATTTCACCTGGCCATGCTTATATTTATAAAGGCCTTGATGCTCTCCTAAAACATCTTTATTTTCAAAAGCAACAATATCCCCTTTAAACCAAAATTCCTCCGTAGAATTTTTTTCCACAAGTTCCACCACTATTTGATCCTGTTCAAAACAAAATGTTTTCTTTCTGGTATCTTTGAATTTGTACTTGAGCAACTTGGAAATTTTAATTACCTCTTGTTTCCTCATATCACCCAGCGGAAGAATTAACTTGGAAAGATGTTTGGTTGAAAGAGTGCTAAGCAGATAGGATTGATCATCCAACAAATCGCTAGAGGCATGCAACGAATATTCATTACTATCCTTGTTATAGGCCACCTTGGCATAGTGTCCGGTGGCAAAAAAATCTGCCCCCAGCAAGTTGGCCTTCTCAAGCAATATCCCCATTAATAAATTCGAGCAACGGATACAATTACTAAATTTTCTCCCTTGCAACCTTCCATTGATTACATAATCAATCACTTCCGATTTGTAGATCTCCCTCGCGTTGACGGCATAAAAGGGCATCGACAATTCCTGACAGATTTGCTTGGTCTGCTCAAGATCAAACAGATTGCATATTCCAAATAAGTTTTGATCCAATTTTTTGTCATTTTTAGCTTCATCGGCAAAAAGGACCCCAAGGCCCATGCACTTATATTCCTGCTTGGTTAGAAGATAGGCCGTGACGGTGGAATCCATGCTACCATTCATTCCAATTAAAACCGTTTTCTTCTCAGTGGCCTGATTAGGTATGGGTGTATTTTGTGACATTTGACCTACTCTCAATGGTGCTAACCCTACCATTATATTTGGTTAACCGGATTAAGTATAGAGCATTGTTATCCAACTAAAATGGTCGGAAAATACAAAACTGGCCGAATCATTTTTTTTTATTAATCGATCATTTTGATTGACCGATCAGTGAATTATGTCACCGAGTAAAATTTTTTCTCCAAATGTTTATTTTTTTGATGTAGGTCATTATAACCCTGCTTCAGAATTAAAATCCTTTGTCACCTATTTAAAGTATCAAAAAATACCCGCACCACTCATTTTTTCTCACATAGAAAGTGAAGGAAAATTGATTAATAAAATGACGCTGCTGGAGAATATCTTATTGGCCCTTCCCACCCTTAGCAAATCAAATACCTCTGAAGATTTTTTACATATTATAAAAAAAACCAATAATGAATCTCTGCTTTGTCTCTACAACCAAATTACAGATTTTCATGCCTATCCAGAAAATGTCACCTGTAACACCATAAAACTCATTCAAATAATCAAGGGTCTTTTAATCAAATCAAAGTATATTTTTGTTGATCTTCCCGAGTTGAATCTCATGGACCATCAGTTATCCACATTTGCCCAGGCATTGGAATTAAACGCCAAACTTTTTCATCAAACCATTTTTGTACGCACTAATTTAAAGATCCATTTTAAAAATGCCACTCAGATTATCCAACGACTTCCAGATGGCACCTTCATTCAAAATCAAATTAACGTTCAATCTTTCAAATCATCTATGGAAAATGAGCTCGCTGTGAAAAATGAGGGGTATTTGAAATTTTTCTACACTCATCAAAAAAACCAAGCTGCCTGACTCTTGTTATTAAGTTTTTCCAGTTGACAGTTTAAGTGCGGTATTACGATAATATTTGTCTGATACAAAAAAACCAGGTTGCTAATGAAAAATCGAACCAATGTTTCTTTAAATTTTATTGATGTTTTTGCGGGAGCCGGAGGCCTGTCGTGTGGACTGGAACAAGCAGGGCATCGTTGTTTACTGGGAATTGAGCAAGATAAATTTGCAGCTCAAACATTTTTAAAAAACCACCCTCAGGCAAAAGTGTTTTGCGGAAATATATATGATCTTTCTGCCGCTCAACTTAAAACTTTAATCGCCTCCCAAAAAGTCAATGCCATCGTCGGAGGCCCACCTTGTCAGGGCTTTTCCACCGTGGGATGCGGAAACCCGCAAGATAAAAGAAATTCTTTATTCATGGAATTTTTTCGAATTGTCAAAATATGCAATCCTGAATTTATTGTAATCGAAAATGTAACCGGAATTGTGGCAAAAAAAAATGAGCAGACTCTTTCTGCGATATTTAAACTTTTTGCCTCGCTTGGCTACAATTTGGATGTCCAGGTATTATCTGCACATCATTTTGGCGTTGCTGAAAAAAGAAGACGCACCATCATTTTGGGTTCCAAGATCAACGATATGATTATTTTTCCAACCCCGATTTTTCCCCCAGTCACCGTGGGCGAGGCCTTCAGCGATCTTATGGATCAAACAGGTAGTATTCATAATCATGACCTGCAGATGGCAAAAATCAAATGCCCGCTAGAAGCTAAACGACTGAAGCGGATACCCGAAGGCAAGGGGATTCGTTACGAACAAGACGAAAAAAAATATTTACCGACCTCCCTTCGACTCGGCATTGATTGGAAAAATTTAAAAGAAAATCGCTTCCGGCAAACCAAATATTATCGCCTAGATCGATCACTGCCTTCCCCCACTATCATGACGAACCGATATAGTTATTATCACCCTATCGAACCTAGATATTTGACCCAAAGAGAGGCAGCCAGGCTCCAAAGTTTTCCAAATGATTTCATTTTCTGTGGCCCACTTTCATCGCAATGGCGACAGATTGGCAATGCGGTTCCACCCTTACTTGCTAAAAGTGTCGGTCACTGCCTCTGTGATATGTATCTCAAAAAGAAGTCCCCTAACGGCAAGTTGAAAAACAATCTGCATGGTACCCATAAAGTTAAGACTATCAGGAAATCAGCTTTTATCTATCGTGAAACCCAACCCAGTTGAGGCTTTTAGATAAATCGTCGTAAGACATTACTTTTAAGCAAACTTTTAATCCCCTCTTCATTTTCGGCCCAGATTTCTTTGAGGCTTAGTTGATCAGAAATTCTTGGCATTTCAAAGGTCAAAACCGGAGCATGGAAATGTTTAGGTGCATATTCGCCAAGAGACCCTGGGGTTTCATATCCCACCGAATCCACCACTTCGTAATGATTAAATTGGTGCAGATACAAGGCCACATCCAAACAATCACCATTATAATTAAGCATGGGTTTCCAGGAATGGATACTGATAATCATTCCAGGAGGATATTTTTCCATAAGTTTTACCAAAAATATATTTTCAGGTTCGCTTAAAGGTGATTGTCCTGGATTATATTTCGCTTTTTCACACTGATTAATCCAGTTGTCCGCCGGTAAATTTCGATTAAGATCCACTCCATGAGAATTTCCCCGGCTCGAAACTCTAAACCCATCAACGTTCAGCACGGGAATAACCACCAACGGAAGATCCACTTCATTGGTTTCTTTTAACCAATGAAAAATATTTTTTAAAACAAAAACACCCTCCACTTCATCACCATGCACACCCGCAATCAGATAAATGTGTTTTTGGCCTTTTTTGTCTTGCTTAAAAACTTCAATTTTAACATTTTCGACACTTTGACCACTTTTTACTTCAATAAAGTTCATCACTCACCCTCTGCCATCTCATATGTGCCTACACAACCGACGGCCTCTTCTAGACCAATTTTTACCGATAGGTTTTTAATAGGCAGCATTTTGTTGATTTCTTTTCCAATATAACTGGCAATTAATTCCGTGGAACAGTTGTTTATAGGTAACAAAACGCAATCCCGAGAAGGCAGGGAAAGAGTTTCATTATGGTGGTAAATATTGATCTGTTTTTCCTTCATCTCGATACGCAAATTCTTATCATTTTGAGCAATCAGTAACTTGTCTTTCAATTCACTAATCACATGCATCACAATTTTTTCAAGGATGACAAAATCGATCACCATCGAATTGTGCAGTTCATGGCCGCTGACTTCCACTGATACCTTGAAATTATGGCCATGAAGGTTTTCTCGTGTTTTTTTATCGTAGGTTAAAAAATGAGCTGAAGAGAAAACCAGGTTTTCCCCCTGAAGTACAACGCTAAATTTTTCTTTTTTCATCACCCTTACTCGCCTACTTTAGCGCAGATTCTTATCACACTAATGACCAACCTACAAGTCAGTCACAAATAATCACGGCAATTCCCACCCTTTGCATAGTGTTATATGTTTTTTAAAATTGGCAGTCACTCTATTCAAAAACAACAATTTAATATACCATCTTAGCTTAAATCAAATTAGGAGAACGATGCATGACTACCAGCGATCAGGTTGATCCTCGAATTGAAAATGAAGTCAATAAGCAACTTGAGATGTTAAGTTACGGATGCGCAGAAATTGTTCCTTTGGAAGAATTTAAAAAAATGCTTCGTAAATCCATCACCCAAAACACCCCCTTAAGAGTCAAATGCGGGATCGATCCAACTTCTCCTGATGTGCATGTTGGACATTTAGTTCCTTACAAAAAAATGCGCCAATTCCAGGACCTGGGACATCAAGGTGTGGTGATTATCGGTGACTATACTGCCTCGGTTGGTGATCCCACCGGAAAAAATGAAGCTAGAAAGGCTTTGGATGAAATTACTGTCAAAAATAATGCCCAAAAATATATGGAACAACTTTTCACCGTGCTAGATAAAAATAAAACTGAAGTGCGTTTCCAGTCTGAGTGGTTTTCTAAGGTCACTTTACGTGATATTTTATCCTGGGCCGGGCAAACCACGGTGGCCAAACTTTTATCTCATGAAACCTTTAGTGAACGACTTGCCAAGGGACTTCCCTTGGGACTTCACGAGATTTTTTACCCAGTTTTGCAAGGGATAGATTCCGTCTATGTAAAAGCTGATATTGAACTTGGTGGAACCGATCAAAAATTTAACGTGCTGATGGGACGTGATTTCCAAGGGGCGAGAAACCAAAGAGAACAAGTGGCCATTTTACTGCCCATTATAACTGGAACTTGCGGCACGACCAAAATGAGCAAATCACTGGGGAACTACATCGGAATCCTAGATGACCCCTTTGACAAGTTTGGCAAAGTCATGAGCATCCCCGATAGCCTCATGGCGGAATATTATAAATATATTATCGGTCTTCCAAAAGATAAATTGGAAGTCATTATTCAAGGTTTAAAAGACGGCACTAAACATCCCAATGAAGTTAAAAAAGATCTGGCAAGACAATTGGTGGCATTTTTTCACGGAGATACCATAGCTTCGGAGATGAAAGAAAAATTTGAAAATGTTTTTAAACGTAAAGAAGTTCCCGACGATGCTCCCGAAATGCATTTTACCCGGGGAACAACCCTCATATCTGTTTTGAGTACCAGCAAAATGTGTGAAAGCAACGCCGAGATCAGAAGATTGATCAAACAAAATGCCGTCAGCATTGTTGATGGCGATAAATTAACCAACCCAGATCTGATTTTGGATACATCATTTGCTGGCAAATCCTTAAAGATTGGTAAAAGAAAATTTTTAAAACTTGTGTAATATGAAAAAAGAAGACTACCAACATATCCTTGGCCAATTACTTAACTTTTTTAAAAAAGATATTGATATTACCGATGCTTTAAAATTTGTAAACGATGCTGTTGAACGTAATCATGATCAAATCTTTAAAAAAAACCAAAAACCAAAAAGTCCAGCACCAAAGACCACCAATCATAATTTCCCTATACCCAAGAATTTGTTGCAAAGACCAAATACTTTTTTTGTGTTTTCTGATGGTGCTTGCAGAGGCAATCCCGGCCCAGGTGCTTGGGGAACGGTTATTCAAAACTCAAACGAAAAGGTTATGGCCACTTTGAGTGGCATAGAATTTCAAACCACCAACAACCAAATGGAACTGCTGGGAGCAATCAACGGTTTAAAGGAACTTTCCAAACTTCTCACAAAAAATTTGAAAAATGCTGAAATTTATATTTATAGCGACTCCAAATATCTCGTGGAAGGGATAAGTAAATGGTTACCCAGTTGGAAAAAAAGAAATTGGAAGAAAGCGGATAATAAAGCACCCGAGAACTTGGCACTCTGGCAATCTCTCGACCAATTAAATTCCGTTTTTAAAACCGTACATTTTAACTGGATAAAAGGACACGCAGGTCATCCCCAAAATGAATACTGTGATCAACTGGCCAATGACGCCTTGAATGACGCTGGCTGTTAGCCCCTGCTTTTTTTAATTAAGATTATAATATTATTCTTTTTTGGCCCAACTTGATTCTTGCTATTTTATAGCGACACAGATTAAAATTAACATGAAATTATTTAATAAATATCAAAGGAAGGAAAAGATGAAATTAATTATTTCAGTATTTGTATTAACGAGTATGATTGTTCTACTGTCCAGCTGTAATAACCCCACTAAAATGTCTTTGAAAACTGACGATGACAAAGCTTTTTATTCCATGGGGGCCATGTTTGGACAAAGGTTGGCCAATTTAAATTTATCCGAAAATGAGATCAACGCTATCATTAAAGGTCTCTACGACACTGCCAAAAATAACAAACCAGAAGTGGAAGTTATGCAATTCCAAAAAAATATTCAGGATATTATAAGAGAAAGAATGAAAAAAGTTGCTGAAACAGAAAAAAATGCCGGCGTAAAATACCTTGAGGATTTTCTTAAAAAAGAAGGCGGACAAAAAACAGAAAGTGGACTGGCTTATAAAATCATTGAGCCGGGAACCGGAGAAAAACCAAATGATGAATCAACCGTCGAAGTTCATTATCACGGAACACTTTTAGACGGAACCGTGTTTGATTCCTCCAAAGATCGAGGCAAGCCAGTGGAATTCCCACTCAATCGAGTCATCAAGGGTTGGCAAGAAGGTCTTAAACTCGTTGCTCCTGGTGGAAAAATAAAATTAGTAATTCCTGGTGATCTTGCTTACGGAGATCAGGGTGCCCCTCCTAAAATTCCTGGTGGTGCCACTTTAGTTTTTGATGTTGAATTGATTAGCATTAAAACCAAGGAAGCTATCGAAAAACAAAGAAAAGAAATGTACGACAAATTCAAAACCGAATCAAAAACCACTAAACCAGAAATTAAAAAGACCGAAAAAAAGAAAAAGTAAATAAGTTTGTGATCCAAAGGCTTCTTCATCAAGAGGCCTTTTTTTTTATGAAATATTAAAAACGACTTTACAATATCCGTCTATGATTTCTCCCATTCCCATCACCTGATTATTATTTTTAACCCAGATTTTTTGGTTGTTCCGGTTATCATTTTCAATAGAAAAAGGAATGCCATTTTGATACTTCTTAGCTGTAACACTATCGAGCATAATTTCCGGTAGGGGTAAAACCTCACTCATGGACTTCCCACACTGTAAAATATTTTTGTCCCCCAGAACCGGCCACTTATTTTTTTTTAGGGAATTTGACAGATGACTTGGCCCGATGGACTCCCTGACCAAGGCTTTCAAGCTCCCATAAGTTCCCAGATGTTTAGCCATATCTTCAAATAAGGAACGCACAAATGTCCCCGAGCTCACCGTAACTCGAAATGCCAGCCAGGGAAAAGAATATTTAAGTACTTGGATAAAAGAAATACTTCGTTTGACTTGCTCCTTTTTAATCACCACACCAGCTCTGGCCCATTCATGCAAAGGCCTGCCATCATATTTTGAAGCTGAATATGCATGAGGAGATTGCAAATAGTCACCGAGAAATACTTTGGCAAATTCACTCTCCAGAAAATTTATGGGTAACCTTTTAATTTCCTCAAATAAATATTTACTTTCATCTATCTCAGTTGGATTTACCGTCAAATCCCCGGTGGGTGTTTTGACCCCTAGTTTTCCAACCGCTATGTAAGTTTTGGAAAAAGTATCATGAATGATATTATTAATTTTGGTGGCCTGGTTGATGCCAATTAAAAGTACTCCACAAGCAAAAGGATCAAGCGTTCCAAAATGACCAATTTTACCAAACCCCTGAGGTAAATTTTTTTTGAAATGTCTGATAACATCATACGATGAGAGATTAACCGGTTTAAAAACGTTAAAAACCAAAGGGGCCTTAATTAAATGGTCACTCATGATCTTCTTTACTGGGGAACTTACCTAATTTGGCCTCTTCATCAAGAATGGCAGTGATCTTATTTTCATCTTCAAATTGAGAATCATAAATAAATTGGATTTGCGGAGTATGCCTGATATTTAAAGTTTCAGAAAGCATGGCCCTAAATCTCTTCTGGCCACCTTCTAAGGCCTTTTTAGCATCGCCTCTACTTTTTTGTTCAAAAGTATCCCAATAAACTTTGGCATAAGAATAATCATTGGAGATTTCAACTTTGGTAATACTTACAAATTTTAATCTCTGATCACTAAAACTGGTACGTAAAAAAGAATTAATATCGTGCAAGACTCTTTCTTCAATAATTTGTTTTTTTTGTCCTTTAGAACCTGCTCTCATAATCATCCTAACTTGGTGCTTATAACACCACTTTATTTTCTTCCAATTTTCTTCTTTTTTCTTCTCTTATATAAGCTTCAAAAACATCATTTAATTTTAAATCATTAAATCCGTCCAAACCAATCCCGCACTCATAACCATGATTAACTTCTTTAACATCATCTTTAAATCGTTTTAGGGAAGCCATTTTTCCATCAAAGATAATTTTACCTTCACGAAGAAGTCGGATACTGCAACCGCGCTGGATTTTTCCGTCGATAACGATTGATCCTGCGATCATACCAATTTTAGGTACTACAAATGTATCCCGTACTTCAGCTCTACCGATATATTTTTCTTCAAACTCGGGTTCCAGTAATCCTTCTAGGGCAAGTTTTACATCATTTATAAGTTCATAAATGATAGAATAAGTTTTTATATCAACACCTTTTTGCTCGGCAATTCTTCTGGCGCTGGTAATCGGTCTCATATTGAAGCCGATAATATAACCATTGATTTCGGCAGCCAACATGACATCGTTATCACTAATGGCCCCTACCCCGCCGCTGATCACTTTTACCCCGACTTCTTTATTGCCCAAAGCTTCCACAGAGTTTTTGATGGCCTCATAAGACCCATGCACATCAGTTCTTACGATTAGTTTAAGTTCTTTAAACTCGGTATTATCCTTGTAAGTTGCAAAGAAGTCTTCTAAGGAGACCGCCTTTTTCGTTACCAGGAACTCCGCATCTTTTCTTTCCTGAACTCTATTGGCCACAATTTTCTTGGCCTCTCTTTCATTTTTAACTACATATAATTCTTCACCCGGATTGGGGGTTTTATCAAGACCTAAAATCTGCACCGGCACAGATGGCCCTGCCGAGACAATATTTTCACCAGCATAGTCCATCAGGTTTCTGGCCCTGCCACACGATTCACCAACCACAATCGTATCTCCCTTATAAAGTGTGCCTTCTTGAATCAATATTGTAGACATCGGTCCCCGACCTTGTTCAACTTTGGATTCAATGACTACGCCTTTCACGGGAGCTTTTGGGTCACCACGAAGTTCCAGGATTTCCGCTTGAAGTTGAATGGCTTCCAGAAGTTCATCAACCCCTGTACCTTTAAGTGCCGAAATATTTACACACTGGGTTTGTCCTCCCCATTCTTCAGGAGTCAAATCAAATTCAGCCAGCTCCTGCTTAATGCGATCAGGATTGACCGATTCCTTATCAATTTTATTGATGGCCACAATAATTGGAACATCGGCTTCGCGACAAAATCTTATCGATTCTCTGGTTTGTGGCATAACACCATCATCTGCCGCTACAATTAAAACCACGATGTCGGTTACTTGTGCCCCTCTTTGTCGAATAGTCGTAAAGGCAGCATGGCCTGGAGTATCCAAGAACGTTAACTTTCTCCCCTTAACATCCACTTGATAGGCGCCAATATGCTGGGTAATACCACCAGCTTCACCTTGGGCCACTTTTTCCTTTCTAATATAATCCAGTAAAGAGGTTTTACCATGATCTACGTGTCCCATGATGGTGATGACTGGATTTCTAAGAGGCAAATGGCTTTCATCCTTATGGCTTTGTCCCTTATTAACCAAAATTTCCTCTTCTTTAAAAGAAGTCTCTTCCACTCGATAATTCCAAAGGGCGGCAATATCTTTGGCAAGCGCATGCCCTATATAATCATTTTCATTAATCAAAAGATTAATATCGAGCACTTGGTCTGCCATGGTTGTAAATTTAATTCCCAACTTGTGGGCCAGTTCATGGGCCAGGATAACTTTATGTATCTCCACCACTCTCTTTGACTCTTTAGTTTCAGTAATTTCTGTTTTACCGGATAATCCCATATACACCTTTTTTCTTTTCACCTGCGTATACAGCGGTTTTCCAGTGGATGATAAAGCTGCATAGGATTTAAGTTCTTCTTCTGATCTATCATCCAATATCTTTTGAGATTTACTAATATTGATCTTGGCCTTGCCTGACATAATGGAAGCCAAACCACTCATTCTCTTTCTGGCATTTTTACTATCTGCTCCCAGACCATCTTCCTCTTCAATCACTTTTTCATCAACCGGTGGAATTTCCTTCTTAACTGGTTTTTCCAATTCTTTTTTGGGAGGAATATATACCGGAGTAAAAGTGTGAACTCTTTCCTTATAAATAATTTTTTTATCTTCAACATCCAGCGGCCGGTCATCCAGCTCGGTTTCATTCTCACCAATGTCATCTTCCGATTGAAGTTGTTCAATCTTAGGTTTGGAAACCACTCGCAGACCGACACTATCACGTTTATCCGTTTTAACCACCTCTGGTTCGACATTTTCAAAATCAGATTGCTCCAAATTTACTTCATTTTCGATCTGCCCATTATCTTCATCAAAGTAAATTTCCTGGTTATCTCGTTCCTCTGGTAGTTCAGCCAGGGTCTCATCGGTTTCGTTGGTCCTTCTTATAATGACAGTTTTCTTCTTCACTTCCGACTTTTCCACATGTACTTCTTTTCTAACTTTTTTCTTTACCTCATCTTTGGCTTTGCTATCTTTTTTTATCGTAACAATTTTTTTGGAAGCAGCTTGGCCTTCACTAGACTTAGCAACCACCTTCTTCTTTTTCACCACCTTCTTTTTTTCAACATCTGCTTGCTCTTGGGTTTGAGAATCCGCCTTGATGAGAGAAAGGGCCCTTTCCACTTCATCATCTTCGAGGGTTGCCATATGGTTTCTAATGGACATGCCTTTTGCTCTTAGCACTTCCACTAATTCAATAGCACCTATCTGTAATTCACTCGCCAATTCAAAAATCTTCCTGGGCATTTTTTACTCCGTATCAATAATAATTTTAAAATACTCAAACAAGTAGAGCTTCCCTATTTCAATTTAAACGCCGCCAGCTCTTCACGAAGACGTTTTTCTGCCTCTGAAAATTTATTTTCAGTATCACCTTTACCGTCTCTATCACTTTCATTTCTGGCCTTCATCATTCCGTCATAAACCGGTACGGCTGAAGCTGACACCAGTTCTTCTTCCATATCCGGCTCAAGCTTAATTTGCGCTTTATCAATCATATCCTTGGTTTTTTCCAGGACCTCGGTCGCCTCATTTTCATCTATGGCAAGGGATCTGGCCAAGTCTTTAATTTCCATGGCCACAAGATCCCCAATATTCATGATACCTTCTTGCACCAGTACTTGGGCCCTTGGTTCGGTGATACCTGGCACTTGCAATAGATTTTCCACCGCTTTTTGAATTTTGTGTTTCAATTTATCTTTTGAAATGATATTCACCCGATAACCGGTAAGCATGGCCGCTAATCGAACATTTTGTCCTTTTCTGCCAATGGCCAAGGCCAATTGATCTTCTTCCACTATGATATCCATCGATTTTTCTTCGTTATCCATCATGATATTGGAAATTTCAGAAGGTGCCAAAGCCGCCTTGGCAAAGGTTTCCAAATCAGCACTCCATCTGACGATATCAATTTTTTCTCCTTGCAATTCATTGACAATATTTTGAACCCTGCTGCCTTTCATCCCCACACAAGCACCCACCGGATCAATGTCCTTATCGGTTGAATAAACTGCGATTTTGGCCCGCTGGCCTGGTTCCCGGGCGGCGGATTTAATTTCAATAGTTCCATCTTGGATTTCTGGAACCTCTACTTCAAACAGCTTGACCAAAAATTGTGGACAGGTTCGAGACAGTCTGATCTCCGGTCCCTTATTAGTCATAACAACTTCAGTAAGATAGGCCTGGATGCGATCTCCGGTTTTAAAATTCTCGCTAGGAATAATTTCTCTCCGGGGTAATACCGCATCCGCTTTGCCAAGATCTACCACAATAAACCCTCTTTCATATCTTCTGGCAATGCCGGTAATAAGTTCACCTTCTCTATGTTTGAACTCAGAAAATAAGATCTCTCTCTCCGCATCCCTGACTTTTTGAAATATGATTTGACGGGCAGTTTGAATATCAACTCTGGTAAAATTGGGATTTTCAATGCGTATCCCCAGTTGATCACCGATTTGAGAATCTTCATTCATCTCTCTGGCATTTTTTAAATCAATTTCCAAGATCGGATCTTTAACCGCTTCCACCACATTTTTATATTGAAAGATTTCGATGTCATCTTCTTCCGGATTATATCTGGTTTCATATTCGCCTTGAATACCATATTTTTTTCGTGCAGTTACTAAAAATGCTTGTTCAATGGCCTTAACGACTACATCTTTTTGCACTCCACGATCTTTTCCTAACGCCTCAATTACTCTTCCAAGTTCCGAAAAATTCATAAAACCTTCCTTTCTAATCTAAAAGTTTATATCTGGTGATAAGTTGGCCTTCTTAATTTCATTAAAATCGATTACCAAATTTTCACCATCAAACTCTATCTCTATGTCTTGTTTGTTAACTGCTTTAATCATCGCTCTTATTTTTTTACCATTTCTACTTTGCTTATTCTTTGCATGGTTCGTAGTTTTTAAATCCTTACTCAAATAAAGATCAATCATCGCTCCTTGGGCCTTTACAAAATGATTATAAGTTTTTAGTTTACGAAACATCCCGGGTGATGAGACTTCCAAAACCAAAGACTCTGGAATCCAAGCATGACTTTCGATAAAAGGTGAAAACGCACGATCCACCGACACACATTCTTCCAAAGTGGCAGTGTTGGTATTTTCGTTCATGATATAAAGGCGCAGGGTCTTATTGGATTTTACAAACTCCATGTCATAAAGACTTAAATTCACGCTGGAGACAACTTCCATGCAAAGTTCGTAAAATTTTCCCTCAATACCTTTTTTTTCTTCCTCTAAAAACATAGCAAATCAATTTTCCCAAAAAAAAAGGCGGATTTAAGAAAAGCCGCCCCTCTGACCAAATAAATAACTAAAAATTAGGACAAGCTCCTTTTAACAAGTTCTGATAAGTTTTGCAATCTAAAATACTAATTTATTTAAATTATCCGGCATTTTCTTTCAGCATTTTCCAGGCGCTTTTTCCATTTGAATAGAAATTTTTACTCAAATATATTTTATTGACCCCAGCTTTCTCATAGAGTGAAATTGCCGGA
Source organism: Bdellovibrionales bacterium RIFOXYC1_FULL_37_79 (assembly GCA_001770015.1). Lineage (GTDB taxonomy): Bacteria > Bdellovibrionota > Bacteriovoracia > Bacteriovoracales > Bacteriovoracaceae > XYC1-FULL-37-79. The sequence continues at coordinate 17,210 of MEQB01000013.1, forward strand.
ATATTATCCGCTTCCACTTCTAAAAAAAGTTTGGTTAAGCGCCGAGATTCCATAAACCCTGCGAGCTCCCCCAGCAACATTATACCAAAACCTTGTTTTCTTTTTTCTGGTGTCACCACCAGTTTAAGCAGATGCACCATTGCTTCTTGATAATTAAGTTTGGCCAAAAGTAGCCCTATTAAACCGTCATTTTGCACCAGATTAATCAGTAAATAATCTTTTGCTCCTACCAGTTCCTGCCAATTTTCTTGGGTCCAACTATAATTTCCTAACTCCTTATCTAACAAAAGATTTTGATCAAAACGCAACTGAGATAATTTGGTAGCCGAAGCCACCTGGTCCAAAACATAAAAATCCACCAAGGTGTGGGAATATTCCTGGGTTTTAATTTTGTAAAAAAACATAATGTGATATTTTTTTCTCCACCGTTTCTAGATAAAGGCCCAGTTTGCCAAGGATGAGAGCATTTCGTTTACGATTATGGACATCCATCGTACCAAACTTTTTTTGCAGATTGATTTCATAGATATATAACTCCCTCAACTCCTGTCGTTCATGCTTAGAAAAGTCTATCCGGCATTTTTGCAGTTTTTGCTCATCAACGTTGATCATTTTATTATAGGGAGTTTCCAGTAAAGACCAATAAATAAGTTTTTTTATCTTGATCACTGAATCCAAATTTAAATTCGACGGCTGTTTATCAAAGTTGGTAGAAGTCAATAACAAGGATTGAGGCATCAGACACTTAAGGCCTCGTAACACATTATTGGTTTGCTCCAGATCAGATAAGAAAAATATCTGGTTTTGAACCTGAAATGCGCTGCGATCAGAGTAAATTAATTTAACACTCGAAAAAACCGGTAAAACAAATCCTATGATTATAAAAAATAAAAAATAACCCACCAGTTTCATCATCGCATTTAGACTGGTGAACTTAAATCAACGTTGGCAATGGGTTTGGAAAAGTTGGCCTTGTTATCCATATGGAAGCGAATTTTGGTGTGAGGGTTGAAGGTATAACCGTCCTTGCCTCTAACGATATATTTTCTTTTATCTTCTCTTTCCGTCTTCGGTTCTATTAATTTTCTAAGCCTGCTTACACTGGTATAAATGAGCTTATCATGAATAAGGGGATTGTATTCATCCTTCCAGATGGATTTAGCCAATTGCTCCTTATCGTAAAAGACACCTGGATTTTTGGCCAGCAAAAATAAAATTTCCAGCAATATAAAACGATGTTTGAAATCAATTGTGCCAAGAGTTTTTTCCCGAATTCTACGATTGGTCTTGTCCAAATATAAGTCAACGCTACTATCATTAACGTCATTAATTTCAACATTCAAAAGATTGGTCAAGCGTCTGAATGTTTTTGATTCGGTAATATCTAGGGCGAGTTGAAAATAAGTAAGGGCAATATCAAATGCCCCCAAGTTCTTGTAGGAAACACCTTTACTAAGCAAAATGTAACCCAAAAGATTCCAACATTTTTTACCCTGTAAAATAATATTTGCCTGTCTGAAGCTTTGTAGCGCTCTTTGATGTTCCCCCAAATCCCCGTATATTTTTCCGGCCAAAAGGTGCATCGAACCAAGCAGATAAGACTTATCAATGATCTTTAGCAATTCTTCCAACTGGGTGACGTGTTGAAGAGCATCTTTAAAATTGCGATTATTATAGGCAGCATTACTTAAGGCGAGCAGACATTTGGCGAGTAGCTCTGGGTTGTTTTCCTCTTTGGCCTTGCCGTACGAAGTTAAAAAATGTTTTTTGGCCTCATCAAATTGCCCCTGGTAAGTGCTGACCACTCCCAAATTATAAAAATATTCGGCATTCAAGGAATCCAGTTTTTGGGGCATTTCAAAGGCCACTTCTTTGGCTATTTTTATATATTTTTGTGCCTTCTCGTTTTCCATTTTTTCCGAGGCGATTCTAATGAGAAAACCTAGGGTTTTTAAAATCGTTGAATGATCAGAACTCTTATCAGTGCAAGTCAGTGCGTTTAAGAATTGTTCTTCGGCATTATCGAGATCAGATTTATCGTAAAATATTTTTCCCAAATTATAAAAATTTTTACCCCGAGTAGCATTCTCACTATGATCTTGGGAGGACAACAATCCATCATAACTGGAAAGAAATGAGAAAGTTGGATCTTTATCTTTGAGCTCTTCTAAAATCTCTCGCATAATTTTCTCCACCTAATGCCAGCAGATCTGCCAACATTTTCGATAACTTCAGTTACCATAGTGCCATGCTTTTAGTCAAAAAATCTTACATCTGTAGCATAATAATTTCACATCAATAATATTTTTATTTAACTAATTGATTTATAAAGGAAAACTTGATATGTAATCATGGATATATAAATTTATCTCGTTCCATATCCATAAGTTGAGGTCCAAATATGCATAACTATTCAATTGATACCCTGCGCCATTCTTGTGCCCATGTGCTGGCACAAGCAATCTTTCGTTTATTTCCCGATAAAAAAATCGAACTAGGCATCGGGCCCACCATTGAAAATGGTTTCTATTACGATATTGATATGGATTACAAGCTCACTGAAGCCGATCTGAACAATATCGAAAAAGAAATGAAACAAATTATCAAGGAAAAACTGCCGATCGTAAAAAAAGTCCTGACCAAATCCGAGGCCATCGAACTTTTTTCCAAGGCTTCTCAATCCTTAAAAGTTGAACTCATCAAAGAGTTGCCTGACCATGAAGAAATCAGTTGTTACTCACAGGGAGAATTTACAGATTTATGCCGAGGACCTCATGTGGAAAATACTGGAGAGATACCTCCTTTTTTCAAACTGCTGCACACTGCAGGAGCTTATTGGAAAGGAGACTCCAATCGCAAAATGCTCCAGAGAGTTTATGCCACTGGATTTCTCACCAAAGAAGAGCTTAAGGAACATCTGCATTTTTTAGAAGAGGCAAAAAAAAGAGATCATCGAAAACTCGGAAAGGAACTCGAATTATTTATGTTTGACCTTTCATCCCCCGCCATGCCCTTTTTCACCCCCAAAGGGGCCTTTATCTATAATGGCCTGCTTAATTTTATAAGGAGAATCTATCCCTATTACGGCTACGATGAAGTCATCACTCCCCAAATTTTAGAAAGTGAGCTTTGGCATCAATCCGGACATTACGAGCATTACAAAGAAAACATGTACTTCACCAATATTGATGACCGTGAATATGCCGTCAAACCCATGAACTGTCCGACCCATATGATTCTTTTTAAAAACACCAAAAGATCCTACCGGGATTTACCTATCCGTTACGCTGATTTTGGCAGAATTCACCGTTATGAAAAATCCGGAACCCTGGCCGGACTGACCAGAGTTAGAAGTTTTGCCCAAGATGACGCTCATATTTTTATTGCGCTGGAAGGTATTCAATCAGAAATTAAAGATTTGATTAAAATGTTTTTCTCCGTCTACGATCATTTTGGTTTTACGGACGTTAAAATTGCGCTCTCCACTCGGCCCGAAAAAAAGGCCGGCGATGACGCCTCCTGGGATAAGGCTGAACATGCCTTGAAGGAGGCGCTTAATAGTTTTGGTGTTAAATACGAAATCAATGAAGGTGACGGGGCATTTTACGGGCCAAAAATTGATTTTCAAGTAGCTGATGCCATTAAACGCTATCATCAACTCGGCACCATTCAACTGGATTTCCAACTTCCTGAGCGCTTCGATCTGACCTTTACCAATTCAAACGGCGAATCAGAAAGACCAGTAGTCATCCATCGGGCCTTACTGGGTTCTATTGAAAGATTTTTTGGACTCTACCTCGAACATGTGGCCGGAGCTTACCCATTCTGGCTCGCCCCGACCCAAGTCAACCTCATTCCTGTCAACAACAATGATCATCTGGAATATGCAAAAAAATTATTTCATGAACTAAAAAAAATGAACATGAGAGTTAACCTGGATGATCGAAATGAGTCCATGGGATTCAAAACCAGACATACCCAAAAAAGCAAAATTCCTTTCATGGCAGTGATTGGTGATAAAGAAATTCAGTCAGGTACGGTGAGCCTTAGAAAGTATGGCGCACAAGATTCTACGACTGTCTCTCTTGACGAAATGAAAAAGCTCTTTAATGATTTAAATAAGGAGATCTTGCCTAAAAATTTAAGAGATTAATACATGAAAAAAAATATTTTACTCATTTGTGGTGGTAACAATACCGAGCATGAGGTTTCACTTCGTTCTTCACAATATTTCAAATCAACGATTGAAAGCATGGATAAGTACCATCTAGTGGAGGCTATCATTGGAAAAGACAGTATTCCAAGATCAGCACCCCAAAATACCGAGATTTCTTACCAGGATCTTTTTCGTAATATTGATTTTGCCATTCCCTGCATTCACGGCTACCCCGGAGAAACCGGTGATATTCAATCGCTTTTTGAAATGCATAATATTCCCTACCTAGGGTGTAAATCAGAAAGTAGCATTCTGTGCTTTAACAAAATAAGCACCAAACTATGGTTTAATGCCCTCGACATTCCCAATACCCCATTTGTTTTTCTAAACGATATAACTCACATGGATAGAGCGAAACAAATGCTCCAAAAATATGGTCAAGTTTTTGTCAAAGCCTCCAGTCAAGGATCAAGTGTCGGATGTTATAAGGCCACATGCGAATCCGAACTCATGCATGCCGTAACCGAGGCATTCAAATATTCACCGTGGGTCCTGGTTGAAAAGATGGTGAAGGCCAGGGAACTGGAAATCTCGGTGTACCAATGGAAAAACACTGTCATCGCCACGGCACCTGGAGAAATCGGATGTCCCAATGGATTTTATAGCTACGAAGAAAAGTATTCAGGAAAAAGTCATACTGAAACCATTATCCAGGCAAGCAATCTTGACCGTAAAACCATTGACCAAATGAAAAAAATCGCTCTCAATGCGTTTCACTCATTAAAACTTCGTCATTTGTCCAGAATAGATTTTTTTCTGACCGAGGACAACGAAATATTACTCAACGAGATCAACACCTTCCCAGGAATGACCTCCATCTCCATGTTTCCAAAGATGATGGAGGCAAACGGTCATCCCTTCAAGGAATTTTTACTTAACATTATCAGTGAATCAACACACTAAAACGCCTAAACCTGGCCTTTTTCACACTTTAAACAAGATGAGACTTTATCATCGCTATTTTTGATAAATGAACTTTCATCTTTTTTATCTTGTTTATCTTCTTTATCTTGTTTATACGGACAGCTTTGGTGATCCCCCATTTTATGATCACCGTGGTGCTTATGACAGCCCCCCCTAAAGTGTGAACAGGATATAACTAAAACAAAAACCAATGACATTAACGCAATTTTCATAGATCCCTCCCATAGATATTTATACCTTTAGTATTCTGTGTCAGGGAATTCCCAATTATTACAATTAATTAGTCCGAGTTTTTTGATCTAGAATTTTTATGAATAATGCTTTTAGTTTGCTCTTTTCTTTTTTTCAATTGTTTTTCCAGCTTGGGAAGGATGTCATCAAACGTTTTATATAGGTTATCATTTTCCGATTTAGCATGGTAGGTAAAATGATCACCGGAAACCGTGACATCCGACGTATGTAATGTTCCATCCAATGAGCATATCCAATCCACATTCATTTTTCCTTGAAAATACTTCTTAAGTTTTTCAAGCTTATTTTTAATGGTGGTCTCAATGTATTGTGAAGACTCAATATGCCTATAAGATATTTTCAATTCCATCAATCCTCCCGGATGCGTTTGGGTGTCATAAAATGATATCAATCAATTAGATTGTCGTCACACTATTTTCTTGTTTTTCGCTTTGCGCATGCAAAAATACATTGCCCAAATAATAGCTTTTATGGATAATTCATCAAATTTATCACAAAGGTCACCTATGCAAGAAATAAAGTGTTTGGATCACGGATTCGTCAGATTGGTTGATTATATGGGCAACGATTTTTCCATCACCCAGGCTGCCCGAACCAGCTATGGGGATGGTACCAAATCAACCACCAAAGATAAAGGCCTGATTCGCTACTTGATGAGACATCGTCACACCAGCCCTTTTGAAATGGTCAGTTTCAAATTTCATTGCAAAATGCCCATCTTTGTGGCGAGACAATGGATTAGACACCGTACCGCCAGTTTAAACGAGGTCTCCGGCCGCTATAGCATCCTGCCTGAGGAATTTTACCTCCCTTCCAGGGAAGATATTAACTTTCAAAGCGACACCAATAATCAAGGCAGAAGCGAACAATCCGTCTCTCCAGAAATCATAGACTACACCCTGGCCAAATTGGAAAACACATACAGGGAATGCCGTAAAACCTACGAGGATCTGATCGCCAAGGGCATCGCCCGGGAAATTGCCAGAATCGTCCTCCCGCTTGCCCAATACACCGAATGGTACTGGAAAATGGATCTGCACAATCTGCTGCATTTTCTGGCCCTAAGACTCGATAAGCACTCTCAAAAAGAGATCCGAGTCTATGCTGAGGCCATCAGGGACTTGATTAAAACCATTGTACCAACCACCTGGGAAGCCTTTGAAGATTATGTTTTAAACGCCTATACCTTTTCGGGACCAGAACTGGGAGTTTTGAAAGATCTCGTTAAAGATCGAGTCCCCAATATTCCTAAAGAACATAATAATATATCCAAAAGAGAGTTATCTGAATTTACCGATTACTTTATAAAATAAAAAATGAATAAAACCAAAATACTCTACGTCTCGGCTAACGGTTATGTGGGTGGTGCTGAACAATTTGTTTTCAATGCTCTCCAAGGACATCTGCAATCCCCAGATTTTCAGTGCGAACTACTATGTTTTAACGACGGTCCACTTCTTAAAAAATGCCAACACATTGGCATTGTAACATATCTTTTACCAAGACCTTTTCGATTATCCCGCATTCATACCCTCCTTCGGGCCATGATCTATCTTAGAAAATTTGTCATTTCAAATAACTACAAAATTATTCACTCCACGATGCCTTACAGTTTCATCGTTATGTTTTTGGCAACTTGCTTTTTAAATCTTAAGCATATCTGGTTTCAGCATGGCCCAGTGGGGGGAATTCTGGATTATGTGGCCAATTTTTTCAAACCAGATATTATTTATTTTAATAGCACCTTCTTAGCGTCTGAACATTTAAAGATGCCTTTAAGCAAACGCTTAAAACATCTGCATAAAATCATTCATCTTGGTATTCCACTTAGTACTCCCGATAAAAAAAAGATTGAAGAACTTAAACTGCAATTTAAAAATAATAAACCCCTGCTGCTTTCTGCGGGGAGAATTACTCCTAGCAAAGGTTATCACACCATAATTGAAACGATGAAATTACTGGTCAATGACTATAAAACCGAGGCTCCACAGATTCATTTGCTCATTATTGGAAACACCACTTATTTTGCTGAAGAAGTTTATTTAAAAAAACTGAAAGGTTTGGTAACCCAATATCAATTAGAAAAATATGTGACTTTTTTAAATCATGTTGATGATCTATATAACTATATGCATATCAGTAATATCTATATTCAAGCTACCACCATCCCTGAATCTTTCGGATTGGCAGTCGCCGAAGCCATGGCGCAAAAATGTCTAGTGATCGGCCCTGATTTTGGAGGAGTTAAAAGCATTTTAAAAAATCATGAAACCGGGCTTTCGTTTGCTTCAAATAGTGTCAATGCCCACACCCAACTGGCCTTCATTTTAAAAGATATTTTGGAGCAAAAAATTGCTACCAATCACCTCATCGAAAACGCATATACCCAGATAACCAATCACTACTCGATGGATCAGATGATTAAAATCCTGGAAGATGATTATCAAACACTTTGATTAAGAGGTTTTAAAAATAGACTGACAAACTAAACAAATGAAAATTCCAATCGTCCCAGCTGAAGCAAACAACCCATTCAAAAAAACTATTTCGCACACAGTCTTTTTTACGAAAATGTCCAGAATGACTTCCTTTTACGTTCAATTTTTCACAGCAATTTGCTATAGTCTCTTCACAAAATACAAAGACACTCGGATAAGGGGGAAAGATGCAGCATCATGAGCATATCCTGAAATTAAAAAAGTCCCATCAACCATATCATCATTTTACTTTCGAAAAAGTGAAACTGCAGCGTGGGTATTCCAATCGCATTCTACGCATTGACCTTACGAAAAAAGAGACCAAAATTTTACCAGTCACCCAAGAAATGAAAGATCTTTTTGTGGGAGGTAAAGGTTTTGATATGTGGCTGACCTTCCAGGAAATTGATGAACATACCAAATGGGATAGTGACAATAATCCGATTTGTTTTTCGGTAGGCCCGCTCGGGGGAACCACCTCTTTTCCTGGAGCTGGTAAAACCATCGTCACCGCCATCTCACCTGCCACGGCTTCCATTATGGATTCCAACGTGGGCGGATACTTTGGCCCCTATCTCAAATTTGCCGGCTTTGATGCCATGATCATTGTGGGAAAAGCGAGTGTCGATTCAATTATCTACATTGATGCCGTCAAAGGCACCTTGTCCATTGAATCCGCTCCTCTTGAACAACTGGATTCTCATATCATTGCCGAAGATTTAACGGACATGTACGCCGACGATGATCTCGATAAAAGAAATATTTCGGTGGTATCTGCCGGATCGGCCAGCGAACATTCCAGGATGGGACTATTAAACTTTTCATTTTTTGATTGGAGAAGAAATGTTGCCAGATTCAAACAGGCGGGCCGAGGTGGCATTGGTACAGTTTTTAGAAACAAAAAATTAAAGGCCATAGTGATTAAAAACAATGGAATAACTCCGGCATGGACTATAACGGAGAGTAAGGTTGCCAAAAATACCAGGCTTTCCAAGATTATAGAGACCACTTGTAAAAAGGAAATTAGTAAAATTGATGCCATTATAGCGAAATGGCATAATAATCCTGACTATTTAATAGAAATTATGCAGCACCTGATGCGTGAGTTTAAATTTATTTCCAAAACCACCATTGATCGACTGAATTTTCACTTGAAAATACCCAAGTCTTATATTTATCAAGTGGCCACTTTCTACGATTGTCTGGCCCTGGAACCCAAAGGTGAACAGACCATCCAGGTCTGTATGGGGCCTGGCTGTCACGCCAAGGGAGCGCAAACTGTGCTGGATACCTTTAAAAAGGAGCTTGGTATTTCAGAGGGAGAAACGACTCCTTGCCAAAAATACACCCTACTTGCCAGCAACTGTCTGGGGGCCTGTGACCAAGCGCCACTGGTAAAAATTAATGACCAACTGATCACCAAAGTAAATCCTATCAACGTTTCGGCCATTCTTAAGGGGGAATTTTTCAATGATACTTCCCTCGATACTCCTGAAATATTACAAATTTCAACCAACCATCCCGTCTGTGCGTGCGGTGGAGATAAACATTTCTCCACTTTCAAAAAATTACTCAAGGAAAACAATCCTGAAAAAATAATTGAGACCATTCGTGACTCAAGATTGCAAGGCCGGGGTGGTGCTGGCTTTTTTACAGGTGATAAAATGCAGATGGTCTTTAACACCCACCGGGAAAACCAACTGGATTCGGTGGTGGTAGTCAACAGTGCCATTTTTGAACTAGATCCACTCAACGTCATAGAGGGAATTCTCATTAGCGCCTTGGCGGTGCGGGCCAAGCTTGGTTTTATTTGTTATCGAAATGAGCATTTACCCGCACTACTTAAAATGAATGATGCCATCAACTGGGCCAGATCTAAAAATTTCATTGGCAAAAATATCTTAGGAAGTAACTTTTCCTTTGATTTGAAAGTACGTCATGGTGCCGGTGGTTTTATCGTGGGTGAATCCAGTGCCCTCGTCCAAACCCTGATGGGAAAAGTGGGAGAACCCCAGGCCAAATATATAAAGCTGGCCCAATCTGGTTATAAGAAAAGACCAACTTTCATCAGTAATATTGAAACCATCGCCAATATTCCGCAGATCATGGAAAAAGGCGTTGATTGGTTTAGAAAGATTGGCCATCATTCCAAAGGCACCAAACTGCTTTCCCTGTCCGGCGACGTCAAAAATCCTGGTTTCGTGGAGGCCCCTTTAGGAACCACCATTAATGAAATAATTCAAAACGTAGGAGGAGGTATTACCAGTCCTAAAAAAAGAACCATAAAATTTGTCCAAGTAGGTGGTCCCACTGGCGGCTATCTCCCTTCCAATATGCTCGAGCTGAAAATTGATTATGATTCACTCAAAGAAGTTGGCGCCATCATGGGGTCTGGACTTATCAGTGTAAAAAATGATCGCAAATGCTTGGTTGACTCGCTCCTTTATCAAATTACCTATCTTGCCGGCGAATCGTGTGGAAAATGCACTCCCTGTAGGGAAGGGCTCTATATGGCAAAACGAATTCTGCACAATATCTCAAGAGGAAAAGGATCAAAAAATGATCTTGCTTTATTATCCGATATTGCGCAAACTTTACGTGAAACATCTTTTTGTCAATTTGGTAAGACTGCCAGCAATCCAATCCTTTCTGCCCTCAGGTATTTTGAACAAGAATTTTTTGAACACGTTGATGGGAAAATCTGTCGTTCTGGAGTTTGTAAAGAACTGACGCAATTTCATATCAATGATCAATGCACGGGCTGTACGTTATGTGCCAAAGTTTGTCCAACAGGCTGTATCACCTCAAGAAAAAAAGAGCTACATATCATCGACCAACAAAAATGTATCAAATGCGGGGCCTGTTTTGAGGTCTGTAACTTTAAAAGCGTGGAGGTCAGATAATGGAAACTAAAAAAATCACCCTCACCATCAACGATATCGAAACCACTATCGTAAAGGGTACCACCCTTCTTAGTGCCATCAATAAATTAAATATCGATATCCCCACTCTGTGCCACCACAAGGATCTGACTCCAAGTGGTAATTGCCGCCTGTGTGTTTGTGAAATTGAAAATAATGGAAAAAAAGAACTGGTGACCAGTTGTAATTATCCCATAATGAATTCCATCAAAGTCGAAACGGAAAACGAAAAAATTAAAAAACATCGCCAGAACTTAGCTCTGATGTACCTAGGCCGTTACCCAAATGTTCCCATCATCCAAGAAATTGCCAGAAGATGTGAGGCCTTTGATAGCGACCTTTATAAGAGTGAACTTAGCGAAACATCCGCTAAGGCCTGTATCCTATGCGGAAGATGTATCAGGGCCTGCGAAGAATTTATCCAAGAAAAAATTATAAGCTTTGCCGGACGGGGTATCAACCGTCACCTCACAATGCCTTTTAGCGAAGTAGATCCCCACTGTGTAGGCTGCACCAGTTGTGCTTATGTGTGTCCCACCGGTGCCATTCAAATTGTTGATCAGATGAATAATCCAGCGAACCCCGAACTCATTCGTAACCATGGCATGAAAGTCAATGCGGAGATGGCAAACCTTGACCCCTACCAATGCCGAATGCGTGAGGTAGGTACTGCTAACATCGTTGAAGTCATGGATAAATACGACCTGCTACCGGTTCATAACTACAAATTCGGACAACACGTTGATACACCTAAAATTGATTCCAAAGTTATGAAAAAACATTATTTCACCCAAGGACATCCAGATCAATGCTGGCACGGCTGTTCCATGGCCTGTGCCAAAGCAGTGGATGGATTTAAACTAAAAACCGGGCCCTATAAGGGTCACAAAGTTTGCGTAGATGGCCCTGAATATGAAACCGCTGGTGGTTGCAGTAATATGGGCTGTTTTGATATTGAATTTGTAATTGAATTCAACTTTTACTGTGACACTTATGGCATTGATACCATTTCGATGGGAACTACCATGGCCTTTGTGATGGAGGCCTTTGAGGCCGGTGTCATCACCACTAAAGATACGGGAGGCATAAAACTCAACTTTGGCGCTTGCCATGAAGTGCTAGAATGCCTTCATCAATTGTCAAAAGGTGAAGGCTTTGGAGTAGAAGTCGGTCAAGGGGTTAAGTTTCTCAAAGAAAAGTGGAGCAAACAAAAACCACAATTTAAAAGTTTTCTCTACGATATCGGAATGGAAGCTAAAGGCCTTGAATACTCCCAATATATGTGTAAAGAATCCCTGGCCCAACAAGCAGGTTATACGCTGGCCTTAAAAGGTCCTCAACACGATGAAGCCTGGCTCATCTTTATGGATATGGTTAACAACCAGATTCCTTCCTTCGAAGATAAAGCTGAGGCACTTTACTACTTTCCACTTTTTAGAACCTGGTTTGGTTTACAAGGACTATGCAAAATCGTCTGGAATGATGTCTCCCCTGCTGATAATAAAAAACATCCTCCTCAACAAGCAGCTAAAATTCCAGAACATGTGGATAATTACTGGAAATTTTTTGAAGGTATGACCGGCATTAAGCTGGATGAGGAAAAAATGCTGAATCAATCAGCTCGAGTTCATAACCTGCAAAAAATAATTGGTCTTATGTTAGGAAGAAATAAACTGATTGATGACATTCCTCCCTACCGGGCAGTTGGCCCGGTTACCAAAGAAGAATACGAATCCCGAAAGGAACGTTACGATAAGGAGTTAAAGGAAAAAATTGGAATTGAACCAACCTCGCTTTCTATCGAGGAGAAAATGAGTAAAGTCAGGGAATACCGCATGAACCAATACCATAAAGTCATGCAAGCAGCTTTTAAACGCCGAGGCTGGGATCAATATGGCATTCCGACCGTTGAGCGCTTAAAGCAGCTGGGAATTGATAGGCCATTCTTTATCAAGATTGTAGAAAAGGCCAGACATGAAGCAGTGGAGTCCAACTAATGTCGGAAATGTTTTTAAGGAATGTGCCAGGCACTGACGATATTTTGAAAAACATCACCGTAGGCATTGCGGGATGTGGTGGAATTGGCTCCAATGTAGCGACCAGTTTAACTCGCTCAGGAATTGGAAGCTTGGTTATCGCAGACATGGACATGGTAGAGATCACCAATTTAAACCGTCAACATTACTTTCAAGATGATATTGGCAAAATCAAAGTGGATGCTCTTTCCACTCATTTATCAAACATCAATCCTGAAGTTAAAATAATCAAACATTTTGGAAAAATTACTGCGCATAATTACCTTGAACTATTTCATGACGTTGACATTTTAGTTGAGGCATTTGATTTGGCAGGCGAAAAAAAATGGCTTATCGAAGGCTGGATGAAAAATAAACCAAACATCCCCATTATTGCAGGATCCGGCCTTTCTGGGATAGGTAGCACTGCCAGGATAAAAATTCAAAAATCAGGAATACTCACTATCTGCGGAGATCAGGAAAGTGACATGAGTCAAGGCCTCATCGCCTCAAGAGTAATTTTAGTGGCCAATATGATCGCCCACGAAGTGATCAGCGAAATATTAAAGGATAAGCTCAAATGATTACCGTAAATAACCGTGATCAACTCGACTGGACTGAAAATATGACAGTTAGGGATATCTTAAAGCTCATGGGCCATACCTATTCCCTCATCACCGTCACCGTCAACGACCAATTAGTAGAAGATGAGGATTATGATAGCTTTATCGTTCCTGATCATGCGTTTGTTAGCGTCTTTCACTTGGCGCATGGTGGATAATTAGTTAAACTTTTAGGGTGTGCAATATAATTTTTACTCCATTTAAAATTAACCATCTTACTATTAACAATCGTATCATTAGGGCAGCCACCTATGAGGGTTGCGCTGATGCTAACCAAGTTCCTCTTTTGTCCATGATCGGTTTTTATGAAGAACTTGCGAAAAATGAAGTGGGACTCATTATTACTGGATTTAACGCCACCTCACAAGCTGGACGGGCGATCCAGCCAAGACAGGCCTCCATTCAAACGACTGAGCAAGTAAAAATGTGGAAAAAAGTGACCGACCGGGTACACCTCTATGAATCAAAAATTTTTATGCAAATATCCCATGCTGGCCGACAAACTTTAAAAAAAGTGACCAACCGTAGAATTGTTGCCCCTTCCAGGATTGCCAGTCCCCTTTTTAGACAAACCCCCACCATCCTCAATAAAACCGAAATAAAAAATATTATTACAGAATATGCGACCGCTGCTTTAAATGCCAAAATGGCCGGATTTGATGGTGTGCAAATCCACAGTGCTCATGGATATTTAATTCATCAATTTCTTTCCCCCCATACCAATCAAAGAACCGACCAGTACGGCGGCAGTTATGGCAATCGATTGCGATTTTTAAAAGAAATCCTAGTCGAAATAAAAAAACAATGTGGACTCACCTTTCCCACCATAATCAAACTAAGCCTTGGAGATGATTTCGGATACACCGTTAATGATACTAGGGAATATCTCTGCCTTTTAAATGAATGCAGCGAAGTGGACGCTATCGAACTCTCTTACGGAACCATGGATCGGCCATTTAATATCATCCGAGGAAATGCCCCTTTGGATCTATACTATCGCTTTTCACCCTTTTTCAAGGCCTACCCCGGTTTTTTAAAGCAACTAATTTTTCTACTGGTGAGCAAAAAACTCAAACGCAATCTGATGCCTTTTAATTTGAATTACAATTGGGAAAGTGCCAAAGAGATCCAAACACACTCTACCAAACCACTGTTTTTAACCGGAGGTATTCGCAAAGTCGCCGATATCCGCTCCATCCTGGAAAAAGGGTTTACCGCAGTCACCCTGAGTCGACCGTTTATCAGAGAACCTGAGTTGATGTTAAAATTTCGCTATCATTTAGCTGATGAATCCCAATGTATTAATTGTAATTTGTGTACCATTCATTGTGACTCACCCAAGCAGACCCACTGTTATTTACTATCTTAAACTAGATTAAAATTGAGTAGGAGCATCAATAGCGTCCGTACAATTGGGATTTTTAAGATCCAAATAAGGTACTGACGGCGTGGCCGGTATTTGACATCTAAAATTAACACAATCTCCAAAGGTCGGTTTATAATAACAACGAATGGCACAAGTTTGTTTTCCATCAAAAATACCGGTTTTCACCTTGTAGCAAGTGGGAATTTGATATTCCTGGCAAAACTCCTTAGCGATACAACTTTCCCCGGCGCTCTTTCCACACAGCACTTTTTCGTCCTGGGAGTAGATATGAACTGCACATCTTTTTTGATTACTACAGCATAAACTGGAGCATTCCAAATCGTTTTGACAATTCTCCCCGGTCTGGCGGTTCCCTTCACTGGGCATCTCACTCAAACAAGTGCCACCTACCATGGATTTTTCAAAGCATTGATGATTAAAACAACACTCTCCACTTCCACAATTACTATCTATCTGACAAGACCTCGAAGTCAAATAAACATTTTGTTCCTCAATGAGCTGAATTTTTAAAAATTTATTTTTAAGGACACTGACCTCCTTTTCATTTTCATCCAGATAATAAACCTCTAGATCGGCCGTCACATTACACTTATTAACACTTGGCCTGATGACCCGGGTACTACAACCATCCATGTACATACTCTCCCCGCTAGCGAGCATGATTTTTTTTTCTTTGCGTGCAAAAGCGGCTGCACTACCCATATATTCCATTTGGCTTTGCAGTGATATGGTTTGGGCCCTTGGATAGAGATTGGCCTGGTATCCAAACTCCGGATTGACCGATCCATCAATGCTCTTTTGAAAGACGCCATATTTCCCAAAGACGGCCTGTCCCGCAATTTGCCACAGCCCCAGTGCGCTGGTTCGGTAAGGGCCTTTCCAAGTATAATTCTTTCCATCTAATCGAAAGACGCTGCCAATGGAATTATTGGTCACGATCGTGCCCAGCGGTCCAAGCGTAGTTTGCACATCCCCAATATAGGCACTATCTGGCAAACATCGATTTTTCACAACCTCCAGGGAATTATTATGATAGCCGTTGCCCTCAACATCGTACGCTGGATATTTTCTAAGCGTCGTTAAATTGGAACCATCATAAAGTCCACTATCGATAATGCTGGCGTATGAATAAAGACAACGTGCCCCTGCATAATTACATTGAGGATGACTTGCAGTTGGGACAAAGGTTACATCATCCTCCGTTTTTAATCCCCGGCAATAAAGATTTTTATCCTGAGAATTTCCTACCAGAATGTCGCTTTCATCATAATCCTTATAATCATAAAGGTCGTAATGAACACGCATGGATTGAAAATCCTGTTTACTAAAATCCAAAATAAGATGATCAATTTGAGTATCCGGGGTGATACCACTGCCTTTGGCGATTAGCCCTTGCATGGTGACGCTGCTTAATTCTGTGCCAAAGCGAAATCGAACATAAACAATTTTATCCTTCAGCGTAAATAAATTTAATCCAGACAAATATAACCAACCATTATAATTTTTAGGTAGCGAAATTTTGGTCTTATAACTGCCATCAGTAGGATCCACGATGCCATTTAAAAGTACCTCCGGTGCCACACTACTGGGGATGGCCGTTGGAGTAATTACGGGAATTAATGGATTGGTATCCTTGATAGGGTCAATCATTCCTTGAAGGCCTTTGGTCACACCACTAGTTCTTCTTTGACCCGATGTCTGGTTTTCCATACAACCAAAAAAAAGATTAATCATTAAAATCCAAACCATCACTTTCATGAGTTTTATTGTAAATCAAGGCCTGAAATTCTAATAAACAATCAAGTAATTATCAATATTTTCAACTATTTACCTAATTGGATACATAAAAAACATGCAAAAATACCAGCTCATTTTTGGGCCAATCAATAGGGTTTGTTTGATCCGGTTTTTTTATGGTTATACCCTTGACTCTCGGTAATTGAGCACCATAGTTGATTGTACAATTTTTTTATCAGGAGTTTTTTAAATGAGTGAAAGAAAAGGTTCAATTTCCGTTAAAACCGCTGACATTTTTCCCATCATCAAAAAATGGCTTTATTCCGAACACGATATTTTCCTAAGGGAGTTGGTGGCCAATGCCACGGATGCCATTACCAAAAGATCAACCCTGGCCCGAACTCAAAACATTGAAATTCCTGAAGGAAAAATCATTATCGATATTGATAAAAAAAGTGGGATGATCAAAATTCATGATAACGGCATCGGTATGACAGAAGAGGAAGTGGAAAAATATATTGCCCAGCTGGCCTTTTCGGGTGCTGAAGAATTTGTCAAACAAATGAAAGGTGTCGAGGATGCTAACAAATTTGACATCATCGGGAAATTCGGTCTGGGATTTTATTCATCTTTCATGGTGGCGAAAAAAGTGGAGATTGATTCACTGAGTGCCTCCGAAAATGCCACCGCCACCAAATGGATCTGTGATGGTGATACCGAATATGTGTTTGGCACATCCGATCGACAATCAATTGGAACCACCATCACCTTGCATGTGAATGACGATGGAAAAGAATATCTGGATGATTACAAGGTCAACTCCTCCCTTCGCAAATTTTGTGATTTCATGCCTTATCCCATCACCGTATATGACCTGGAAAAAATTGAAAAGGAAGAAAAAGATAATGCCAAGAAAAAGGAAGAAGAAAAATACTCTTACTACAAAAAAGGCACTCTCATCAACGAAACCATTCCACTTTGGAAAAAAAATACCAATGACTTGAAAGATGAAGATTATCTGGATTTCTTCAAGAAACTTTATCCCATGGAAAAAGATCCGCTCTTTTGGATTCATCTGAAAGTTGATCATCCTTTCACTCTGGAAGGTATCCTTTATTTTCCCAAATTGAACCTAAATAAACCTTTTAACGAATCCAATATCAAACTTTATTGTAAACAGGTTTTTGTTTCCGATAATGTAAAAAATATTATTCCAGAATTTTTATCCCTTCTCAAGGGAGTGATTGACTCACCCGATATTCCTCTTAACGTATCCAGGTCCTCTCTGCAAGGCGATCCCAATATCAAAAAGATTTCCAACTATGTTATTAAAAAGGTGGCCGAATCCCTTAAAAAACTCTTCAAAAATGACCGGCCCAAATATGAAAAAATCTGGGAAGATATTGGTATCTTTGTAAAATATGGTTGTATTTCCGATTCAAAATTTGACGAACTGCTACGGGAAATGGTGATTTTCAAAGCTTTGGATAACAAGTATCTCACCCTTAACGAATACATCGAAAGCATTCCCGATAAATACAAGGATAAATTAAAAGAAAAGATCCTGTATGCAATCAAGGATAAGTGCGACAACAGTTTAAGGGCCCAATTATGGGATGAACAAATCAATAGCGTTTTAACCGATGAACATATTGATCCCCATTTCATGCAACATGCAGAGATGAAATCCCTTAAAGATCAAAAAATACACTTTTGCTCGGTCGATTCTGAAATTGAAAATATTTTAACTGCCGAAACCAATGGCCCGGAGGATCTGAAAATCAAGGATCTTTTTATTGATATCTTGGCACCCAAAAAAGAAACGACCACCGAAAATCCCGACCCTGCCAACCTTCCAGTGGAAGAGATCAATAATTCTTTGAATATCGAAATTGTAAAACTTAAAAACCATCAATCTCCGGCTTTTTTTAAAATTGATGAACAAATGAAAAGATATCGCAATATGATCCAGGCCATGGGACAAAATGACAGTGTTTTCCCGGTGAAAAAAACCTTGGTCATCAATCCCAACAATCCCTTGGTAAAAAACACCCTAAGAATATGGGAAAATGGGAAAAATAAAAACCTGGTGGAAAAACTTTGTCACCACGTCGAAGACCTGGCATCCATCTCATCGGAAGGACTAAAAGATAGTGAAAAAGAAGGATTTGTCAAAAGATCCCAAGAACTTATTTCCGAACTTTCCAATCATTTAGTATAATTATCGGGCCCAAGAGGCCCGATAAAATGGTCATCTAATAATCCCCTCTCAATTATACTGAACGTTTTGTTCGTCAATACGTTTGCGATTAAACTTTAAAATTTTCTCATCCAAAAATTCGTCCTCACTTTTGGTCAAATCAAGGACATTATTATTTATAATTTCCCTACCGAGAGTATGAGAGCGCTTGTTATAAAGGACTTGCACTTCTTCTTTTTCTTCCTGCTCTTTACATTTTATACAAAGATTGGCAGTTGGACGGGCAATCAGGCGTTTGGATTCAATTTCCTCTCCGCACTCAAGACAGGTACCAAATTCGCCTTCGTCAATTTTTTGCAAGGCTTCGTTAATCCTATTAATGAAAAGTTCTTTTCTTTTTCTCAATTTAATGGCCAAGGTATTATCTCTTTCAAATATCAAAAGATCCACTTCATCCCCTTTTGAACTGTTCAATTCTTCTTGCATTCCCTCGAGATTGTACTTTTCAAGCATGAGATTAAAAAGATTTTTAAATTTCATAAGTTTCTCTTTTTGCATGTC
Source organism: Bdellovibrionales bacterium RIFOXYC1_FULL_37_79 (assembly GCA_001770015.1). Classification (GTDB taxonomy): domain Bacteria; phylum Bdellovibrionota; class Bacteriovoracia; order Bacteriovoracales; family Bacteriovoracaceae; genus XYC1-FULL-37-79. The sequence goes on from MEQB01000013.1 coordinate 36,523, forward strand.
AACTCCTTTTGCTGTTTCCTTCGGTTCGTCCATTTTCCGAAGTCTCAAGGAAATCGTTTCCATCCTAGAAGTTCATTCCTTTAATAAAACGCCTTAAGGCCTTCATGGCCTTATTCGTTTTAGATAAATACTTTGATGCGAAAGCAGTGCCAAAATAAAGTTGTCACTTTTCACAAATTTAGACATTTATCAAGATTTTAAGGGTCATTCTGACATTACCGCCCTGTGCCATAAAGACTTCTTTTTTCAACTGGCCTAGGATAATGGGGTTGAAATCTACCTATCTGTTCGAAATCATTATAATTTACTCAAACAAAATTGAAGTGTTATGTTGATCAGAATTTAATCTATTGATAAAGAAAGATTATTTTGTATTCCATTCCCATTCTTGTGATCCAGTTAAAAACGGATTTAAGCTGCCGGTCTAATTTCTACAAGATACTTAAGTCCTGCTGCTTGTAGGGATTCTTCAATAGAAAGACGAACCAGAAGAGACGGGGGCACTTTTATAATCTTGGCAATTTCTTGTGCTTTCTTGGGACTAACTCCTTTACGTCCCTTTTCTATATCGCATAGATTGGCCACTGAAAGTCCAACCAATTTCCCAAATTCCTTAAGGCTCATTTCTTCAGTAAGTCTCCAAGTCCGAAGAAATTCACCAACTTTAATTTTGCCAAGTCGAACATCCAAATTTTTTGATCCGTAAGTTTTGTTTTTTTTAGTATTCATGTTTAATTATCTCCAATATTTCTATTAACTCAACATGTCCACCATGAACTTCTCTATACATCTTCTAACTTCTCTAACACCATTCTCTTCCACAAGATTGACCCAGATTCTAAATTTTCTAACAATTAGTTCGGGAACACGGTCTAATTGCTTTTCAACAAACTTATTCCAAAATATGTTTGTCACAGGCACCTCATTACTGCCACGAGCAGTATATAATGACAAATTATTAATAGCAAGATATACCAAAGAAATTACCTATCTATTTAATAACGGATAGGTAACTGGCTAATATTTCAACTTCGAAAGCTGACTGAATTAAAGAAATAGGAATGCTCATGCTGACAAAGCTAAGGCTTAAGTGTCTGCCTATACCGTAAAGCCAAGCAATTATTACAGTGCATCATTTTATTGTTTCACTGCGTTATATTCCATGGTATATAACTAAACGTACAATTTTTTGGAGAATTCATGCGACTGGTTTATCTACTAATGTTCTTAATTATTTTTTCCAGTTATGGAAGCGATGACTTTCTGTCGGCCATCGACTCAGAAAATACAATCTATCCTGTCTCTGCAATAAATGACCAAACCATCAATTGTTTGCAGTTGAGTTATGATGTAAAGATCGCAAGAGTTCTAAAATATATAAATAACAAGGGCGAATTTATCTTATCAGAGAAACAAGATGTTTCTGAAAGTTTGGAAAGAATCAATCAAAAATTTAAACAAGACGAATTATCATTCAAACTGGAAACTGGTTTTTCAGTGGGAATGAGCACGCTGGTCGTTTACCTTCGACGAAAAAATATATTTTCTCTGGCAAAAAATATGGGAATCAAAACAGGACAAGTGGCAACCTCTATCTCGAGCGGTATAACTAACCACCCTGCGCTGGGACTTGGCCTCACTTTTTTAAGTGCCTTAACTTTTACCTATTTTTACAAATCAGAATTATCCGATGGCACCCTACTCACTCATTATATAAACCACCTAGAGAATTTTTTAGAACAACCGCAAGATGTTCAAGTTGATTTTATAATCAACTGCCAAAAAATTGATCAAAGGATTGAACTTTGCAATCACTTGGAACAAAAAATAATTGCGCTCAATCAATTTATAACAGCAGCGATAGATCAAAAAATTGAACAGGATAATTTAGAGAGATTAATGAAAAGAATTGATAATGAATAAAAAAAGAGGAATTATGAAAAGATTGATTTGGTTATCCCTTGCTTTAATTGCGCTTACCGGCCACTTAAGTGCATTTGCCGACACCAGCTACGATAATCTTGATGAATATTACAAGGAGTCTGTGTCAAGCGAAAATCGTTATAACACCTTTAATGATGTACTATCGAAAGATTTTGAAAGAATCTATCTAGAAGATACTCCCCTTAATAAGATTTATGCCATTAGACTGCTTTTAAACAGCCCTGAGTATTTTACCCAAGGAATCACCTATCTAAATCAAATAATTATAAGAGGTGGATTCACTCCTTCGGCCCAAAGAAATTTGGAAGATGCTGCCCAAATATTAAGATTATGCGACCCCATGTCAGTAAAACATTGGTTTAACGTCGTGACTGGCCAATCCACCATTGTCGAAAAAAGAGCATTCATCGTCGCCCAATATTTTCTAAACGAAGCAATTATGAATTCCAGAGTCAGACTTAACATCTCAAACCGCAACGAAAAAAAATTTGTAGAAGACCTTTTCACAAGCTATCTTTTCCCGCTCCCTCACATCGACACCAAAATCAACATTATCTATCCCAAAAAAGAGGAATATGCTTTTAGTAAATGGCAATTGGTTGAATCAATCCTGGTGAATGACCTCATGCTAAACCCTGCTGATGTTGAAAAATTAAAAGTCATTAGAGGCCAAAGTGATTTCATGAAAAGATTTAAAACTCTTGTGCTTGAGCATTTGGGAATGGCAATTGATCAAGGAACTTTTGAGGAGGAACTTCCCCAATTATTAAGCGAAGCAGGAATCAACGTTGAAAAAAATAATGATCCCTCTAACAAAGGTTTGGTGACTGATACTGTAGGCGCACTGAGTGGAGTGGTACTGACTCCAGAACAAATAAAACAACTTTATAAACTGCTATATGGTCTTTACAAGGGATTTGTTGAAGAAGACAACATCCCCATCGAAGCTTATAACGATACCGTCCGTCTATCACTCCTTATGCAATTAATTGCTGACCCCGGCACCGTAGCAGTTGATCCACAACTTAGGGCCTTTGCTGAAAAAATAAAAGTTGAAATCTCTCTGGGAACCGAAGACCTAACGGCCTTTAAAGAACTTTATCAGGCCATCCAAGGACTCGCTAATCAAGAAAAATTAGAATCCTGCGCATCCATACGCCAGAATCGTGAAGCCGTATTTAATCTTGAATGTCTCTACAAGCGTAGTCAAACAAGTCTTGGCATGAATCGCAAATCCATCAATGAAATAGTAATAGGCATGGGAAAAAAAGATGACCAGAGTAATGATTTAAGCGATGTGAGTGAACCGATAGTCAGACTGGTGACAAGTATTGGCGGAGAAGACCTGGAAAGGTCAAGAGTTTTCATTATGCTCGCTAAACTGCATGTCATTAAAAGAGTTGGCGATCCTATCATCACCCATTATCCTTCAAAATTATGGAATTTTTTAGTGCAATTATCAGAAAAGGGAAATACCAAATTTGGTAAATCTCTTGGAGGTTTGGCAAAGACATTTGATGAAACGGCGGTAAAGTTAGCTTTTTCTAAATTGCACACCATTTATGATACGGTGACCATCCCGGAAAGAGCAATTTACGCCAAATACCGTAATTTTATTTACGCCAAATACCGTAATTTTATTGATCAAAGAACCCTGGCAAAACGATTTGATTACTATCACAAAAATCTTGAATCGATTACAAAAATGAATAATGAGCTAAAAAAAGCAAATAAACCGACACTGCCACTGGGCCCCACCAGCCCATTCACTCCGCCGTTGACCAGATTAGAACAGATTTTAAACAAGGTCATTATCATGACCGCTATCGCTGAAGTGGCTTCCATTATCAGCGACATGTATAGACTTGATAAGATGAGCGACAAGTTGGACTCTGTTGCCACACACGGTGGTCGTTGGACAAGCCTGGCACTTTATCTTAAACCTAGTTCCGGAACAGTTTTAGCAACCTGGGATATGCTTGCATCCACTGCAAAATTGCTTGGCATGAAAAATACCCTTTATTCGCACGACTTGTTCACTGGGGCTTTTAATTATGTGTTTGCCTGGGCAAATGGTGTCCGCAATCCTACCGAATTAAAACTGCAAGAAGTTGAACAAAGCTATAAAATCCCTTTGGATCCTATTACCCTTGAAAATGTCGTTAATCAGCTTGATGATAATAACATCAATTTAAATAGCATCCTTATGGAGGCCACTAACCAGACAGTTCAGGGGGTTGGGCGTTTGATTGCAGGTATCTATTTTGGACACAGAGTGGTCAATGAAAATAAAGTAGATAGATATCTGACTGACACTTTTGGAAAAAGAATCGGAACTTATATAAAAAATCATGAAGATTTCATGGTCTCTTATGGAACAACTATCAAAGAAGCTGCGAAAAAATACAAACCCATCACAATCGAACCGGAATTACCCGAGTAATACACCCGGGTAATTCTTAGTAATTGGTTCAAGCAGAAATTACATACCAATTTCAGCCATTTTGGCCTAAAATTAAGGTTATATTTTAATCACCAACGAGAAATTCATGGACATGGAATTTTTAGGATCACTCGTAGAAGAAATTGATGATATTCTACCGCAATTAAAAGCACCGGTTTTGGAACTACAAAAGCAGGTAAACAATCCAAAATATTTTGCCAGGTTTGGACAGATCATTGATCGTCTGTTTGGCACCTGTTCCATGCTCGATTTAAATTATTTTGCTGAATACTTTGGCATGATGAAAGACATCTGTTATAAATCCCGTTTTTTAGATGAGGAAGCAGGCCAACAGGCAGTCCTTACATTAATGAAAAAATGCATCTATATTCTCGGAAGGCTAAAAGAATCCATCTCAAACGAAGAAAAAACCATCGCCCTGATGGAAGAAGTTGCCAAGGAACTTAAAAATGCCAGCACGGTCAAAGAAAATTACCTCTATGCTATAAGACATGGAAGCGTTTCCATTGATCCCAACGAAGACATTATTATTATCTTTGAAAAGTTTAAAAAAATGAGTGATTTGGTCATGGAATCGGAGCATCTCATGACCCCGACCCCCTTGTTTGCCAGTTCCCTGCTAAGTTTTCACAAAAAACTGGAAAATCCCGACTATAAAATTACTGCCATACTGATCGATGCTTCTCTGGATAAAGAAATCTGGCTCCCCCTTTTAGAGGTCGTCCGCACCCTTCGTCCAGGTATTCCGATTGGATTGGTATCAGGTTTGCCGGAATCCTTCAAAACCATGGATTTAAAAAAGATTGGTGTCACCAACGTTTTTAAATATCCAGCCTCCTTTGAGACTCTCCAACAATATGCCGTCAGTATCTTGAATGGGGAAATCAGTTTTGATAATCACGATTCTTCCCACGACACTGGACCTCTGACTGACAAAGACGACCACCCGATTGAACTTTCGAATTTTATCGAAATGCTGACCGCCAAGATCCACTTATGTGCCAAAAACCCTTTTGATATTTATGTTAAAGTGGGCAATAAAATGCTCAAATTTTCCCTGCAAAATGAAAAAATGACGAATGAGCAGATTCAAAATCACAAGAATAAAAACATCAAAAAATATTACGTCAAAAGAGACGACTATGAACAATATTTGAATGTGTGCAAACAGGAAGTGGCCCGTATTACCAGCGACAAATCCATTGATTTTGGCAGCAAAATATCCAAAACCGCCAGTCTGGGAGCCGAAACTTATTCATATATCAAACATTGTGGTATTGATAAAAGAACCATTAATGAGGCCAACGGTTTTGTGGAAAATGTGTCCAATAGCCTAAATGGTGTCTTAAAAGATGGTAAAAATTTAAAAAACCCGGAATTTATCAAATCCTTTATGAAAGATTTGGCCGGCCAGGAACATGCAGTTTCGGTGGCCATGCTCACCGGTCTTTTCCTGGAATCCCTGGAGGCCGAAGATGACATTCGGGACCAGATCATTCTTTCGGCCTTTTTACATGATATCGGACTGCATGATGCCAGTGAGAAGATCAAATCGGAAAATGAAGATGAAATGAATGATGAAGAAAAAGAAATCTTTTATAACCACCCCCTCAAAGGAGTGGAGCTATTAAAAAATCTAGGGCTTAAAAATGTTCTCCTTGATGCCATCGAACGTCACCACATGCGGCTGGACGGACATGGTTTTCCCCGCTGGGAAAAAGGCAGTGTGAACAAAGTCAATCATATCGCAGAGGTGATTGGCCTTTCAGAAGAATTAAGTCACTGGATAACCCGTGCCAGTAGTGATGAATCCATCAATCCGCTTTCGATGGTAAAAAAAGAATATTTCTCAGAAAAAATTCAAAAGGCTTTTTTAAAAATATTTATTTAAACATATTCTTCATTTTTTTGTGGATCAAGAATTAACTGGCCGGTTTCCACTTTTTTTCTTACCACTTCCATGATCTTTGCCCGGGCAGCTTCCACTTGACTTACCGGCACCAGCTTTTTATTCATAATATCCTCCAAATCCTTTTTCATGCCAGAAGAAATATTATTATAAAAATGGTTTTTCAATTCATCGCTGGAAGTTTTAAGCGCCAAGGCCAAATCGGCCAAACTCACTTCTTTTAAAAATTCTCCGATCATTTTACTCGTCATAAATTGAAGATCCTCAAAGACCACTAAATTATTCTTTAATAAATCAAACATCTGAGGATCTTTTTTTTCAATATTTTGTAAAATCTTCTCCCTTTCTCCGGAGGTGAGTGTTTGCAATATTTTAACGGCTGCCCTAATTCCACCAAATTTATTACCTTTAAACATAATCTACCTCACTTCTTATGCCATTATACCAACGTCCTTTTTAAAATTGTAGGGAAAAAACTGATCATTTTAATTTTTCACCAAACTACGATAAAATCATATTATGAAGTCATTTCTCATTATCTGGATGGTGCTTTTTTCTTTCAACCTGTTTTCCAACGAACAAGTGGTCAACCCGCTACTTTATTGTCTGGGTGATGAGGAAGAATACCTGCACAAAAATAAAATCGTTGGCGCAGTCTATAAGATCAATAAAATTTTCATTGAAGAATTTAGTCTATTCAACCAAATCTTTCTAAAAAACCACTATCTTCAAGAAATATGTTTTGCTTCCAAGGCCTATTCTCCTTCCATCAATTTACTAAAACACCTGCTCCTAAACGGAGAAGAAATTTTTGAAATCCGCACCTCCTCCATTCTCCTTAATACCATCAGTCTGCGTTCATCAATTCAAGGATTAGTGGCCAAATCACCCAATATTTTTTTAAACTGGATTAGTGAAATTCAAACCGGTGCCCCCTCCCATGACTGTCTAGACAAATACATTCCCCAACTGGCCGATTTGAAATTCAAGGTGAAATATCTGGAGGAAGAACCTGATGTGGGTATTAACGCATTTTTTAAAGACACCAAGACCATCGAATCCATTTTTAATCAATTAAAAAACCTCGACCGTATCTTCGAAAAATGCAAGAAGGATCATCAAAAAAGAGAAATCGATATTATCAAAGGAAAAATTCTCTAGATAATTTCGCCACTTCGCAAAGTTAAAACTTCATAACCATTACTGGTGACTAAGATGGTATGTTCATATTGGGCCGAGGGCCACCCATCTTTGGTGACCACCGTCCAATTATCTTTAAGCACTTCACAAAACCTCTCGCCCAAATTGATCATGGGTTCAACGGTAAAAATCATTCCTTCTTTTAGCACCGTACCCTTGTTTTTATCACCGTAATGTAAAATCTGCGGGTCCTCATGAAAACTTCTGCCAATTCCATGTCCACAATATTCTTCCACCACACTAAACCCCTGTTCCAACGCATAAGTTTCGATGGCATGACCGATATCGCCGGTTTTTTTGCCGGGTTTGATAACTCTAATTCCGCGTAACATACACTCATAAGTCACTTCCACCAATTTTTTCAGTTGCGGATCAACTACTCCCACCAAAAAAGTGGCACTGGTATCCCCATGAAAACCTTCCAGGAAAGTGGTGATATCAACATTTAAAATATCACCACTTTTTAGTACGTCCTTACTGCTTGGAATTCCATGACATATCACTTCATTAAGAGAGGTGCAGATGGATTTTGGAAATCCGTGATAATTAAGCGGAGAAGGAGTCGCTCCATGACTGATGATATATTCATGGCATAACTCGTTTAGTTTCTCGGTGGAAACCCCCGGTTTGATATAGGGTTCAATAAATTGCAACGTCTCACTGGCCAAAGCACAAGTCTTGCGCATTAACTCGATTTCTCTTTTTGATTTTATGGCGATCATAAGGACCTTTGGTATGGGGTGCTTTGCTACTATACTTAACTTATATATTTAAATATTTTTTATAATATACTATTGGCCAAAAACAAACAATAATTCTAACTTAAATAAAGGGGTTCTTAATTTAATGCCGGTTATAACATTTCCTCCGATTGATCATGCTACAAAAGACGGCCTGGTGGCAGTGGGGGGAGAGCTTGATCTATACACCCTGGTGGAGGCCTATCATCAAGGAATTTTTCCCTGGCCTATTGGTGAAGATTATCCAATGGCATGGTTTAGTCCCGATCCCAGAGGAATATTGGAAATTGCTGATTTGCATGTACCCAAAAGTTTAAAAAAATTTTTAAAAAACAATCCTTATACCACGACCTTTAACCAGGCCTTCAGTGAGGTGCTGTGGGAATGCAAGGAAATCAAGAGACCACATCAGGAGTCCACCTGGATTACCGATGAGATAATGGATTCTTTTACTCAGCTTTTTTGCCATCATTTGGCCTATTCAGTGGAAACTTGGCTAAAGGGTGAACTCGTCGGAGGACTTTATGGTTTTGTTAGTGGAAATATCATAAGTGGAGAATCCATGTTTCACAAGGCCCCCAATGCCTCCAAAATTGCGTTAATTTTTTTACTTCAACATCTGCAAAAATACCAAATCCCCTTTTTGGACACCCAGATGATCACCCCAGTGGTAAAAAGCCTTGGCGGTAAAGAAATCAAGCGCACAGAATTCATAAAAAAACTGAATCTTTTAAAAAAAATGCCCGTAAGGAAAATATTTTAGCTCTTGGGACATGCTGGACTCACGAGGGTATATTGATATAATAAGAAAGTGAGTAATTATTTTTATATTTTTCTATTCATCCTTTCTCTAACCTTCTGGTGCCTGGGTTTTAGCTACATTCCCCAAAAAATTTCCCTACATGAACGTAAACAGTTAACTTTTAGCTACGGATTATTTCAACCCGGCAACAACTGGGAAACCTCCTCCCATGTGGTCAATCGGGAACTACCTTCCACGGTGTATGGAACCCAAATCAAAGTGCGATACGAAAGTTATGATTTGGATTTTATCGACTACCGCATAGGTGCCGATGTGCAGGGAATTGCCGATAAAGATTTACTTTTTTCTGCCGTTTCCTTGGCATTTGAATTAACCAATAATCTCTATAACAAAAAAAAGCATCGAATCATCAGCGTCGGTACGTTCGCCTATTCACCCAGAACTGTGGTGATTGCCAGTGATGAACAATTAGAAGGCATCTCCTACAAGTATGGCCTGTCCTTTGAATGGGTTTATGCCATCTTTAAGACCTGGTCCATGAAAACCATGATTGGCTATAACTACCAAAAGCTCGGAGAATTTGATTCCACATATTTTTTTGATCCAAGTTATATGACCATCAGAGGATTGGAAGCAGGTGTTGGACTAAACTACGTTTTTTAATAGGCAATGGAATTTACGCTGACAGGTACATCACTATATAAATCAGGTGCGGTACTCGTTCCCAATTGTCCATAATCATTATTACCCCAACATTTTGCTCCGGTTTTCAAAAGAGCACAGGTATGATTACTTCCGGCCGTCAGAAAAATAACTTCCGAACCTGCCGTTAGACCGCTAACTTCAAGCGCATAAGGGGAACTGATGAGATTACCACTACCCAGTTGTCCGTAATCATTATTACCCCAGCATTTTACTGCACCACTGACTTGTAAGGCGCAGCTATGTTTTAATCCCGCAACCACCTGTACCACCTGGGTCAGTGGCGTGTCACTGGTATCAACATCGACCACCACCGGAGTCGTGCTATCACCTATGGCACTGTTGTTTCCCAGTTGCCCATCGGAGTCACTACCCCAGCACTTTACTCCTTCATTCACAATGATGCAGGCATGATTTCCACCAACACTAATCTGGTCGGCATTATTTCCACCGGCAATCGGTACAGCGTAAAGTGCTTCCATATTAACCGTGTTATTTCCCCAGCAATAAGTTTGTTTGGTACTTCCAATAATAGCGCAACTATAATTTCCCCCAGCCGCCAGCTTATGAATCGTACCCACCGTACTTAAATTGGCAGCTCCTCTTAAAACAATGCGCGGAATATAAGACGAGATATCCTGATTGTCCCCAAGCTGCCCGTCTGATCCTTGTCCCCAGCACATGATTTCATTACCCACCTTGGCGCAAGTATGAGAACTACCGCTGGATATATCGGTCACTTGTGCCAGATTCACGGACGACGAATCCTGGACCGCCACTGGAGTGGAGCTGGCACTTAGTGCAGGGGAAACCCCCAACTTGCCCAGCGAATTATTACCCCAACAACGGGCCTCACTATTATAGGCAGCACAAGAAAAATCCGTCCCGGTGGAAAGACCTCTGATCACGCCATTTTCTATCTGCAAGACTTGTACTGGATTGGTGCTATTGGACGCACTCCCTTGTCCCAGTCGACCTGAACCGCCATTTCCAAAACAATATGTTCCACTTTTTAAATAGACACATGAATGCTCATCCCCGGCTGTAATCCTGATTCCACTCATGGTAAGTACATAATCGGGTGAATTTTTATTGACGCTTATACCGTTACCGAGTTGATAGAAATTATTTTTTCCAAAACATCTCGCACCACCACTGGTATTTATGCAGGTATGACTTCCCCCTGCAAAGACACCTTGGGCCTTATTATTGGCGGTAAATCCGGTTACATCGGTAGGAATATTTTTATATACGTTGGTGGAATCCCCTAGCTGGCCTTCAACATTTCGTCCCCAACACTTCACTCCCATACTCAGCAAGGCACAGGTATGATCATCACCTGCGGTAATCTGTACCACCCCGGCATTTGCTCCCAACCCAGACACAAAATCACCAACCACGGGTACGGTTTTCATACTGACCGCATCTGAACCACTGCCCAGTTGTCCATACACATTACTACCAAAACACTGGACACCACCATCATAAAGTGCACAGGTATGTGATCGTCCAAGTGCCATTAGATAAGCTTTTTTACTGGAAGATAATCCGGTGATCAGCATGGGCGCAATTTGATAATTACCACTGCTGCCAATTCCAAGCTGCCCTTGATTATTTCGTCCCCAACAATAAAGATCCCCTTTTTGAACAGCACAAGCATGTTCGGCCCCGGCATAAATTGCCTCGACATCACTTAAAATGGCCGCATCCAATAGCGAAGCATACAGGCGATAAGTATCGCTTGAATTAATCCCCAGTTGTCCATAAACATTATCACCCCAACAGTAAACATTACCCGAGGTAGTGAGGGCACAACTGAAATACTTGCCAACGGCAATTTGCTTGATATTGTTAATCGCATTACCGGTACTATCCACCACCGCCGATGATAATGCCGTTCTAAATGGTTCGTTGGTATTGACGCCAAGTTGGCCGGTCGTACTCCCCGATTTTTGATTACTACCAAAACAATAAACCAATCCAGATATCAAAGCACAGGTGTGATCAGCTCCCGGGCCTACTTGGGTAGCATTGGCCAGACTTAAATTCTGTTTCGGATAACTTCTTAAAGTGGTCGTGCCATCCCCTAGCTGATAAAGGGCATTGTCTCCCCAGCCATTCACTCGCTCTTTAAAGATGGCAAAATTATGATCCTCCCCAGGATACAAAGCCAGGGCCTTTTGATAATATTTGGTAACCAGTATAGACTGATTATTAGCGGTATCACTTTGCGTAGCGGTGATCACCACCAATCCATCTGGATATTCATCCAAAGTGTCCACATCATAACTCCACACCCCGCCCGCACAATTGGCACTTAAGGCCTGGGTATGACTGCCACCATCTGAAATACTAATCGTCACTTCGACTGATCCATCCGGTGGATTTGTACATGTACCTGATAAACTGAAAGGTTCTGCCACATTTGTTCCTTGGGATGCCTTGATATAAGTATTCATACCCGGACTATCAATGGTTACCTCCGGTGCGATGGTATCAATGATGATATTTCTGCCTGCTAAGGTCGTGGGCATAGCAATCGAGTAGTTTGTCATGAGATTGCCACCTATATCGACCATCGTTGCCCCATTCATATGAAAGGTGGAAGCCGCCACTCCGAAAACTTCCAAAGGATTGGCCCAATCACCTTGGGTCACCGTATAATTACAAGTCATTTTAGTTAAAACCGTCGCATGCAAGATACAAGTAATCTCTTTTTCCAAACCGCTGACATTAAGGCCCAGCGTAGGTGTGCCTCCCGCAGGCGCTTGCATACTGGCAGAAAAAGTTATCTCGATGGGAATAATTTCCCCGACGGTGTATGATCCTCCCATTTGATGAGTGGCCCCCGCATCCACATCCACCACAGTGGGAGGAATGGTACTGACGTATAAATCCTTATTGCCCGCAAGAGAGGTAGGCAAAGATACATCGGGAAGATCCAAACTGGCAGTAAAAATCTGGGCATCATAAATAGTGGTCAAAGTTCCACTAGCAAGCACCAAAGAGCCCGTAGCCTCATAATTTAGATCGGCATTGAAATCCCCCGCCTGTACGATGTAATTACACAGTAAAATAGAGGCATCACTTAAATCCTGGATACAATCTATGTATCTGGTGGTATCCGGACTGGCCACAGTATTAACCACCAAATTCAGCTGAACCGAGGCGTTGCTTGACAATATTAAATCATGAGAAAAATCAACCTTAATCTCAATCACATCATTTAAAATATAAATTCCATTCAAATTATCAGAGGTGACCACGTTGACCGCAGCGGTAGTCCCATCCACAATCATGGTATTGGGCATGAAAGGAGTGGTTAAATTCAAATTGGCCAGGTTTCCATGCAGGTCCCTGATATCACCTCTTAGGGCGTTCGAGTTCAAATAGCTCAGATATCCTACGATGGTTATATCGTTAGTACCAACCGTATAACTACATAGAATAGACTTATTATCAGTCGGATGATTAACACAATTGATAGTTTTTCCCGTGGCCCCAATATTCAAATCCAAAGTTACCGCACTCACCGGCCCAATGACTTCATGGAATGAAACGGTGATATCTATGGTCTGTCCCAGATATATTTTATCTGGAGCAATCACAGAGGGGGCTGCCACGACGCTAGTGACATAAGGTCTGGTTCCATCAATAAGCGTGGAAAGCCCCAGGCTTGGGATATGCAAATCAGCATAATTGATCCCGTTAACATCTCGAATGGTCCCGTTGATTCCGTTATTAGAGACCAATGAGCTACTTGAAGAAATGGAAATAGTTTGTCCGGCACTGGCAAGGCCTTCGCCGTCACCATCTTTCACTTGATAAGAAAATCTAACGGTATCTCCTACCGCCTGAACAAACTGGGCAATCCCAATAGCATTTGCCCCACCCACGTTAAGATATAAAAGTGGATTACCCGTGACAGATATATTTTGATCAAACGTAAAATCCAACAACAAATTATATCCATCATCTATACTGATCAGTGACGGAGTGGAGACCACGGTTACGCCGGTAATGTGAGGAACCAAACCATTTATCACGATAGCATCGTTGCTGATGGTTCCTGCCGGATCAAAGGTGGTATAATCCAGATAGTTGCCCGCAGTATCAAAGATGGCATGCGTCCCGGAAATCGTCAGCGGATTGGTGGCAGAAAAAGTCAGCGGATTAGCAATATCATTAGGTAAAACCGTATAAGAAAAAGTCAACACCTTCGAATTGGAACCACTGGTATAGGTGGCCACTCTCCCATTACTTAAATTAATTCCCAAAAATCCACTGCTGATGTTGACTTCCTCATTTAGTTCCATTTCCAAGCGCACGATCTGTCCGACCGTAAAGGTTTGAGTCGCACCGGTCGTGGGCCCTTGCGGTCTGATTTCCACCACCTCCGGTGAAAAAGTATCAATACGAATATCTTTTAAAAATTTAAGAGAAAAACCGGTCTCTGGATCAGGCAGATAACCAGCTACCGGAACAGGAACACTAAAAAGTGAATTGCCCCTGGCATCCCTAATATCTCCACCGCTGGAATCCAGGGAAGTAATACTAAGATAATTTAAATCGCAAGCTGAATCCGTAAATTCAGTTACACATAAAATGGGATCAAGTCCAATCCGATCACCACTCATAATTTGATAATGGAAGATCAACGTATTGGAATTTGCCACATTATTAAAGGTGGCACGACGGACCACCCCACTCGTATTTAAAAGAAGTGCAGGGGTCCCAATGACCGTAATGTCTTCTGAAAAAACTAATGATATAGGAATAATACCTGCCCCTAATCCTAAATTGGAATTAGGTCCATATTTGGCATTGGCAATCGTAGAGGTTACTTGAGTAACGGTAGGTCTTTGGGCATCGATGGTCATATTTTTATTAACCGCAAGTGAACCGGCCCCACTAACCCCGTCCCCGGGATTAAATAATTGCAAATCAATGATTTCCAGCTGATTGCCATTTACATCTCTCATGGCAGAACCATTAAACACCAGTGCCTGAGCATTTAAATAATCCAGTCTGCCACTGGTTCGATGCGAAGTGGTGTCCCCTGCTTTGACCCGATAATCAAACTCTAGGATGGACGTGCCAGAGCCCCCGATATAAGAAGCCGTCCCACATAAGGTAATATCAGGATTGGTATCCAAAGTCAGATACGGCGTGCCTGACACTGTATTAACAATAACCACATCATCAAAAGTAATTCGAATAGTAATCAGATCATTCTCCAAATAGTTTCCATCAATATTGGGAGAGGTAATATTGGTGATCGCAGGAATTTTTCCATCCACCGTAACTGGCAACTGCAATGAAACTGGATTACTTAAAGATCCCAAAGCTGAAGGAGTTGGAAAACTTCCCAGCAAATTACCATACAAATCCCCCACGTTGATAAGTGGAGTGGCGCCAAGATAGTCCAAATGATCAACCCCATTATTATAATCCCCCTTTAAAACCGTGTATGGGCAGGTAAAAGTGGTTAACGGATTCACATGCACATAAGTACATTCCACATATTTGGAGGTTAACAGGTTATTATAAATATTAAGTAACAAACTTGGAGTACCGGTTACATAAAGCGGAGTAGCCGAGGAGGTTATTTCAATAGTAACCAGATCGCCGATAATTTTAGTTCCCACATCCACCGTGGTAATTTCATCAATGGCAGGCCTGGTGGTACCAAGGGTAACTAATTTACTGCGAATTCCAGTGGGAGTTAACCCATCATAAGTATCGCTTGAAGAATTGCCCGCATCATCTTCTAGCGTGGCACCTACCAGGCTAAAAATACTGGCGCTGGCAGTGTCAATATCCAGATAGGGTGCCTGGGCCCCAACCACTATGTCCCCATCGCTTGCACTATAACGAAAAATAATTTGATTGCTGCCACTACCACTGACATAAGTAGCAGTCAAAGCCGGTGCTACATTGATATAGATTTCCGGAACCCCGGTAACCACCACATTTTGATCAAACTCAGCAATAATTTCCACCAGGTCATCAATCCCCACCAGTGCCCCGGTAGCAGTATTGGTATAGACACCGATCAAATGAGGCCGGTCACCATCAACATCAACGTTTCTTAAAAAATCAATGGCCGTCGAAGAGGTGGGATGAGGTAAAAGCTGACTGAGATTTTCACCATTATCGGTCCTCATGGTGCCACCGTTAAATTTTAAAGGCCCATTGGCCGGCACTACCATATCATTAGCGATATAGGATAGAGAGTATCCGATGGAAAGATCACCCTCCTCTATGGTATAGCTAAAGTGCAGTAAACTGCTTCCACTCCCACCCACAAAGGGTGCCCTCGCCGTATTATTGATACCATCTGATACTTGAAGTTCCAGATAAGGACTTCCCGTGACAATAATGTCCCGGCTAGTCTCCAGAAAAATATTAATGGTCTGACCTAATATATATGTGCCATCCAGTTCACTTATATAACCCCTAACCACCCTGGCAACCCGGGCATTGACGGGGATATTAGCAGCGTAAAGGCCACTGGTGGTGGGAGCAGGTAATGTTAACGATAAACTATTATTTCCCACATCAACGAGCACTCCACCATTTAAAGTGAGTGAATCCACCGTCACATATTGTAGTCTGGCAGCATAATCCTCGACTTGTACGGTATAGATAAAATTCAAACTGGTAGAGGTACTGGTGCTTGGATCAAACACCGCATATCTTTGATTAGGAGTGACGTTAAGTCCGATTCTTGGATAACCTAGAACAACATTCCATGAAATTGGTTCCGAAGTGTTAACCTGAATATGGATTTGATCCCCCTGATTTCTCATTTGTCCGGCAGTAGCAGTGGTGGTCACACTTAAAATAGTAGGAGCACCCGTATCGATGATAATATTCTGATTATCAGATAAGGAATTGCCTCCGCCGATGGCAGGTAAAGCGGCGACAGTGGAAAAAGCGTTTCCGGCCACATCTTTAAAGGTTCCTCCCAGCGCACTGGTGGATGCATATTCCAGATCTAAAGTACTGTCTAAAATACTCACCGTATAATTAAAGACTAAAATAGAAGTTCCACTCCCTGAAACATATATACCCTTGGCACCCGCTGAAGCATTCAAAAGCAACACCGCACTTCCAGAAAGATACACTGGTTCACTAAAGGCGATTTCAATTTTAATAACATCCGCCAGTCCGTAGGTACCATCCCCGGTGGAGGAACTGACATTTAAAATAAAAGGGGACACCGTATCCTTTCTGGTACTAAGGGTAACTGTTCTGGCCTGGCCTAGGACATCGGAGTGATTGGCCACGATCCGCACAGTACCCTGGGCCAGTGTAGTAAGATCCAGTTCTCTGCCTGCCCCGGTGGACCAGACTTTATTGTTACAAATAATATTCCCATTAGGGGACCGTACCGTACCATTAACATCAATGGCCTGGACCAGCACCAACGCCCCATTTTCAGAGCACACTCCGGCCAACGGAAAATTGGTATAATTGACAGCATTAATATAAGTGGCAGAACTGGTTATCGACAATTTGGTATCATCTTCCGATCCGGGAACTCTTGCATTAAATGGTTTGTTTGGTACACAGGAAATAAGTAGGGACAGACTGATAACCATCAACCAGATAAGCCGACTTAGGGATGCATAACCTTTGAGATGGTTATAATTAATCAATATAAACTCCTAACAAACAAACCACATGAACGCTTTAACCAAATACTAACACGGCATTCGATTCATTTTGTTCCAAGGATCAGCATCTATTTATCGGTAAAAAAAAAAAATTATTTATAATATTCCGAGAAGATTAGTTTAATAATATCAAGTAATTATTATACTCGATAAAAACAATTGCATGCTTTTTTGAAATGAAACAGGAATAACTACTGCTCGACTTACAAGTTACTTCAAGCCTATGACCAATTTTTCTTGGCACACCATCAGGTTTTTATCCTTTCGGCCTAGATACTCTTTTCTTACTTTTAAAGTGATTGCATCAATGGGACACACCTCTTCGCAGACAAAACAGCTAAGACATCGACTATAATCAATATTCATTTTGACCTCCTGATGGTGTACAAGTTTCACTTCTATACAACCACTAGGACATGCCCTCTCACAAATTTTACAACCGTTGCAAATGATTTTATTTTTTTGATTCACCACGAGAGTCGGCAAACTTAAAACCCTTTGGTTATGTCGATTGCCTGTAACGGGTTTTATTTTGCCTAAAAAAAGAGATTTTATAAAAGTGCTCATCAATTTTAATATTTTTAAAACCGCACTCCCAAAACTATTTATTTTAAAATCACCAATATGAGGAATCATATATTTCTCACTTAACGATCCACCTCATGAATATTTATATCAAAAGATCGCAAAAGTAGCGGTAGCCGTTTAATATTTTCATTTTTAATAATATCTGGAAACGATGACAGCAATTTATAAGATGGCCCGCTTAACTTGAATCGATACGGCAAAAAATCTCCGAGCGTTTTAACAAAAATACCGATAGATCCTCTAGCATTTTCTATTCTTGAAAAATGCTCTCTGGCCAAAAGTTGCGGTCCATGACTGTAATATGCATCATATTTTTGAAAATTGATCTCTGACTCATTTAATTTATCTTTGTCAACCGGTCCCCCATTTTCTAGTTTGACGAAATACTGGCCACTGGGGATATTATCTAAAATTTGGGAAATAATTCGCACCGACTCATAAACCTCTCTAATTCGGACATAATAACGGTCATAAGCATTTCCATATGCGCCCAGTGGCACCTCAAATTCAACTTCATGATACAGATAATAGGGGGCATTTTTCCTTAAATCATATTTTATACCACATGCCCTCAAATTCGGTCCATCCAGGCCATATTTCATAGCATCTTTGGCCGTTATCGCGTTGGTTTTGAGTTGATCAATCCATTGCATGGATTTAGTCAACTGCTTCTCCAGTTGCCTGACTTTTTTTTCAAACTTGCCGATTGATTGCAAAATAAAAACCACTGTTTCTCTTTTAATGTCCTGGTAAAAACCGCCAAATCGATGAATATTTCTGGCATGGTTAAAAAGTCCCAATTGGAACATGTACTCATCAAACATTTGTAATATATCCTTCATAAACCAGGTGGCCACATCGTTTAATGAAAACTCCAGCATTCGCTTTATCGTTTGTAAATGATCATTGATCCGGTCCATTTCAAAATACAGCATCCTTAAAGCAGCGATCCGGTCATTAATGGGTATTTGGAGAATTTCTTCCACCGTTTTACACCAGAGAATCGGTAACGAATTTCCAGAAAGACATTTGTATTTATGTAATAGTTGTAAAACGCTATGAGCATTCAACTCTTCAAACTTTTTTTCAAGACCCAGATGATGATAACCAATTTCAATTTTTGAGGCACCTATGCAATCTTCCTTAAGCTCCGTCAATAGGCGAAATTGATTATTGATGAAGGGGTGAAAAGGACCAAAACTAAACCATTGCTTAGTAGAATTCACCGTCGGCACCAAGACACCGTCAATCTTCAGGGACTTTCTATAAGTAGGCTCCTTAATCACTGCACCAGTCTCATTTTTCCTAAGTACCAAGCCTTGAACGTTATCATGAGTAAGTAACTGTTGATGACGAGTGGAAGTATTTTTAATCCCCAAAAATTCAAAAATCTCTCTTAAATACCAGTCGCCGGTCATCCACAAGTTGGAAAAATCACAAAGGGGTTCATCGCTTGTCAAACTGGTCTTAAGAAATATTATTTGCGAGTCAACTGGTCGTTCCAGGATAAAGAGCAGTTCAAAATCACCCTGAGCTTGTTTGACCGCCGCAGAGTAAGCAATCACATCCACCAATTTCAAAAACTGATATCGTTCTTTTAATATTTTCAAACTTTCAAGCAAATTTTTATGTTTAATATTAAAAGTACAATATCCTTCGCGCTCGGTGGACACCTCACATTCGATTAAAAGGTTAAACTCTTTAACCAGGATTTCTTTTGAATATTCAAAGGTCCAATTCATTATTCCAACTCTTTACTTTTTTTCAAAATCAAATCATCTAAATTTGCCATAAAATCCTCCATGGCGTTTGCATCTACCGGACAACCGGTCAAATAATAGTCCACTGTGATAAACCGTTCGACTCCAGTTAAAGCATTATAACCATTAAAGGCTCCCGCATTGGATGCACAATTACCCAGGGCAACCACTATTTTAAAATCAGGCATATCTGCATAAATTTTTAATAAAACATTTAACAAAAGTGGATTGATTATTCCGTGGATAAACAAATAGTTTGCCTGTCTGGGACTATCAACAATCTTCAAGGTATAGTTTGCCTGCGCAAGCAACGCCCTTAATTCGGTGGATAAGTCCTCCTGCACACAGCATCCATTACCAAAAACCACGGCATTGATATTTTTCCGGGTACTCCAATTTTTTATGCTTTCAATCATTATGTCCGACCGCCCATGTCCCAAATTCTAAAAAGTATTTCGTTTACCATTAATATGGAATCCCTCCCATTGAACATCACTGGGGAAAATAAACTCATTTTCATCCTCTGAAATAAAATTCCCTTCCTTGACCATCATCCCTTGAATCCTGCGCCACAAAGAATCAGGTTCCTTGATACAACTAATCCTCTTGGAGGAGACTTTCACCCATGCATATAGCTTTTCGTGGGAACCGGCATAAAAATCATAGGTAACATATCTATAAAATTGTTCATTGGAATTATTCATCATACGGTTAAACAGTACTGGTAATTTTTCAAAAGCAGCATCCAAAGCCTCTGATGAGCAAGACGTTAACTCTTCATATTGATCAAGGGCCCACTTACCTTGAGTGGTGCGATAATTTTGAAACCATTCCCGCTTGGAACAATTATAAATATAATTTAAATCATTGGCATAAAAGAACCCTTCCAGATAAGCAAAAAACCAATGCCTTTGCATATCTTCGTTGAGATTGGCCGCCATGACGTTTTTGGAACAGATGGCATATTTTTCCTTGAATTTTTTATAAAACTGGACCAAAAAGGCTGAAAAATTATCTTTGGATAATTCGATAATTTTTTGCTCCATCATTTCCCTTCTTAATTTGATCAAATCAGCAGTCTCCAGTTTTTTGTCCGTTTTTTGTTTTTGTAAATTCTTTTCTATCACGCTGTTTATCCAATTTTTATCACTCAGCTTGGCCTTGATAATTTTAATTTCATTTACTTTTTTCCAAATATAATCATACATTTCGTGACAGCTATTTCTAAGCTTCATCAAATCTTCAAATCGATACAGATAACCTTTTTCAATGGCAAACAAAAGTGCTCTGTCCGCATCGATTTCATCTACCACCCGTACATAAGGGGACTCGAGTCCTTGATCAAAGGTTCTGCCTGAAGCATTTGCCAGGTACGCCACAGTATATTTCCAATCAACTTCTTTCTTTAAATCATACAGATCTTTGACATAAGTATATTTTTCGTAAGTTGGATCAACCGCCACTAACACCAGTCTGGCAAGCCACTCATTATTCGCTAGACAGGGATATTTTTCACATCTTTGCTCGACCACTCCCCCCACGACTCTGACCCGATGAGAACCCACGGCATGACTTAAGGCCCTTTTATAAATATCCTTTGCTCCAAACACGATTATTTTTTGAGGTAATCCAGCACCATCAAGTAATCTGGGGATGAAGCCTTCGGTAAAATTGGGCTTATAAATAGTACCACTATAATTATTCCAAACATCTTTCTGTTTACATAGATGGAATTTGCTAAAAAGTTTGCCTGAGTAAAGATCTATGTCGAATCGCTTGGTTTCACCTTCAGGAGTCAGTACAACAAAGTTAATCATTTGATCTTTTTGGGAGGAAAAAGGTACCAGATCAAAGAACGGATGAGCCGCCACCATCTTTTCTTCCAACTTATTGGAATAGATATTTTTCGTATCAAACCACACCGGTTTGGCCGGCAAAAATTCAACATTATGTTTTATAAGCGGGGCACTACACGAGAAAACACTGATCACCACCATAATCGTAGTTACTAATACTTTTTTTTTTGTTTGACAGATCCCTAGTAAATAGTTCAACATTGTTGGGTAATTACTCCTTGCCCGGGTGGTGAAACGGTAG
>MEQB01000014.1 GCA_001770015.1 Bdellovibrionales bacterium RIFOXYC1_FULL_37_79
AATTTCAATTGGTGCCATCTTATCTAAGAGAATCTCATGGGTGAATCCAATGGCCAAGGGCGGTGCGACATCTTGAAAAATTAAAAAATCAGAGTACTATGATATTGCACTCATTTTAACATTCTTATTAAATTGTCGAATTTCCTTAATTGGAACCGGCTTAATCTTCTTCAGTGGGAGTAAGAGTCTGGATGGATCAGAAAAATTCAAGATTAAATTTAAGATTAAATAAAAAAGGACGAAAAGATTATATCTGTGTTTGAGGGAAATGAGGGGAGATAATTATGAAAAAAATAAAAATATTAACAACGAATAGTTACTTTTCAGCTTTTGTTAGCGGGATTGTTATTTCATCGGCCATTTTTCTCTCATCATCAATAGTTTATGCTACTGAATCTAATAAATTCGAGTGTCCTGAATTATCTAATAAAATTTTAACACGACAAGATTTAGGTACTTTTTTAACACCTGGTAGCTTTACATATAAAATAGAGGACGCAAAGGATTCTTTGAAATATACTCAATCTCTTGCAAAACTTGAACTTGAACGAGATAATTTTCCGACGACTGTACGTGAAGATATAATTAAACGTAAAAGACGCGCCGTTGGAATGCATTTACGTGAATTATCCGATTCACTCTTGCAATCAAACCCAGAAAAAGAATTCAATATAGATGTGAGCATTGATAATTCTTTAAAATTGTCCGATGAAGATGGAAAAGAAATAGAAAAGACAATTGAAAGATCAAAAGAATATTCTACAATTATAAAAAAAATCAAGGAATTAAAAGATAATTTTAATGCTTCCCCAGCAATGCAACATCTCATTAATAAAAACCTACATTTTGATCGTGTCATCCAATTTATATCTGGTGGAAAACAAACCGAATTTATATATAACGGGAATACATTAGTTGCTATTGCAGGTCGCAATATCGGAAAAATAATATATAGTCCTGTTGATGAGATGGAGTGGTGGTTGCTTGGTAACAGGTCTCTTATTACGACAGACGAAGATGTGCTCATTTTAAATAATTGTAAGATATCACATCTTGCACATATCGGAACTACCAAGCTCCCTGATCGTGAAGCGACGTATATTACTAATTCCTGGACCCCCGCTTTATGTAAAAATTTACATTTAATAAAGCCTCTTGCAGTAAAAATTAAGGATGATGCAGATGATTTTAAATACAATTGCGAAGAACAAGGTGGAGAAATGCATAAAAAGTATGACAATAAAAAATGTTGGTGTGGCATAGCAGGTAGATACATTGATACCTCAAAGGAGGCATGTGTCGGGAAAAAAAGAAAGGTCAAAACTCCCCCATGGGAAATATTTGAAAATTTTGTTAAAAAATACGCCGAAAGTGAGACGAATATCCCAAATCTAGAAAAACGATGTTATACCAAGGCTACGTATGGCATGATTGAAAAAAAATGTTCTGAATACGAAGGACACTGGGACACCCCAGACAGTGAGATCAAGGACAATGATAAAAATAGTAGCAACGGTCCTGGGCTCATCATGCAAAACTAGTACACAGTTTACATTTTATTGAATTTAAAGTTGCTGCTTAATTTATCGGTAGTACAGTACTGTAGTTAAATCATTTTATTCAAGTAAACCATTAATTTTAATTCAAATTATCCGAAAACGTAGTATGGGAAAATACCTTATCTTCCTACTATTGTTGTTCATTTTATTTAAGTCCTATGCTTATGATAAATATTTTGATCTTCCGGACAGCTATGCAGAGTATCTCAAAACAAAACATGAAGTAGAAATTAATCTAAAAGAATGTCAAAAAATGGAAGAAAGAGTGGGACAGCTTTTATATCTTATGATCTCTGGGGCCAATACAGAAGACACCATTGATCCACTGTATGATCGTTTGGTAAAAAGGATTCAACCAGGCGGTGTCCTACCCAAATATAACACAAAGGATATTAACAAGATCAGAAAAGCTAATCAGATTTTACAAGAAAAATCTAAATATCCTTTATTAATTGGAATTGATAAGCAATGGATTTCTATTAACGAAGGTAATCTCATCCCTATCGGCCTTGGAACGTATGATGGTATTGTGGGTGGACTTGGTATGCGTTCACCGGAATGTTATAAAAAAATAGCCCAAATCGAAGGAGCGCTTCATGCATATGCTGGAATAAACAACCCCCTAGGGCCAACTATTGAAAAAAGTCCTGGACGTTACCAATCTCTTTTACAAAAAAAACCGGAAGAAATTATTCCTCGCATAGATGCCATGGTTGACGGTCTTAGAAATTTTGGACTTGAAACTACTTTAAAACACTTTCCGTACACTCCCAAAGATTTTAACATCCATGATCATAATGAGGATACTAAAATACCAGAAAAAAAAGTAGATGAAGAGTATCTTAGCACTTTCCGAGAGATGGCACACAAAACCAGTATGATTATGACAACACATTTATACAACTCGAATGTTGATCCCGATAATATTGTGACGTTCTCTAAAATATGGATTAATAAACTTAGAAAAGACTTAGACTATAAAGGGTTAATTTTAAGTGATGCTCTATTTATGCTTAGGCAACACCCAGAATCCATGAAAAATATTATGAACGGTTGGCCCACCCAAAATGTTCCTGAGTTTAATAGCAATGACTTCGTTTATGCGGTAAAAACTATTTTTTCAGGTCATGATATGGTTTTTATTGATTTAGAAGGGCGTGAAATTTCTGAACTTTGGAAGGATTTGGTCCGTTTTTCCTGCAAAAATGATCCTGTCAGTAATGTTTTTCGAGAAAGAGTTAATGAATCCTTTGAAAGAATTACTACATACAAAAACGCCAACTCCAATCTGTCTAAACCTAACAATAATTTATCTGATGCAACGATAAAGGAGCTACTCAAGTTAAACAGAAATCAAAGTCTAGTATGTGACAATAATCTAGTAACTCCTTTTGATGATTATAAGGGAGATCATTTGCGTCCTTTTAACTCACTTGAAAATTGTTTTGCCAGTAAGGGTCTCTGGCAAGGAATCTTTTCGCAACTGGAAATTAATAAATGGAGTTTGGATATTCTAAAAACCATTCCCATTAAAGATTTCATACAGGCTTATAATTCTGGAAACTTTGATGAAAAAACCAATTTTAAAAAAGTATTAAAGGAGGATGATGCTTTAAAAAATATTGCTTTGGAAAAAGCAAGGAAAATGTTACTGGCAGGTGATTATAAAGATCGACTTGCAGGTTTTGAATTTATCTCATCACTAAATCCATATAAATTAGATGATGAAAATCAAGCATTACTAAGAAGTTTCCTGGAAAAGGGTGATGATAAAGTTTACGATCATTATCTGAAGTGGCGCAGTTCTCACGAAGTTCCACTCCCAAAAGATAGGGTTCTACTAAGTAAGATTATAGAGCATAAACTAACTGAAAATCCTTTCTTAATGGATATTCCTCAAAAAATTGGCAATTCCCAAATGCTTAATAAACTGTTCGCAGAACAGTCTCTAGTACAACTTAGCACAGAAGAAATTTTAAAACTTAATATTCACAATAATTGGAAACTTGTTCTACTTCTGAAAAAAAATGATACAGATAGATTAAAAACATGGCCTCCTGAAATTTTCAAAGCATTTTTATCTGATTACTATACTAACAGCAACGGGATCAGAGAATTCAGATTCACCACTTTTGCAGAGTTTGAGGGGCCTCACGGAGTTGAAGTTGTAGAACGTGAATTAAAAGCAGAAAATATTGAGCAATTATTATTTAAATCAACAGACATCCTCACCAGTCATGCAAATTTCCTACAATCCTTGGAGAAAGATTCAATCAACCCGTTTAGAACGAAAGCGTTAAGATACAAAATCACAAATGATAATGAAAACCTTAAGAAATTGCTTTTATCAAAACTGATGACAGGTATCGACAAAAATGATCCAACCGGCGATATATCTGTAACAAATTTCAGCAATTCAAAACAAGAAATAGAGGATCTAGAACTGTTCAAATCCCTTTCTGAAGCAGATAAAAAATGGGTTATACAAGAAGTTAAAATACATTACCCGCAAGACACAACTTTCTGGTCCTATTAGATTTTTTCTGGAAAACTAATAAATATTTTCACAAAAATAAATATTTTATTTGACCTTCGCCCTGGTAATATATTTAGTGGTAATTAGTCCGAGATTTGGGTACATAATATTTTTAAGGGGTACCTCGTTAATTATATTTTTCTGGAAAAAGAAAATAACTTATTATCTATCTGGTGTTCTCTGTTAAATCCGATAGATTATCCAAGTCAATAATAAGGCTGAAAGGATCTCCCACCCCAAGTTGCACCGGTTTAATTTGCGTTGAATTGCTTAAGAGTGACATCAGCCCATCCACATGAGTGGCACCGACCAGCACTAGTAGTGGCGTATTCTTTGGGGTATGGTTACGAATTTTAATGATTGAATCGGCCATATCGTTATTTCTTTTATCAAGAAACAAATTATCATGTTTACTAAGACATATTTCATCAGTTATGTCTCCACACGTTTTTACAATCTCATCGATAATTTTCCTATTTTTTTCCAAAGCGATGGTTAAAAAATGTCCGTTATTTTCCTTTAGAAGATTTTTGATAAAATCGTCATAAGAATCAGCAGATAACTTAGTCTTTTTGATCAGTTCGTTCAAATTATCCGTTATCGACAAAAATTCATATCCTTCCTTTTTCGGATAGGCCATTCCTCCCTTCCTCAAAGTAGCCGCTAAAATCGGCGAGTACGCATGTGCTATATGTTTAAAGTAAAGCTGCAATACATTATTAAATCCAATCAACTTAACCAATCCTTTTGTCAGATATTTTATTGCAGAATGATTACATAATAATTCCTTCGGTTGATCAAATGCAGAATCCATCACTTTCGTATGGTCAGTGTCAGACTTACTCTCAATCCCCTCTATTCCAATTAATGGAAAACTGGAAATAATCCTATCGGTTACATCATAAAACTTAGATGAAGAAATATGTCTTTCACCAAGGACGGCTATTGCAGGATTATTATTGGATGATGGTATAACAAAAATATCAAACGCACCTTGAGACCGACACAACACTTTTTTTTGTTTCTGAGTTAATCCGTAATTATTACTACCTCTGCACAATTGGGCGGATTTCTCTGCTTGTTTCACTACTTCGCAGGAGGGTTTATGCATCAAATACGAATATTTGCGCTTTTTTCTCTTCAACTGGTTTATTTTTTCTTTTAACTGGGCCAGCTTTTGTGCAGATTTGTTAGCTGCTACTAAACTTCGTTGCTTGTTTTCTTTGAAGGTATCATCAGCCACATGTTGCATTTTTTGCAGACAAGTAGCTTGATATTTTTTATCCAAATCATAATTCAAATACAAATCCAATTCAAGCTTACGCGAATCCTTGGGTACAACCAACCATTCTGCCAGGTCGAAGTGAAACATCAATGATACACAGTTTACTCCGCTCTCCTCAAGCTTCATTAGTTTTTTTTGCACTTGAACGATTGCCTCATTTTGGTCCTTTGTATATGGCCACGAATTTCTTTCTGATTCCTTTTTTTGTTCTTGTTCGTAAAAACCATTTTTAGTATAGAAAAGAAGATCACTTTTTTCCTCTACACTAAGACATGTTTTAGGTGACTCCTTCTCTGCAAAAAGGTTGTGTGTATTAAGAAATAAGAAGAAAGAACAACATAATATCTTGTACATGACTATTATTATACATTTAGTCATTAGACATTTTAAGGAGGAAATTATCGGTAGTCTTTTAATGGACGCTAGTTCGACCAGCATCAGATATGGTGGGCCTGGCAGGCTCGAATTGCCGACCCCTACCATGTCAAGGTAAGCATCAATTTGATTAAGTATAGCACAACTATCTAAATTTATTAACAAAAAAAGAAGATCAGACTATTTCGACTTTTAAAAATTTACCTTCGTAATACGTTGAAACTACGTTCTCATTACGTTGGAATGCACATGCTCTACGGACATTTTTACGGACAGCAGTTTTGATAATCGACATTTTATACCAGTTAACCCATAATTATTAAGGGATATAAAGACAATATTGGTGGTTATGTAAGGGATAAAAATAGAAATTTTTTAACTTGGAGAAAAACCAAATTACAATTTTTTGATTCTGCTGATTGCGAAGTGGCAATGGGACTTTACCCAATTAAAAGCGTGGGGAACTTAAGAGTGGTATTTATCAGGGCACCTAAAAAAAACCATCAGACGAATCTCTTTGAAAACCCGGTAGAGAGCGGATATCGCTACTATTCAATTATTACCAACATCAGTGCTTTTGATATGAACGAAGAAGAGGTGATTGAATTTTATCGTCAAAGAGCGACAGCGGAAAACTATATAAAGGAACAAAAGTATGGTTATGATTTTTTAAATTTTCCTTGTCAAAAATTAAAGGCGAATAAGGTATTTGGTTTGGCCGGGACGATTGCTCATAATTTGATGAGGATGCTGGGACTCATGATGGAGCAAAAGATAAAAAAAGTGAAATGCAAAGACGGAAAGAGAAGAACGGTAACTCAACTGGGATACTATGCTAAAAAAATAAGAAACGGAATGCTATTTCTACTGCTTCATTTTTTTTCATTGATAATCCTTTGTCATATCTGGCAAGAAATTTTTTGATAAAACAAGCTCTGTTTCATCTGAAACCTCTATGAAGCCAGCCTTTTGATGTGTTCTAACGGATGCATGATTATCACTTTTAATTTTTGAACAAAATGAATGATCGGGGTATAAATCACCAAGCAAAAATAATGAATCAATTAGTAATTTAGTTGCATATCCTTTTCCCAGAAATTCTCTGGCCGTGGCGATAACTTCAATAACTGTTTGTTTTTCTAAAGTTTTAAAAAATACATAATTCGCTGCCACTATTTGATTTGACTCTTCTATAACAGTAATTCTTTTTTGTGTGATGGCTAAAGAGACATATTTTGTTTCCAACTCTATAAGAGCAGCAAGTATTTTTTGAATTTGTTCGATATCCTTCTCTTTAGCAAATCTTGAGTGACAAGAGGTGGTAGCATGGATAGGATTACATTTAAAGAAGCGATATTGCCATTTAGCAGGTCTAAACCCATACTTTTCAAATATTGATATTAAAAGTTTCTGAGATGATTTGATCTCAAAGGATGACTTTTTAAATTTTGTTCCGTTGATGGATTTAATATACTGGCAAATTAAATCATCGGCAATTTTTTCGTAATCTTCAATTAGTTGAAAAAAAACTTCGCCAGCAATCCAATCTCCCTTATCAAAGGAGCGAATAAAACCAAACGGTCGACCTACTTCATTCGTGGCATAAAACCAATGAGTTGGCTGAACTTTATCAAAATAATCAGTTTCATCTTTGAGAGAAACAGGCTCTCCATATGATTGCTCAAGGAGGTTTAAAATTTTTTCAAGATTTTCACGTTTAATTTGAAACACTGGCATGTTTTTTTCCATTATTGATGTAACTGAAAATAATTTATTCCATTATGCTTGTTTTAGTACAGCCGAAACAACTATGCAAACGAGTGGCCATATACTATATTATTTTCCCAGCGTGATAAAAGAATAATCAAGGATATTTATGAGTGAGTATTCAATAGAATTTGCAAAATCTTGTGACATTGATAGCTGCAAAGTTTTTGGTTTTGATAAATGCCTGTCGTTGAGGGGTTGAGTGCAGTGTGTTCCACCATGAAGGGATGAGAATTAAAAGTGACTGTGGATCGTAAAAAAAAGCGTCTACCTGCTCGGTAGAGTGGTGGAGGTAGTCAGACGCTGGACGAACTATCTCCACAAGTAAGTTATCTGTCTGTTTTTATTCCACACTTCATTGGAAATCCTTCGGAAAATCACTCGATTTTGCGGAAACTGTACTTGGATTTTGACCTTCCAATGAGCAAGATCTCAGAAATATCAGGGTGGTCGAGGCAAACTATTGGCGATTTTTTTAAACGAGAAAAAACAATTAAACAGGTAAATAAATCGTCACGGTGAACGCATTGTCGGCGGTATTCGATTACCCCACCAAGGGGAATAAAAGGTTATGTTGAAAATTTTAAATCTAAGGTCGATGGGATCATCTTATCGAAAAATTGCCAGGGTACTAAATGCTTCAAAGATTTGTTCAAAACACGGAGGCCTGTGGTCAAAAACTACAATTCAACAAATATTTAAGCGTGAACAGGAGAAACAAAAATGAAATTGGTAGTGGAAATAGTAGCGGTGATTACTTTATTGGTATCGGGGAATTATCTTGCTCACAAATTTATTCAAAAATTTAGACAGGAAACTTTGACTAAGTTAGATAGGGGACTTACTCCATTATCAAAGTTTTCATCAGAGTTAACTCGTAAAAATTAACCGAAGCTTAGTATTCAAAAAAGGATTAGAGCAAAAATTATCAGATTTCTTTAAATTGGTTAATGAGTATAATAAATGTAAGAGGCAATAAATATGATCTATATATCCTATTTATTAATACTTGGCTCATTGATAACATTTTATTCTGAGTCAATACGCCACTATTTTCACCGCACTTCAAATTGGTAAAAGTGAAAGAGGGTTATAGGGAAGAGTGAGGGAAATTTTTTTATGCTCTTTTAGATGTGGAAAATAGCTTGAAAGGCTTAGCGGTGTTTTTTGAATCGATACTCCATGATTTCTTTCTTTGAACTCATGAATTGCTTTGAGAACGTCACTACTTTCAATATCATAAATTTCTATCTCTACTTTTAAATCAGGATAGTCGTCAAAAGCCTCACGGATTGCTTCTAATCTTCCATTTCCGTCCCAAATATAGTACTTTCCATCAGTATCTTGTACTGCTTTCATTGGCCCAAAGGATGGCAGAAAACGTCTTTGCATCTCATAGGTAATTGCCTGCGTTTGCACAACTTCATCTGTATGAACTCTAAGGTCAATAACTCGTTGTTTCTTTTTTTCTATTGCTCCTGCTGTTCGTATTTCATGAAGGCGAGAAAGATCAGATAGAGGAATTAATTCCTTGTGAATGCGAGTTTTCGCCTGAAGAATTCGAAGCGCAATTTTATTTGAATCCCAGGTATATAGTCCGATATTTCCACTAAGTAATTTTTCCATATAGTGTGAAATAAGACCACGGTTGCCATCATCTGGCAGAATTGAAACGGACTTGTAGTTTTTAACTGTCATAGGTGTGTCGCTAGAGTATCCGAGCATATTTTTAACAATAGGTTTAAGAGTAAATGTCGATCGCTGTTGGTCTAGTAATCCCCATTGAGTTAAATCTTTTGCATTTTTTCCAGAAAGGACATCTGAAATCATAAGGGTAACTTGGGCATTGACGTTGTTCTTTTTCATCCTTTCAAGAAAATACCCTAACTCGACATCAATGATACTTACATTTTTTTCTTTTTGCGATGAAAGCCATTTATGTGTTTCAACGTTGGGAGTTGAAACGCGAGTGTAGGTGCCCTCGTTGGGAATTTTTGAGTTTCTTTTCAGCCAATCTAATTTTTCCTCAGCTCCTGTTTTTGGATTTAAGTATTTTTGAGGAGAAACAAAATCACCCACTTTTTTTGTTTCATCTAGACTTCCGGCTGTTCCGGCATATAAATAGTTTTTAACTCCATGATCTTCAAGTGCCTCAAAGAGTTGATCAGATAGATCACCGTATACATTTTTAAACACCCATATTTTTTTACCGTCTTTAAATTCTACTACGGCCATTGGGAGAGCCGATAGGTCGTGCTTCGTTAGATCACGAATTGAGTGTCTTTCTTTTGATCTTTGGTGAAGGAATTTCAAATAGGAAGGAAGAGACTTTATTGGGGTTTCCGACATGATTCCATTCAAAACTGTGCCTTGAAAACCATAAATCACTCCATCGGGAATATAGCCAAGACGTTTGAATAGATCAGAGTATGCCCTCTTCCAAGATATACTATTTCCAAGGGTCGCTACTCGATCTTCTGGTAGGTTGGCAAGTCGTAGAAGTGATTCTATATGCACTTGTCTGTCGTTTCCGTTTATTCTTGTTATAAAATATGCAGATTGTCCTTCTTTATTTTTTCCATGATAAATTTGATGGAAACCTTCACGTTTTTGAACTTGAGACTCAATTTTCCAGCCGAGGCGTTCTATAGAATCTAAAGCTGAGCTCCCCTCTCCGAGAAAAAGAAATACTTTTTCGTTTGAATGATTAATTTTTTCTAGCAACTCTTTCCCAAGATTATCTTGGAGATAGCTTGGGATGTTTGCGATCGTGTGAACTCCACTCAAATCCAATTTCTTTGTCTCCTGAAGATAGCCGGGGGCTATTTTACTCTGCTTATTTGGCAAGAGCGAGTTAAAAAGAGGTTGAGATTTTTTAGCGAACTCAATGCTTTGCTCTTTGGGAGATACTCTGGTCAAATGAAGTGAAGTAGCAGGATTCTTATTTAGGATGTGTGAAAGATTTTGAGTACGGTCTTCGATTTTGTTTAAAATTAATTGAGCTTGATGCTTTGTGTTTTGTGATGATTTTGGATTGTCAATTACTTTGAGAGCAACTCCTTTTATCTTATTAATTCCTTCTTTAAACTCTGCAATTGTATCAGTTGCATTGCTTTGAAACTGAGGTACTCCTAATCTTTTAAAACTCATAAGTTCGTCTAACTCACCAAGCGGTCCTTCGGCAATAAAATGTCCGTTACGAATGATTTTTTTCTTAGAAGCTGCAGCTGCTTTGGCTATTGGACTTCCCTCGAACGGTTTTAATCTCAGAACTTCTCGATCTCTAGCGGAATCTATCGAAAAGTGAGGGTTTTTCAACCAGACTTCAAGAACGTTGTAGTAGCTATCAATCCTATCTAGATCACTAATCCAAGGATTATTAGTTAGATAAAAGGCTTTGGCATGAATTCCACTTCTTTCCATTGCTTCAGCAAGAGCAGAAAATTCACTGAATCTGTACGTTGGTCTTGCTGATGCTATTTGAAGTTTATTTGTTTTTAGGGTTAGTGTGCTTGCATCATCAAAAGTATCAGCTCCCATTGAGACAAGCTTTGTTCCAAGTTTTTTATATGCTTCAATGAGTTCAAGATTAGGGAGGCGAACTCCATTTTTTTCGGGGAGAAGAAAACCATTGACACTGCTGTGACGAATGGAAAAACGAAATTTACCTTTTAGAGAGCTTGATTCGTAGAGTTTGGCGAATTCAATAATACGATCTGGATGATTATTAAAATTACTATCTAGGAAAAATACATCGACAAATTCGTTATGGCCTATTTGGGCGTGCGCCGCAATTTTCTCTAGCTCATCCATCATTCTGGTGGCACTGAAATATTGAAACTTTTTAATGCCTCCTGAACAACAGAGGGCACATCCTTGTGAGCACCCGCGAGAAGTCGCAAGTAAGTAGCTAGATTTAGCCTGGGGGGCATCACTAATTTCATAGAGAGTTTTTAAATAGTTATCATATTCTACACTATAGATTTTTCTATACGAATCAGGATGAGTTTTAAGTGAATTGAATCCTTCTTGTGTGAGGCGATGTGATTGTTCTGCATTTCCTATATAAACTTCATTATCAGAAATCTTTTGAATATAGCCTTGGTGTTTATAAAGATCCTCAGGTCTAATATTTTTACTTGAAATTGTATCAAGATAAGAACTAAGAGCTCCTTGTTGTTCATCGCCAAGCCATAAGAGATTTGCTTCTTTTCCTCCAATCGATTTTGGATCATTTGCTGGCCCAAGTCCAGTTGCAATTTTAAATTTATCCTTGTATGTAAATTCGTTTGGTCGATCAGGCGAGGGGAAGTAAAAGCGAAAGTAGGAATCATCGCGGGAATCAGGAACTCTATAAAGCCAAACGTCTGCATTTTTTGCGTTTTGTGCTTTGAATAAGCTTCGCTCAAGCTCTAATGAGGTTGAAGCAGCAAAGAATCCTTCTGGGGGTTCACCTGAGATTGAAATTAATCCTCCGGAGAACACCGACGGTTTCTCTTTTATTAAGGGAGATAATTTCCTATCGGGAATCGGGGAAGAATTCAGAACAATGGGTTTTTTAGAAAAATTAAAATTCGAAGTTAAAGGTTTTAGGTTTTTATCGAATAAACTCCGGTCGAGATAAATTCTTCTGTAGTTATTTACGGGATCCAAATCAATGACAATTTTTGATCCTTCATATCGATATATTTTAGAAGCTTTGCCATATGCCTTCAAAGAATTGCTTTTTATGGAGTTTGTGATGAAAATCTCGGAGAGACTGTCAGATGTCAAAGCAGGTAGCTGTAGTGAACTAAATAAGCCTTGAGTAATGTCGACAGCCTGAGGTATTGTGAGGAGGTCTTTGTCATTTTCAACTTTTAGAAAAATTTTCCCAGCGATTGTTTTTCCCGAAATATTGTGTTCAAGCTGAATTAATGTGTCTCTAGCAGGGTGGGATGTGGTAATATCTGCTAGGACATTTTTGAGACATAACTTAAATTTATCACTTGAAAAAGCAATTGGTGAATGAAGCAAAATAAGAGCAATGCTTATTAATAGAACAATCCTACTCATTGAGTGCTTATCGCCTTTTACAGGAAACATTTTAATGTATTTTTAATCTTGTTTAGCAACGATGGAATATTTTACGTCTTCTTGGCAACGCTTTATATCAACACAAAAGATGATGAAAGCACTCGGTTATCTGGAGAATTAATTATATGAAGTCTCATAGGGAATTTCGGGCTTTTTCTATTTTTGGTTCGTTCCTTGTTGACATCTTATCGTCTGATGCTGGTCGAACCGTATTTCCTAAATCCCCGAATAAAATTCTAAAAAATGTTTAAAAGTCCAATGGAGTAAAGGTTTTGAACGTTTTTAGAATTTCACCCAAATGGCGGAAATAAGATGATTATTTTTGGGCCATGCCCAATGAAAATGACCTCAATTTGATTTATATTATTTGCGTTAACTAAAAAATAGAAACCAAACGAGGTCACCAATGAAAAATATTTCAATTGAAACAACAAGTGAAGTCTTTTCTGCGTATTCTGGACAATTTTTTTTAAATCAGCTTTGGAAGTCATTGAAACTTGAAAAAAAGTTCAAATCGGTATTACCCCGCAAAAAGAAAAAAAAGGGGTTAGAGCAGATCAATAAGCTTAAGGCATTGGTGCTTTCATTTGCGGTGGGTAACGATTCTTTATCTGATCTTGATAGCTTAAATAGGGATAAGCTTTTTCAAGAAATTATTGAAGGAAATTGTTCATCCACTAGTATGGGGGATTTTCTTAGATCTTTTGATAACAGGCATATAGAGCGTTTTCAAGAAGCATTAATAGAATTTGCAATTGAATTAAGATTTGCTTTGTATCCAGGAGACAAAAAATTTATTTTAGCGATGGATTCCACGCCTCACAAACATTTTGGAAAAAAAATGGAGGGACTTGCCTTTAATTATAAGAATTTTTGGTGCCTGGATTCTCAAAATGCCTACGACCAATATGGGATTTCATATTTATTTGACCTTCGCCCTGGTAATATATTTAGTGGTAATCAGTCCGAGCTTTGGGTACATAATATTTTTAAAAGGATTCCCAAGTCTTGTGAAAGATGGTTTCGTGCGGATTCGGCGTATAGCAAGCATGAAATGTTCAGGGCACTTCAAGCAAAAGAAGTCAAATTTGCCATTGTT
This sequence comes from Bdellovibrionales bacterium RIFOXYC1_FULL_37_79, assembly GCA_001770015.1. Lineage (GTDB taxonomy): Bacteria > Bdellovibrionota > Bacteriovoracia > Bacteriovoracales > Bacteriovoracaceae > XYC1-FULL-37-79. Next base: position 13,698 of record MEQB01000014.1, read on the forward strand.
TTGAAAGACAATATTGGTGGTTATGTGACAAAGTTATGAAAATAATTGGCGGACAGATTTATGAAGAATTTGATTTGAATAACGGTTTTGGAGACAAAACACGACGATGACAAAGTAGA
>MEQB01000015.1 GCA_001770015.1 Bdellovibrionales bacterium RIFOXYC1_FULL_37_79
TTTAAGTCTATTTAAAAAAATATTTTTTACGACTCTATGAAAAATCGGGCCCTTACGGCCCTGCAATGATTGCGGGTGGTCATGGCCTCGTCTGATTGGTAGCGTATCCTGATTAGCATGAATGCAAAAAAAGTTGGTTGGGTTAAAGACGAATTTAAGGAGATTTCCTTGGGTGATCAACGATTGAATGAGCGTTTGATAAAAACAGCAGAGTTGTTAGCCATACGTCCGTCAGAGAGTATCAATCGTGCTATCGAAGATGCTGCTGATAAAAAAGCAGCCTACCGTCTTTTTGATAATGACAAATGTACCTCAGAAAAAATATTTTCTGTTCATCAAAAACGAACAATGGAGCGAATGAATGGGCATCGGATTGTCTTATCAATACATGATACAACTTTTTTGAATTATAACGGACACAAAGCAACCGAGGGATTAGGAAGTATTGGAGGTCCTTCAGAAGAAAATCCTGCTCAAGGTCTCATCTTCCATGCTGGTCTGGCAGCAACGGCGAGCGGTTTGGTATTGGGACTTCAAAATTTAAAAATTTGGTCAAGGCCCAAAAATGGTATTGGAGAAAGATCCGCTGATTGTAAGGCAGAAGAAAAAGAAAGTTACCGTTGGATCACCGGAATGAGAGAGGCCAAGAAATTATATTCACCAGAAACGCAGATGATCTTTATCGCCGATAGAGAAGGTGACATGTTTGAACTGTTTCTGGAGGCACAACAGACCGGTTGTGATGTAGTCATTCGTAATAAACATGATCGAATGATTATTGGAACTGATTACTATTTGTCATGGCATTTAGATCGCTTAAGTGATGGTGGGACTCTGGAAGTTGATGATACAAAAAATAATCGCAAGGCAATAGTAAAGGTGACCTATTCAAAAATTGCGTTTAATAATCCTAAGGAGGCCCGTGCAAAGCATTTAGCACGAAAAGATATTGACCGAGTTGAGATGTATATTGTTGAGGCAAAGGAGATTGATCCTCCCGAAGGAATTGAGGACCTGCACTGGAAATTATTAACAACTCTTCCAGTTGAATCAAAAGAGATGGCCGAGGAAGTGATTGGTTACTATCGCAAGCGCTGGCACATTGAATCTTTTTATAAAGTTTTTAAAAAGGGCTGTTGTGATGTGGAAAGTTGCTGTTTGCAAGATAGCGACAATCTAGAAAAATATTTGACATTATTCGCAGTGATTGCCTGGCGTATTTATTGGATGGTACATATCAATCGTATTAGTCCTACCGCTCCCTGCACAGATGTATTAACTGATTTAGAATATAAAACACTTCATTGCAGAAGTAATAAAACCAAAGAACTTCCTAATGGCCCTCCGCCTTCAGTAAGAGAGGTTATTAGGTTGATTGCGAAAATGGGCGGATTCAATGGAAGGAAGGGCGATAAGGAACCCGGCATGATTACTTTGTGGAGAGGTTGGATACGATTACAAGATATGGTTGAGATGTACGAAATTATGTCCTAAAATATTTTTGTCTTTTAAATTTTTTTAAAATTTTTCTTCAAATATGATCGCGCAATTGCAAGGATTATCCAAGTCTTAGAAATTAAAGCGTTTTTTCATTCTGTTTTTAAGATGTGGGTAATTGAAAGGCATTACCTTCTCCTAAGGCCCTCAATAATTGGGATATTTGATACATTTCATTACTTGTGAACATCCCTCCCTTGATATCAAAAGATTCCGCCTGTGCTGGATCAATAAAAGAAATTGTCTTTCCCTTTAGATCAACCAACACATTTCCTGGATGTCCATCAGGGTTATAATAACCATAACTAAACAAAGTGCGAAGGGCAATTTCATTGCTTATCTGCCCGACCTTTTTGACTGAATCTTTATATTTTGCCTTTAGAGAGTTAGAAGCTGGCGCTAACACTTTCTGCTCGGGTTTACCATCCGTCCTTAACTCTTTCTGCTCGGGTTTACCATCCGTCCTTAACTCTTTCTGCTTGAGTATATCATCCGCCTTTAACAATCTCCGCATGGTTATACCTTTCGCATACTCCATCACTAGTAATTGTTTTTGTGGCTCAAACCCATCTATTAATCCAGGAGACTCAATTGTCCATCCGTTCAATGTATCTCCCATGTCTTTAGCAATAGCCGATATTACTTCCTGGGTTTTCTTTATTTTAGCAGCCTCTTTGCGCATATCAAGCTCTTCTTCCAATTGTTTTTCATTAGGTTCGACAAAAACATCAAAAGCACTAGCAATTTCTTCAAGACCGTTTACTTTCATTCTAGCAAGCAATTTGCGATCCATATCAACACCATTAGCTATGCGACTTTCAGCATTGCCAGGCTGAAGGGCCATTACCGCCTCTTTACCATCAATCTTTACGAGCAATACTGTCTTAAGACTTGCGCTCCCTAATATCTTTATAATTTTAATACGTTTTAACTGTTCTGGAGAAAGCAACTTCTCCATGATAGAGCGTATTTCAAAAAGGGTCATGGGATCACTCGCATCTTGGAGTTTTAAAAGATCCTTAATAATCTGAGGGTCATCAATACTTAACAAGTACGGAGCAATTTGACCTTTTTTTATTGCAGACGGCCCTAATAACTGGAAAAGAGCAGTTATTTTAGATTTACCAGGACCGTTATGACAGATTAAATAAGCAAGATGGGCAGCTTTTGAAAGTGGTGGAATTATTTCCAAGAAAGATTTCATTAGTTTACCCTCTACATTGTCGTACTCCGTATTTAAAAAACGTTTTCCTATGTCCCAAGTGGCATCTTTCCCTTCTTCGGTAATTAAGGGTCTTTCTCCTCCAGTTAATATTGATTCAACCAAAGGTACTTTTTCTATCGGCGTAAGACGTGGAAGGGTTTTTATATATTCAACGGCACGAAATGTTATTGCTTCTTCCATAGAACGCAATAACTTGTTTTTTGAAAATTTGTCGATATTCAGATCAAAACCTTGGGCCACTTCCGCTGCTTGTCTGATCGCTGCCTGCTTTACTGCGTTTAAAACTGCCACTGGAGGAATTTTACTTTTTGGATTAGTTAAATAATCAATTAAATCATATCTTCCTGCTTCATCTAAATATTGAAAATTATCAGCTGCAAAAGTTGCCCACAAAACACTGGCAGAATTTATTCGACGCCAATTTGTAGATTTACTATCCTCTAAATATTTCAAGATTTTCAGGCCATCAGGGGTATTGGCAAGATCAAGCTGCCAGCCGATATTCTCTAAAACCTTGTCTTTCTTTAAAGACGCTGATGGTACTAATTGATCAAACTCATTAACCAAGTCGGTTACTTGTTTTGTCGTATAGTTAGTATTTTTTAAAAAGCGTAATTTATCCTTTATTAAACGCTGAGCAAGATCAACTTGCAGTTCTCGATCTTCGATAGCACCTTGGCGTAATAATCTATCTAGAATATCGCTTTGTTCACGAGATAATGGTTTGCGATTTTTCAAATCATGCTGCTTTTTGAAAAAATTATCCGTTTTTTCTGTACCCCCGGTAATAGAAATCAATCCCACTAGTTTCATCTGTTTTTCCAGAGGAACCGCAATCCCCTCCACAATTTCGACCGCACGGTCTTTAATTCTTCTAATTGATGAGATATTTGAATACATATTTTTTTTCCCATTCAATTCGTAAGGGTTAATTGTCGCTTTAAGGTAGGCATACAGTTTTTCAAATTTTTTTTCTGCAGTTTCTGACGAATCTTGAATATTTTTTAAATCAGCCATGATTTGATTTTCCAGATTATCTACATCAACATAAAGCTTACGAAGTTTTTCATCATCAACTTTTATTTTTTTACTTTTATCATCTACTTTTATTTCAACCGAATGCTGATACCTCAAGTATTGTGATTCATTATCTATGACACCAGCGCGAATAAGAGAAGCTAAAACCTTTTTTTTAGTTATAAGATCGAAATGCCAACTACTGGCTTCCATCGGAATAGTTTGTTGAGAAAAAGAGTTGAAAGAGTTGTGATAATTGTCAAAAAAACCAACTTTAGGTAAAAATAAAGACTCCAAAACACTTGCCTTGGTTGTCTTATCTAGCGATGAATTCATAATCTCTCTGGCAATGATATCATTCACAGGTGCAATCGTAGCAATATTATTAGTAGGATCAAGTGCTTTCATAGAATTTTGATAGACATTATCAATATATAAAACACCTTTAATAATTGAATCAAATTGATTTGTCTCAAAATTAACAGATGTTTTGGTTGACTTGTTTTTAACATTATGAAGTTTAACAACTTCCTCATATTCTTTACCAGCATTTTTCATTGCCTCTTTGCCTTCCTGGGTAGACAAGAAGTCCCGCAATGACTTGGCAAAATGTTGCCTATAAAGGTTTGGATGACATGATAAATACTGATAAGCTATCTTACCTTTCATTTTGTTTAATGCTGTCAGATACTTAAAATCCCGGTCATGCATTAATTTGTGCTCACGATAGCTGGCATCTCTTATCTGGTCATTAAAATGTGGATTAAAATCTCCATCTATGTACGGCAACAAATCAGCATTTGCCCAGCTAGATTTGGATATTTTATCAGGTTTAAAACCCTCGAGTTCAGAACGTGATATCGTATCCAAAAAATTAATATATTTACCTGAAGAAGTGAATTCTTTAACACTCTTATTTAATTCCTCAATTCCCATTTTTTTTGAAATACCAACTCTCTTAAATATATAATCCCAATCTATGGATGCCTTGGACAAAAAATCCAGCAAAGCATACTCAGCACGATTGTTCCAGATATACTCAGCTGCTTCTTTTTGTATTGCCCATATCCCATCATTGCCAAGTGGCAGATTTTGAGAAGAGTTGACTTCAGATTTATTGGCATCACGGCTTATTTTTGGAATCAAGAAATCACCATTTTCTGATATATCGGACTTTACAATTATTGCATACCGATCCCCTCTTAACAAAACCGGAAATAGATTAACTTGAATATCTCGAATTAAACGCACTCCATATCCTGCAGGAATTACTTCCAATAGTTTCGAATAATTTGTTGCTTTGTGTACAAGATCTAATGGTTCTTCTTCAAAATACTTCAAATAACTTTCAGCAAAAGTTTTATATATTCTCCTGGGTTTTTCCAGAAACGCTAACTTAAAACCATTTCCCTTAACCATTTCAGAAAGAATAGTATCGATATTGACCTTTAACCAATTTTTATATACAGGGTTATCAAAAATTGCAGCATTACCAGGAATCAAGGACTTTCCGTTTTCGCTTGTAAAATCATCAAAATCACTATGAGTAATAATTGAAGATTGGATTTTTATAAAAGACTCAATTTCTTGATGGGTTAATTGCTTTCCTTTTTTTTCAAGCATAGAATAATAATTTTTCAAAAGATTTCTCAGTTTATCAGTTTTATTTACGTTAAAAAAATCGTTATCTGCAAGAAGCTTTCCGATTCGAATTTCTGCCTCGTCAATGGTTTTTGGTGCAATATAGGACTGCTCTGTAGTTATTTTTGTTTCAAATTTTTTTAATTCACTTATAATCCCTGGTCGAATAGCAGATTTAGATGATAATGTACTTTGTCCATTCAAATAACGATTTAAAGTTAGAAAAATTCTTTGGGCCGTAAGTCTTGCCGCCATCAAGCTCTTAAGAACTCCTTTTTCAAAATGCTTGGTTGCCATATATGCTGCATCTTCAGGATACCCTGCCTTTCTGAGCAAAATTACAGCATCCAAATCAGCCTTTACTTCTGGCGCTGGATTAGGGTCATTTGAAAACAATTGATCATAATTCGCTACAACTTCTCGCGCAATTGCTCCCACCAAACGTGTTTTACCCGGACCTAAATCATTAGCAGAATATTTTCCATCAGTTTCAAACAGCATTTGTAATTTTCTAGTGGTTATGGTTAAAGTATTTTGTATGCGCTGAGTATTTTCTTCGATATGAGGTACGATCTTTAATTCAGCATACGGTGCATTTATAATTTCCACATCTGTGATAAATAACTTGTCCCCACGATACCCCTCAAACTGTTGATCATGCAATTTTAAAAATATACTTCGTACTTCCGAATATAGTAAGGGAACATCTTTCTCATCGAGGAGTTCGTTACTATCTCCATTTTTTCCATAACAAGCGAAATTAACTATGAATAATATGAAGAAACAATATAAGACTACGAAAAGAGGAAGTCTCCCTTTCCATGAAAACTTGCAAAAAATCAACTCTGTCAGAAATACCATTTTCCCTCTTTAATGTGACTATTTTTTATCGGATTTTACGAATATATAATTAACATCATGTTATTCCTGAAATTTGATCTAAAAATGTTGTTTTGGGTAACAGAGCAAATAATTGAAAATACGCAGGTGGCTAGTATCGGTAAGTAGATTGGTCGGTTATTTTTATCTAGGACTATTTATCTTTTATGTTAAATTTCTATTACTGGCCAAAGATCTGAGGCATCCGTTTTAATTTCAAAGACGGTTAGCTAACTCTGGGAATAACCACTTGGTATCATTCCGATAGATTACTCAGATGAAGATAGAAATCTTGCTTCTCTTTTATATTGTTGATGTGATTGATAATTGCCTGTTTTTCTTCTTCAGAATCCGATTCCTCATAGCGTTTTTTTTGCGCAGTAATTTCATCTTCGGCCAATTGTAAAACCAAATCACCTGTCGCTTGACCACCTTCTCTAATTCCATTCATAATATAATTTACCCGATCAATTTCTGCAGGCGATAATTCACCATTTTGAATTTCATTTCTGGCCTGAATAACGGCATAAACCACTGCACTCCAAACTGTTATATTTAAAACGTCATTTTTAAATATTAGAGATACTATAACACGTTTATGCGTCGCACCATCTGTTTGTAAAAAAAATAGGTTTTGAAAATCAGATTAAATGTTTAATATTTTCAGCGAGATAAGCCTTGTAAAAATTACCAAGTCGATTTGGCGGTGCGTTATTTATGTATTATAATGGCGGCAATTGGACCATTATACGAACTCTGGAGGCATTTAATGAAACTTATCATCATCGGAATTGCACTTTTACTATCGCTATCCTCCTACGCCAGTAACAACCCACTCACTATCTGTAGTGACAAGGATTCATTGGAAATTAAAGCTATTGATAATTTAAATAAAAAATTATCGCAAATATCCACTGCCAAGATAGGTAACGTTTATTTTCTGATACCAAACTATGGACCATTTAAGCTTACCGCAATCCGTATGGGTATCCTTGCCGCCATCGCCCACGACACTCAGGCCTGTGTCGACATTGAAGAAGATAATGACGTGAGCACTAGAGGAATTGTGGTGTATAGCAAGCACTATCACGAATCTCAAAAGGATGCTAACCAAATACTCCAAGAAGAGCTGGAAAAATATGACATTGCTTACCAGGGAAATAGTACCATTTTCCAATCAGTCGGCGCTATCGCCGGCAGAAGTGACATAAAGTCCTATATGGCCACGGTTAGCATATTAACTAAATGAATCCATACAGGTGAGTTTGCACTCACCTGATGCTTAAGTTATTGCCAACCTAATTTTAAATTTTAAGAAAGGAACAGGTGAAAGACACCACAGGACTAATTTTAGAATAAACCAGTCGTGTCTGGGCATCATCGGCCAACACTAGGGTGCGTGTCGCTATGATTTCATTTTGACGAAAAGTCTTTTCGATAATTTGATTATCTACAATCTCAGTATTGATTTGAAATTCATCAGTATGGTTTTCACCGAGTTGAAATTGAGTGTAAGAAATACTTGGGTTACCATTAACATCAGTCGATACAAACCCCAAGTAAATAATATTTTCTGCATACGGCCCATGTCCCACAAGAATAGTCACTGCTTGAGGACAAGTCTCTGCGGTATTTGATCCTTCCGCCTTATAACTTCCGGCAAAATCTTCTAAAGTGACGGCCATTGCTAAAGAACTTAGCGTTGAAGAAATAATCAGACATAATGTTGACCATTTTTTTTGCATACTCTATCTCCTGCGTAAAATGTTTGTTTTCGACCTGAGGCAATCTAGATAATTCTTATTCTTTTGTCAATGACCAGAAGCAGTTGAACACATTTTGAGTATTCAGGCATTTTCCGATATGTTACCTGATGAATTAGGGAGCGGACGACCTTCCACTTGTTTCAACTCTTTTCCATCGAAGTGATATTTAACTTCATGGTTTTCATCAATGGTCAAAAGATTGATGGGTCTTTTCCAGAGATAGTAAATATTTCTCATGGTTTCCGTAGCGTAACCTAAATCAAGTCCCACGCCCATGTAGATATGTCTAAGCAGCAACTCTCCCCGATTATTATCATTCGAGCTGATAATCTCAATCATCGGCGATCCAAAATTGGTGAGCTGATTTAAAAGCTTTTGCTTGATCGCCTCAAAATCCCTGGAGGCAATTTCATTTCTTCCAGTACGAGGATTGTATTTGTAGGTAAAAATTTGCATTCTTTCGCAAAATTCCTGGGTGAAAAATTCATCAATAAATGAAATATCATTATGCGATTGTCTGACTTCAAATATTTTTTTTCGGCCGATCATGGCATTGGTATCCCAATTTTCCCGCTCGTTCATATCCTCGCAATTATTATACTCATAACCGAATCGTCCGGTATTCCATCTGAATTCAATATCCCGGAAAAGTTCAATTCCAATTTTATAAGGATTTAATCTTTGCTTGCTCATCGCCATGACACCGGCGTGATGATCAGCAAAATGAATAATGTCCGCTGGCTTGGCAGCCTTCTTCGTCATGATGGTTGAATGCCAGTAACTGGCCCAACCTTCATTCATTATTTTGGTTAGTCGTTGGGGCAGATAATAATAGGCTTCCTCCCTTAAAATTCCAATGACATCTGATTCCCAATCATCTAGAGGTGCATTTTCCAGCAAGAACAGCATGATATCCTTGGTTGGCAAATTCTTGGAATCCACCCGTTTGACTTCCTGATTTTTAGGTACTTTACCGGATTCTTTTTTAAGTTCGTCACGCTCCTTACTTTTCATAAAAGATTTTAAAGAGATGCTTAAATCTGAATCATCAGAAAAATTATTTTCAATATTTTCTTCTTTTTTACTGCTAACCACTCTTTTATAAAATAAAGCATCAATATCCAACAAATTATCAATTGATAAAACCTTGTCAATAAAATCTTCCACTTTATTTTGCCCGTATAAATCCATATACCTTCTGATCTTGGTACCATGATTAGCCATCAGATCCATCATATTTTTATTGGTTGAACGAAACCAGGCATTATTTTTAAAAAAATCGGCATGTCCATAAACATGGGCCATAACAATTTTTTGATCAACAATATTATTAACACTTAGAAGATAGGCATAACAAGGATTGGTGTTAACCACCATTTCGTAAATTTTCTGCAGGCCATAAGCATAACCTTTATACATTTGATCGTAGTCCATGCCAAAACGCCAATGGGGATAGCGATTGGGAAATCCTCCCAGCGCTGCTAAAATATTAACCGTGTCGTAATCACACATTTCAAAAATGACGGGATAAAAATCCAATCCATAATCCCTGGCATACCCCTCAATTTCCTCTTTTAATTCTAAAAGTTCCCCGTCAATGGGTTTTGTTCTATTCATGATCTACTTTCCTTTACCAAGAAAATCTTTAATAGAATCTAAAATGGCATCCTTGTTTTTTATCTGACTTAAAATAACATCTTCTGATTTTTCTCCATATTTTGCTTTTAAGTCTTTATAAAACTGCCCCGATCCGTAGCGACTCTCCACTTGGCCATAACAAAACACATTGGATGCCGGAATAATGTCATTATCCAGGATCTCTAAACATTGTTTGGTATCATCGGTTGACCAGTTGTCACCATCGGAAAAATGAAAAGGATAAATATTCCACTCATCCTTGTTATAATCTGCCTTGATCATGTCCCTGCACAATTTAAAGGCCGATGAGATCAGGGTTCCGCCACTTTCACGAGTTCTAAAAAAGGTATATTCATCAACTTCCTTGGCAGTGGCATCGTGAATAATATAGCGAATTTCAATATCCTTGTACTGACTTTTTAGCCATAGGTTAATCCAAAAACTCTCCGTTCGCACAATTTCTTTTTGTTCATCCCCCATAGAGCCGGACACATCCATCATATAGATAACCACCGCGGCATTTTCAAATTCCACATGGCTTTTAGCCGACCGGTATCTATAATCACCCCGAACCGGAATAATGATCGGATTATCGGAATTATAATTCCCCGTCATAATTTGTCTTTTCAGGGCTTCCTTGTAAGTTCGTTTAAAATGTTTAAGTGAATCAGGGCCTACCAGTCCAATCGAGGTATAACGGTCTGTTTCCGATTGAATGGTTTTTTTCCCCTTAGGCTCAATGTTGGGAAGCTCTAACTCCTCCCCCAGGATGCTCGCCAGTTCCTCCAGCGTTAAATCAATTTCCAGTTCTTTTTTGCCCTCGCCCTCACCTGCTTCGCCTTCGCCTGGTTGATCTTCTCCTTGCCCTAGGGGATCGCCCACTTGGCCTTCACCTTGACCGGTTCCACCTTGTTCTTTATCGCCAAAGCGAAACCTGGGGGTATCAATGGATGGCATGGGAATCTTGTAGATTCCATCACCTTTGGGTAGCGGCATTTCTCCCTTGGAAATATATTTCCTTAAATTATCGCGGATTTTTCCTTTGATAATTTTACGAAATCGGGAGTGGTCTCTTTTAATCGGATGTCCCATGAACTTCCTTGTGTTCTTTAACTTTTTACTGAATCACCTTTGGCAAAAATGGAGGCCACAAAATTAAGTGCGTCGGTCGCACAAATTTCGCAATAACCAAAATTTTTAATCAGCCGTGATTTTACCACATCGATTTTTTCCTGGGTTTCCTTGTCCACCACTTTAGAAATAATGGTGGTGAGCTTAATGGAATCTTTTTGATCCTCAAACAGTTTAAGCTCCAAGGCCCGATGCAACCGCTCATTCATCTTATAATCAAAGGTTTTACCCTCGATGGCCAAGGCCCCTATATAATTCATAATCTCGCGTCTGAAATCATTTTTACGAGATTCGGCGATATCAATCTTTTCTTCAATGGAACGCATGAATCTTTCATCCGCATCTTCCAATTTATTGGAATATTTATTTCTGATTTTTTCTTTTTGCGTATGCGCCTTCACATTGTCTATATAGTTAGCACACAGGGTTTGAATCGCCGACTCATCCACACTAATCGCTTTTTGGACATCATTTTTCACCGTGTCCTCATATTCCTGTCTGGCCTGGGCCAGAACATCCCTATAATGATCAATTTGCTCCTGGCTATTGACTAGGGCATGATGTTTAAGTCCTGCCTCCAGTTCATTAAACACCATAAAGGGATTTAAACATCCGACTTCTCCGTGTTTAACCAACGCATTGGAAATTTTATCCTGGATATATCTGGGGGAAATCCCTTCAAGTCCTTCCCTCACCGCCTCTTTTCTTAGCTCTTTAACGTTGTCTTCGTTATAACCGGAAAGGGTTTTTCCATTGTAGAGCTTGAGCTTTTGTAGTTTGGTAAGATCACTTTTTTTAGGTTCTTCCAATCTGGTCAAGATGGCCCACACCGAAGCCATTTCAATGGTATGAGGAGCAATATGCACATGGGGAATTTTTTTGGTGTTAAAATCCTTTTGATATATCTTTACTTCGTTACTGAGCCTGGTGATATAGGGAATATCAATTTTCACAGTACGATCGCGCAAAGCTTCCATGAATTCATTACTTTGCAGTTTTCTAAATTCAGGCTCATTGGTATGTCCCAAGATGACTTCATCAATATCCGTTTGGGAAAACTTTTTAGGTTTGATTGAATGTTCCTGGCTGGCCCCCAGTAAATCATAGAGAAAAGCAACATCCAGTTTAAGCATTTCAATAAACTCCACGATCCCCCTATTGGAAATATTAAACTCTCCATCAAAATTAAAGGCACGCGGATCTGAATCAGATCCATACATGGCAATTTTCTTATAATTAATATCACCTGTAAGTTCGGTGGAATCTTGGTTCTTTTCATCTTTGGGCTGGAACGTTCCAATACCTATCCGGTCTTTTTCCGACAGGAGCAATCTTCTCACTTTTATATGTTTGATCACATTCAGCCAGTCACCATTATATTTCTTCATATATTCATTAAAAATAAAACGACAGGCCGGGCACACCACCCCTTTGATGTGGGTTTTTTCCAACGATTTTTTCCCTTTGTTTATTTGTTCCAGGAATTGTTCTCTGACCTCATCGGGAATAAGTTTCAACGGCTCCTCGTGCATGGGACAAGGAAAATGACTTTGTCCCCCCAAAATATCAGTAACTTCCTCATCAAACCATTCATAGGTATAAAGTGCACCATCGTCTATGCGGGAATATCTCTCAAGTCCCCTCTTTAACAACCTGGCAATGGAGGATTTGGCCGATCCCACCGGCCCATGCAGCAGTAAAATTCTCTTCTCGGTTCCATACCCGCTGGCCGCTGATTTGAAAAAATTCACCAACTTCATCAAATGCACATCAATACCAAACACCGCATCCTGTCCTTCACCGTTTGGATCATCAAAAAAATGATACCTGATGATATCCTTCTTATACTCCTTGTAGCTAGAGGTCCCATAGGACATGATCATGTCGTAAATTCTTTGAAACGAGTTCCTGGCCACTTTGGGGTTATGGGAAACAATGTTTAAATATTCTTGAAAATCCCCGCCCCAATGTAGGTGGGTAAAATCTTGGGTCTTGTAATGTTCTTCCATGAATTTTCTGATATCCATTTGCATTCATTCCTCCAGAATATGTAGAGCCGCTTTGGAAATTCAACTCATTCCATTGCTTTAATTATAACCTTATACATGATTAATTAAAAATTAAAAAAAAATGAGTTTATTTGGTATCCGACCCTTTTGATCCGTTAAGCAGAATTTCTCTCCCTAATTGACAGAAACCCAAATCAAGCACAAAATAAGTAGGGATCAACCAGCAGGAAATTTATTGGAAAAAAAGGAAAATTATGCCCTTGCTAGCGGCAGGTCAAAGTGATGTTGGTCAGCTGCGCCTGACTAATCAGGATGCCATTTATTTAAATGTAGATAAAAGAATCTTTGTAGTCGCTGATGGAATGGGTGGGCATAACGGAGGTGATATTGCCTCCAATATGGCGGTTGAGGAAATTTCCCAATATTTACTGGCCAATGAGTCAGAAGATCCTTTAAAAAATGTCATCCACTCCATTCGATGTGCCAACGCAGCCATTTATAAAAAGAGCAAGGAAAACATTCGTCTTAAAGGCATGGGCACGACGGTTTTGACTTTTTATTTTAAAGGACCTACCCTCTATATTGCCAACGTAGGTGATTCGCGTGCTTATCTAATAAATAAAAAAAAAATATATCAACTATCCAAGGATCATTCCCTGGTTCAAGAAAAAATTAATCTAGGGATCTATTCCAGACAGGAAGCACTGCTGGATCCGCAGAAAAACATTCTCATTCGTGCGGTTGGCTTTGAAAATAAAACTAAAATTGATGTCTTCACCTACAAAGTTATTAAACATGACATGTTCATTTTGTGCTCTGACGGTCTCTACAACAAAGTAAATGACCAGGATATTACGCACATAATAAACGCTTGCTTGCCAGATCCCGGCAAGGCCACTCAGGAACAACTTGACATGGCCATTAAATCCTTGATTGGACTTTCCAATATGAATGGTGGACAAGATAATATTTCAGTCATTCTTGTGGTGGCAAAATAAGCTCATTAAACCGGCAAGTATAAAAGTTGCCAATATCCATTCCCAGCTTTAAAATAGTTGATAATTAGAGTAATCAAAGCGTAACAAGACTTGGAGTTTGTTTGGATCGATACCTTACAGTCATGATCATCCCGGGCAGAGAAAAAGGAATAAAATCCATCCGCATACCCAATTTTTTTTTTAGAACCTTTGCTTTTTTGTTTTTTTTGTTTTTCATACTGCTTGGAATACTGGGTTATGACTATTGGAAAATCATTTTACAGGTTTACGAAAATAAACATCTGCGAACGGAAAATAGATTACTGAAAGAACAAATCAAACTCAATCAAATGAAAATTAATACTCTGACCGAAGACATTAAAAGAATTCATACCTTTGAAGAAAAATTAAAAATTATAACCGGACTGAAAAATATTGATAAATCAAAAAGCTTTCTGGATTACCGCAGCCCTGACTCCACCGCCACTGACCAGCCAAAAGATCAAAGTGAAAAAAAACAGGATCATGACCAAAAAATCAATACCATTTTACAAGGTCTCAGCGGATCTATCGATAACACCAAAGAGGCAGCATATAACAAACTAAAAAATCTTTATGAACTTAAAATTGCCGAAACTTTTGGTCAGCAAACTGGATATAAAATCACCAAAGCCTGGTCCAAACTGGCCAGCAAGACCTTTGCGCTTTCCCATGAATTTGCATCCTTTGATTATCAATTCCAACAATTAAAAGAGGTCATTAGCGACCTGGAAGTGGATATTCATCAAATCGACCAATATCTTTTGGATCAAGATTCCTTTATCAAATCAACCCCGACGCTCTTACCTGCCCGCGGTTGGATCACCAGCTACTATGGACACCGGGCCAGCCCCTATTCGGGCAGAGTCAAAATGCATGAAGGACTTGATATTGGTGGTGATATCGGAACACCGATTATCGCACCTGCCGACGGAATTGTAACCTATTCCGGTGAAAAACCAGGGTTTGGAATTCTGGTCCAACTCGACCACGGTTATGGGCTGGAAACAATTTTCGCCCACGCCAAATCATCCAAAGTAAAATTGGGAGAAAAAGTGAAAAGAGGAACCACGATTGCCCAAGTTGGCAATACCGGGATTTCCACCGGCCCTCATTTACATTACGAGATAAGAGTTAACGGTACCCCGGTTGATCCTCTTTATTATATTTTGGATTAACCAATGCCTTTACAAATAATTTGAAATTCTAGGAGTAGAAAATGTTGGCGGTAATAAAAAAAATTTTTGGAACAAAAAATGATCGTGATTTAAAAAGGCTCCTACCCTTGGTAGATTTAATCAATTCCTTCGAAGCCAAAATGAAGCAACTTAGTGATGACGAACTCAAAGCACAAACCAACAAATTCAAGGAAATGCTAAAGAACGGAACCAGCCTGGAATCTATCATGCCAGAAGCCTTCGCCACGGTCAGAGAAGCGGGTTTTAGAATCTTGAATGAAAGGGCCTACGACGTTCAATTGATGGGAGCGATCACTCTTTTTGAGGGCAAAATTGCTGAAATGAAAACCGGCGAAGGAAAAACCCTGGCGGCTACCTTTCCCCTTTATCTTCACGGGCTAACCGGTAATGGTGCACACTTGGTCACCGTCAATGATTATCTCGCCAAAAGAGACTCCCAATGGACTGGTAAGATACCCACCTGGTTAGGTTTAACCGTCGGTTGCATCACCTCCGACATTTCCGAAGAAGAACGACATCAGGCCTATCAATCGGACATTACTTATGGCACAAACAATGAATTCGCCTTTGATTATTTAAGAGATAATATGAAATTTTCTCTGGAAGATTATGTTCAACGTCAACATAACTTTTGTATTGTGGATGAGGTTGACTCCATTTTAATTGATGAAGCCAGGACACCGCTTTTAATTTCAGGGCCCAGTCAAGGCAGTGTTGGATTATATACCACCTCCAACAAACTTATTCCCATGCTTACCAAGGATGCTCACTTTACCGTTGACGAAAAATCCCGTTCCTCGAATTTTACTGACGAAGGGATCAATTTCATCCAGGAAAAGATGAATATCAATAATATTTTTAGTATTGAACATGTCAGCCTTTTACATTATTTAAATCAGTCACTACGGGCCCATCATTTGTTTAAAAAAGATGTTGATTATGTCGTCAAAGACGACAAAATAGTCATCGTAGATGAATTCACCGGCAGATTGAAAGAAGGATCAAGATGGTCCGATGGCCTACATGGTGCCATTGAAGCCAAAGAAGGCCTCACCATTAAAACGGATAACCAAACCCTGGCATCCATCACCTTTCAAAATTATTTTAAATTATATTCCAGGCTGGCAGGTATGACCGGCACCGCCGACACCGAAGCCGAAGAATTTATGAAAATTTATAACCTTGATGTCGTGGTCATTCCCACCAACGTTCCCATGATCCGCATCGATCAACCCGATCTCATCTACAAAAACGCTGAAGCCAAATACCGTGCCGTAGTCAATCTAATTAAAGAACTCCATAAAAAAGGCCAACCGGTATTGGTAGGTACCATCTCCATTGACAATAACGAAAAAATTTCTAAAATTTTAAAAAAAGATAAAATTCCTCACGAAGTCCTCAACGCTAAACAACATGAAAGAGAAGCCTTAATCATAAAAGATGCTGGACAAAAAGGCGCCGTCACTATTGCCACCAACATGGCCGGTCGGGGAACCGATATAAAACTTTCCAAGGACACCAAAGAACTAGGAGGTCTTTTTATTCTATGTACCGAAAGACATGAAGCCAGAAGAATTGATAATCAGCTCCGAGGAAGATCCGGACGCCAAGGCGATCCCGGTGAATCCAGATTTTTTCTCTCTTTGGAAGATGATTTAATGCGAATTTTTGGCTCAAAAAAAATTCAAGGTATTATGAATACCTTGGGTATGCATGAAGATGAACCCATTGAACATAAAATGATCACCAATGCCATTGCCAAGGCCCAAAAGAAAGTTGAAGGTTACAACTTCGAGATCCGGAAACATCTGCTGGAATACGATAACGTCATGAACGAGCAAAGAAGAGTCATTTACCGGATCAGAAAAGAAATTCTAAGCGACAAAGATAACATGGGTTTTATCATGGAAATGATTGAGGACGTCGCCACCTATTTTGTCGATGCCTACCGACCGGCCAGAAAAGTCCCCATTGATTCCTGGGCCTGGAGTGAAATGCAAAATGGATTACAGACCACCTTCAATATTAACTACAAGCTAACAGCACTGGAATGTTCCCAAAAACATGATGGCAATATTGAAGAGTATATTGCCTCTATCGCCAAAAAAAGTCTGGAAGAAAAATTCAGCGGTTATGCGCAGGAACAAATCAAAATGGCCCTCCGAGAAATCTTGCTTTCCATTTTTGACAAGCATTGGAAAGATCACTTGCAGGCCATGGATTCTGTCAAAGAAGGAATCAACCTACGCGCATATGCTCAAAAAGACCCTCTGAATGAATATAAGAGAGAATCCTTTGAACTTTTCACCAACATGAAAATTGCCGTCAAAAAGTCCGTCGTCGATCATATTTTCAAAGTTCAATTTTATACCCCTGAAGAAATTGAAGAACTAAAACGCAGACAACAGGCCCAACTCCAGGCCCAGCTTGATCAGGCCAAAGAAATCAGAAAAATGGCCGAAGATGGCAGCAAAACTATCCGAAGAGGACAAAACAAGGTAGGTCGTAATGATCCCTGCCCGTGTGGATCTGGTAAAAAATTCAAACAATGCCATGGAGCCTAACTCATGACAGATAACGATAAAAATGATCTTACCCGTATTGAAGATCTTAAAGAATACCTGCATGAAGAGGATGACTCGAAACTAAGTGATCTCCTGGAAAAAGGCCCCCATCCGGAAGAAAACCCCAACCCTCCCGATTTTTCAACTTTTGAAGAAAGCAGTGATTCATCCCCTTTTGAAACATCCTTTGAAAATAGCCTGCCGGGACATACTGATTTCAACCTGGAGGAAAATCCCGATCCCCCACCCGATCTGGAGACCTCGACTGAGGAAGAAACGCATGATCGTCCCAGTTCGCCCCATCAACATTTTCCTAATGAAAACTCTGCTAGCAATCTATCCCATCCAATGTCCAAGGAAGATCAACCCAAAACTCAGACCTATAGCTCGGTCAAATTCAAAGACATCCAAACCTTTGGCCAAAACCTTGAAACCGGCAAAATCACCACCGGAGGTAATCCTCCTTTTGCCATTTTACTTAAAAACATCAAATATAAAGATGATGCGGAAGATATTTTAAGAATCATGCGAGAATACGAATTACTTAATGCCGATAATGAAAAAACCTATCAACAAGGTCTGCAAAATGGCTCTCTTTTAATTTCCCAAATCAGCGAATACTCCGCCATTATGCTGGCCCATAAATTTCGTCGTTTTGATTTGACCATAGAATTTGGCCTTTCCAAGGAAATTTTTGAATCAAAACATTACGACGACCATCCCAAGGGATTGGTGACTAAAAATAATCTGCATCAAAACAAAACTGATCATAGTTTCATCAGTAACGAGACAGGCTCCCCTTCCATCATCTTATCAACCATGACTTCCCTGCAAAATTTTGAAATTCTTAAATATCTGGATATTGTAACTGCCACCCAAACCATCTCCGAACAGGAACTTTCTGAATTTTCCAAGCCAAGCAGTGAAACCCCACTACCCTCCAAGGAGGAAAAAAATAATTATACTTTAAAACTGGCAGACACCTATGCTTTCTTGGCAGCTGAATTAAAACAAAAGGCCCTTAAAAAAGGAGGTAACGCCGTGATTGGAATTACTTATCAAATCACCCCTCTTAGGCCTACCCCCACTCATAAAAAGCCAGAGGAAATACAGTATAAAATTTCCTGTACCGGAAATATTGTTCTCGTTCGGGATGTAAATGTTCATTGATTAGAAACGATAGCTAAGCCCTGCATAAGTAACAAATCCCCCAGTCGTGGTTTTTAGACTGGTATCATCATCAAAGGTAAAACTTTGGGATTCACTTTGATAATCAAGCTTAAATCTAAATCCCAGTCCCATCGGCAGGTAATACTTGATTCCCCCTCCCACCGTAACCGTAGATACCTTTCCACTGGCCTCCTCATCCCCATTGGGTGTTTTCGCAGACCCATAGGCCAAGGTTGCACCGATAAAACCAATAATTCGATTATAGGCAAAAGGATTAGCAGAAAAATTATAATTGGCCCCCATGCCAAGTTGAAAAATGGAACGGTTTTCGGTCTCCCCATCAGTTGATTCACTATTTGATCTGGTGTGAATGAACAATACAGGTGAAATTTTTCCGAACCAAGCAGAAGGGTTATTAAAATATTTCTCAAGACCCAGATACAAATCATAGGTGGTGGACTTTGTATCATCCCCTTCATCGGCGGATGTACTTAAAATACTAAGGGAATAAAGCGACCAAACTTCCCAGTCACGACTGGTATCCACGCCACTTTCATCGGAAAAAATATTTCCTCCCCGTGCCGGTTTAACCTGTTTTTTATTGGAAGCGTACATATCCTCCAAATCACTTTCATCATTCAAAGAACCCTTATTGCCCCCGGAACGCGAATTGGTTCTGCGTAAATCCACCGGCACATCCTCGGATCTGCCGCCCAGATCCACGTTATTGCCCATGTCTTCCAGATTGGGATTTTCCGAATTTCCATCATCATATTGATCGGCTCCAAAGGCCAGGCTTGAATCATTGGTTAATTTCACAGGTGCAGTGATTTTAAGATTGACCACGGAATCCACATTGATCTCTTTAGGGTTAATCATTCGATATACGGCCCAAATCGTTCTAGATGGTGAAGCCTTTAAAACAACCCCCCTGGCCACCACACCCGTGGTGATGAAAAATTTGGCATGATCTCCCACCACCAGGCCATCTTCCATGCCTCGATTGATTAACATGGTTTTTTTGGTTGATGACAACCGTAATACACGACAAGTCAGCTTCTCATCAATTTCCAGGGCAACTGCATGCAATGCAATCAAAGTGATAAATAAAATGAAAAGTAAAATTCTAAGTTTCATACGCATCCTTGCTTAGAAAAAAACTCCTAGTCCCACTGATAATTTTAAATCATGAACATCAAATGATCCACTACTATCGTCGGTTTTTTTCTCATCCATCCTAAACTGGAGCAGTTCATAAGACAGCAGGGTATTAAGGCCAAAGCCTATGCCATTTTTTTGATCTTCATCCTGGGCCTTGAAACGATATTTGAGCCCGGCATGAATTTGGGGAAATATAGTGACCGCATACGAATCCATTTCCCCGTATTCCACATATTTTGCCTGAGCTGATCCCATGCCCATTCTCACTCCTACATGGGCCAAAAGACGATATAGGGTAGAAGGATAATTATAAAAATAATAATTTACTCCCAACTTATAATATTTTTCATCGGCTACAATCTTGACATTTTCCCTGGAAAATAACTCCGCAACATCATAATACCCCACCGCTTTTTCATAATAAAAATCCAAGGTCCATTTTCTAAAATTCTCACTTAATCGAAGCAAATGATATTCAATGCCAACTCCCCAAAATTTTGTCAATTCCTTCTGGCCTAAATCATTTTCGTTGGCATGTTTGACCATACTGCTGCCATATTTGAACACAAACTCAGTGGCAATCGAATTCTGTAAGGCAAATTTTTGCCTTTTTCTCTCTTTGAAGGTGCCACTTTCAATAAAAAATTTGCGAAGTTCCTCATCTGTTAAATCCTTTGACCAGCGCAGATCGGGTTCCTTTAATCTTTGCATCGAAGCATCATTAAGCCGTTGTTCATCGTCATCACTTTGTTCACCATACAACTGTTTTTCATTAAAGGTATTCATAGAGGCTTGCGCTGAAGAATAAAAAATATCCTCTTCATTCTTTTTTTCAATCTCCCCTTTAAATCTTTCTTCGGTTACCGTATCAAAATACTTGGTCTCCACATCTTGTTTCAGCTCTTTGACTGTCTGGGGATTTCCATTTCTCCAACTACTGTAATAATTCGAATGAATTGTCGGATTTTCATCAGTTGCAATAATTATCTCCTGTTCATCTTGGCGGTATTCATGTTTTTTGCGAGCAAATTTTTCGGCCAAGCCATTTTCGCTGGTTTCTTGGTAACTTTGAACGTTTTGATTTTTGCCCAGAACAATTGTCTCATGCTCGGTAGGTGTATCGACCCTACCTCTTAGGACTTGAGAAGAAGTGATAAAATATATTTTTTTTTGGTTCTTTAATAACTTGGGATCATCTATCTGATGCAAATACCAGTACGAAGAATTATCCTTGACCTCAATCGATCGCCCTCTGGCCACCTCTTTCATCAAATAATCCTTGATAATAGGATTGTGTTTTTCATAAACATAAAAAATGGCTTGCTCGTTTTTTACCAGAGCATGGTTTTTACCTCGATCGATGATAACACTTTGCCCGGACACACTGATATCGAGAATTTTTCCTGAATAGGCAACTTCTGCGAAACCAGAGCTTGACCAAAAACATCCCAAACCAAACCACCAACAAAAAATAATTTTAATAGCAACCCCCAAAACCATCAGACTCAGGATTTTCACTCTCATGAAAAACAGATACTATAATGGTAACACAGACTATAAAAATTTTAAAACCAACAACGCCGTGCGTTTTTTTTTAAGGTTTTACTTGTGCTTAGGCAAGTTTTTATATAAGAAGAAGGATAATTTAAATAATCAAAAGGATATTCACATGGCCCGTAAAAAAACAAAAATTACCTACACTTACAAGTGTAGCATATCTGGTAAAAAATTTCTTCGAACCCGCAAAATTACCAACACCGACGAGCTGGTTTCCGTCAATTCTTTTTATGAATTAAATCCCGATAAAGATGATCGACCAGAAAAAGTAAAAAAAGAAATTCTTCTAAGACAGGAAGAAGATCAGAGTATGGATAATCTATTGGATAATGCCGGCGCAGAGGAAGAACCTAATTAAGGAGATTGCTTCATGATTCAAACAGATGTAGTCATCATTGGAACAGGCGCAGCCGGACTGACGGCGGCTATCTATTGTGCCAGGGCCAACATGTCACCCATTGTATTGGAAGGACACGAACCAGGTGGACAGCTGACGACCACTACCGACGTTGAAAACTTTCCAGGTTTTCCGGAAGGAATTTCCGGGCCCTTACTGATGGAACACATGAAAAATCAGGCCATGCGCTTTGGCGCAAAATTAATTCCAACCATGGCCATCAATGCCAAGCTCAGCAGCAGACCGTTTGTTGTTGATCTGGAAAATGGTGAACAGATAAAGGCCCAGACCGTGATCATTTCAACGGGAGCATCTGCCAAATATCTAGGACTGGCCCACGAAAAAGAATTGATTGGCAAGGGCGTAAGTGCCTGTGCCACTTGTGATGGCTTCTTTTACAAAGGTAAGATTGTACATGTGGCAGGTGGTGGTGATACGGCCATTGAAGAAGCCACATTCCTCGCCCGGTTTGCCTCCAAAGTTTATTTAATTCATCGAAGAGATAAATTACGGGCCTCCAAACCCATGCAAGAGAGAATTTTTAATAATCCTAAAGTGGAAATCATCTGGAATACTATCATCAAAGAACTTAAATTTGACGATCAAGGATTAAATGGCCTTTTAGTGGAAAATACCCAGACCCACGAAACTACTTTGCGTAAAACCGATGGTTTTTTCCTTGGTATCGGTCATCAACCCAATACTGCATTTTTAAACCATCAAATCACCCTCAACCCGCAAGGTTTTATCGTAACCCAAAATGGTCCAGAGACTAATATTCCAGGGGTATTTGCCGCAGGCGATGTCCAAGACCCTTACTATCGTCAGGCTATCAGCGCTGCAGGGTCTGGCTGTATGAGTGCCATCAAAGCGGAAAGATTTTTGGAAGAACATGGGCGGATCTGACTTTCAAAAATTATTCATACCTTTTTACTGGGTTATCTAAGCTTTTGTTATTTCTCATACGGTTGAACTATTTTTTTAAAAATATTTTTTTATTTTGACAACAAACCATGAAAATTGAAACAATCAATAGTGGCAGGACCATGGTGCTGTCCGGGTAATTAAAGGATTAATTATCCAACGTTTATATCCAGGGACGGTAATAAATGACCAAGCTTTTCAACTTCAACACCCTCAACATTGATCTTAACAAAGAAACCAAATCCTTGACTGTTACTTTAAATAGAAAGGAGTCCTGGAACGCCATTAATTTTGAAATGATCTTTGAACTGGAACAAATTTTTTCCTGGGCCTGTGAACGCATTGAAATCAATTCCATTTTACTGACCTCGGATTTGGATATTTTTTCCAGCGGTTTTGAATATAAGGAATTTTTAAACACCCCGGAACATAAAATCCAAAAATATTTACAAAAATTTCAAAAAATTATTTACTCCATGTTCATGTTACCCCAAACCATTATTATAGATTTAAAAAAAGGGGCCAGTGGAGCCGCTTGCGAACTTGCCATTGGCGCAGACATACGCTTTGCCCATCAACAAAGCACCATTCACTTTAATCACCTGGAAATGGGGTTAATCCCCAGCTGTGGAGGGATTGGTTTTCTAAGTTCCATCATTCCCAAAAGTACCGCTAAAAATTGGATCCTCAGTGGTAGCTCCATTAGCATGCATGAATTATTGCAAAGTGGGTTTATTTTTAAATCCTATAGCGATGATGAAAAGCTAATTGCCGCCCAATTGAATCATATCTGCCAGCAATCCCAAGTGGCCAGGATGCAGGCCAAAAGAAGTATGCTTGAACCCGTCCTAAGTGAACTTAATCATACTTTGGAATTTGAAAAAAATTTTGCTTTTGGTACCATGTATGCACCTGATTGGAAGAAATCCCTGGAGGCCAAAATCAATGGGGACAAACCGGACTTTATATCTGCCAGGGACTTCAAAGAGGTTTTAAAATTTCATAGCAAACTCAACCTTAAAGAAGCTTGATTTCTAAAAAGTAACCAAAAAAAATACTAAACCTAAAATGGTCAAAAACCCTAATTTTTTTTCCGTAGTGTTATTTTAGAGCTGCTTTAATAATTCTAAGACACTTTCTCCAATACGTTTAGCTTTATCATTATCCATTTTTTGCACACCTAGCCAGTCACTTGCATCAGTCACCCACTCCTTCAACAATGCCTCATCTATTTTTGGTTGATAATAATCAGCTTGCCCTTTATTATATTCGACTTCCTTCAATGCCTTTTGAATTCTGGTTAAAAGATCTATGGTTGATTGATTTGTTGAGTTCAAGGCATTTTGATATTTTTTAATAAGAGCAGGATAGCTATCGAAACGAGATGTAGCCTCTACAGATGCAAGCAGAGAGAAATCTTTCAAGGCTTTTCGATACGCTTTATAGACGGTGGATTCGAGAACTTTAGGGTTATAAGCCTTAAGCTCTTTTTCAAATATATCTATAAATTCAAGTTTGTTTTCAGCTGGTAACTCTGCATAGTTTTTAAATAAATGATCAAGCATACCATTATTTTTATTTCGCGATTCATTAAGTTTCTTCCAAACATTTTGTATGTCATTTAAAACGTTATCAAAATCATCTATTGAATCAAATTTTTTGTTTTGTATAATTGGTGCAAAATGCCCTTCTAGATGATCACTAGTATTTGCTGCTTTTTTTGCTGCTTTTTCTGCATTTTTTATTTTTAATAATCTTGTGTTTCTTGCTAGTGTGGTTTCGTTTTGTGGAATGTTTTTTCTTAATTTTGCTGCTTCTTCTCCTAATTTTTTTGCTTCTTTTCTTAAGGTTGCTATTTCATTTTCTAATTTTGCTGCCGCTCTTGATGCTATTACTTCTTCTCTTGATTTTGCTACTTTTTCTTTTAATGTTGGTGGTTTTTGGGTCTTTAATACTGCTGTTTCTGGTTTTAGTTGTAAAGTTTTTGCCACTCTTGGAATTTGTTTAAAGGTCTTGGCAAGGGAAAACAAGTTTGCCGGAAGTGTCGCAAGATCAACCAGCATTACTTTTGATGCAATATCTTCAGTTCTGGCGATTTCTAGCAATTGCTGAATTTCACTTTGTTCAAATCCGGCCATGGACTTTTCGAGTGTTCGTTGATTCCACCTATCCCGAGCATTATCCCCCGCCATGATTAATCCTCCCATGATCACCACTGGTGGTGCACCAGATATCGCACCATATGCGAGCAGGCCCGTGCCCGTACCCATTGCCCATTTACTTACTGAGGGGTAATCCACTTTTTCAAGTAAGGCACAATGGCTTTTTTTAGCTGCTTCTTGCATAGTTTTGTCTTCAAGACTTTCTATATAGTGACTTACTAATCCTTTATCAAACAACATATACTCTTTTGCTTTTGGACTCTTACAAATCAGTTCTAGATTTTCCAAGATATCAATTTTTATTTCTCTTGATCTTTTTTGATAATCTCCTCTTAATGCCGTGAAAATGCTTTCATCTTCACCACTAGTATAGAGCAATGCCCTGGCAATCGCCTCTTTTTTGTTTCCATTATTAACATCATCTTGTATCAATTTAATTAATTGCTTTCCTTTTTCGTCTTTGGAAAGCAATTCCAAGGCCTTCTTTCCGAAACCGGAATAAGCATATACTTCGTGGTGAGATACTTTATTTGTATCATATATCTTAGCACCGGGATTTTTTCCAAAATAAAATGTTCTGCGCTCTATATTTAATTTATCGAACAAATTAATTGATAATGGTCCGCCGCCAGATAATTCTTTATTTAACTCATCAACCCTTTTTTTCAAACCTTCTAGTCTTTTTTCTTCCGCTATTTGGCCATCTTTATTTCCAGACTTCTTAAAGTCATATATTTTTTTATAACTTTCATAATATTGGCCTCCTTTTTTTTCAATTTTACGCAGGGTTGGCGATAAATCAATCATACTACCCGATGGAGCCGTCCAGGCTATCATCTCATCGTAAGCCTCCTGATTAAACTTCATATCACCATTGGTACCAACAATCTTTTTAATTTCCTCAATTTTTTGGGCCCGTAAATCCAATCTTGGTTTATCAGAAATAAGATTTACTAATTTTTCAGCAAAGTATAATTTTCGCTTTTCTTCCACTGACAATTTCTTATCTGGGTCACTTACATGTAATTCCCCTGTTTGATCTTTACGAAACATATTCGCATTTTCATTTTCTTTATTTTTCTCAAAACACGACAGAATTTCCTTGTCCCAAAGTTTATAAGGTTCTCGGGTATGAAATAATCCCATTTCACGAAGCTTTGCGCTTCTTTCAATCAATGTCTTCACGCCAAAATTATATAAATTCGCTTGAAACGCACCTGGATCTGATATTGAAATAAGCGATTCTAAATTTGAAATAAGCGGTGTTGTTTCTGCCTTCGTACATTGACCATTTTCAAATGCTGATAATTCGGATGCATTTTGCTTGCAGTATTCAGGTGGTATAAAATCCTCCCCGAAGCACAATGGAATTACTTGTGAAAAGAGGGATAAGACTAAAAAAGATAAAAGAATTGACTTATACATGAAAAACTCCCGCTTAAAACCTGTTTGTCTTATCGTTTTTTTTTGTTTTTTGATTAGAAAAGAAATGAAATGTGGTAAGCAAAATCCTTTGGTGAATACTATCGTAAGCAAAGTTTACTGGATCATTTTACTTTTTTATATTTACAGCTATGAAAGACGGCTAAATTTGAATTATAACAACCAAGCAACTTGATTGCGATCTAAAAATAATTATAAGAAATAAAGCGGCCTGATTTCATAGCCTTGCAATTTATCCTTGGCCTCATCAAAATTTTCCGTCATTCCAAGCAAAAATCCGCCTCCCCCGGCCCCACAAAGCTTGAGATAAAAGGCCTCGCTCTTTAGGCCCTCATGCCACACTTCTTTAAATAAATGAGGAATCATGGGATCAAAATGACGATACTGAAAATCCGAGAGACTTTGAAAAAAATCCAACAACGCATTTTTATCAGACGATAAAAATGAATGAATACATCCATTGATAATGGGAAGCAAGATAGTCTCACAAAGATTTCTAAAAGAAGTTTCTTTGCATTTTTCTAAAAATAAATTGACCAGGGGTTCCGTCCGTCTAGGCCTGGCGGTATTTAATAAAAATATGCCGCCGGCAGCCTTCTTTTTAAAAACTGGATCTGTGATAATTTCCACGTTATTGAGTCCTTTAATCAAAACGGCTTGGTTAACATAACTAATCAAGGGATCAATCCCCGAACTGGCCCCATGAAAATGGGCCTCCATGATTGAAAAGATCTTTTTTAATTCTGATAAGCGTTTTTTATCAAAAGTATCAACACTTTCATTTTGCACATCTGCGCAATATCGGTGATAAACAGATGCACAAAGGGCCCCGGAACTTCCCACCCCGTATCCCTGGGGAATGGTGGATTGAAAACATAATCCTTGAGAAACATCAAACTCAAAAGAATCAGCATCAAATGATGATAATTCATCATGATTTTTGGAGACATTTTTCAGATATTTGGAAAAGGCCTTAAGCTCGTTATCAATCGTTATTTGATTCAAGCGAAAGTCTGTTTGAAAATTAAGCTCACCTTGAAATAACGGATAGGGAATAGCCAACCCCATTGAATCATGAATAATTCCATATTCGCCAAAAAGTAAAATTTTTGAATAAAATATTTTTTGCGTCATCTATATATACTCAAGGGTGGTAGGATGCGCATTTACTCGGTCCTCAATAAAGTTTTGATTTTCTAAAAATTGTACCAACTCCCTTTTTATATAGGCCAACACCTCCTCATGAAAATGATTGGGATAAAGTAAATGGAGATTTGGCCCCGCATCCAGGGTAAAGGCCACAGGAATCTGGGTTTTCTCTCGAAATCTGACAATTTTATCAATGATGGCCAGGGTATTGGGTTTTACCAAAATATAAGGCTTCGTTCCGGTCATCATCAAACCGTGTAACATCAAGGCCTCACTTTCCACAATCCTAACAAATGTCGCCAGATCTCCCATGATAATTGCATCCAGGAGTTTTTTACAATTCTCCCTGGCCTGGATATATCTTTTTTCTTTAAATGGATGCTCATGCATTAATTGGTGACCTTGCGGACTTGAAATTTTTTTGGGGGTAGAATCAACAATCAGGATGGTATCCCTATAATCGGAAAAAATATCGTGATAATTTTGTACCGGCACCGCATATTCATCACTGCTTTCACGCCACCCATCCAATTGGCCCCATAAACATATTGGCCCATAAACCGATCGACAAGCGCTTCCAGAGCCAATTCGGGCCAACCTTGACACTGCTTGGGAAAATTCCGGCCCCGATGTAGGGAGATCATTTATAAGCGCATCCAGGTGCCGGACCATTAGTGCCAGCGAGGCCATAAACGATGCCGAGGAAGCAATGCCTGAAGAATGCGGAAAGGTATTGTGGCTTTTTATTTTTAATTTAAGGTGATGAGGAATGGCATGCAAAGATGCAATTGTTTCAAAATACTTGATCACTCTTTGCTTGAATTCAATATTTTCTTGTGCTTCAAAATAAAACTCTATCTCCAAAGCACTGGTCCTATCCTCTTTAATTTCCCAGGCAACCTCGGTGATTGATTGCGACTGACAAAGGGATAAACTGACCGAAGGATTTTCAGGAATCTGCAGGCCTTTTTTCCCCCAGTATTTTACTAGGGCAATATTGGAAGAGGCACTGGACTTAATTACACCTGATAATTTTATATTATTCATTGAACCTACTGTAGAAAATGGGATATTTGATTGACATCTTCCAAGGCAGGTAACGGGTAAAAATCAACTTTTGAATTTTTATTATAAACCATCTCTTCGTAAGGAATG
The DNA here is from genome assembly GCA_001770015.1 of Bdellovibrionales bacterium RIFOXYC1_FULL_37_79. Taxonomy (GTDB): domain Bacteria; phylum Bdellovibrionota; class Bacteriovoracia; order Bacteriovoracales; family Bacteriovoracaceae; genus XYC1-FULL-37-79. The sequence goes on from MEQB01000015.1 coordinate 28,701, forward strand.
ATGACCTGGTTTCCTCTTTGTGCAAAATATTCTTTGGTTTCTTCAAAAGATTTCCTGCTGGTGACTAGGACAAAGTCCCCGCCCCAGGCTCCCAAGGATTTCACTTCACCCCAATAATCGCTAAAACAAGCATCCTTCATCCTGGTCATATTCAAAGTTTCGGACACAATTTGCTCATGAGATTTAATAAGTGCATTAAACTGTCTTAAGCTCGTGGCTTCTTCCAATAAACCACTTATCTTGGATAATTCATTAACCACTGCCGTATTATTCACTTTTTTATTCAGGTAAGCTTCAATGGCCTTGAATGAATCCGCCTTGTTCCCCATGAAAACAAAATAGAGATTATCCTTAAATACTGGATCAAATTTACTAAGACGCCAATTAGGCCCTTGTTTTCCTTTTTCATAAATAATGGGGCAATCCGAAGAAGCGGCTGCCACGTCATATCCCGAACCATTATAAATATTAAACAATAGGTTAAAAGGACTAACGTAGGCCCACTGGGCTATATTGTAAATCAAAGTTGAGCTGCTACCAAGTCCCCAATCAAGTGGAAACTCTAAATTAGTCTCAACATACACATCCACATCATCTCTTAAAAAATGTTGATTTTGTTTTCTCGCTTGTCTGAGTATTTTTTGTAAAAACATCACCGTGCTATCGGAACTGGAATCCAGACAGTCAAAATGCCAAAACTCAAATTTCGATTCAAACCATAAATCATTGTTGGAATCAAAACTTTTCCAATGCAATTTGGGATTAAAGGAAGGACTATACCGGACAGTCATGGACTGTCCTAGTTTGGTTGGTAATACCAAGGCACTGGCACCATCCAAAACAAAATATTCCCCACTTAATAGAAGTTTTCCTCTCCCGAAATAGGTCTGCTCATTTTGTCCTGGTCGTTTTTTTAAATTAGGGGCTAATTTATTCATATTCATTGTAATTGCTTATCCCGGCCTAAAAAATTTCTTACGTCATTAAATGACACTCGTTTATCTTTAAAAAATAAAAAAGCCAGATCTTTTTCTGGTTCACTCGCCTCAAAATAATTTAAGATATTTATCAAATGCATCTTCATATGACCTTTTTGAATTCCACTGGTCACCAGCGATCTAATGGCAGCAAAATTTTGTGCCAAACCCACACATGCCATAATTTTCATCAGGTCTTCGGCATGCGGTTTTTTTAACATATTTAAAGAGTAGCTTGCCAGGGGATGCAGATTGGTAAGCCCTCCTACCGTTCCAACGCTTAGAGGAATAATCAATTCATAATAAAACATATTATTATCCAAACTGATATTGGTAAGCCCTCGATATCGCCCTTCTTTGGAGGCAAAGGCATGAACACAGGCCTCAATCGACCGAAAATCATTCCCGGTGGCGATGGCCACGGCATCCACCCCATTCATAATTCCCTTGTTGTGGGTAACCGCCCGGGTAATATCTATCTGGGAGATTTTAACCGCCTTTTTAAATCGTGCCGCAAAAACATCCGGAGACATCCCAATCTGTTCATCATGCAATTCACTGATAGCACAAGTAATATAACACTTGACCAGGGAGTTGGGAGTGTAATTTGAAACAATCGAAAAAATAATTTCCAGCTCATTATCTGAAAAAAGTTTCTTGAACTCAAATGCCAGAGTTTCCAAATTGGTATTGATATAGTTGGCCCCTTGAGCATCACAGGTATCGAAATTTAAACTAAGTTGATAATAATGAGCTTCATCGTGAGTCTTATCAATAAGCGCCAGATCCAATATGCCTCCTCCACGCTTCGACATATTGCAATTGATCTCCTTAACATGGGTTAAAAGGGTGGATTTGTTTTCGTTAAATATTTTTCTTAGTTTTTTAATTGATCCTGTGTAATAAAAATGTACCTGGCCAGTTTTTATTTTAGAGATAACTTCCGCATGAAAGCCACCACGTCGTTTCCAAAATTTGGCACTTCTGCTACAAGCTGCCACCACCGAACTTTCTTCAATCACCATGGGAACGCAATAATCCACACCATTCATGAGCAGATGAGGCACCACCCCGTACGGCAGATGAAAATTACTGATGGTATTTTCACTAAACTGATCATGTATTCTTTGAAACTTTTCATTTTCGTAGGCACAACTTAAAAAATCTTTTTTGACATTTTCCGAAGCATTTAAATACTCATCTACGACAAAGTTTAATTTTTCCAATTTACTAAGTTTTGAAAATCCACACAACTCTTTCAAACTTATACCTCATCATCAACGTTATTTTTCAAAGATAAAAAACTTCTATATAAATCCATTCCTTGAATCACACCCAGCATATAACTATCCAAGGCCTCTTTGGAAATTTTAGCATATTCTAAAAATCGGAAGGCCTGTCCAAACACCACTTCCACCTGCAACTGGGGAGTGATCTTTTTAAACCTGTCAATAAGACACAACCCGTCTTTCCATGATTCAACCCCCCCCGAAATAATTATTTCCTTCAAGCTAATTACGCCATTTTCAGGAAGGAAAATTTTTCCAAACGTATTTATCATCGATATCGCATCATGTCCAACGGTGATCAAGGGATTGATGGTTTCTTGGTAAATTTTATCTTCCAAACGAAGCAGTTCCATTTTAGTAAAATTAGTACCACCAAAGGCAGCAAATTCAAAAACCCGCACTGGTAAATTTAAAAGTTGTTGAATGCTTTTAGGCCCCATCCCTTGACCAACTTCTTTCACCCCAATTGGAAGATCCAGCTGGCCGGCTATTTTTTTAATACTAATGTATGGAGGAACATAATAGCGATCCCCACCCTTTTGCATCCATTCTTGAAGAGGGTTTACATGGATCATTAAGCAATCCACCCTGAGCTTGCCTAAAACTTCTTGCAACTGATCAGTCTTATGATCATTCAAAATATTTTCAATCTGGGCAATTCCCAAATTGGCAACAATGGGAACGTCCTCCCCCACCAGAGGCCGCAAGTTAAAGGTGTCAAAAAGTCTTTCATCATCCAGAAGTTTACGAATAGAACCAAGTCCCATACCTATTTGATATTTTTTACAAACATAGGCCAAACGCTCATTAATCAACTTACCCATCGGCATTCCACCAGTCATACTGGAAATCCAGATCGGATACTTCAGGCGTTTATTTAAAAAATTCAAAGAATGATCTGTATGAAGCGGGTGTCCCGTTAATAATGGCTCATAATCAAACCGGTCATCTAAAAAACTTCCATCAATTTGGTTCAATTTGGCCAATTCAATATGATCAACTTTTCTATTCAATTTTTGCCTTCATTTGGAAGAAAACACATGGAAATTTACCGCCACGATGCATCACAGTCAAGTAGAAAGAAATTTCTTCTAAATCATAGTAATTTTTCATCATGCGAAGCGCTAATCATTCAATTATTAGGATGAATTCTCTTTTAAAATTTTTTATTTTTCCCATGACTTGGGCAACTGTGCCAAAAACTAGTTCTTGGGTACTGCAATTTAAATCCAAGGCCACAAAAATCTTCCGACCAAGACCCGCTAAATCTTCCAAGGTTTTTTTAAGCCGGTAGGGCGTATCTAAAAGCACTACCGTCCCTTGGAAAGTGCTCAATTCTTTCATCTTTTTTTCCCGATCATCAATCTTGATCGGTAAGCGACCTTCAAACAGAAAGCTTTCATGGGCAATGCCGGACAACGCCAGTGCCAACACCACCGAGTTACAAAAAGGCGTGGCGGTCACTTGAATATCATTGGCATGACACATGCTAACCAGTTCTCTCCCGGGGTCCATAAAGGCAGGCAATCCCCCATCACTCATCAGATAAATATCCTTCCCTCTCTTTAACTCTTCAATAAAAGAAAAGGTCAGATTTTTGGCGGAATGCTCATTAAATAAAATAAGCTCCGCCACAGTTTCTCTAGGCAATCCAAAACGAATCCATCTTCTTCTGCCCGACTTGAGTTCTTCCACAGCAAAAAGTGAATGCGCTAAACTACAAGCATTGATTATTTTTTCTTTTGCCACTGACTCGAGCGGACTGCATTCATCAATAGGGGTTGGAACCAGGATGAGTTTACCTTTCATGGGGACCTCGAAGAGACACCACATCTACGGGAGCCGGGTAAAATAACCCTGACAAATAGTATGAAAAGATGGCCAAAGGAATGGAGGCAAGCGCATCCACAACATAATGGTAACGAAGTGCAATCGTCGCAAAAATCACACCGATTAAAATGAGTGTTACCAGAAAACGCTGCTGGTGATTTATTTTATAAAGCCAAAAGGTGACCAGAAAGGTTGCCCCCACGTGGCCTGAAGGAAAACAATCTATATAATTTAATTGCCCAGCTTTAATTAAATCATAAAGCCACTGCCCCATGCGGGAAAAAGGCAGATCATTTACAAACATTTCCCTTAGATAATATTGAGGACCACTGACCGGAATAGTAAAATACAAGGTATAATTCATGGAGTAGTAAAGTATGATGTTGGAACAAAAGCGACCTACCCGATACTTTAAATGCCTGGGCAATTGCAGATAATAAAGAATGCCGCCCACATAAGGTAGAGCATAATATAATAAGTAACAAATAATAATCGAATCATAAAAAAAAGAGGAATAAATTTTAGTTACCTGAAAAACATTCTCAATTAACAAGGCAGGTGGCATTTTAAAAATCCAGAGATCAAATTTCCACATGACCTCGTCATATCTTTTCAAGAAGCCTGCCATGCGATCTAGTTCGCCTATCATGTAGTAATTGTAACTAATGGCCACATTCATAAACACCGCATTCATAATCAGGATGAACGCATGGCCTTTTTCTATGATCTTTTGTCGATAAGCATAAAAGGCAAACGACACCGGGATTGGTAATAAAATATATAAATTGATCTTTTGAAAATAAAATCCACCAATAAAAAACAAAAAGACATTGAAAATGCAAATAAACAACGCCATTCTTCCTAAACCAAAATCTTTAAGTCTTTCTTCCCAAGCTTTTTGAATGCTTATTTCAAACATTTCTTTTGTTTCCTAGTAAAGATATCTCTTTTGTAATATAAAAAAAAACAAGATGATGAGCAAGCAATACTATACCTTTTTTTTAATAATTCCTCCAGGACTTGAAGACCTGGCCAAATTGGAACTTTTGGAAAAGACCGCTGCTTTACCTGAAACCTTTATCAAAGAAATCCGCCTGGAAAAAGGTGGCATTTCCATTGAAACCACTCTCTCCGTTGGTTTTTCCCTCAATCTTACATTAAAAATCCCCACCCGTATTCTACTCCGTCTAGATGAATTTAAGTGCCGGGACTTCCCCAGGCTTTTTAAAAAAATCTCCCGGTTTAAATGGGCCACTTATTTAAACCAACCCCTTTATAAAATTCATGTTTCCTCCCAAACCTCCAGACTCCTTAATACTAAAAAAATTGAACAAACCGTTACTTTAGGTATTTTGCAATACTTCAAAGCCAATACCCCCACTAAAAAAATGTTGTTAAAAAAAATAGATAAACCACCTCAAATATTTCTAAGAGTAGTTAATGATCTCGTCACTCTTTCCATTGATACCACCGGGACCAGATTAAATATCAGAAACTATCGGACCAATATCGGGTTTGCCCCTATCCGAGAAAATATTGCCGCTGCTTTAGTGTTGGCCTTGGGTAGCTTGAAAAACACACATTTGGTTGATCCCATGTGTGGCAGTGGTACCTTCCTTTTGGAAGCGGCTGGCTTTTATCTACCAAGCACCAGAAATTTTGCCTTCACTTTATTTAATCTGCCGCCCGAGTCTGACTTGCTTCTTCCCATCCCTGGCGAGCATGCCCATACCTCTTTTTTATCCTATACCGGACTCGATATTAATGATCGGGCAATTGAAACTTCCCAAAACAATTTTAAAAATTTAAAACAGACTGCCCCGATCCATTTTTTTACCCATGATTTGTTTTTAAAGAGGACTTATAAGTTATATGGCAACCTGGCGGTCATTACCAACCCTCCCTACGGTAAAAGAATAATCATCAAAGAAAATCTGATTCAATATTATCAAAAAATAATGGATGCTATTTATCACAACTATACACCCCAGGTGGTGGGAATTGTGATCCCTCAAAATATTAACTATAAAAAAATAAATTTTAAAAATTATTTGATCAAGGAAATCATTACTTTCAGTAATGGTGGTATCAAGGTAAATTTTCTAGTCCTTCACAAAGACTAAACTTTTAAAAGTAACCCCACCAACATAGTTAAAATAAACAATACATTCATGGTCTGAATGGTCAATCTCCTGCCAACTAGTATTTTTAAGAAATGACAACTTAGGATTTTTTTTCCGGCCATCAGGGGTGATTATATATAGTCTAGATTTTTTATCAATAGCGTGCTCCCCTTTTAAAAGCACCCCCACGAACTCGTCCTTCTTAACATCGATAACTTCGCCCACGAACTTCCCGGAAGTAATTTTCAAATGCTCATTTTTTAATTTTTGAAATATTTTATCCGAAGAATTGGAAGGATAGAAGCCGTTGGTCAGGTCATGCTTATACTTCGTCTTAACTTGCTCAAGTACCGCCAAATCGAGCGTATGGAGATACTTGATAATGTCAGCATAAACCGTGGCATCCTTGGAAAATCTTAAATCCACTCTAAATGCATCCAGGTTTATATCGATTAACTCCTGGACGCTGTCAAAAAGGGAAAAATCCTTTGAATAAAATAAAAAAGTGCCATGGTTATTTTGCAAAGCCTCAAATTTTTCAGCCGGGCCTTCCAAGGGATAAACTTCGGTGATCCCCTGATTATTCCCACTATATTTCGTAAGCAGCCGCCGAGGGGTATAGGACATTAAGATTTTCCCCAGAAGCATGACTTCCAGTTCCAGGCAGGTATGGGTTTTTATTTTTTTTATAAATTCAAAAGTGGCTTCTTGGGATACCACCAATTTACGCAAACGATTTGTCAGATAACTTTGCCAAAATAAAATGGCGTCCATATTTTGATTGAAATGGCCTTGAATCAAATCAATGTGAGCCTTGGTTTTTTCTTTGATAAAATAAATGGCACCAGTATCCCTGACCCGGAAAATATTTGCCCCCTCATCATAATATTTTAATACCTCAAAAGCGCAACGGGAAAAGCTCTCTTCCGTCATTAAAATATCCCATTCGATGACTGCGGTGACCCCGATCTCTTTACTAAAACATAAACACTCTTGGATTTGCGCAAAATCTTGCGTACCAAACGAAGCCAGGTTCTTGGGTGATAAAATAACTTCCAATATACCTTGATAATACAAGTCATTAATCTCTTCAATCGTATCTGCATAAAATACCAAATTCATTTTTTTCTCTTGATCCTTACAATATTCCCACTCTCTATATTGGGATTATATGGCAGTTTCACCACAGACCCGGTTTTTCCTGCATCGATAGGTTGACCGCTGGCATCCATCATATGCAAAACCTCCAGCATAATTGACTCTCCTCTAAAGGGTAAAAATTCCAGATGATCAAATTTTTCAAAAGCACTTTTAACTTGAATAAGCAAATGCTCTCCCTTTTTGGCCTCTAACACCACTCCCGCAATATCCTCCGCTTTATCAATTTTACCCTTGGAAAAAACGCTTTCCTCGGTGGCCTTTGTCATAAGATTCCCACCGAAATAATCTCTGGTTTGAATTTTATTCAGTTCACCGATTTGCGACCAATCCATTTCATTTTTTTCCTTCAAACTATCAAGACCTGCACGATATGCTTTGACCACGGTGGCAAGATAATGGGGAGTTTTCATTCTGCCCTCAATTTTCAAAGCATCAATCTTGGCATGACAAATTTTTAATAGAAACTCAAATCCCATCAAATCTTTGGAACTATAAAAATAATCCCGACGCCCGTCAATCTGATACAAAAATCGACAACTATGCTTGCACCCGCCCCTATTACTATCACGATTAAAAACGTAATTGGAAATCAGACAATTTCCTGAATAAGACATGCACATGGAACCATGAATGAACATCTCCATTTCAAGACCGGTCTGATCTTTAATGATCTTTGCCTCTTCCATCGAAACTTCACGCCCCAACACAATTCGGTTAATCCCAATCTCTTTACACAAGGACGCTGCATAAGAATTTAAACAGGTATTTTGAGTGGATAAATGAATATTGAGATTGGATATTTTTTTAATATAACTGATCACCCCGAAGTCAGAAACCACCACGGCATCCACTTTTACCTGGGACAAAAACTCAATAAAGGACTCCAATTCACCCAATTCTTTATCGTGTAAGAAAGCATTGATCACCACATATATTTTTTTACTTCGGCAATGGGCAAATTCTATACCTCTTAAAATCTCATCTTTTGAAAAATTATCTGCCGCCGTTCTCAGACCGAAATTTTCACCCGCAATATAGACAGCATCGGCTCCATACAAGATGGCCATTTTCAATTTTTCCAAGCTTCCGCCTGGGGCCACCAATTCTGGAATATATAACGCCACGCACCCCCTCCAGCTAATTATCATCAGAGTTTTATGCCATTTATCAAGAAAATAAGATAGAATAAAGTGAAAGAAATTAATTTATAAAAATGACCAAAAATAAAACCAAAAAAACCTCTATTTTTAAGAAAGTTGCTGCCATGGGACCAATAGTGCTGCTTACCCTCATGGTCGTTTTAATCCTTATTTTTTTTACTTCCAACTCTCAATTCATAAATCATCCTTATGCATACCTAATCAGTGATCAAATTCTAGATCCCAAGGAAGTCGCCTCGGCTTCTAGTGCCAACGTTTTATTGATCGGGGATAAAATGGGAGTTGCTCTGGCCCATTATATCCCGTACATCCAGGATAAAACCTCCAAAAATTTGCAATCGCCTCTTAAAATTTTTAACTGGTGTAAAAAAAATGAGAGTATCGTACGCACCCTGGATAAAATAAAAAAACTAAAAAAGATCCCTCCGCTCATCATTTATCATGGAAGTGCCGATGAATTTTATGAAAATATTTTTGAAATTGATGATTATCAGCAAATAGCTACCAATATTAAAAGATTCAATATTCCTTATGTGCAGCTTATCCTGGAATTTTTTCCACAATTATCCAAAATTATATTTAAACCCACCAAAATTAATATATTAAAAGAGTTAAAGCAAGATACTAGAACCTATAGCGATCTGGAACAACAGCGCAAAATGGAAATCACCTACTCGCTTTACCACTATCATTTAATGGAACTCATCAAAGTCATTCGTCAAACTAATGCCGAAATTATTCTTTTAACCACCCCTCTCAACTTTCAAGTTCCCCCCCGCAGGGTTTGTTCAAATTCCACCACTACCAATCTTAGCAATCATCTTTTGAAAATAAAAAGTTACCTAGACGAAGGCAAAACCAAAGTGGCTTACCAGCAACTCAAGGAACTGTCGCAGCAAGCATTCACTAATGCACAGGTTTACTATCTGCTGGGGCAGGCCAGTTTATTACTGGGTAAAACCAATGAAGCAAACCAGGCCTTCAACCTGTCCACCAGTTTTGATTGTGTTCCTTGGCGCAGCAACGGTGTCTTTAATTCCATCATCACACAGGCAGCGCTTTCCAATAGACTAAACTATATTGATTTTCATTCCCTGGTTAACAAAAGTATTGAAAGACGGGTGTTATTTTCAGATGTATTTTTCCCCCAAACCATTTTTTATGAAGAAATAAGCCAGCAGATCATCCTTCTTATTAAACAATTTTTTCAGATATAAAAAAGGATCAACCTATGTCAATCAGTATGAGTAATCTCGAAAAATATAAAATCAAGCTTAAAAAAAACGATGTCTTGTGCATGGCCGGGGACATTAACCATGATCTTTATTATATTATTTCAGGTAATCTACTTATCTGCGTAAACCAAAAAAGACAAATCACACCGATTGCTTATTTAGGACCAAATGAATATTTGGGAGAGCTCTCATTTATTGATCATATGGATCGGAGTGCTCACATTATTGCCTTTGAAGATAGTGAAGTTTTACGAATTCCCTCTGCCGAATTTCAAACCCAAGTACCAAGGTGGCTTAGAAGAATTGCCAAAAAAATTACTGCTAAGATCAGATTGATGGATGAAATTATCCAACAAAATGGCATTAGAAAAAAAAATGTTGAATCCATTAAACCACTATCCATTGAAGATCAACGAACTTATTTCAATTCCTTAGAAGAATACAAAAAGAAAAACAACCAGGCCTTTAAACCATAAAGGCAATTACGATCAATGTGATAACACTACTCAAATAAAAAAAATTCTTCAATGAATCAGAGATTAAGTGACGGTTAAAAAGAATAAATGACAACATGAAAAATGGATTGACCGCTATCAAGTGCGACAAATCAATTCTCTCCTTCAACACTTTTTTCAAAAGCAAAGCCACTGCAAAATATAAAAAACAGATCAGGGCAATGACCAGCGTAACATGCAAAATCTTATCATATGCCACCAGACCATTTAACACATATTGGCCACCCAATATAATGGCCAATAGGTAGTTAAATATTAAAAACAACCTGTATTTTTTCATTTTAATCATCATATCATCAACAATATCTTTCTCTCTAAAAATATTCCCTAAGAAAAATAGGGTTATTAGATAAACCCCCAAGGGTTTGGCAAATAAAAAAACTCCCACCCAAAAAAGATACAAAACTATTTTAATACCCACCACCGGAAGCTGTTTACCCTTGCCCACTTCCACCAGGGTAGGTTTCATAACCTGGTTAAATCCAAAATGCAAAAGTAGAATTGCTGCCCCCCCCAGCAAAAGGGTCATTAAAAAAAAGATTAATTGTGCATTTCTACCGGATACCATATTTAGACCTAAAGATTGAAGCTCTTCCCACCCCGCAAACAATCTGATATAGACCGCTGGGACAATAAGCAAAGTTCCCACTAGTATCCATGTCACGAGATGGAAAAAAATGGTTTTGGAATACTTTAAGACAAAATCGAAACTGGCTCCCCACACAAACATCATGATGGTCAAAATAAGCAAAACCATCAGCGATATCGGTGATAATTTTTCAAAAGAAACATAATAAAGAATCATAGGTGCAGCATAAACCGCCAGGCATATTCTGAAGATTTTTTTTCGGTTGGCAAAAAAACCAAAGAACATCAGCAGCATGGTCAACAATCCAAGCAATTTAGCCGACCGATCGAGATTATCATTTTTTATATTTTCATAAAGCGAATATCTCCAATCTTTCTCAGGTATAGCCATATTAGTAGGCAATTGCCCTTCTCGATAATTTAAGGGTCCTGAATCATTTGATAGCGAAGCCTGACACTGAGAATAACTCTCCGTGGGAAAAAAACATATAAGCAAAAAAATACATATTTGTATGGAATTTACAATCATTCTAAGCATGCACGCCCCCCATCCGAAAATTACTAGGATTCCAGCTTTTTTGACGGTGTTTTAAGCCATTTCAATTATAGACCCTTTATTAAAAATCTGCTAGTTTTATAGGAAAAAAGGAAAACCCTATATTAAGATCACTCATGATTTATTTTTTCCTGGGAGTATATGATGAATAATAATTTTTCTAACGATAGAAAAAATCAATCAAAAAATAATTCTAGAAATGGCAGCAAAAATAATTATCGAGGCAACTCCAAGTTTAATAAATATAACCCCAATAAATCAAATACCAAAACTCCCGCTCCACTTTCCGATGTGGCAGTCATCTCTCATTCCTTGAAAACCAGTTCCAATCCTAACAAACATTTCAATCCAAACTACCGGCCCAGAAGGAACAATTATCGGGGAAAACCAGAAAAGAATTTTTCATTGGATAAAGTATACACCCGCTATAACTACCTACTGGAACTACATAACCAGGCCCGAAAAAAATATTTTGAAAATATTTATCAAAGCAATGAAAGAATTATTTTTAAATTAAAAAATAGCTACGAGCAGACTCTTATCGATATCCAGACTTTTTTAAAAGAACTGACTGACCCACAAAAAGCATATTTAAATGAACAGCTTAATATGTACCCGGAAGACACCATCTATTCCACCAATCACGACCTCAATAAAAAAGGTGATAAACCTATTGATGATTATCAAGTGAAAGATCCACATTTTCTAAACTCTCAGAGGGAAACCGATTATTCCGCGGACACCCAAGAAAGTATTGGCACTTTGGATGATTACAATCAGATTAAACAGTATTAGGTAGACTGGTTAAAGGCCTTCCGCATCGTACATATCTTCTTTTAAATCTTCACCAGAGGACTTGGAATTAAGATAATTATCCAAAGTTTTTTCATTATCATCCAGGATTGCCTTTTTAAGATCAGTGGCGGGAATATCCAAAACTTCAGTAACCCTTCTAAGCATTTTAAGTGGAACGTTACATAGCGCCCGCTCAACATTGCTGATAAATTGCCCATTTTTATATCCCAACAAATTCGATAATTCTGATTGCGAATACCCTTTGGGATGACCAAGACGCTTGTCTTTAATAAGTTTCGCAATATTTTCAAAGCAACGCATACTCTCCTTCTCTTTCACCTTTCACTCCATTATTTTAATATCTTTGAATACATTTAATTTATCAAAATTATTCAAATCTGGCCAAACATGTTTTAGTTACTTGTTTTAATCAACTATATATAATTACAACAAGTTAACGCATGCATTTTGTAAAAATAATATTTAATTTGCACATATAAAAATGTAATACATTTTTATACAAAATAAAAGATGAGGAAAAAAATGAAAAGACTTGCCACTTGGAATGTTAATGGTCTTAGGGCGATAGCTAAAAAAAATTTTATTTCATGGCTCAAGCAAAACGATTGTCAGATTATTGCACTCCAAGAAACCAAACTTAATGAAACCCAAATCCCTCCTGAACTACTCATTTTAGATAATTATCATTCTTGGTATGCAAGTGCTTTAACCAAGGGCTATTCGGGAGTGGCCCTTTACTCACATAAGCTTATTGAAAAACCAACCGTAGAAATTGGACTTGGGATCAGTAAGTTTGATGAGGAGGGAAGAACTATTATTGCCCACTACCATGATTTTATTTTTTTTGCGTGTTATTTCCCAAACGGTGGCAGGGATCTTTTCCGAGTCCCTTATAAATTAGAATATAGCGATGCCGTGCTTGCCAAGGCCCTCTTTCTAAAGGAGCAAACTAAAAAGGAAATTATTATTGCTGGCGACTTTAATACTGCCCACCTACCCATTGATCTTAAAAATCCTAAATCCAACGAGGGAAATACCGGCTTTTTACCCATTGAGCGGGCCTGGCTGGATAAACTCATGCAAAAGGGATTTGTCGATATTTTCAGAAAACAACATCCCAAAGAAGAAGGACAATATACTTGGTGGAGTTATCGCTATGGTAGCAGAAATAAAAATATCGGTTGGCGGCTTGACTACTTTTTTATTTCCAGCAAGCTTGAATCAAAAATTCGCCGTACATGGCATGGGCAAGACGTACCGGGATCTGACCATTGCCCAAGCTATCTTGAGCTTGAGTAAACTTCCTGACCTTTATAATAGGTATAATAAACCATATCGTTATATTTTTCTCTATTTAATTTATTTTTCGAAATAATCCTGCTTAACACCTCTTCGGTTTTCTCGTGGTGCCGGATGGTGGGCGATTCAACAAATATCATGTTAGCATATTTACCTTTTTGAAAATTTCCATGAGTTTTTTTAAGTCCCAAAAATTCAGCTGATTTTAAGGTGGAATGATAAAGCCCTTTTACATAGGTGGCACTTTTAATATGTTTTTTTTGATTTTGACTGACAAAAGACTCAATCACATCAAACATGGAAAGATAAGGTCCTCCACCAATGTCAGAAGCCAGAACCCAATTAACTTTGGCCCTTTCAATTTTTGTAAAATCAAAAAGACCTGACCCCAAACCTTTATCCTTAATGGGTGCATTAGAGGTGGGACAATGGGCGATCCATGCCTTTTTCTTTTTAAGCAGTGCCAGTTCTTTAGTGGATAAATAAATACCGTGTCCAAAGAGTGAATGCGGACCGATCAGTCCGCATTTATCGTATATTTCGGTATAGGTTTTAACCTGTTCAAAACCCGCCAGTCCCCTGTATAAATCAAGCACCGCTTGAATTTCAATTTTGGTTTCTGATAAGTGGGTTTGAATAAACACCTTTTTATTTTTAATATACACACTAAGTTCACGCATCAAAGGAGCATCCACTGATAATGCAAAACGGGGAGTAAGTGCATAACGTCCTTGATACTTGGTGATCATTCTTTTTACCAGCTTGGCCGTAGCACTGGATTTCATAGATAGATACTTGGGAGAATTAATGGTCATTAACACATTACCAATTAAAAAATCCCCTCTAAACGCATGCAAGGCATGATCGAGTGCATGCGCATGAATTGAAGAATAGCAAGCACCTCCCAGAGTGCCTACTTTAGTCAGAAGTTTTGAAAATGCTTCGGCTTTCCTTTGCGAAAACATTTTATTATTAAATTTTGCCTCATATGGCCAAGTGTGTTTTTTAAGCCAGTCAAGCAGGGATATTTTAGGTTTATGGCATACTTCATCTTGAACCCAATGAAAGTGCATATCAAAAAAAGCTGGCAACGCCAGCAGTTTGGTCATCTGGACTACTTCCACTGATTGCTTGTTACAATATTTGGGTAGAACTTTTTTTTCTTCTCCATGCTCTTTAATTTTATAAAAAACTTGGTTTTTCAAACCATTTTGTTTCTTTAACACAATGGCCCCATTTCTCACTAAAATGGCCTTTCGATCCGATTCTGGATTAATAAAATCACATAGAAATATTTTATAAGTTGGGTCTTGCAAAACTAGCTCCCTGACATTAAATTGACTCTAATTATTTAATGTAAGGTGACACCTATGACAAGTTTTCAATTTAGATACATACCTTTTTTCCTGGCATGCTGGTTGTCTTTGCAGGTTAGTGTTTGGGCCCAAACCACAACCTATGGCGTTAATAAGATTCTAAGTTTAAATATTTCATCCTCCATTAATCCGGCCACCACCAATTACCTTGAAAGCGGTTTTAAACATGCTCATATTAACGGTTACAATCTAATTTTAATCAAAATGAATACCCCGGGAGGTTTAATCACGACCACCAAACAAATCTTAACCATGTTCGGTGAAAGTGATATCCCTATAGTGGTATGGGTCACCCCCGAGGGGGCTTCTGCCACTAGCGCAGGGGCCATCATCGCCAGCGGGGCACACCTACTTTATATGAACACTGGTACCAATATTGGTGCAGCCACCCCGATCACCTTAGGCAAAGATATTGAGCAACCTGACTTAAAAAATAAGGCCATTAATGATCTGAAAGCACTGGTGCAAAGTCTGGCCCAAACCAGGGGCCGTAGTGAAAAAGATTTTGGCATGATGATTGAGGAAGCTAAATCTTTTAAAGCACAGGATGCCTTAAATAATAAATTAATTAACGGACTCGTTCACAGCGAAAATGATTTGTTCCAAGCTATGAACAATCAATCAATAAAAGTAAAAAATCATGACCTTTCCCTAGTGGTGATCAATCCATCCTTGGATGAATATGAAATGGATCTGGGACAAAAATTATTAAATATTCTATCCAACCCAAGTCTTACCTACATCCTCTTTTTAATTGGAGCAGCCTTGATTTACTTGGAGTTTCAAGCCCCCGGAGGATACGTTGCCGGAGGGCTGGGTTTTTTATGCGTTATTCTTTCCGGGATTGGATTTCATTTGCTCCCCCTGAATTTTGGTGCACTCGGATTAATCCTTTTGGCCTTTATTCTTTTTATTTTAGAGGCCTTTATCACCAGCTTTGGACTCATTGCCCTAGCTGGACTGGTTTCACTGACCATCGGATCATTATTTTTATTTAGAACAGATGATGCATATCTGCACTTTAGCAAGATGGCCATATTCTCATCGATATTATCCATCGGTTCATTTCTGTTAATCATTTTATATTTGTTTGTTAAAGCAATGAAAAATAATGATGCAACGTCTTTTCATAATTTAACCGGAAGCATCGGAGTGATTACCCAAATAATAGATAATACTCATGCAGAAAAATTATATTATATCAAAGTAAAGGGGGAAATTTGGAAGGCAAGATCCCCTGATGACATGCCTATTAACACCAAGTGTGTGGTGTTGGATAATAATAAAAAAGAGATAATACTCAATATAAAAAGAAACTAAGGAGCGTTTATGTTTGGAAGTGCTTTTATTCCATTTGTGGTCATTTTATTTATTTTACTCGCGAACATGATCAAAATTGTCAACCAGTATGAAAGAATTGTGGTTTTCACGCTTGGAAAATTCACAGGGGTCAAAGGTCCAGGCCTTATTATCATCATCCCTTTAATACAAAAAATCAGAAAAGTTGATATTCGAACCCTCACGATGGACATTCCTCCACAAGATATTATTTCCAAGGACAATGTGACTTTAAAAGTCAATGGAGTAGCCTATTTCAGAGTGGAAGAGCCAGCCAAGTCCATTATTGAAGTGGAAGATTATTTAATGGCCACCGGGCAAATCGCCCAAACCACCCTCAGATCGGTGATTGGCCAATTTGAGCTGGATGAAATTTTGTCCCAAAGAGACACCATCAATCACAGGCTACAATCAATCATCGATGAACAGACTGAGCCGTGGGGTATCAAAGTCTCCGCCGTGGAAGTTAAGGCCATCGACCTTCCCATTGAAATGCAAAGGGCCATGGCCAAACAGGCCCAAGCTGAAAGAGAAAAAAGAGCAAAAGTTATTTCGGCTGAGGGCGAATTGGTGGCTGCGGAAAAATTATCCAAAGCGGCTGCTATCTTAGATCAAAATAAAAATGCCATCATTCTTAGATATCTAGATACCATGAAAGAAATATCCAGCGGCGAAGGCAGATCCACCACCTTCTTCCCACTCCCCATTGATTTTTTAAATACGGTTAAAGATAATTTAAAATAGTTTTTTGGTTGGGTGACAAAAATTATTTTTTGTCACCTTTTGCGGTTGAGGCAAGCGCACGTTCTATTTTTTTAAGTTCCCGTTCATTTTCTCGAATCTGTTTTTCCTGTCGCTTGATGACTTCGAGCATGGGGGCAATTAAATTCGCATATTGAACGGCTAACCCATTACCGACCTGATCAACCAGTTCTGGATACTGCTTTTGCACTTCCTGGGCCACCAGACCCAAACTTTTTTCCCCGGTATTTTTCCAATTAAAACTGACTCCTCGCAAGCTAAGAATTCTATTGGCCTCTTTTTCGCTGATCACTTTTATATTCTTTTTTTCCTTTTGGTCTGAGACATGGTTATATTTCGTAGCGGACACCTCATCGGCAGCCGCCGATCCGTTGACAAATAATTTGGTAACATTATTAATAACTCCATTTTCCACGATGACCGGAACTCCTCCCGAATGATTAAAAGTTAACTTTCCAAAAATATCCACGGCGCCATCGGCTTTTATAGCGTAGGGTCTCGGTCCAGGTGTTCCGCCCATCGCCGTTGAATTTGCGGCAGTAAAAGTTTTTATACTGATACTTTTACATAGATCATTATCGGAATAATCCAGTATCCCCCCCAGGGCGCTACAAAGATCTTCCAAATTATTTGAATTTTCAGAAACACACCTTAGCAGTGTAGTTCCGGCCCCGTCAAAGATGAATTTTATAGGGAGTATCCTAGTCGTCTCAATCTCCTTGGCGCTACCGACACCTTTCTTTTCAAATGTAACAATCAAACTGGTTCCTCTTAAATTTCCTTGGATAAGCTTTACATTGCCAAGCTTCAAATCCTTAATCTTAACTTTACCAACCCCTGATTCGTTCTCCAAGGAACCATATTCCTTACTTTTTACCAGTACCGGCGTCACAGTTCCGCTCAACTCCTTTCTTACAATTTGGCTTAAAGATGCATTAGAGGTATTGTGATCCTTGAACGTTTCATAGCAACTATCACGATCTCTAAGGACAAACATCAAGTCATACATAATATTGTCCGCTTGAAAATTTTTTGAAGTATCTCTCGTTCTTTCCGTTTGAAAATCGATTATCTTCATTCCCCCCAGAGCAATCACGCCCAAAAGCCCTGCCGCCACAATCACCTCTGCCAAGGAAAAGCCATGATTTTTAATCAAATTATTTTTATTTTTTGTATTCATAAAACATACCCACCCAATACTTTTACGGTTGATGCTTAAGCTTCCTGTTTATATCCTTAATCCTCGATTTTTGACTTGCGATTACTCTTTCATTTTCTTTGATCATCTCTATGAGCGGAGCTATTAATTTTTCCGTTTCCAGGGTTTTCACATTCAATTTTTCATTACGATGAGTAATTTCCGGAAAATATTTTTCCACCTCTTGAACCACCACCCCTAGATCATGCTGATTATTTCTTTTCCAATCAAAACTCACCCCGGTTATATTCAGCACTTTTTTTGCATCCCCTAGACTTAGGTCCTTTACGTTATCCTTGAGTATGAGATCCGAATCGTAGAACATTTTTCGAATCGTCATATGATCATAGATATCCAAATCACCTTTGACCTTACAGACGGTGGGGTAATTCTTGCAAAAAGAATCCCCCACATAAAGATCCCCTGCTTTCAATCGGAAGATATCGTGTCGATTATCTCCCGTGACTTCGCAATAATTAAGCCCGCTACTCCCGCTTTTATCGCAAGGAATATAAGTATCGCCGTTTCCACCACAAACATCCTGGCAGTTAAAAGCATCTGTTTCAGTGCTACCAAAACTGCACTTGCGATAGCCACCATCCACGACGGCATCACCGTTACAATCCCTGGTCTCCAAACTCTGAGGAGGAATAAAATATCCAGGAGCACCTGGTCCTCCTTCCACGACCGGTCCACTGCAACCAGTATAACTGTCTGACTTGATTTTTACCCATCCCGAAGCATCGGGAGCTCCTAATACCGTACAGCTACCTCTACTTTGGGCGTTTTGCCGACAAGTACATTGTCGCACTTTTTTATCTTTTATAAATTGAATTTCAATTTCTCTTTTGACCCGGTCATATTCCGGATCGCCAGTAACACTGTTAACCCAAAACTCCAGAAAATCGGTTACCCGTTTCGAATCGTGGATCGCATCTCCTGACATGGTTCCCAGCACCACACAATCTTCCACTCTCACTCCTCCGGGAGCAGTAGCTTTGGTTTTACATGACACTGGTGATTTGAATTCGTTAATCGTTCCTTGACAATAAGCACTCCCCGTTGGACATAATTGGGTCGCACCGGCCGTTATTCTAGATGGATATAAGGCGTTATTACTGACCACGACTTCAAGGGCAGAAGCATCACTTTCAGCTTTTATTGCATGGGGTGAGATGCTTCTCTTTCTGATCGCTATGCTTTTACATTCCAAGTTATTTCCCTGCTTATATAATTCACCACCTAGGGTATTACATGCCACACTGTCAACACTCCCCTGATACCCACAATCATGAATAAAAACCCGCTTTCCGTTTGGACTGTATCTAAGTGTAAGGGGTAGCACAAATTTTTGTTCAATCACCTGCTTGGCCTTTTTATCTTTTATTTTATTTTCCCCTACTACATTTTCACCTACCGTATACTTTATACTCATGTTAACAGTGGCATTTTGGGCCTTGACCACCCTCTCGATACCCCCGGACATGATTTTCATTTCCATATCCCTTAATAGCTTGAGATTGCTAAGCCCAATATAACTGACTCGAAACTGCCCATCACCCTCACCGTAACGGTAATAAAGACTGGCACCGACCTCGGTATCTTTTTTAGGTTGCGCATAACTAGTCCTGAACATTTTCAACAGAGGGACTGAGCTTTTAGAATAAACCATGCTGTTAGTGGAACTAACCGTCGTCGTTCCAAGATAAAGATCATTGGAAAAAATTTCCGAATCCGGCTTGCTTAGCCACGGAGTCACCTCCAGCCCCCCCCAATTGGCCACACAGTGTTTGGGCTGGGTCATTGCTTTGAGTACCAGAAATTTCATCTCACTGACCGCAAAATCCTGCTCTAATTTTTTACTGCTTTTCTGCAAATTAGAAACCAAGGTCATGACACCCAAACCGACAATCGCACTTACCCCCAGCGCAACGGTCAATTCAACCAGATTAAATCCATTTTTATTTTTCATGATATACATTATCACCCCAAAACCAAAACACATCAAATCTGCATTTTTTTCCCTTTAATCTTAATAAGATAGCATTTGACTAAGACAATCCTTTAGCCAACTTAATAAGTCAGTTTCCCGATCAAATTTCACCTATTAAAAAATCCGAGCACGCCAAAAAATAGACCCAGCATTCGCTGGGTCTATTTAGGTGTTATAAAACACTTATGATTTTTTAAAGCGCAATTTAGCTGAGTAATTTAAGGGCAGCAGTCCCCTCATTATTCGCTTGAGACAATACGGAAACACCTGCGTTCGTCAGAATGTTGTATTTCGTATTTTTGGCAGTCTCTTCTGCAAAATCAGTATCACGCATTCTTGAATTGGCAGTATTCAAATTTTCTGAACTGATTTGCAAATTCTGAATGGTTGAAAATAGTCTGTTTTGGATTGCACCAAGATCCGCTCTTTGTCCTGAAACATGAGTGATCGCTGAATCCAAAATCGCCAGCGATTCCTGAGCAGCTTTTTTGTCACTAACATTGATCTCATTTACCCCCAAACTCTCCAAACTTGAATTGGAAGCCTGTGCATTATAAGAAATCCTATCTTGAAAATCATTATTATTGATGCCAATCTGGAAATCATACTTATCGCCAGAACCATCTAATAATTTTTTGCCGTTAAACTCAGTAACTTGAGCTATTCTTTCAACTTCAGCCTTCAAATTCTGATATTCCACGTTAGTAAATGATCGTTCAACATCGCCAACTGTATCAGAAGCAGCTTGGACTGATAACTCGCGCAATCTTGTTAAAATGCTAGAAATCTCATTCAAACCACCTTCTGCAGTTTGAATCATTGAGATTCCATCGCCCGCATTTCTTTCTGCTTGGTTAACACCACGAATTTGAGCTTTCAATTTTTCAGAAATCGCCAAACCAGCTGCATCATCAGCTGCTTTGTTGATTCTTGAGCCCGATGACAATTTGTTAATTGTGTCGGATGCTGCTCGATTGGTGTTCCCAAGAGTTCTTTGGGCAGATAGTGAAGTAACGTTTGTGTTGATTCGTAAACCCATTGATTCCTCCCTTGGATATATAGCTTCCTTCTGGAAGTTGCCCCCAAACCGTGAGGATCAATAAGCATACTGCTTTTCTAATTCGTTTATGTTTCCAACACCATGTTGAAAACTTTCACACTCCAGATCGGATCATTCAAAAAAGACCTTAGTTTTTTAATCATTTTTATTTTTTTTTTGTCAACCGCTTATCCGACTTTTTTTATCAATCTTTTTTTCCAGCTTTAAAGCACTTTTTTCGACCATGCCTTTCATTTATAACTGGACTATAAAACACTAATCAGTAGAATAATAAAGAAACATGTCCTAAATAAAGCAAATACATTTCAGGAGTGATTATGGAGCTTAAATCTGATCTTAAGATACTTGTCGTTGATGATATGGGAACCATGAGAAAAATTATAAAAAAAATGTTGGTTCAACTTGGCTTTAATAATATTCATGAGGCCCAAGATGGCAGTGAAGCATGGCCTATGATCCAATCACACTTGGAGGAAGGAACCCCCTTTGAATTCGTTATTTCTGATTGGAATATGCCTGGCATGACCGGGATAGAACTTCTTAAACACGTCAGATCCACTGACGAAATCCATGGCCTTCCTTTTTTAATGGTGACGGCTGAAGCCGAACAAAGTAACGTCGTCACCGCTGTACAGTCTGGGGTTAATAATTATGTTGTCAAACCTTTTTCGGCACAAACACTGAAAGAAAAGATCAACACCATTTTTGCCAGCAAAAAGTAAGGAAAATACCCAATGAATATTATTAATGATCCTACTATGAAGGAAATCGTTGATGATTTTTGTGATGAGGCCATGAAGCTTTATCTTGAGCTCGACAGCGTGCTTGACAACCTTGAAGATGACCCCAGCAACCAAACCGAAATGGAAAATTTCGGACAAGTCATTGACCGGGTGATGGGTGCTGCCAAATCGATCGGTGCAGATGAAATTGGAAAATTTTGTGAGCTGGGAAAACTGATTGGATACAAGGCCAGCCAGGTTACCGATATCCCCCTCTTGGAAGTGGTGGTCGCCGTTTTGTTTGATGCCAATGATCTTTTAAAGCGCATGACTAAAGCTATCAAAACCGGAGAATCCAAGGGACTTGAATCCCTTAATACCCAGGCCTTTGTCACCCGCTTAAAATGGTTATCGGAAAAATTCAAATCCATTGAGCGTTCCTCCGTGGCGGCAAAACCTAAACAACCCATCGGCCAGGCTGACATTGATAACCTACTTCAAGACCTGGGTTTATAAAATCAAAAGGAGTTCTTAAATGGGAACAACAGGTTTTCTCAATTATTCAAGACCTTTTATCGACGCAGCTAAAAAGGTTTTTGAAACCATGATTTTCACCAAACTGGAGCCCCAAAAACCGCTGATCAAGAAGGATAACACCTCTCTTGGTGATATCACAGCCTTTCTTGGGATTATGGGAGAATTTGAAAAAGATAGCATTAAAAAAAATTATAAGGCCATGCTGGTTATCGCATTTAGCTACGACACCTATGTCAAAGTGGCCAACGCCATGTTAATGGAAAACCGCACTCAATATAGCCAGGATATATCCGACGTAGGTGGTGAGATTTGCAATATGATCATGGGCAGCGCCAAAAGACATCTGGTTGAGCTTGGATACTCTTCCAACATGGCCGTCCCTTCAATCATTGAAGGAAAAAATCATACAATTTCCTATCCCACCAGCACGAACGTGGTGATTATTCCCATGAACTCGGCCTATGGCACTATTTACATGGAATTATGCTACAAGGAAGAGGATTAATATTCTGTATAGGGTAAATGATGTCTCCCATTCCAATTATTAAGTGAAATTTGGTAATTGTAGTTTTCAAGATTTTGGGGAATATCAATTTGAGCGTAGGTCAGCTGGGTACCGCCTACACTGGTTCCAAAATCCAAGTGAAAGGTTTTGGTCCAGGTTCCAGTATTGACAAAAACTGAGCCATCGGGACGTGGCCTAAAAGCAGGGATATGGGTATGCCCCACAAGTAACGCTTTAATAAAGGTTTTATTCTCAAAAAAATCCTCGGTAATCTGTTCATAATCTTTAAATAAGGACAATTCTCTTTTGACATGTTCCCAGATTTTTTTCACGTTCTTATGTTGCCTATAAAAATAAATAAACCTTACCATAATAAAATACCAAACCGATGCGAAAAAAAAGCGAATAGTAAATAGCGGCTCATAAATCAGGCCATTGATGAATAATTGTCCTATCGGTTTAAACGCATTAATGTGACCTTTTTCTTCCCTAAATTTATTAAGTACCCTGGTAATATAATAGGCACCCCACGAAGGCCTGAAATATTTCCGCCCTGATTCGTCCTCCACAATCGATCTTTTGGAATTAAAAAAATGGGCCAGCTCATACTCGTGCCCATGAATTACAAAAAGACCTATCTCCGGATTATAATCGCCGTTATCGTTAGCAATAATTTTAATATTATCTCTCACAGTTTCGGCAAACAAGCACAAAAAAGATGCTTTCACCTGATCAAGAATAAGTTCGGCATCGTGGTTTCCTATGATATAGATAATTTTTCTTTTCTTATTGGATAAGAATAAACCTAGCGCATGGAAAACTTCCTGATGGCCGGCCACCATCAACTTAAGTTTTTCCAAAGAGGCTTCCTCACTCCAATATTCATCATCAAAATAACGCACATATGGGACGGCCAAAAAATCCAGGAAATCACCATTAATAATTAGCTCTATTTCCCTATTTTGATATTCACCGTCGCTATAAAAATCTAAAAAATCCACTAGCTCTTTATCGTGGTAAAAATCCTCCAACGGATTGCGTTTCCCATCAAAGAATGCTCCTGCCCCCAAATGAAGATCGGAAATGACCAGGATGGTTTTTTTAAATTTATCTTTCTGGAGGAATCTCATATGACTTTTTTCCAATTTGCAATTCCACTTCCTGAAATGAAGGTGACAGTGGTACAAAAAAAAGCCTCTCCTGCTTTTTTAAGACAACATCAAGAGAGGACATACTTTGTGGTACAATAGAATAAAAACCTACTCTTTCACCGTTACCTTTAACCAGTTTGCCCAGTAGTTTTTGATTCATCTTGTTTTCGACAATCACGCTGAGATTTTCTTTATATTGATCGGGAGATAACACTTTAACAAATTGATCATGTACCTGCACATAAAAAGTATCACTTTTTTCGTAAGCATACCCGCCACTTGAATAGACCAAAAACCAACCGACTAAAATTATAGTTTTCAATGAAGATACTCCCTTATCTATTATTTTACTTGAAAATCCCACCTCCTTTAAAAGATCCAAAACCGGAAAAAATTGCCGCCTTTCAAAATAGACCAGGTCACCCACATATAACCAACCAAGACTCCCGAAACGATGAAAGGTCAACCGCTGGAGATATATGTTAAGTTACCTTAAACAAAAATTTCATATCGCAAAAAAAGATGAACCTTTCGAAACCAGGCTCGAACTATTCCAAGCCAATTTTTTTAATATGCCCCATCACTTATGGATAACCGAAAGTAAGGCATTAAAACGAGCCTTTTTAATCCTTTTTGATTCTTTAAATGATAAATTGCTGCAGATCTTATGGAAAAAAAATTTAATCTGTTTAAGATCTTATGGCGTTTTAGCTTGTACCCTGTCACTCCCCCCCCAATCGGATGTACTGATTGTCTATCCTGATCTGATTAAATTACTTCATAGCGCATCCTTGATGCATGGGGTTTCCATTTTGGCCCATGAAATTGGGCACATTGTTTTAGATCACTCCCATCACGAATTAAATCCTGTCCTGGCCCAACTAGAAGCTGATGCCATTGCTTTCGAAATGGGACTTGGCAAAGAGTTAATGGAACAAATAAAATCCTTTCCGGTCTCCGATGAATACCAACTGCGCATAGAAAATCTGACCAGTTTATTAACCCAACATTCTAAAAAACGTAGCTAGTATCATCTGCTCCCAGTAAAGTAATCCGATCACAATTAAGGTCGTCAATTTCCTGGTAGAGTTGGGTTTGAAAATTGGGCTTTAAATGTCCAATAAAGAGCGGAACCCCCTCGGGCATTTTTTTTATCTCTTCTTTCAGTGAATTGGGAGTATGGTGCTGGCTATCCGTGGCAATTTTTTGTAATCTGTTAGGGAAACTTACTTCTGTAAAAATGGCCTTTAAATTTTTTGTCTTATGGGCATATTCCCAAATTTTATCAGTAGGGCCGGTATCTTGAGTAAATAAGACTGAAGTCTTATTTTTACTTATAATAAAACCAAAGGCGTCTTCGGGATGATTAACTCTAATAGGTAGGATTTCATAACCACCAACTAAAACTTTTTTCTCCGCCATAATCTCATTAAATCTGATAGTGGGATTTTTTTCATTCGGTAGTTTAGAAAAATCCGGCCAAATCACATCATTCATCAGGTGTTTTTTGATGGCCTGGCTCACTCTTTGATTGGAATAAACTTCAAAAGGTAAATCCTTCAATCCAAAACAATTATCACAAAGATAGGCCAAATCAGAAATATGATCAAGGTGAGGATGAGAAATCAAAATGTTCTCAATCATTAATTGTTCATCGATAAGAAGCCCTACTGCGGCAGAACCGGCATCAATTAATAATTTTCCATCTACCAGATAAGAAGTGGCCCTAAATCCAGGAGCTACCCCACCATGCCCACCTACAATTCTAATTAACATTTTTTATCCCCATCATACAATCATCAATATTTTCTTACTAATGTGCTAATTTGTCATATATTGTTTTAACATCCCCACCGGTTATTTTGGCAAATATCCTGGCCAAGTCCTTCTTACTACCCGACTGACTAAGATATTTTTCTACCAATTCCTTCAATTTTTGGTCATTGTAAGCACCCGCTTCTTCCGTCTTAGTCCGATACACACAAAGAACAAACTCTCCTTTTAGTATGATATTGTCTTGCAACTTTTTTAATTCTTTAATTTCAAACCGGTAAATACTTTCAAATTTTTTGCTCATTTCTCGACACACCGAAACTCTAGCATCCGGTATGGTTTGTTCAATTAATCCCAGTGTATCTAAGATACGATGAGGTGATTCAAAAAAAATACTCAATCCATTTGGTAGGTTTTTAAATACTTCATTGCGCTTATTTTTTTCTTTGGGTAAAAATCCATAAAAGAAAAACGGGTAAGGAGGCAATCCCGCAAGCTCAATGGCCGAGATGACAGAAGAAACCCCCGGCAAATTTAACACCTCAAAATTACGATCTAAGGCAGCTTTAATAATCGGGTAGGCCGGATCTGAAATAATCGGACTGCCTGCATCCGAAGTTAAATAGACCACATCATTTTCAGATAACAATTTGAGAACATATGCAATTCTTTCCTGATCATTATGTTCATGAAAAGAAATAAATTTTTTTCCTTCAATCCTTTCCCCTATGGTGCGTAAAAAATCTTTTAACACCCGGGTATCTTCTGCTAAAAAAATACCATTTTGCGAGAGAGCTTCCCTGGTTCTGATGGTAATATCGCCTTGATTACCAATAGGTAGCGAAAAAAGAACTAAACTTCCCAAATATTGCTCCAAGCGGCTTTAAGTCATTTATTTTTTAAGGATAGAATAGTTTTTATTTTATTACTTCAAAGCAATTATTGCCGACCCTAGCGTACCAAATCACCCAGGTGATAAAATGAGGGCATCGACTCTTGGTTTTATAAAACAAAGGGAATGTATATGTCACTAAAGGCCATGATTAAAACTGAAGTTAATGGAAATCTGACCATTCATATGAAAGGTGGATTAAACTTTGAAAACACCGAACCACTGAAAAAAGAGCTGGCGACCATGCTTTCACAAAACCCTGCCCAAAATATCACGCTGGATATGTATGGACTGGACTTTGTCGGCTCCAGTGGGATTAGTTATTTCGTCGACACCATCAAACTGCTCAATACAGAGAAAGCGCGGATTAAATTAAAAAATGTTAAAACCGAATTTTTAAGAGTATTTAAACTTTACGACTTCGATGCCCTTAGTCTCATAGAAGATCAATTCGATGATGATGAAACCATGGAACTCAATCAAAAGTTTGGAAATAGATCAAAAACGTTTCAAAATTAACATTCAAATCACTTTTTTTAAAAAGTGATTTGAACTACATCCACATAAACTCGAGATAGATCAACCTTCGGTTGCGCCTGATACTTGATAAGATTATTTGAAAGCTTAAACTCATATTTGATCCAGTAAGGGTTATAGGCATAACCTCCCCTTTCACCATTTTGATAGTATGAATCTTGGTAAGGCCCTGGTTCATCTGCTGGGTACTCTGACTCTTCAGAATCAGAATCAGAAGGGTATGAATTGGCCCGACTTTGCCTGATACTATGAGAGATCACTACATACCCCCCAAAGATCAATCCTGCCCATAATCCCAGCGAAGCTCCTTGAAAGATCGCTCTCCCATTGCTTTTAAAGGCCATAGAAGCAAACCCCAGGAGTGCCCCTCCTGCTGTGCCATAAGCGGCCATCGTGGCCATCACTTTAACTTTGGGATCAAGTTCTGCCTGAGCCTGACCTTGAAAAAGAAAGCTACTAAACAACAAGAAAATGGCAAACAGTATTACTTTCAAAGTTTATTCCTTCAACATCATTTTAATTTCCATCTCTTATAGGTTAAAAAAGCTTTAGGCATTTGGCAAAAATTATTTACATTTTTTTGTCTTTAATCTCGTAAAGAGGCTCTCCCGCAAGCAATTTCCATAAAACCACACAATTTAAAATTTCACCTACAAAAATTGAGCTAGATTTTAATCTTTTTTGCTGATTATAAGATAGATGACCATGAGATTTAATTTCGTAGAGATAAACGACTGGCCGATTATATTCCATCACGGCTAAATCCACCTGCCCTGCGCCAATTTCTCTAAGAAGGAGTGATGATAACAAAACAGGCATTCCACACCTATGAACAATGGCAGAATATTTTTTTTCAAGCTCAAATCCTTTATTAACCCGTGAAGCACTCATTTTATTCATCCGTTGGGATTACCCCCTTAAATGTTTGCCGATGAATTCTACATCGCCCTTTTTGCTTTAACTGATTTAAATGTTCTGCCGTTCCATAACCTACATTATTTTTAAAATTATAGGCCGGATAAATGGCATCCATTTGAAACATCAAAAAATCCCGGTATTCTTTGGCCAAAATTGAAGAAAGCGCTATCAGTAATGATTTTTGATCTCCCTTAACCACAGGCTTAACGATAATGGGCAAATGATGAAGTGCTGGAATCCTGTTGCCATCAACCAGCAAAATACCATCTCTATTTTTCGTATATACCTGCTCAAAGGCATTTTTCATACTCAGTAGGGATGCATTCAATATATTCATTTTATCTATCCAGGTGTTTGAAATGCTAGAGATTGCAGCAGTCAGAGAACAATTGTTGAACTCCCATAACAAAAATTTCTGGTCTAATTTCAGTTCACTGCGAGTCAAATGGAAATGTTTAATAATTTGTTGTCTTTTTTTGGGAGATAATTTTTTGGAATCAGTAACACCCAGAGCAGCTAAACTAACCAAGCAACTTTCTGCCTCCTTATATTTTTCATATTCTAGACATACACAGGAGGACACCACTGGACCGGCCAAACATCCTCTGCCCACCTCATCGACCCCCGATAAAAAACCTGTGCTTTCCCGCAAAAAATCCCGATCAAAATCAATTTTTATCATACCCCACACTTGGACAATATTATGAAAACAACATTAGAGACATTCCCTATTATGTCAAATCAAGTTATGAAATTTTTGCATATTTTAACATTATTAATGTTAAAATATCCTGGGTACATTACCGAAGGAAGTTTGCTATGAAAATTGTGCTTTTAGGACTGGTACTGGTTATGGTTTTTTTTCCTATAAAACTCTCTGCCAACGATGTTTATGTTGTTGTTATGCAAAAACAGGAACAAAAAAAACAGCGAGGCTGGTCTCTTGCCGATTGGATGGTAACCAAAAACAAAATGAAAATCATGGATATGTGGCTGGCCCTAAATTCTTCCGCTAATTTGTTTGAATTTTATTTAGGCGGTCATCAAAATAATTACGATCTTAATAATCGTAACACTGCAACCAAAGAAGCCAAAAAATCGCTGGGTGGAGAACTCGGAGCATATATATCCATTCTGGGGATTGAACTGGAGTATGATAAATCCAACGAAAAATATGATCTTCGGTCTGGAATGATTGGTCTGCGTATTTTGGGAACCGCTTATCAAGGAACAAATTTGACCATCGGATTTGGAAATAAAACATTTGATGTGGAAAATGATAATGAATATAACAATCAGTTTGTCCAAGGTAAATTGGCCATCAATCTTTTTAGTTTTTTAGGGGTTCAAGGAATTTACAAAAATTATCTTGCGAGAAAAAGTAACGGAATTGAACTTTCAGGTTACAAAAATATGTACGGTGCCTATCTCGATATTTATTTTCTTCGACTTTATGGAAATCTCTTCAATGAGAAGTTAAATTATTCCAATTCTCTTACGTATACCACCCAAAAGCGCAGTGGTTACACCCTTGGTGCACAAATATTTTTCTAATCCTAGAAACAAAGAAGGCCCTTCGTTTAAAAAGGGCCTTCTTAATGATAATCAATTTTCGACTATGATTTTCTATCGTAATCAATAGCAATTCTAGCGCCCTTACCTGATCTTTCTCTCAAGTAATAAAGCTTCGATCTCTTGGTTTTACCTTTTTGAAGAACTTTCACCAACTCAACGTGGGGTGAATGAAAAGGAAAAACTCTCTCGACTCCATAACCACTAGAAATTTTTCGAACTCTAAAATGGCCACTCATCTTGCCTCTTTCTTTAATGGCAATACAGACACCCTGAAAAACCTGAAGTCGGCTTTTCTCACCTTCAGTAATCCTTACCGACACCGCAAGAGTGTCACCGGTTCTAAAATCAGGAATGTTTTTTACTTTTTCACTACTGTGATCCTGATTTACCACATCAATCAAATTCATCTCGAACTCCTTTAGCAGATATTATAATCTACTCTTTCTTCAGAGAGTCCTTTTAAGGACTATGAAGAGCATCATTATGATTCAGAGGCTTCCCCGCAGTCTATCCAAATAAATGGCCACAGCTGAACGGACAGATAAATGATTGTAATCATCTTTTGAAGCACACTTCAAAGGATTTAATCTGAAATCCGCCTGTTCCATTACAGAAGCATGTAATCCCCATCCTGTACCAAATACTAAATAACAAGGTATATTGTCAAGCATTATCCTTTCATTTAAAGAAGTTATACTTCCCGTAGGATTTTTAATGTTGGCCCCCGTTACCACCAACAATGGTTTTCGTCCTTCAATCTGTTCTATTTTTTTCATAGAATCTGCCAACGAAAAACTAAGCTCTGCCAACGAAAGTGCATTAAACCGGTCTGGATTATAAGCACAATTCTTATCATCCTTCCAATGATCAAGAATTCGCTGTACCACTTCATGTTGAGTCTGAAGTGGCGTGATCAAATAGAATTTTTCAACTCCGTACGTTTTACAACTTCGAGAAATGTCGTGAATATCCATATTAGTAACAGAAGTTGTAACAGTTTCTCCTAATTTATTTGAAATTGGATAATGCACAAGGCCTACATAAAGTTTCATTTTGATTTTCCTTTTAATAAATCAGGCCTATATATTTTAGTAACTCTAACTCTTTCACTTGCCCTAAACTTTTCAATTTTATCGTGGTGACCAGATAAAAGAATTTCAGGAACACTCACTTCATCAAACACTTGTGGTTTCGTATAATGAGGATGTTCTAAAAGTCCACCCGTAAATGATTCATTACTTGAGCTTAACTTATTTCCAAGCACCCCATCCACAAATCTTAAGGAGGAATCCAAAATGAGCATAACGGCTATCTCGCCTCCCGTTAAAATATAATCACCAACCGAAATTTGTTGATCAACATAAAGATCAATAAATCTCTCGTCAATTCCTTCGTATCTGCCGCAAATAAAAACCAGATCCTTTCTTTCTCCACTATGCCAATGTTGAGCCGCAAAGTCCCGAGCTAACTCATCTGACCAAATTTCTCCTCGAGGACCTGTATAAACTATGTGCAATTTTTCCCTATAATTTTCGGGATATTTTCCCGGTTCAACTACCCCTTCTACCAAAGCATTTTTTAAGACGTCAGGTCGCATCACCATGCCAGCTCCACCACCGTAGGGTGAATCATCAACACCTTTCCATTTTTTTTGTGAATATTCTCCTACATTCACTAAATGAAGTTCAAATTTTGCACCTCTACAACCACTCAGAGCACTTCCCGCAACTCCAAATTTTTTGAAAACTTCAAAATATTCAGGGAACAGGGTAAGTATCCAAATTCTAAATTTATCTTGTTCCATCATCTACCATTATGGGCAGGTTCACTTCCACCTTCCCATCTTCTATATCAACCACAGGAAAAAAAGAGTGGGTGAAGGGAATATCAACTTTAAGTCCACTATCATCCATAGCTATAACAAAGATAGTTTGACTGCCATTATCATAATAGCTATGAATCTTTCCAATCTCGCTTTTTGTTATAAAATTTATCACCTTCATTCCAATTAAATCGGCAACATAATATTCATTTTCTTGCACTTGAGGAAAAACTTCTCTTGAAATATTAATTGAAAATGGAAGAATCTCCTCGACCTGAGATCTATCCAACATACCCGTAAGGTAACAAATGACTTTATTACCAAACGAAATATTCGTTATTTCAAAAGTTTTACCTTGTTTTGGCAAAGAACTTTTAGATGAAATCGGAATCAGAAATATTTCCATCCCCGATTTAAGAAAACTATCCTCTGGGTGATGCAGTTTAAAAACAAACCCACCTTTAATGCCATGGGGTCTTTCACAAATTCCAATTTCTACTTGTTTATCCATATGCTCATTTAAAAACTATTATTGGGTTATGCTCATATCAAATACAAGCAAACAAGAGTAGTCTTTTTTATCCTTAACCAACATAATTAGTACTTTAAAAAAAAGGTACCAAAGTACCTTTTTAATGATTAAGCAATATTAAAATATTTTTCTATTATTTTTCTTTGCTGCAATTCATTTCATTATATTTCTTTTCCATTTCCTGTACGCGTGCCTTCAGTTTATCTAAGGTTTCTTTTAAATGTTTTTTTCTTACTTCACATTTGCAAACTTTGTCTGGACATGCCTTCATTTCGCTTTTCATTTTTTCAAAACTTGCTTTCATTTCTTCTCTTTTTTGCAGTCTGTTTTCCATTCGATTCTCATTATCCATCGCAAAAACATTAATTGATAAAGCCACAAGTACCACTAGAATTGCAACTATTCTATTTTTCATAAAAGCTCCTGTTATTAGAATTGATAAAAATTATCAATTCTAAAGCAATAGGTGTCAATTTAATAATTTTTTAGCTAACTCAGACAAACAGTTCACAAAATATCACAATTGACTACTTTTAAAATAAAAAAACCAGCCTTTCAGCTGGTTTTTTATTTTAAAAAGGGTGCATCGTGCTATTTTCACACCAAGTTTCCCTGGCACTAATT
>MEQB01000016.1 GCA_001770015.1 Bdellovibrionales bacterium RIFOXYC1_FULL_37_79
TCATCAAAGAAATGGTACTACACTTGATCTACGGGGCCAAACAATATTTAACTAGTTTTGTTAAAAAAAAATTCCCCAAAGTTAGCTAACCTTACGATATTGAAACGACAAATTCTTCAAAAGAGTTGATTTTTCTATTTGTCTTGGCCTAAACAAAAAAATGCTTTTTCGCTCAAGTACCCTATCCAAATTTATAATTCTTTTTATAAAGATTATCTGCCTGAAACAAATGCACAATTTTATTAAATTCTGCATTTGTTTTTCAATATTTCATGAAATTATGCATATATTAATTTATGCGTATTTTATGCTTGCCACTTTCAAATTACGGAGTAAAATGAAAGCATGGTTACAAGATTGTTAAGACCCCGAAATAATTATAGCTTTTTTCTCTTAGGACCACGGCAAACTGGTAAAACTTTTCTTATCAATGCCACTTTTCCAAAAGAAACCACTCAAATGTATAACTTGCTTAATACTGATGAGTATATGAGGTATATTGCTAATCCATCTCTATTTCGAAATGAAGTGATTGCTAGGGATAAAAAAATAACTCATATTTTTGTTGATGAGATACAAAAAATTCCTGATCTATTAAATGAAATTCATTCTATCTTGGAAAATCCAAATATTGATGAGCGCTCTAAGCCCTATTTTATTTTATCTGGTTCATCCGCCAGAAAACTAAAGCGGGCCAATGCTAATATGCTAGCTGGTAGGGCGATCACCTACGCACTCTATCCATTATCATATCAGGAATTAAAAGATAATTTTGATCTTTTAAGTGTACTGAAATATGGAACCCTTCCGAGGATATATCTGGAGAAAGATGATTCCTTAAAAAAAGAAATTCTTCGAAGTTACGTCGAGACATATTTAAAAGAAGAGATCGAACAAGAGGCACTTATTAGAAATGTTGGATCTTTTGTCCGTTTTTTAAATATTTCAGGACATGAAAGTGGAAACATTATCAACTATTCCAACATTTCTAAAGACACCGGTGTTTCTCACATCACTGTCAAAGAATATTTTAAAATTCTAGAAGATACACTGATTGGGAATTTTCTTTTTCCTTTCGGAAAATCGAAAAGAAAACGTTTAGGACGTCATCCCAAGTTTTATTACCTTGATACTGGAGTTATCAGAACTCTATGTAAAAAATTAAATAATGAACTTGAGCCTGCTACCACGGAATACGGATCAATGTTCGAACATTGGATTATTAATGAAACTCTCATGCTTAACTCTTATTTAAAAAAAGATTTGGTGTTTTCTTTTTATCGTACCGAACATGGCGCAGAGATCGACTTAATTATTGAAACTCCAAAAAATGAAATAATTGCCGTAGAAATTAAAAGTAGTGAAACACCCAACCCGACATCGTACATGAATGGTTTCAAATCTTTTTCAGGCGCTGTAAAAAAAATTCATAAAAAAATTGTTGTATGCAATGCTAAATATCAAAGCAAAGAAGATGATATTGATATTTATCCCTGGAAAACGTACTTTGATTTTATCATGTCTTAGTTTTTTTATTTTTTAATCGTAATTGAAAGAACTTCTTTATAATTATTATATTCAATTTGACGTTTTTCATGATCACAACTGAGATAGGTTAAATCTCTAATTACATGAGGGTGGAGAATTTCTTTTGTTTTATATTCGCAATGAAAAGAAATCCAGCGTTTTTCAAGCTTTTTAAGAGAAAATTCTAAAGAAAAATCATCCGCTGGATAATATTTTGCAAAAATGAGTTGATCTTTTTCATCAAATCCAAAAGTCCACTCTTGATAACCTTCTGTTGAATGATCATAAATCCAAGATTCTTGATGAAGAATCTTTTTATCTTCAACGATTTCTCGAGGTTCCCCAAAAATTTTATTAATTTTTTCTTTCGTCCATATTTTTGCAGAAATATTCTCCAAGATATTCCAATAAAGATCTGAGCCTTTTTTTGGTATTGGAGTTTGCTGATAGCTACTACAGGAACAAATCATTAAAATTATGATGAGAAGATATTTATTCATTGTTTGTCTCCAAGAAATTTTGATAGCCATTTGGTAATTGATGGGAAATTTTTTATCATGAATTCTTGTTCTGCATAAAAATATTCGACATTATTTGCAAAATCTTCCTCAGGATCATACTTTCCGTCAAGAGCCGAAAAGGAAGTTCGTTTGGTTGTGAAAGACTCTGTCTGATTTGAATCAATCCATTCGGCAACTCTCCAATACTGCTTGCGTTCTTTTGTTGAAAGAAAACCATAAAGCAGGTGTGCCAGTTCATGAATTAAAATTCGCTTTAAATCCGTCTTGAAGGCAGCACTATAAAGGACAATAATTTTTTTAGTCGGAGCACTTGTCGCAGGATTATCCTCTGTTGCTGATTTTTTTGCACAGAAAATTTTTAACTCTCCAACCTGAGTAAGAATTTTAGGAAGAGTGCTGAAAATCTCGGCAATATTTTTTTGTTCGTTTACTGTACATTTTTTAAAAATTTCATTTTTAAAAGGCCAGTCTTTAGGAATTTTCATTTGAAATTTTACCTTAAGTGGCCCATCACTTCGATAATTTTTGCAGTAGCTTGAAACATCCGCCTCAGAAACATGAGTTCCATCAGTACGATAATACGCTGTACGAGAATGTCCGCTTACAGGGTATTTCCCATCAGAACATTCAAGACCATGGGCTGGATTTAAAATGATTAAATATAAAATAATAGAAAGCAATTTCATTTTATAATTATAACTAAATATACTAAAACATGGAAGAACAATGTATTATTCATAAATTGAAATTATATTTTTAAAAAAAATAATTTTTCCTCGGAGAATTGATAATACCTCATAAGCAATTCAAACTTAATATTAATTTGATTCGATTTCACGTTCTTCCATCGCTTGTTTTTTGATAGCCGACTATGGTAATTAAATACCCTCAAGTATCACTCAATCGATCATTAACAAATTTTTGTCATTTATTCCAAAAAATTACTGGAACACCTAAATCAATTGCCTTCTCGATATTCAAAATCATTTTTGCTGCATAAGATTCAGAAAAATTGCCACCCCAATACGTTTCATGACCTTTCCAATAATTATAATTTTCTAAAGTATCAATTCATTAAATAGGAGAAAAACCTGTAATTTAAGTCAGCTCAGGCTATCCAAATTAAATCGCCAAGCGGCGGTAGTTCGTAACGATGATAAAATCGATCTTTTAAATATTCACCAAAACTTATTCCCAATTTTCTGCAAGTACCCATCAATCCTAAAAAAATATCGGGATGACAGTTTAATGTTAGAAAGAAGCTCAAAAAATTTATCATCTATTCAAATAATTTTCATTTTTTAAATCCAAAACCATATGAACATCATCAATCCGCTCACCCTGAACTCTAAAGCGATCTTTTGTTATTCCGACTTCTTCAAAGCCAAATTTTTTATATAAATTTAATGCCGACTTATTGGCCACGGAAGTATTCAAATCAACCCAGTACAAAAATTCTTGTTCTCGTGCCCAAGTAATTGCTGTTTCCATTAATCGACTTCCCCAACCTGAACGACGAAATTTTTTAATTAATCCTATAGATAAATCACAACGATGAATCTCGTTTAAATCACTTTCACCTTTGAGTCTTATGTGACCGACAATTTCTTCATCAACCAAAAGCCCCCAGACCCTACTCCAACCAACTATCCCTGGTTTTGTATTCCAAGCTATTTTACACTTTTCAATTTTGGTATTATCAGCATTAGGTAATTTACTTAAAGGGTAATGAATCGTATTACCATCAATTCCTGATTCTTTGGCATGAATCATCAAATGCTTGGCGTATGCTTCTGCGTGACTACCCTTAAGAACAATAATATTGATCATTATTCAACTCATTTAATTCCATCAATCATTTCTCGGAAATATGTTTATTATAATTCTCTCTAGAGAGTCGTCTTACATAAATCAAAGCGTCCTTGTGAGACCAATTATACACTTCCCCTCGAAGAATTTTAAAACCTAAACTCTCATACATTTTTTGAGCGGCAATATTTTCCGCATTTGGAGTAGCTTCGATTTCTTTACAATCGGTATGCTTAAACAAATAATCAACTATCCCTACTAATAGTTCCCTACCATAACCCTTTCCCCAATACTCTGGGAAAAACTTTAGGTCAAAATCACTAACTCCTTCTTCATTTGGTTTGGTTAACTTGCTTTCACCTATAAAATCATTTGTTTCCTTCAATATAACTATCAAACGGGTATTAAATTCTGAATTACTCTGAACAAGATATTTATTCCGAAGCTCTTCTTTTGAAACACCAAGGCCATCAGGAAAACCAACATGCTCCATTACTTTTGGATGATTCCAAAGTTTAAAATAATGTTCGACATCTTTATCACTATTGTTTGCAATTCTTACGATTAATCTTTTTGTTTCAAAAACCATAAAAACCTCCTGTCTACCCACAATTTATATCTTTCCACAAAATGTAAGGCCCACCGCAACCAGCATCAACACCTTCTTTGTGATATTTCCCACATCCTCCAAATTTAATATCTGGAATGTTATCTGGATTCGAAGTTTTGGATTTGGCAATGATTTTTTCAAGCAAGGTAAACACCGGATCTGATAATTCAATATGCCCGCCACTTGGGCCTAAGAAAAGTTTTCCAGTTAATTTTCCGTTGGAAATTTCTTCAAAATAAGATGCACCTGCAGTAAGGCTTCCGCCTTTGGGATCTTCCATTCCTCCTTGACTAAGTCTTGCTAAAAATCCATATTTCACCATAGCAATCAATTCATCCAAGGTCTTATCTCCTGGAGTAAAATAGGTATTAGTTTGTCTGGCCATGAGTGGGCGACGCCAACTTTCTCTTTTACCGTTTGCCATTCGAGGTACACTCAGTTTTATCGAAGAAGCAAGATCGGCCATGGGTAGAGAAAGCATCCCCTGATCCAGTATTTTTTGAGAGCGGGCAAACATTCCTTCATGATCAAAAAAATAACTACCATTAGGCCCATAGTTTTTTTTATCCATGTTAAACACTGCCGGATTATTTATTATGGTGGCCTGATCATTTCCTACTTTAATTTTATCTTCATGAAGTTTCTTCGCAATACTTCTTCCCTTCATCCAGGTATCGCCCTCTTGGGTATGGCCAAAGGCCTCATGAGCGATCACCCCGGTTACATCTGACCCGGTAATCACTTGATACCTGCCTGGTTTTAAAAATTCCGCCTTATCCAATTTGACTGAGGTACAACTCACCTCATCCAAATCTCTATCGGAAAACTTAATAACCTCAAGCCCCCCTAATCCACCTTTTAAACTTCGAGACTGTCTCCCAATCTTGGTTACACCAAACGCTCCACCACAAGTGAGAAGAAGAGATTGTGACATATTTTTGTAGCGATCAACAAAAATATGTATTTTTATTTCCTGATTTACAAAGTTCTGGATTTCTACCAAATCCTCAAAAACATCCTCATTTTTTAGTGCTTGGTTATGTTCCCTTACAAATTTTTTTGATCGTTCAAATAAATCACTTCTTAATTTGCGAGTCATTTCCTTGAGTGAATGAATATCTGTCTGATTTGGA
This sequence comes from Bdellovibrionales bacterium RIFOXYC1_FULL_37_79, assembly GCA_001770015.1. Taxonomy (GTDB): domain Bacteria; phylum Bdellovibrionota; class Bacteriovoracia; order Bacteriovoracales; family Bacteriovoracaceae; genus XYC1-FULL-37-79. Next base: position 5,601 of record MEQB01000016.1, read on the forward strand.
TCAATTTCGTAGCTCGCACCAAAATGAACCAGGGTTTTTGCATCTGGATTCTTTGGTATCTGGGCAACCAATTCTTCGTCAAGTCCCCGAGAAAGCTCTTCACTCCAAGTCGAAGGAGTGTAGCTATGAACCTGATAGGCATAATGTTCATCATATTTTTGATCAAGAAAAAATCTAAAATCTTTAGCCATTTTAATTAAAAATGCTTCATCCAATTGATTGGTGCTTCGCTCGTAATGAATACCGTTTACCAATGCCCTTAACACAATTCCTCTATCAAGACTTTCAGTGGAAGATTCAATTTGGGCACAGCTACTTTGTATGGATTTATTTTCTTCAAACCAGGCAAAACAGTATCTGCAATTTTCTTTTCCTGATTCTAATATTGAAACCAAGTTTGGCATAATCCTTCTAATTTTATCTAAATGCTTAGGAAAACCAATTCTCTTTTTCATAATTTGATTATTCATTTTACTCTCCTGCAATCTTCACACCGGTTTTAATCAACATGGCATCTGGACCACTATATCCCCTCGGTGTAGAAAAATCATCGGCTGGTTTGTTGAATTTTCTTTCATTATTACTGAATTGAAAATGACATAAATTTTCTCCAAGGTCACCAGAAACAATTCCACCCTTGATGATTGATTTTAGTTTTCCATAATGATAAAGCTTTCCTAATTTAATCTCGCTACTCCAACTTAAAGAAGAAGGATTTACCATTAGTGATGTAAAAGAAACTATCTCTAGGCATTCTGCTTGAGCTTTAAGTAATTCTTCTTTTGCATATCTGCCAAGCGGAACAATCATATTTCCAACAATACAATTATGTGGTTTTCCCAAATACTGCCCCATCCTGTGAGTTATCATCTGCAAGGTTACGGTATCGTTGTCCACGACTTTGCCTGCTTTTGCACATAATCCTTCACTCGTAAATTTCGTACTTGCCGCCATGATAGGTAAAGTTGGATCAATGGTGATACTTAGAATATCTGACTCAGGCAATTTTTCTCCTTTAAAAACTTTTTGTCCAGGAAGCATATGGGGTGTTTTATAGTATTCCCTGTAAGCATTCATCTGAATTAATAAACCATCCAGTAATCTGGCAATCGCCTCAGTGTTTATTAAGACCACTGCATTCTCTTGAGTCCTTGGTAAGATAGCATCATTCAAACTCAGGGTCTGCTCAAGCGCTTCATCAATAAACCGACTAATATTCATATCCTCGATTCCTATTGCAGATTTGATCAAATGAACTTCTTGCGTATTCGGAAGTGGTAATTTCTCCATGGCAATTTCAAAATAAACATCGGTACGATCCTGCTCACCTATTAGTCCAGTGGAAGTTTCAAAATAAGTACTTCGATTATTGGTATAAAGTTCTGCACTATTGACCTTCACTCCCTGCAAACTCTTTACTTTAAAAGAAGCCTCTTGAATTAGTTTTTGATGAGCAGCTGCCATATTATTCTTGAGAGCTGGATCATAAGTGATTATGTCCTTAACCTTCTCATTTTCAATCTTAGGAAGATCCCATAGTTGATTGTTAACCGTCAAAGCATTGTTTAGAGTTTTTAATATCTGATCATTCAGCGGAGAAAGTGGATCAATATTACAGGTAGAATTTCCCATCATAACCGGATTCCCGTGCCGGGTAAAAATCTCGATTGAATAAGCATGATCAAAAACTTCTCTTTCTTGATAACCGACCAAACCCAATTTTTCATCACCCAACATCAAACTTTGAATCGAACGAACATCCGATAGCAATATTTTCCATCCATGAAAGACATCTTTCTTTTCCTTTTGAGTTTTAATAATTTCGTTTTTGAGTTTAGGCAAAAATTGATCATTAGATAATCCCATGATAACTCCACATTGAAAATTTAGAAACATTTTATGCTAGCCAAGAACATTTAAAAGAGCAAGCCAATCTCAAAAGTAGAGTGCGCCCCTAAGACTGGATCTTGCTGCATTTTTATTAATTTAGCATAGAGATGTATAAGATTTTCTACATTAAGCGAATAAAATATTTCATCAACTTGACTTTTATAAATTTGATTATTTTGAGCAAACACCATATTTCATAATAAACTCCGCTACTCCGCAAAATAATTGACATTTTTTCTAAGCCACTCTCTTCAACCTGCCTACAACGATTATAGTGCACAATTATTTTTAATTACGTTGATCTGTCCACCTAAATTTTCTGCATGGACCATTCCAATGGGAAAAAGTTTTAAATGGATGATCTGATAATAAGTCTCATGAGGATACATTTCTTCCCAGGTCTTGCCGTAATCTTTTTTAATATTTATTCTTAAGTAAATATTTGATCAATTCCTTCATAAAAAGACAAAAATTCAATTCCGTTTTCTACATACGCTTTATCAATATCACTCAAAACAAGACATTTTGCCTCAGAAAATTCATCTCTAAAATCAATTAATGGCCTAGTTATATTCTTTTCAAAATACTTGGATGACTTTATCTCGATAGCAATAGGTGGTGAATTAATATTTTTTTGCATAATAATATCGATCTCACTACCATGATTGGTCCGGTAGTGAAAAATTTTATAATCGTATTTTTTGTTGCGTTTTAATATTTCATTAATGACCAGATTTTCAAACAATCTTCCATAACGATAAGTAGCAGGATTGAGCTCAACCCCAAGTTCCCCCTTAAGGGCATTCAAAACTCCATTATCAAAGAAATAAAACTTCGCAGACTTTTGTAGCTGTTTTCTAATCGAATTTGTCCAAGCCGGAATTTTGGTAACAATCAATGTATCTTGCAATATTTGATAATAATCTCTAACAATCTGATCGGAAACTCCCACCGTCCTGGCAATTTTACTACGATTGATAATCTCACCATTTGCAAATGCTGCCAATTCTAAAAATTGCTCAAACGCTTCAAGGTTTCTCACTCGTGATTCTTGCTGTATCTCTTCTTTCAAATAAATAAAACAATATGTTTTTAAATACTCGGTTTTAAGCTGGACATCATCAGTGATAAAGGCTTTGGGAAGTAATCCATATTGTAAAATATTTTCCAGGTGAAGTCGAAAATCTACCTCATCAAAACTTAATGTATTGAATGGAATATAAATTGCCCTTCCGGCCAGCAAATTGGTTTCTTCTCTTTTTAATTTTCGAGCAGAGGAACCCGTTAAAATAAACTGTAATCTTTGATTATATTTTTCTATCAAACGGTGAATCTCATTTAGCAACTTTGGAACTAGCTGAATCTCATCGATAAAAATAAGTGCAGAATCATTTTTACTGAGATTAAGATCCACTTCTTTAGCAAGCTTTTCAGAATCACGAGCATATTTTTTATAATCGGCATGGGACAAAAGATCGATCCTCGAGCTATTTTGAAAATCGCCTAAAATATTATTGATGTAATGACTTTTTCCCGTACCACGAGGTCCAAGAATCAAAACCGAAGCATTTTTCTTTAAAATATCATAACATATTGAATTTCTTTTAATTATACTATTTTTATTCATAAATTTGGTATTATTTATATAAATATTTATAAATAATACCAAATTTAATAGATTTTATCAATAAATATTACATAAATTTTGTAGCCAAACTAAACCTTTGAATAGTCAACTCCACTTAAATAGATCAAAATTCATCCAATATACTCCTGGTATAGAGCATCGCTGGGCTTCACTTACGTCTAGCGTTGTTTATCTTGATGAAAAAGTCACCTGAATAATATTATTTAATCGTGTTTAATATTTTTTAATTTATATCAGAAACCAAATTACACTCTTTCCCTGCGAGTTTGACAGATAATATCACAAAGATTAAACCCAATATCACAATAATCTTTTTCATATAAGACTAGATCCTTTTGCATCTAATTTAAAAACACCACCGGTATAATAATCCCGACCAACAAAGTCTTCAAGGTTTCCTTCTCAAAATATGAATAACCTTTTTCTTTAATTATGGGAGAAGTCGTACCATCAACCAATCGCTCAATTCGCTCTGCATTCACACCACCACTATTTTTAATACGAAACCAGGTTTTACCGTCTGCTACTTTTTGATAGCCAACTATAGTAGTTAAATGCCCGCCAGTATCACTTAACCGACCATTAACAAATTTTTGCCATTTGTTCCAAAAAATAACTGGAATGCCAAAATCAATTGCTTTCTCAATATTCAAAATCATTTCTTCTGCATGAGATTCAGCAAAATTGCCTCCCCGATATGTTTCATGATTTTTCCAATAATCATAGTTTTCTAAACTAAAAATTTCTCTTCCAGGTAAAAATCCATCCTTGTTAAAAACAACTTGAAAATCAACAGACTTGAATTCAATGAAATTCAAAATATCTATTGGAGATATTAACCGTACTATATGATTTGAAAAATCAACATAAGAAAAATAGTCTGCAGAAACTGAAAAACTTTGAGGTGTGTCGAATACCTCATGAATCATGGCTTGGACATCTGATAGTGTTTTTCCTGATTCATTGAATTCTTCAAAAGTGGTTTCTGCCAATTCAAAATATTTATCTATATCCAAATTAAAGATTTCCTGATCTCCTGATTTGATTACACTAGGATAAGCTGAATCTGGAACCATTCCATACTTCATGACCGCTTCAAGAATAATAGAAACTCCCAAATTACCAACATGCAGTTCTTCGAAAGCTGAGATCTCAAATCTCTGATCATCTTCTATCCATAATTTTTCAACGAGCGTCAGTAATATGGATTTAACCATGTATTTTTCTGAAAACTTAAGATGCATTTTGGTTTTCTTGTACCAATAATGCTCAAGTAAACCAATCATGGCAAAACTTTGGCAAAAAGGCGTATTGAATTGATTTTGAGGATCTTGTAGCTCATGATGGAGATCAAGACTTTTATTATTACAATAGGCAGTTGCAGAAATGACAAAGCTTACCAATAGAATAATCCCACCTATTTTCTTTGCCATACGATCTCCTGGCTTTTTAACAATAAAACAACGTATTAGAAATTAATCACGCAGTCAATTATCACTTAGAGTTTCTTGAACATTTTACAAAATATTTACACCTACGGGGACATCTCTTTGCAGTTTATTCATTCCAAGCGAAGCAGTGAAGCAGTTGACGAGATAAACACTTTTCCTCGTTATGGTGGAACTATTGTTCATGACTGCTGGGCGATGATAATGAAAGACCTGCTTAAAGGAGCAGCAGCAATCGTTTCCCTTTACCTGCAAAACACAAATCAAGAAAAAAATATTTTTCCATTAAAACCGTGTAAGAAGTATATGCCGTTTTTGCCTTCAAAAAAATAAGACCATATAATTATGGGTAATAGAAAGATTACTTATAGAAACTGGCTCCGCTCGGTGTTATAAGGGCGAAAAGAAAAACTTTTGGAGGTTCAAAATGAAAACAACTATTGCTTTATCAGCTTTGTTGTTAGTATCTAATGCTTTTTCACTCACTTGTACGGATGATTACGGAAATAGCAATCTTAGTATTTCAACTTTCGTTAATTGTGGCAATACTTACTATCAAATTCAAGGCACCTTAAAAAACAAACCTTTTAACACCACCTATATGGAAGGCGGAGATAAGGCAAAACAAATTCTTAACGATGTTCAAAATGGATTATGTAAACCAGTAGATGAAGACGGCGACCCTATGGATAGCAACGCAAATATTCCTGCCAATACACCTAACTGTACTCAAGAACAAATGCAATATCTTGGTATTGGAATGTATATTATGATGACTCAAGGACAAAATGATACCAGCATAGGGGAATACACTAATTTTGGTTTTTCAAAAGATGAAAATAGTGATCTTCCGCTGGCCTTCTTTAATTCCAAACAACTCTTACTTTTTACTGGCGGTTGTGACTCAGAAACGCTTACTTGTAATCATTAATTCATAATTCTGGTAGTAAAAATATTTATAACTATGAGTTCTCTCAGATGGGAATTCATAGTTATAATATAAAAATTAAACTCTTTTAAGAACTACCCACCTTGACTGATATTTATCAATGTTCGACTCACTACCAATTTTCTAAAACATCAAGGCTTTTGTCTTTGCCCAATGCGAATATGGCAAAAGAAAATTTATAATAAAAAAAACAATATCAGCTCTCTTTTCATAAACTAATTCTCCTCCCCAGTCATCGCCACAATCCGGCACATGGATGATTCCAGCTCAATACCCTTAAGTGGGAAACAACCAATCCATGCACGTTTATTTTTAATTTCGTTGATCTGTCCACCTAAATTTTCTGCATGGACCATTCTAATGGGAAAAAGCTTTAAATGCATGACCTGATAATAAGTTTCATGCGGATACATTTCTTCCCAGGTCTTGCCATAATCTTTTTTGAGTTTTGCTTCTGCTTCTTTAAAACATTTTGGATGCCAATCTTTAATGATCGTATTCATTGGATGATCAGCACTTCCACAATCGACTCCTATCCAATTAATTTTTTTCTTAATACACCACTTATGAAATTCTGGAGATGGTCCCGGATGTTTGACAAAATATCTCACTTCATCACATTTTTTTTGATCCCAAGCGTATCTATTATATCCAGTATTAATAATTAAAATATCGCCTGCCTTTACTTCCACACGGGATTCAATCATCTCAGGAGTATATAAACTATAATCACTCACTTCCTCAGATATATCAACCACCACCCCAGGCCCGCACCATTCGGTGATCGGAACTTCACCAATCGTTCTACCCGCCGAATAAAAATGAATCTCACCATCCATATGAGTTCCCACATGATTACTGGTGGTAATAATCTGACCATTTGCTCCCTGTCCCATATGAGCACCAGCAATTCTTTTAAAATATTGAATTCCAAGCGGCATATATGAAGGCCACGGAGGAGTATGGATACTTAAATCCTGAGTTAAATCATAAATTTTCATTTTTTCCATCATGTCCAAAAATTTTGCATTATCCATAACACGCTCCTTTAACTATATCGTCTCAATAAATTCTTTATAAGCTTTTATAAATGGTTCTATAGGGGCAGACAAAACTCCGGCTCCCACTTGTCCGATACCAGGATTTTTATGAGCAACTCCCGTATTAATCACCGGAAGAATATTTTTCTCGATTACTTTTAAAACATCAATTCCGGTTGGCGTTCCCCTGAAATTTAAATAAGGTATTTGATAAATATTATTTTCCCGTTCGGTAATCTCATACATTTTGAGAGTGAAATTTGTTGCATCCTCACTCTTACCGCCAACAAATTGCACAATCGCTGGACTTGAAGCCATGGCGAATCCTCCAAGACCCGCAGTTTCGGTGATGGCCGAATCACCAATATCTGGATTTGCATCCGCTTTGGTAAAGCCAGGAAAATAGAGGGCATCGGGCACTAAAGCTTTTCCAACAAACCATTTATCATTTGTTCCTGAAAGCTGAATTCCAAAATCTGTTCCATTTCTGGCCATCACTGTAAGAAGACTCGAGTATCTTATATCTCTCCCCGCATCCAAGCTCGCCTTTGCTTGTGCCATGGAAAGATTTAAAAAGAAGTGGTCGTTACCATTAATAAAATTTAAAACATCAATCGCATTTTGATTTGATTTGCTGGTCTTTACAATATGCGGAGTAATTTGACGATAAAACAAAGAGGTCCCCGCCCGATTTCTGTTATGAACCTCATCGCCCATATGAAGTGCCTGGGCAATAATATTTTTTAAATCAATGCCGCCTGAAATTTGAATTGCATCTTTTAAAACGGGATAAAGAACATCTTTCATCCAATTAAGTCGTTCAATTACGGATGAGTCATAAGCTCCATAGCGGAGAACTTTTCCAAGTCCTTCATTCATCGTAGTAAAGGCTTTATTTTTATGTTCCAGGTTTTCAATAATAAATACGGGCATAGAGGGACTAATAATTCCAGCCATGGGACCTACACTGTGATATCCATGACAAGGAGCAAATTTGATTTTACCGGCAAGAATTAAATTCTCTGCCTCCTCAATATTTTTTGCCATTTGCTCATATATCAAAGCACCAAGAACGGCTCCCTTCATCGGTCCACACATTCTTTCCCAAGTAATCGGTGGGCCCGCATGTAAAATTAAATTTTTTTCCATTTGGGGAATGACATTTATTGCTAAATCCATACCTACCAGCACCGGTCTGGCTGCCAAAATTTTAGTAATCACCTCAGTGTTGGCCTTGCTAATTTTATCCATATTAAAAAGAATTTTTTGATAAAGACTGGGATCATTAACCAATGGTGGCCGCCAATCCACATGCAAAGCCCGAGCCTGATTATTTTTTAAATCACTATAAAAGTTTTTAATTCCAATGTTGATAACCTGGGGTTTTTGTTTAAGTAGATTATTCATTTTCCCCTCGATTTAATTTTTTAAGTATTCGAACACAAAGGTAAGCACCTTGTGCATTTGAAAGTGGCACAATTACATCCATTTCTTTTAATTTTTTTATTATTTCCTTTTTATTTTGAGGATCACCATCAGTACCCGTAACCGTACAAATAATTAACAAGTCTTTATTGGCATCTTTAGCCTTTTTTATAGTTGGTAAAAATTCCTGGCCGGGATTTTTATTTGATCCAAATCCTAAAACCAAATCAACATATAAACACGCCACTTCAGGATCTTGTGCTTCCTTTAAAATCCTTTCATTTCGAAGAGTATAATCAATCATGGGATGCGGTCTACCCTGGGTAAATTCATCTGCTCCTAAATCAATGATTGTATTTTTTATACTCAAACTGGGATCATCCAATAATTTTGAGGTCTCCGCTTTTAGGTTGGAATGAATATCTTGAATTAATTCCTGTCCCATAACCAGTAGGGTTTCGAATGCAAAAGTACCTCCACTAAAGAGTCCTCTTAGATACTTTTGTTTGAAATTTAATTTTTTCACTTGGTTCTTTAATTCAGCGTCATACTGATCTTTATCCAAAGTAATTACCCGATTCAAAGATAATTCCAATGCTTTCATCGCCCCCTCTTCCAAGGTCTTGGCATAAATCATATTATATTTTTCAACTAAAGATGACTTGGCACCTAAAAAGACCGCTACGACTTGTTTATTAGTCTTTAAAGTAAGCTTGCCAATTTTAGCAAGCACATCGACATGGGGAGGTTTGGAAACCAGTAAAATAACTTTGGTATTCTCATCTTCAATTAATAAATTGAGTGCTGATAAAAAAGTAATCCCACCTATCTCTTTACCAACATCTCGTCCACCGGTGCCAATGGCATGACTTATTCCTCCCCCTAAATTGGTAATCAGCGAAGTAACTTCTTGGGTTCCAGTACCAGATGCACCAACCACACCAATATCTCCCGAATGTACTTTATTTGAAAAAGCCAAGGGAACACCGCCAATAATGGATGTCCCGCAATCTGGTCCCATCACCAGAAGATTTTTTGAATCAGCATATTTTTTCAGCATCAATTCATCTTCAATAGAAACATTATCTGAAAATAGCATGACATTCATACCACTATTTAAGGCCTTCATCGATTCTGTTGTCGCATATTTTCCAGCGATAGAAATAAGCGCCACGTTAGCATCTTTCATTTCACTTTTAGCCTGACCCATACTAAAAAATATTTGTTCATTACCTGTATTTTTTCTTTTTTTAAGGTCAATCAAAATTTCGTCAAGTTTTAAAATTGCTTCTTCAGAGATTTTTTGATTCTCACCCTTGATCGAGATAAGCAGATCATTATCTAGGGCCTTACTAAAATCCTCAACGTATAATCCCGAGGCTTTTAAAATTTTTCGATTCTCCAAAGTTCCCATAACGATAGCAGCATCTATTACCCTTTTTAATTCTTTTATTTTTTTGGTTGCTACCATCAAGGTTATAGAATCAAAATATTCCCCAGATTTAATTAATGACTTAATAACGTGGGCCATGGATACTCCCTTTTAATAACTTCATACAAACCAACCAATTGATCGAGCCCTGAAGAATACCCAACTTGAGATTGCTCTTCAAAAGCCTCTTTTAAATCATTAAGTGATCCGCTAGATAAAACCTTAATAAAATTCTTCATCCGGCAAGAGACCAATCCTTTAAAAGCACTTTTTAAAAACCAGTTGGATAACTCATTTTCTCCAAGCGAATTTTCTAAAATTAGCTTGAGTATTCTATCTCGGTAAGAATCAATTTGTCTTGTACATAACATCTTTAAATGAATTCCAATCATCATTCCCATTAAAAAATCATCTCCGGAAGGAGTAAGACCTCTTCCAAGCCCTCTGAGCATTTCAATACCTTCCAGCAAATCCTCTTCAAAAATGACACGTTTACCCTCTAATAATTGATATTTTAAATGATCATCAAAACTTATTGGTTGATTAGGTTTAGCTTGATCATCAATCAAATAAGAAAGGTTTTTATTTTCTAAAAGACGTTCTCGAAAATATTCCAGTTTTTCCCTCGGAATTTGAATTTTTACTTCCTTGAAATTGGAACTTGATCGCTTGACATCATTTTGTTTTAAGTATTCCTTGGTTAATACCATTTCTTGATTATAATTATCCAAATTCTCAACCACAATATTATAAGGGCCACCACCTACTTCAGGAGTAACCAGAGAAAACATACTATCATCTGAAATATTCATATAATTCACAACATGAATAAATTCGCTGTGAATCTTATATTGACCAGGTATTAAATAATCGCCAACCTCAAAAATTTTGAGCATCTTTCAATAGCTTTACAAGAGTTTTAAATTCAGAACGATCCACTCTTTGCAGTAAATAAAACAAGAGTGTTTCTGTACTCATAACATAAGCTCCAGCTTTTTCCATCAAAGCAAGTCCATTTTCCCATTTTAACTTGGTGGATGAGACACAGGCATCCTTTAAAACGATTACATGATAATTATCTGACAACAAATCAATAACAGTTTGTAAAACGCATATATGGGTTTCCAAACCTGATACCACTACAATCTTGCGACCATACTTTTTTAGATTATCTTTAAAATCTAAATTTTTAAAACAACTGAAAGTTACTTTATCTGTAAAAGCATCACCTTTCCAAATTTTACAAATCTCATTATCCGTATGTCCAAGACCTTTCACGTAATGTTCAGTTCCAATCATTGGAATTTTTAAATCACCAAACATTTGAATTGTTGTTAACACGTTTTTTCTTGCCTGCTTTAGAACATTAGATGGAATAAGTGGGTAAAACTTATCTTGCATATCAATGACGAGATAAAGAAGGTTTTCAATTTTAATATTGTTCCACATATGATTTTCCTTTTTTAAAAGAAATCATATGTTTAAAATGATCTTCTATCAAATTTTTTATCGATCATAAGCAAAATTCACAACAATGCCAAAACATCCAACCGTTTGAAATTACATAATTATTTTCATGCCTATATTAAACGACAAAATTAAAAACCACTCTAGTTACGCAGTTAAAATTACTTTCGTGTTGCTGTTTTGCGAGTTGCCTTCTCATGATGCTGTTTTTCAGCCAGATACTTTTTGACCATCTCAAGATTTTCATATCTATCGACCACATCTTTCTTGGCGAGTTGACCTCTTAACTGTCCTATAAACGTTCTCGGCCAAGTAAGTTGAACCATGTTCACAATCCATTTAGGAATGTTGCCTCTATAATCATTAAAAAATGAAATTTCCACATAAGTTTTTGTATCATTAAAAACACTTTTTAAATAAGTATTTCCCGAATAAGTATGACCCCTAACAAAGCCTTTTCGATTTGGCATTTGAGGATGAGTAACCGAATATATGATTGCCTTCACTTCTTTTTTTTCAATATCATAATTTGTCCTGATATACACAAGAAAATCTCGATCCTCAAAAGGCCAAGGAGCATCAAAACTGGCATAGTCTATAAACTCTCCAAACGCAACCTGTTCGACTGTTTTGGAAATATCCAAACGTGGAACCCATTCCGTTTTGCGACTGGCATCAGTCAATACGGTTAAAACTTTGGTGATGGGGTAATCTAAAATGGTATGAACCTTTATTGGAATCAATCCCGACCGGTGAGCTCTTTTCGCCTCATAAACTTGAATACTGTCTTCGTCAGAATATTTCGTCCATTCAATTTTATCCAACTCATCTTGATTATTGGAGGCGGACAACCAAGATGCAATTAATCCAAAAAAAACAAAAATAATTATTCTTTTCATCAAGATCCTGTTTTCCATATGTCATTACTGCTAACCGTCCCTAGTATATCGGAATATTGAAATAATGGTTAATGAGTTTGCACCAAAAATTCAGTTTTTAAAATAACCAACAAATCCTCTAGAGTATTAACCTTTATCTTTTTTTGATCGTGAGATATTTCCCAATAATTTGTGTCTCTATTATTTGAAACAATTTGAATCACCGGGTATCCAGGAGTATTACACTCAAGCACTCTAAAAGATTCTTTTCTTAAAAGATGTTTTGTCCATATCTTGCTTTTATTATCCTCCCCCACCAGGGAGACCACAAATTCATTTTCTTTCTTTTCTTTAAAAATTCCAATTTCGTCATCAAAAACAAACTGGGGATGATGAAAACACTTTTCAAAATCACCATTAATTATAAAATCTTCTGGCACTCCTGCTTTCATTCCTCCCTTTTGATCTATAAGCCAGATCCATGAAGCAAGCTCCAATATTAGCTGCCAATCGTGCGAAGAAAACAAAACAGCTACTTTCTTTTCAATTGCAATTTTTTTTAAAATCCCCAAAATTTCCAACTTTCCAGGTAAATCCAAAAAAGTGGTTGGCTCATCCAAAAGTAAAATATTCGTATCTTGCGCCAAAGCTCTTGCAATAAAAACTTTTTGCCTCTGACCATCACTCAATTCATCAACTTTTTTGGACAGTAAATGAGAAATGCCCAGAAGCTCAATAGCCTGATCTACAATTTTTTTATCAGGACTACCCAATTTGCCCATAAAATTGGTATAGGGGTATCTCCCAAGCTCGATTAAATCATTTACCAATAAATGTGTATCACTAGCTTTTTCAGTTAAAACAATGCTAATTATTTTGGCGTAATCTAAATCGCTCCATTTATCAATAGCTTTGTTTTTGACATCAATCTCGCCATCTAATTTTTGTAAAAACCTAGAGAGAGTGCGCAATATTGTCGTTTTTCCACAACCATTATGTCCCATCAGACAAATCATATCTCCAGGATAAATTGAAAAATTGATGTTTTCCAAAACAGTCAATTGGCCATAACCTACTTTTAGATTTTTTGCAGTTATAATTGGTGACAAAGCCATCATGAGCGGTAAACCTTTTTATAATTAAGAAGAATAATAAAAATAATAGGCCCTCCAACCAATCCCATAATACCGTTGATCGGTAACGTCATATCACCCATAAAACCAGACACAAATTCGCTGGCAAGGGTCATGATGGCCCCGAGTAAAGCGACACCCGGTATTAAAACAAAATGATTGGATGTTTTCAAAAAACTCCGTGCCAGATGAGGAGATATAATTCCGACAAAGGCAATAGGGCCACAAAAAGACGTGACGGTTCCTGATAAAATAGCCGTAATCACTAAAAGTATTTTTCTGGTTTTTAACACGTTAAGACCGGACGATCTGGCATATTTATCGCCCAATAAAAGCAAATTAAGCTTAAAAGCGAGATAAAACAAAAATATAGCACCTATTGAAATGATAAGGGCAAAAATAACAATCTGCTCAGACGACACCCGCTGAAAACTCCCCATCGTCCATAATAAAAAATTCTTGATCTTATTTGATTCGCTAAGAACCACCAATATACTGATTATCCCCGTAATAACCTGGCCAAACACAAGACCTATCACAAGCAGAATCAATTGATTGACAAGCATCCTGGATAAAATCATAAGCACAAACAGGGTAAGCAGGCTTCCGGCTGATGCAAAAAAAATGGTGCTTAATTGTCCTACAAAATTTGGGAAAAAAATAAAAACTGAATCCAATGCCATGATACCGATAGCGACCCCCAACGATGCTCCACTTTGCACACCCAATATGTAAGGATCAGCCAGTGGATTATTAAAATAGGTTTGCATAACCAAGCCTGTTAACCCAAGAGCAACTCCTGCCAAAAAAGCTGTAATAATCTTAGGAAACCGGATCTCCCATAATATAGTTTGCCAATCGGGAGTACGACTTGCACTGAACAGTTCATTAAAGGGAATATTTACCGGACCGATTATCATTAACAAAAAAATCAGCAATATCACTGCGAAACATAATAATAAAATTCTTGATTGGATACTGTTCATAAAATTATTTTAGCTTATCATACCAAAGCGGTTGTTCGCCTGGTAACACATTTGGATGAAAAATGATAACCAAATCTTTTATTAGCAAATCTGGTCGCATAATACCAGTTTCCCAGTAATTCATATTTTTCCACTGATTAACTTTAAGTATATGATTATATATCCGCCCTGTTTGCAAGACATTTAACTTTAAATATTTGTCATCGCTGTTTTTAAGCTCCTTCAAACTGAACCAGGTATTTTGCGTCAGCCAAATTTCACTGTCCACAAGCTTGGACCAAACCGCCTCAATACTCATTTGTAAAGTCCTTTTGGTTTTTTTATCTTTCCAAATATAATCACCACCTGCATCAGCAATAAGTTTTACAATATCACTCTCACCCCCAGGGGCTGTCCAAATCCCATGATTATTTTGTCCAATCAACACTCTAGGTTTTTTTAAATTTTTTACCTGGTCTTTTGTTCGGTTATAACTTTTTTCAATATCATCAAATATTTTTTGAGCCAGCTTAAACTTATTATAAAACAGTGACACAAATTTGACCCACTCTGCCCTACCCAAGAGAGAAATCTCATTAAAATCATCATTCAATATCACTAATTGATTTAATTTTTCCAATTGAGACAAACTTTCTTCATCTAAAACCCCCGCAGAATATCCTAAAATCATATCCGGTTTTAATAATAAAATTTTCTCACGATTAAATGGATAATCTACGTTGATTATTTTTTTTTGATTTACCAGCTGAATAATATTGGAAGATGTTATCAATTTAGTATCAGGAAAACCTACGAGCGAATGGTGTTCGTCGAGCATCTCCAGCACTGCCAGATGCGTAGTGGACGTGACCACAGCTTTTTTAACCGGAGCCTCTACCAACAAATAACCTGGACAGTCCTTTTTTTTTCCATAATTAATCAAAATTTTCTGTTTTTTGGTTTTCACTAAAAAAAATGTTTTCCCTTGAAATATTTCAAATCCCTTGGCGTATTTATTTTTAATCAAGCTAAGATCAGATTTACTAAAGCAAGCCTGGGAGGCTTCCATAAAACCAACCAGACTCGCTAGATAAATCGTATAAATTATTTTTTGAAGTATAGTTTTGAATCGAGTGCCCATCTATCCATTCTCAGGTTTTCATCTTCGATTTGATACCGTTCCATTTTACGATCAATATCTTGCAAAGCAAGTTCTAAAGCTGAATACTGCTTCTTTATCACTAGATTATCTTCCTCCAGTTTGGTTAATTCCTCACGCCATTCATTTTCCAATTGTTCACGCAAAACGGTATAACGATCATTGACTGCTTCAACCTTGGACATGTGCTGGCTCAGAGCTTCTTTAGTCCGACCAAGACGTCCACCTATGGCCAAACGTTTTTTTTCTAATATCTTTAAAAGTTCTTTTCCCATTTTTAAATTATTCACCAAATCGGGACTGAATAATTTTAAATAAGCTCCCGCCACCAAATAAATATTTTGGGCACATCCTTTGAAATCACTGATCCTAATGAGCAAATAATCATTACTTTTACCTATAATATACGATTTGCAATTTCTGCGATCATCTTTTTCATCCCAAAACTCAATTTTATCGCCCTTGTTTAAATATTTCATGTTAAGAAAATCGACTTTCAATCTGATAATTTTTCCCGCCTCGGTTACTCGGGCAATCCGTCCGGAAAAAGTTCCTTCCTCGTCAATCTGTGCTGAATAAACGCACCATATCTTAAAAAAAACAAAGATTAATAACCCATATGAAAACCATTTCATATCCATATTATCTAACAATTTTAAAGATTAAGAAAGATATGGAGAGATTAATTATGAAAAATTGCCCCTTTTCCAATTCCCTCAAAAGCCTGGATCATTATCTGATCATTTTGCTCACACTTTGAACTTATTATGGAGAAAAAATATTTTGACAGGTTTTCCACACTAGTTTCCGTGTTAACCAGATGAACCAACCTACCGGGAAGCTTCAATTCAAAGGTACCCTGGTTACCCCTATATTTCAAATGTACTGTTTTAAAGTCGTGCAAAGATCCCTCGAAGATACCCTTACTGGTTATTTCATTTAAATTAATTAGATTCTCTCTAAATGCAAAATGAACCGTTTCTTTAAAAAGATCCAAAACTAAGTATCTTTCCAGGTCTGGTCTTCTTTGCTTATTCACCCAAATACGCACAGGGTTTTTATGTCCATGCAAAAGACGCTGGCAATTGCCATAATGGTTTTTAAGGCCATGGGTATATTGAAACCAGTATTGATCCGAAGCTTTGGTCTCCTCCTCTAAAATAATTTTTACAAAAGATATAGACGGAGGAAGATTTTTGGCAACAATTTCCTCCAGGTATTGTTTTACTGTAGTTAAATTGATTTCACTTTCGACCAATGCGCAAATGGCAGTTTTAGGTGCACGATAATAAAAAGCATCACTTAAGTTTATTTTTTCTTCAATAAAAACTTCATCATCCTTGATTGTAACTAATTCTTTAGGTACCAGCATTCTGTGATCAACATAATCATCAATTATTTTTTTCACCATTTTTTTGGTTGTAGAAAAATCACTTATAATACCATCATTGTCAGTCTGTCCTGAAAGCTCAATATGAATGTGTACAGAATACCCGACTGGCCCTTTTTGCTTATCCCAATAAGCAAAATCCAATAGACTAACATTTTCATAAAATAATTTTACACTCAAAGTTTCACCTTTTTTGAATAATTATACTTGATGTAAACACCTTTAAATGTAAAGGCTCCTCGTATTTGAGAATTTTATAATCCTTAAAAACTGACAGCAGTTCTCCCGGTTTAAAAAAATGTTCAACTGACAAGTTATTAATTTCTTTCGTGTCCTTATTCAACACGGTATATCCCTCTAGCATTAAAATTCCTCCGGGCCTTATCCAGTTCCATATTTTTTTTATCAACGCCCTATCGGTAAAATAAAATGCGATAACTGCATCATATATGGGACCACCACCCGAAAATTTATAAGCATTTTCTTGCACGATATTAATTTTAACTTCAAACTCTTTCATGAGAAAATTAGCCTTTTCAATTAAATCTGGATTGTTCTCCAATCCCGTTATGCGAAAACCTTTTCTGGCAAGAAAAACTGCATTCTGACCTTCTTTGAAATTGATATCAAGCACTTTGCCTGCACTAGCAATATAGTGAAAATTTTCTGTTAAAAACCATGAAGGGACACTCGTAGAAAAATCATCACTTAGACCAGCCTTGCTACTTGGAATATTCCTGTCTTTTAAAACTCTGACACCGCTTAGCAATTCGTATCTTTCGCCAGAGATAGGAGGTCTGGTGTAACCGGTTTCAATGGATGCAAATAAAACCCAAAAATATATAACCGTTAAATATTTCATTACCCACTCCGCTATTATTATTAATTATTGTCATGGGGAATACTCTTTGACAATTGTTTAGTGAATTAACTGGTCTGTTTTATTACAGGAGGACCATCAGATTCATTTGGTTCTTGAACTTCAGGATCAGAATTTGAATTATTTAAACTGACTTTTAAAGCTTCATATGCTCTCTCAATAATTTTAAAATGATAATTAATTTTTTCTTCAATAGTGGCCGGCATATCTTCGGTATGAAACAAATACCATCCCAACTCTTCTGCTTCCTTATAAAAATTTTCCATGGAATATATTATTTCGCTTGAAAACTCTTTAAGCTCATCCAACTTTAAATCATAATATCTTGATCTAAAAACTTGTTTCAGATGTTCCCTGGTTCTTTTTAACACCATTGTTCTAAGATAATCCTCTTTTCTAAAGATTATCCGGTTATAAAGAGCCTCACAGTCCAGCTTAATCAAAAGTGATATTTTTTCAATTGTATTATTTTTCATACGGGTAATTTGGCCCTAGTTCCACCCGGCCACTTATGTAACTGCTTACCTGTTTGATAATATTTTTTTGCTATTTCACAAACCACCATTTTAAGATTGGCCGGCAAACTGTAATGATTATAGACATTAAATCTTGCAATTTTAGTAAAAATATCTATTTTTCCAAACGAAGTTACATCATGTAAATGAAATCTTCTGGATTTTAAATAAAAATTTAAAATTCTTTTTTGAATGTCTAAAAACTTCATTCGAGATTTTAAATCATTAACAACCACCATGACATGAAATAAATTTTTATCCTTTTTAATATCCAAAAAATCCTGCAACCGCACAGGCACTAACGTAATGTTAAACACATTAAAATACTCAGCCAGTTGGGAGTATGACTCGGGCAATTCCTCTCCCAATTGTAAAATAAAAATGTAATCATTTACGATAAAACCTGTATCCATACAACCGTTCTTCGGAACAATGAATCGGGCTTTTTATTTATTATTTTTTTATATTACCAAGGGGAAATTCTTTCACCAAGTATTTCAACAAATAACCAATAGCTTTTAAGAAGATAATCAATAGGAGAGAAGAAAAGACGGTTATTATGGTATTATAATAGGATTGAGTCGAAGGGTTTTCCCCCGCAAATGCCAAAGAACCACAACTTGGAATTATGCCATGACTGGTTTCCTTATTGGCCATATAACCAATAGCACTTCTATAATCATTTAAGGCCACGGCTTCCTTGGCTCCATTAACATCATCATTTTGAAGTGCGGAAATGCTAGTGGTATAAGGAAACATTATGGCATCCACATCAGTATGTCCAAGCCCAATAGTATGTCCAAATTCATGTAGAATTGTTTTGCCAAGTAACCCCGCAAAATTTTGTTTAAGAGTGGAATTTTGGGCATTTAAAATTATCACAACCCTGTCAAAAAAGTTTCCATTGTTATATCTAATGGTGACCGCCAGGGTTCCCACCGGATCGTAGCCAGTATCTTCCGCAAAATTGGACGACCATCTAATAAAATTACCTGACGGATTTCCCGAATAAACCTGAGAATTCAGTTCCCACACGTTAACTCCCACTTCTTCCTCCCATTCTTGTATGCTAGATAAAGAATGGTGGTATAATTCATCCCACTCCGCAGATGTATCCGCATATATTTTAAAATTGATTGGATATGATTTCCAATAAATTCCAAATTCAAAATCCTCGGTAAACGTATATGCGTCGCTTGCAATTGAATAGAGTAACGTAATCAGAAAGGAAAACAATACCAAAAGTCCTTTTTTTAGCATTTTTACATCCTTGTAAAAATAAAATAATTTAATTCAAAAAATAATTATTTACTTAGTTGGGACGTGCATAGAAATCCATTTCTAAGCGAAACAATATATTCCTCGCCCACCACAAAATTAAACGGACCATATTTTAAAATTTTAATTACTGGATTTGCACTTGGATTCCCATTCATTTTTTCGACCATGTCAAAATGAATTTCAATCCAATCAGGAGCATTTTGAGTAGGGCCTGGATGTAATACCTTTGTTACAACGCCTGCAAACTTGTCAGGACACTCTTGAATTGGTTGGGTAAACCCCAACCCGGCATTGGCCAGAATAATTAAAAATAAAATTAACAGTGATTTAAAAGGCGTTCTAAAAAAGGTATTCATCCTAAAACCCTCATTTTCTTGATCATCCATAATCATCTTTTCACCGGTTATCTTCCTGATTTCCGGTTACCTTTAATGTTGCAGAAACCATGCCATCTAATTTCCATGAAAAATCAGGTACGTCCAAACTTGCGAGACACAATGCATTGTTGGTGGTGGTGTCGTAAATTCCAAAGGTACACAGGATCTTCTGCTAAATTTAGGTGAATTCAATAGATTGTCTTAAGATATTTTAGCAATCTGACTTTTACCTATTTTTCGCTGAACCAAAACAAGTTGCCTTTCGATGACATCTTGAACAGAAATCCTTTATTAATTGGAGTGGGGTCATTATTCATATTGCTTGAAAAAACAATATTCTCATCCGTTAGGGAGAATGTAAAAACAGGAATCAATTCTTTTTGTTCACTAAGATTATCATTTAATTTCCCAATACTCACATACTGTCTTTGGGAATCTCCGTCCAAAAATATATCTATAAATTGAATATAATCAAGTGAAACACTATAAAAAAATATTCCTTTTACGGAAGTATAAAAGGGTGAAGGAAGAAAATAAAATCTAAAATTATTACTGCTGGGTATCTCCAATCTTTCATGAGTGATCATATTTTCAACCGCATAAGAAAATGGAAGACCCTCCTCATATATACTTACTAAATATTTATTTGAATTAATAATTGTTTTACCTGGAAATAAAATCTCTTCAAACTGAGAATTGGTATATTTATAGACATGCTGGTTCCAATTTTCATCCATTGACTGGAAAAAAACATAATTTTCATCTTGCGTATGACTGATTGAGTATCCCAAATATTGCTTGTTAATTATTTCGAGATTTTGATTCAGCGCTAAAAAATCAATCTTCGGAAGATTTCCACCAAATCGAATAGTGATCAGCGCATTTAAATCGTCTATTACATTTGAAACACAAGAAGTCTTTTCCAGTGGTGAATAGACTTCACCATCAGCCTTATCAATAAATATAGTGCAGGTTTCAGTATCCATACCTTTGGCCAAGTGATTAAGAATCAAATATTGCCTGGTTTCACCCACTACTGAATATTGCGAAAGATCATCTAATTTAAAATTTAATTCCTTAACCGTAGAGTTTTCATTTTCGCCACTCAAAATAAACTTACGATTATCTCCACCTGATAATTGAAAAATTAACCGCACATTATATTGAGCCTCTCCCGTTAATCCATCAGTATTCGTCAGTTCCCGAATATTATATTTAGAAATTAAAGCGGCTTCATGAAGATCTTCCAAACTTATTTTAAAAATATAAAGATCAAACCCAGCCAGGACTGAAAAAATAGATGATGAGTGCCACAACGTCTTAACATTCACTCCCAGGTAATCATTTTCTAATTTAATACTCTCTACGTTTGCCGTATCCGGTCTATATAAAATAACGGTCTTACCCTGGTCATTTTCTTGAACCCCCACCGTAAATCCGGTTTGAGGATGCTGGGACAAACTTATGATTTTTTCTGGCAAAGCAATTTCTTTATTATTTTCTAGATCAATCAATTTTTGATTATCAATCAACGCAATCCCGTTGGAACTTATTTGTAGCGATGATAAATTAGAAGCCAATTTAAGATAATTATAATCAAATCGTTTACTACCCCATCTTTCCTCTTTAGAAACTCTGGGATCGCTATTTAAAAATGGTAAAAAGCTCATCAAATCAAAAAACAAGAAATCTTCATTATTCACATTTAAAACAAATTTTTCCATTGCTGAAACCAATTTTCTATACTCCTTATTAGAAAATATCCTTTGAAATTCTGCCACCATCTCATCGATTTTGAATAATGAACCATCCATTTCATAAGTATTATACTTCCGCCAGTTGACATCACCCAACTCGCAAATATTGGAACCTACACATTGCAAACTAGCTATTTGCTGATTAATCACTCGTGTTCTTTGCTCAATAGCAGCTTTGGTTTTTTGAAACAGCACCTGGGCAATAACGTCAGGATTGGCTCCCCACCGTATATTTATCGAATCACGTGGGTCAAAGGAGTATAGATTATATTCCCACAAATATTTGATTTTTTCCAAACTATATTGCTGATCATTAATTTCCACGAATCGTTCTTTCAAAGAACTCTGCCATAATAAATTCAGATCATGATTACTCTGGCTACCAACAACAAAACGATCTATTGCATAGATGGCCTCCGATATTCTGTTATCTCTGCTGGGTGTACTCCAATTTTCGTAATTCAAAGTAGTTGGCGAACAATCTTCAATCTGGCAAATACGATAACCTTCTTCCACAATTTCAATTCTTCTATTAATCATCTCCAATACATCATCAATTTGCTTATTCAAAATTAACTTAGGTTGATAATTTAAATTCAATCTTTTAAAAGTAGCAAAGGCAAAACTAATTTCTGATCCCATATAATCACTAGCATATTGTTCTTCTGAATAAGCAGGCATTTTGGTTTTATTAACCAACTTCCAGGTACCTGAAATATTAATTGGCCATCTTATTTGAATAAGACCGCCATTATCGGAAGAAACATGGGTTATCGGTGAAAACATCTCCTCATGCATAACTCTGATTGCCCTGGGCACTGTACCAGAAAGGAGTAAAATTGGAATCTGTTCACTATCTTGATAATTGGTTTTTGAAATTATTCGGGTATGTCCAGACTCTCCATGTAATGTAAGATAAATGATCCCTGAAATTAACACATCGGTAGCGATTTTTACCGGATATGAATCGGCTAAAAGAGTATGGGTGTAAGTATTGTCCAGTAAATAATTAAGAGCCGCTAAAAAAAGCTCATCGTTATGCCAATCAGCAGCGGTTTGCAAATTTTTCCACTCATCCTTAAAAGATTCGTGAGTAAAAAACATACCAGAACCAGCCAGGGTATTGGCTGCCGGTAAATAGTTTATCCTGGAAAATATCCATCTTAAGGCATAGGCAACATCTGCACAATCAACCGACACACCATGCTCTTTTAAATATTCCTTATTAACACTTTCTTCAATCCAGCGTGCATACTCCTTTTCCCATTGTTCACTCCAAGTATTTTTAATCTTCCATATATGTTTTTTTAAAACACTTTTTTCGATAGTGGAATCAGCAACAGAATTATCAGTAACCGATAATATTTCATCTAGAGCAAGGAAATCCCAAATTTCTTTATCAACAAATTGATTATAGTGCTTGTGAAGATATGCATTTAATAGTTTCTTGGAGGGGAAAAACAAATGATGAACCCTCTCTTGTAATTTTCCATTGGGGGCATAATAATGATCCAGATAGTAATGACCTTCCTCCGAATAAGTCACTACATAAGTCGTCCCCAAACTATTCTTAAAAACCCAGTCCTGGGCATATGAATTAGAAAAAATTACTAACCATAGTATAGTGAGTGTGATTAACTTTTTATTATTCATACAGACGATGCGCCAATTAAAAATGCAACCCATTAGTCTCGTTCGTAGTCCAATAGGAAACAAGTGTAAACATGAATGTAAATTTTTACCTATAGATATCTTTATATTTTTTTTCTAAGGATATACTGAACACATTTGTATCCGTTTTTCCCGATTAATCCCAGGCATGCAGTATTTTCCGGTTCAATATTTAAATAGGTTGAATCAAACCCCAAATCCTTCGCAGACCTCTCAGCATGTTTAATAAGCCTGGTGGCAATTTTAAGATGACGAAATTTGTTCAAAACATATATTTCATTGATCCAAATCGTGCTTGAACAATCACTTTTCCTGACATCCAAATCAACATAACCAACAATCCTAGCATCAATCATTGCTACAAAGCACAGATATGATTTACTCCTAAGACGCTTTAGATAACGCATTTTAGTTTTTTCGAATTGAGTCTCCGTGTATGTTTTAAAATTGCATTTCAAAACATAATCAACCACAAAATCAATTTCAAACTTATCTGCTGGGGTTATAATAATTTTTTTCATTTCTCTCTCTTTAGTACCCAACAAGAATGTAAACACCAATTACATTTTACCAAGCACAACCCACAATACACCTGCTGCAATTGCGGAGCCTATAACACCGGCGACGTTTGGGGCCATGGCGTGCATAAGAAGATAATTTGTTGGATCATTTTTTAAACCTATCTGGTGTGCAACTCTTGCAGAATCAGGCACAGCGGAGACCCCGGCAGCCCCAATGAGTGGATTAATTTTATCCTTACAAAATACATTCATAATTTTAGCAAACAAAACACCACCGGCCGTGGCCACCATAAAACTAAAAGCTCCCAACGCAAAAATAAGCGCCGACCTTCCTGTCAAAAACGTTTGGGCCTGAGTGCTTGCACCTACGCAAAAACCAAGAATCATCGTGACTGTATCAATTACCGCATGCCTTGCGGTATTAGCCAATCTTTCAGTTCTGGTACTTTCCTTTAACAAGTTACCAAAACAAAGCATTCCAATAAGAGTCAGTGCACCAGGCGCAATAAGTACTGAAACCAGAAAGACGACCACGGGAAAAATAATCTTTTCCTTTTGACTCACAACTCTGGGCGCCTTCATGCGGATTCTGCGCTCTTGTCTGGTCGTAAGTAAATTCATAATAGGAGGTTGAATCACCGGGACCAATGCCATATAGGAATATGCCGAAACCGCAATCGCTCCAAGTAATTCAGGTGCCAGCATCGATGATAAGAAAATAGCCGTCGGTCCATCCGCTCCGCCGATAATCCCAATCGCTCCTGCTTGCTGAGGCGTAAAGCCCAAATAAAGGGCTCCCACAAATGTCATAAAAATCCCCAGTTGCGCAGCAGCTCCAAGTAATATCAGTTTGGGACTTGAGATCAAGCAAGAAAAATCAGTCATGGCCCCGATACCAAGAAAAATGAGTGGAGGATAAATGCCGTTAGTAACCCCCAAGTAAAGATAGTATAGAACACTGCCTTTATCATAAACACCCAGAAGCATTCCTTGAATAGGCGGGATATTACCAGCTATCATCCCAAACCCAATGGGAATAAGTAATAATGGTTCCCAGTCATGTTTAACGGCAAGAAAAATAAAAAGAGCTCCAATAAACATCATTACAATATTTAGAAAGGTAATGTGAACAAAGCCTGTGCTTGCGATATAACTCATGAAATCCACAAATCAACTCCTAGATTTATTATTCTAATTCAACCAGAACTTGGTTTTGAATAACGGTCTGACCTTCAGAAACATGGACTTTTTTAATGGTACCAGATGCCGAAGCACTAATATCGTTTTCCAATTTCATGGCCTCTAACATAAGAACTTTTTGTCCCTTGGTCACCTTGTCTCCCGACTTCACAAATATTAATTTGATTTGCCCGGGAATTGGAGAAACTATAGTTCCTCCGGTAATAGCGGCTCCTGAGGTAGCTTCAACCTTTGCTGTAAGTTTGGTTTTTAGAGCAAGACTTGGAACGACCGTGCTAACCATCTTTTGTCCACCAATCTTTTGAATATCTTTTATGGCCACCTTGTATTCTTTATCATTAACGACAGCCTGTATTTCATTAGCTGAAACATCCTTTAGCTCAACCGCATATTCCTTTTCATTAATAACCATTTTATAAAGTCTCACCATTACCTCCTACCAGCTTGTTTTTGATGATCTTCGGGAAAGACCATTTATCTTTCCAGCAATCTTCCAGTTACTTCCAGCTACATCTTCTTTCCATGTGTATTGTTGATTGCCCCCTAAAAAACTATGCTCTAAGTGCAGTGCGGTTGTTATGGAAAGCATAATCTCATCCATATTTTCCTTGGCCAAATTGGCAGAAGAAAGATGCTTAGGGGAAGCCGTTTCTTTTTTAAAGCGGATTCTGGCCCTTTGTTTGATTTTTTCTTTGCGTTTACTTAAAAAATCCAAAAAATATGGTAAAAATTCAATGTATAAATAAATCAAAACCAATCCAACAAAAACTATCAACATGCCCATCAGGCTGAATGTATACGCATTAAAATCATCTATAATTGCGTTTGAAAATCCCATATTCATTTTTTCATTCCTTACAAAGGTATATTGCCGTGCTTTTTAGATGGATTGGTATCCCGCTTGTTTTCAAGCAATTTGAGCGCTTTAATAATTCTTATTCTCGTTTTTGAAGGCCCTATTATATCATCGATGTATCCCTTATTTGCAGCAGGATAAGGGCTGAGCATAATATCTTTATATTCTTCCTCTTTGGTTTTTAAAAATGCGCCGGGATTTTCAACATTTTTTGATTCCTTGGCGTAAAGAATTTCTACTGCCCCCTTCTCTCCCATAACTGCGATCTCAGCAGTGGGCCAAGCATAATTAATATCACCTCTTAAATGTTTAGAACTCATCACACAATAAGCGCCACCATAAGCCTTTCTAGTAACCACACAAATCTTAGGAACCGTTGCTTCAGCATAAGCATAAATCATCTTGGCACCATTTCTAATAACACCGGCATATTCCTGCTGAGTCCCTGGTAAAAATCCTGGAACATCGGTAAATGTTACAATTGGAATATTAAAACAATCACAAAACCTAATAAACCTAGCACCCTTCACTGACGAATTGATGTCAAGCACACCTGCCAAATGAAGTGGTTGATTAGCAACAATACCAACACTTCTGCCGCCGTACCTGGCAAAACCAACAATTATGTTTTTAGCAAAGTCACCATGAATTTCCACGAACTCTCCGTTATCCACGGTTTTATGGATAACTTCTTTCATGTCATAAGTTTGCATCTGATTATCTGGTATCAAATAATCCAACGACTCCTCCGCTCTATCGAAGGGATCATGACATTCAATCGTCTCCGGGTGTTCCATATTATTTGGAGGAATATGATCAAGAATTTTTTTAATATACTCGATTGCATCACTTTCTGATTCAGCACTGTAGTGAACTAATCCAGATTTGGTGGCATGAACGTCAGCCCCTCCCAGTTCCTCAGTAGTGACGTTCTCGTGAGTCACAGTTTTTACAACTTTAGGACCAGTCAGGAACATATAACTATTATTTCTTATCATAACCACGAAATCAGTTAAAGCGGGTGAGTAAACAGCGGCACCTGCACATGGCCCAAAAATAACGGATATTTGAGGAACCACCCCTGACAGCATAACGTTCTTAAAAAAGACTTCAGACACTCCTGCCAACGAGTCAATTCCTTCTTGAATCCTGGCCCCACCTGAGTCATATAAACCAATAATTGGTGCACCATTTTTTTCTGCTAAACACATTATTTTACAAACTTTTTCGGAAAGAACTTTTGATAAAGAACCTCCAAAAGTTGTAAAATCATGAGCAAAAATATAAACGGTTTTACCATTTATGGTACCATAGCCGACCACCACTCCATCACCTAGTATTTTGCTTTCGCTCATATTAAAATCAGTGCAATTATGCGTCCTGAAGGCATCAAATTCTTCAAAGCTACCACTATCAAGCAACATCTCAATCCGTTCTCTAGCGGTTAGTCTTCCTTTCTCATGATGTTTGTCTATTTTGTCCTGCCCTCCACCAAGCATGGCCTTCATTTTTAAATCCCGGAGTTCATTTTGTCTTATTTCTTTATCCATGTTTCTTCCTGCGATAACTGGTTTAAAATCGTACTGGTTTTATCCTTTTGAATGACTTTGGTTTTATACTTTATTTGTTCCATTTTTGAAATCTTTGATTTTTTCAAAATTAATTAGGTTCTTATAAATACTTTTTATTTCCTGACTGAATAATTCCACAATCAAAACTTAATAGGAACTTAACCAGTGGTAGCTAGGCAAATAGATCTTTATAGTTAATAAAATGAGAGTGGACTATATACTAGATAATAGCTGCCGATAGGCTTCGATATTTTTTAATATTTTTAATTTTTTAAAAAGGAGAATCTTGTGTCCATTAAGTATGTTTATTTTTTTGGAGATGGTAAAGCAGAAGGTACTGTTGATATGAAAAACCTTTTAGGTGGAAAAGGAGCTAACTTAGCTGAAATGAACAGGATTGGTATCCCCGTGCCTCCAGGGTTCACCATAACTACAGAAGTTTGCACCCTGTATAACCAAAAAGGCGAAAACGGAATTAAAAATGCAATCAATTCTCAAGTAGAAGAAGGTGTAAAAAAAGTTGAAAAAGTCATGGGAACCAAATTTGGTGACAAACAAAATCCATGCCTCTTTTCGGTAAGATCGGGTGCTAGGGCTTCTATGCCGGGAATGATGGACACCGTTTTAAATTTAGGCCTTAACGAAGAAGTGGTTAAAAATCTTTGTGAAAAAACCAAAAATCCTACCTTTGTGTGGGACTCTTACCGAAGATTTATTCAAATGTATGGCGACGTCGTTTTAGACATGAAACCGAAAACCAAAGAGGATATTGATCCCTTTGAAGAAATCATGGAACACATTAAAGAAAAGAAAGGAATAAAAAACGACAACGAACTGTCACCAACTGATTTACAGGAACTATGCAAACAATACAAAGCGGCTGTAAAAGAAGTAACCGGAAAAGATTTTCCAAACGACCCATGGGAACAACTATGGGGAGCTGTCATGGCAGTGTTTAATTCATGGAATAACGAAAGAGCTATTTTTTACAGAAAACTGAATAATATTCCTGATGAATGGGGAACTGCGGTCAATGTACAAGCGATGGTCTTTGGAAATATGGGCAATACGTCTGCCACAGGTGTGGCATTCACCCGTGATGCAGCTACCGGGGAAGACCTTTTTAACGGCGAATATTTAATCAATGCCCAAGGTGAAGATGTAGTCGCAGGAATTAGAACTCCTCAACAAATTACTCTTGAAGGTTCCAAAAGATGGGCAAAACTAGCAAACGTAAGTGAATCCGATAGGAAAAATAATTATCCCTCACTTGAAGAATCCATGCCTGAAGCCTTCAAAGAACTCAATGCTACTCAACAAAAACTAGAAAATCATTACAAGGACATGCAAGATTTGGAATTCACCATTCAAGACAAAAAGCTGTGGCTTTTACAAACTAGAAGCGGAAAAAGAACTGGTGCCGCTATGGTGAAAATTGCGGTGGATATGCTCCAAGAAAAAATGATTGATGAAAAAGAAGCTTTAATGAGAGTCAACCCATCCAAGTTGGATGAACTTCTCCACCCGGTATTTAAAAAAGAAGCGGTGGAAAAAGCAAAAACAATTGCTAAAGGATTACCAGCTTCTCCTGGAGCAGCCACTGGAGAAATTTGTTTTTTAGCCGAGGATGCTGAAAAATTAGCAGCCAAAGGTAAAGAAATTATTCTAGTAAGAATTGAAACATCTCCAGAAGATTTAAAAGGAATGAATGTTGCCAATGGCATCTTAACAGCACGAGGAGGAATGACTTCTCATGCGGCTGTTGTTGCCCGAGGCATGGGCAAGTGCTGCGTTTCTGGTGCCGGATCAATTATCATTAACTACAAACAAAGAACCCTCCTTACCGGAGGTAAAACTTATAGGGAAGGAGATTGGATTTCACTAAATGGTACCACCGGGGAAGTTTATGAGGGACGAATTGAAACCACTGAAGCAGGAATCTCCGATGATTTTGCCACTCTTATGAAACTTTGTGACAAGCATACCAAGCTGCATGTAAGAACAAATGCCGATACCCCCCACGACTCAAAAGTGGCCATTAGCTTTGGTGCACAAGGTATCGGTCTCTGTCGAACAGAGCATATGTTTTTTGAAGGTGAGCGCATTATTGCGGTTCGAGAAATGATTCTGGCCAATGACGAAACCGGAAGAAGAAAAGCCTTAGACAAACTTCTCCCAATGCAAAGAAGTGATTTCGAGGGAATTTTTACAGCGATGAATAATCTACCAGTTAACATTCGTCTCCTGGATCCACCACTCCACGAGTTTGTTCCTCATGACGATAAAGGACAGCAGGAAATGGCAGAAACGATGAGAGTTTCGGTAGCAGATATAAAGCACAAGGTAGAAAGTTTGTCCGAATTTAACCCGATGCTGGGACACCGTGGTTGTCGGCTTGGGAATACCTATCCAGAAATCACCGAAATGCAGACCAGGGCCATTATTGAAGCGGCTCTCAACGTTAAGAAGAAAGGCATTGTCGCCAAACCTGAGATTATGGTACCGCTAGTTGGAACCGTCAAAGAATACATCATGCAAGAACAGATAATAAAAAATACCGCCGAAAAAGTATTTAAAGAAAAGAATGATCGGATTGAATTTATGGTGGGAACCATGATTGAAATTCCCAGAGCTGCCCTAATTGCTGATGAGATTGCCAAACATGCCGAATTTTTCTCTTTCGGAACTAATGATCTGACACAAATGACTTTTGGTTATTCAAGAGACGATGCTGGAAAATTTTTACCAGTCTATCTTGCCAAAGATCTAGTTGCCGCTGATCCATTTCAAATTCTAGATCAAACTGGTGTAGGTCAGCTGGTTGAAATGGGAACTCAAAGAGGAAGAAAAACTAGACCCAATCTTAAGGTAGGAATTTGCGGAGAACACGGAGGCGAACCAAGCTCAATTGAATTTTGCCACCGAGTTGGTATGAACTATGTAAGCTGTTCTCCTTACCGGGTACCAATTGCCAGACTGGCTGCGGCTCAAGCTGCTATCAAAAACAAATAGTTTTTCACATAAAAATTAAAAGAAGAAGGCTCAAAATGTGGGCCTTCTTTTTTTAATCACGGTATTACAATATTGCACTTTTTATTAACCATGTTTGCAAATCATACACCGAAGATAGGGATAAATCCGGGCGTGGATCTTTCTCCGTTAAAGGTATTAAATATTTACTCCAGGTAACATGAATCGCTTTGCATCCAAAGCGACGGGCCCCCTCTATATCGTGGGCATGATCACCAATAATAATTATCTCCGCTGGAATAACATTGAATTTCCTGGCAATCAGTCCAATGCCTTCCGGATGAGGTTTATTCTTATTTACGCTCGTGCACCCAATAACCATTTTGAAAAAATGATCCAACTTATTTCTCTTTAAAATTTTTATCGCAGATTCGGTATCACGCCCTGTCCAGACTGCTAACGTAAATCGCTTATATAAATTTTCAAGAAGCTCTGGTATCCCATCATAAAATACACTTTTGCCTGCATACTTATTGGAAAAATCTATCAACCTCTTCTGAGCCTTTAATTCGTCGGCTGGTGTTTGCAAATATCCTGAAAATAGTTCATTTGGACTCCTCGTCCTGATTACCTCAATATCCTCATTCGTCATTTTAATATTCCAGGGAGAAAGGGCATAATCAATGCTCTTGAAAATCATATCCCCTGAATCGATTATGGTTCCGTCTAGGTCAAAAATGCATACTTTAATATTCATAGACCCTCTATGTTCGTCGCGTCAATGTGTGCTATTGAATTAAAGTCAGTCGAACTCTAGCATTTGCTCTTAACAATTACTATTATTTATTAAATAATACTCAGGATAACTTTTTTTATTTAAATTGGAGTAACGATGAACGATGAAAACATTAAAGCTGAATTAGAGAGACTACGCGCTGAGAACGAAGCCCTTAAAAAAACCAGCTCAAAAGGTCTTACCATGAAAGTCAGCCAAAAGGGTGCTCTATCCATTTACGGAATGGGACGATTTCCGGTAACTCTCTACAAGGAGCAATGGTTAAAACTTCTAGATATGTCAAATGACATTCGCGCGTTCATAAAAGCAAACGAAGAAGAATTAAAAACCAAATAGATTTCAAAAATCTTATTTATAACGAGTCAACAATTCCATCTTTGCACTTTGGCAGGCTTATTTCGCCGTATTTAGAAGTCTTGCTTATGAGACAACAACGATTTTTCTTAGACTCTTTTTCAATCATTTGTTTACACATTTCCGGCGTTCTTTCTACGGGATCCAACATAAGATGACCATTTCTGATTCTCGTAGATTCCATACACCTTGCAATTTTATATTCCTCGTAGATTCTAAAAAGATACTCCCATTCCACGGTCTTGCAAAAATAAATTGCCTCAACTTCAGGAGCCTTATTGCTTGCACACGCCCCTAATATCCATAAAATTAAAAATGTTAAAACTTTCATTTCAAACCCTTTATCAATAGACTTTTAATCCCATCTTTTATATCACAATACAGGTATTATAATAATTTGTTGAGTTGTTTAATTTGAAAAAAACACCTTTGGATAATATTTCTTTTTTTGAACACGCTGAACACCACTGCTTACTTAACCATATTTCAAGAGGAATCGAAAGGGAGTGCCTAAGGATCAGTCCAGACGGGACCATCGCCCAAACCAGACACCCCGAAAGCTTGGGAACAAGTCTCACCCACCCATTTATCACTACCGATTTTTCAGAGTCCATGATTGAATTCATTACACCAATATTCAACACCCCCAAACAACTTCTCAAATTCTTAAATGATCTCCACATTTTCGCGGTTAATAATATTGGTGAAGAAATGCTTTGGCCCCTTAGCATGCCTTGCCTGCAAAAAAATCAACCAATTCCTATCGCTGAATATGGTGATTCAAATATTGGAAAATTTAAAAGATTATACCGCATCGGTCTTCATCACCGCTATGGCAGCAACATGCAAATTATCTCCGGCATTCACTATAATTTTTCAATGCCGGAAGAGTTTTGGCCAGCTTACCGAAACTATCTTCAAAACCAAAAATCCATTATGGATTTTAAATCTGATGGTTATCTCAATCTTATCAGAAATGTTCATCAATACGGCTGGCTAATTAGCTATCTTTTCGGAGCTTCGCCCAGCGTTTGCCCCCATTTTATTTCCTCTAAGAAGCAAACCAAAGACATGATTTTATCAGACAATTATAAAAATTTTTACCTCCCCCATGCTACCAGTTTAAGAATGAGCCACCTTGGATATCAAAACAATGCCAGCACCCAAATTGCTATTTGTCATAGACACTTGGATAGTTACGTTGAGGATTTGCGCCAGGCAGTTCAAACTAAAGATCCAAATTGGGAGAAGCTTGGTATCTTTAAAAACGGTAACCGCATCCAAATTAGTGATTCCATTTTACAAATTGAAAATGAATATTATTCAAGCATCCGGCCCAAGAGAAGAACTCTCCCCAAGGAACGCCCGACTACGGCACTACTAAAACGAGGAGTCGAGTATGTTGAACTACGAAATGTTGATATTAACCCTTTCTCCGCAATTGGTATTAGTGAATCCCAAGTAAAATTTTTAGATATTTTTTTAACCTGGTGTCTTCTGCGTAAAAGTTTAAATTGTAATCATGAAACCCAAACTCACCAAAAATATAATCAAGAAATAGTGGTGTTACATGGACGGGAAAAAAACTTACCACTTCGAAAAGAGAAAAAAGAAATTAAACTTTCTCAATGGGCAATCGAGATCTTTAAAGAATTGGAAATTATCAGCAATTATTTTGATAAGGCAACCGGGGATGGATATCAAGAAACCGTTAAACTTTACAAAACCTTCCTAGATGATCCCGAAAAAACCTTTTCCGCCCATGTACTAAAAGAAACTCTTAAAGATAGTTTATTTCAACTAGGACTGGAAAAAAGTAACCTTTACAAGGATTATTTTCTTCACCAGGACCTCTCAAACGATATGCAAACGTTTTTCACATCTTCGGTTGCTAACTCATTTCATCTGCAAAAAAAATTAGAAGAGGATAATCACGAAACTATTGAGGATTATTTAAACGACTATTTGAAAAACTAAACCAAGATGGATGACCGAACTTTTTCGATCATCCATTATAATTATAATTGCTGAATAAAATTAAAGACCAAGTCCTTCCAGTATTTGTTGAATTTGTTCGTCGCTTTGACCATTTTCATGGGCAAGATCAACAAAATCCGCAGCAAAGGAGTTTATATTTACTAACTTACATGTATAGTCCGACTCTCCACTTAGCGGTAGGGTCTTAATACACTTCATGTTGCCAACTGGGTAAATTATTTCATTAACCATTTCTATCGGCTCAACATTAAGTGACTCAACAATTAACTGAGCAACTTTTCCAGTAATCGTCAAATTACCATTGAAAGAGATACCCATTGGGGAATTATCCTTGTGGGTAACCACTAAAAAATCACATCCGCTTAAAACGTTACAAGAAATACCAAATGGTTCAATTCCCACAAACTTCTTTTCTTGAGCATCGGGCATAACATTCAGAGCATTATAGATATTAATAGCATCAATCAAAGAGTTTTTAGTAGGCACGGGCTGGTTAGTTGCTCCATCAATTCCAAAACCACCAGTAACAAAGTGATAATCGCTGGCGAAAACACCAATAGAAAAAAGAATCCAAAACAAGCAAACAATTTTTTTCATAAACATCTCCCCTGAATAAAATTACTATCTTAGAATATCAATCCCAAGCCCAACCGTTATATGTTTTGTGATTTATGATTGGCAATGCTTTACAAAACATCCTGTAAAAATGACCGACGTTAACTTCTTTCTAATTGTGGAAAAGCTATGCAAATCAATTAACAAATAAGTTTATATTTGGTCCATAAAAAATTAAATGCATGGCGTTGTAAATTTTACAGATGTAAGACATATTCATAAGAGAATTGTTGCGATTTTGTTAGATTTAGATTATTTTTAACGCATGACACCTCTAATTTATGGTTTAAAAAAAATTCATTTTTTTGTAAAAATAGTTACGATAACAGCTTGCCTCTTTTTGTGTTTTAACGTTTACGCCAGCAAAACTATCCTCCAAGGTAACATTATTATCCTACAGGGCTTTAACTGGGAATCTTATGCGAATCCATCGGGGTGGTATAACGTTGTTAATTCTGTCACATCAGAAATCTCTGAAGCTGGTTTCGACTACATCTGGCTTCCTCCTCCCAATTTAGCCTATGATGGCGAAGGAATTTACCCTCATTCGAGAGGCTATATTCCACTGGAATATTACAATCTAAATACGCCCTACGGAACCCATGTTGAACTTAAAAAATTAATTCAAAATTTAAAATCTAAAAAAATTAACGCCCTTGCGGATGTTGTAATCAATCATCGTGGCAAGCATGCCGGCACTCCAGAAAATCCAGTTTTCAAAAATCCTGATTGGGGACTTTGGGCTTTTACCGGTGGTGATGGACTTATCGGTCAAGGCGCACAAGATACCGGAGAAGCTACCGATTACGCCTACGACTTGGATCTTACCAACAAACACATATTGGGCTACCTCAAGGACTGGATGAAATGGCTTATCACCGATATTGGATTTGCCGGATTCAGATATGATTTTGCCAAAGGTTTTTCGGGACGCTTTATAGGGGAAATAAATCAGTATACCACACCACTTTATTCCATCGGAGAATATTGGACTGACATGGATTGGAGCTGTTTTGGAAAAAAAATCTGCTATAACCAAGATGCCCACCGAAATAACATTATCAAATGGCTTAATTCAATATGGCCTAACTCCATCAACCTAAGCCAAGCTCCCGACGCTTTTGATTTCACGACCAAAGGAATCTTGCAAACCGCTATAAAAGAAAGTGAGTTTTGGAGACTCATGGATCAACAACAAAAAGCTCCTGGACTTATCGGAATTATGCCTGAAAAAGCCATAACTTTCATTGACAATCATGATACTGGTTCAACCCAGAACCACTGGCCTTTTGGCGATAAAGATCAAATCATGCAAGGTTATGCATACATTCTAACTCATCCAGGAACACCTTGTGTATTTTGGGATCACTTTTTTGACTGGGGCTTAAAGGAAAATATTAAAAAACTTACCTATCTTCGCAAGCAACAAGCGATAAAATCAACCTCCACCTTATACATCAAAGAAGCTTCTTACGGACTTTATGCCGCTTTTGTTGATAATAAAATTGCCGTCAAAATTGGTCCAAGAAGCTGGCATCCTGATTTAAATATATGGCAGCTATATCACTCCGGAAATGACTGGGCTGTGTGGATTAAAAAGTAATTTAGGAAAAAAGTTTGTTTAACATTGCGATGACATCATCCTTGTTAAATGGTTTAAATAATGTTCCATCAACCAATGATTCCTCGAATTTTAAACTTCCCGTGGAAACCACAATTTTACCTACACCCGGCATGGTTTTAAGAATTTCTATTACTTTTTCACCCTTCATCCCAGGCATACTTAAATCAGTAACAACAAAATCAAAATTAGCCTTTTGGGCCCTTTGAATACCTTCCTCTCCAGAAGAAGCCTCCTCAACTTCCAATCCTTCGTTTTGCAAATAAAAGTTAAGAATCTCTCTAATCTCCTCTTCATCTTCAATTATTAAGGCCCTTTTCCCTTGAAAATTCACTCCGCACTCCAAATAATGTGTCTTATTAAGACACATTATACATCTGTTTGAAAAAAAACTACATTGATTTAAACCTGAGCAAATTGCTTATATTAAATGAACCGGTATGATGTATTCTTGATTTTTTTAGCATACAGATTTCTTATAACTATAAAAATATCCTTGTATTCCTGGGTTTGATAATCAGGATAAGTCCAGTCCCAGTGATTAAACTTTCCATCTTGGTAAAACAACTCACTCTCCCCATATATCCCTTTAGATAAATAAATTCGTTGCTGATGATTTTTGGTAGTCGCCAAGATAAGAGCAGAAGCACAGAGATACCCTGGATCAAGATTAATCTGCCTAACTAATTGATGATCACGAAGTGTATCTTCAATTTCATTAGTTTTAATTTTAATACTCGGTAATTCCTCAGGTGAAATTAAATTTTTGAAGCTGGCAAACTGCCGGAACAACGGCCCCCCCATTTCTTTTACATAATACATAGTATGATTAAAAAAAAGCTCCTCGGATTCAAAATCAAAATCACCGTAACAACACACCAATTCTTCTTTTGATTTTAAAAGCTGATCTTTTGCCTTATAGATAAAACCAATAACTAAATTAACCGGAGGCCTTTCAATTATTTCACCCACAACAAACCTTAATATGTAATTTTAAAATCATCATAATTACAAAAGGAATCAATTTTGACAACCTTTACGCTAAGCACTTTTGCCAGTGGGGGCCCTTTTTTAAGCCAACCATGAAGCACATCCAAACTCTCACTATCACCTTGGGCCAAGACTTCAACATCGCCATTTGATACATTCTTTACATATCCCCGGATATTCAAGTGAGTTTTAGTAACAAAGCGGACAGTACTTGCACGAAAACACACCCCCTGCACCCGCCCACTTACAACAAACTTAAAACACTGCAATCAACTACTCCTTGATCAACTCGCTGGGGATAAATCTGGTAAGATTTTTCTCATTATAATATTGTAAAGCACCTGGATGAATAGGGGCAGTTAACCCCATTAAACAATTTTCAACAGTTAAATTCTCATGAGAAGGATGAGATTTTTTAAACCTTTCAAAATTATCAAAAACTGCCTTGGTAAGCAGATAAACCAAATGGTTATCCACATCTGACGATGTTACTAAGGTGGCTTTTACGCCAAAAGTTTTAAGGGCCGTATCCAAAACAGTTGGGTAGATTTTTTTAGGAACCTCCACTTCAACGTAGTATGAGTGTTTATCAACCAATCTGGAGATAGACACACTATCAAGCGGAATAATATTTATCTTCTTATTTTGCTTTACTATATTTAGCACCATATCGTTAGGATTACCAATGGTGTAAAAAAAAGCATCAATCCTGTTTTTTAAAAATCTCTCATATGCTTCCGAAGCATTCAAATATTCAGGAATAATATTTTTTTCGCTTAGTCCGTAAGCTTCCAATACATCCATCGCATTTCCCAGTTGTCCAGATCCAGGATTACCTAAATTAACCCTTTTACCCACCAAATCTATGGTTTTATAAATCCCACTCTCAAGCGAAGCTATCAAAAGCACACTTTCTGGATGAATAGAAAAGACGGATCTCAATTTGGTTTGCCGCCCCTTTTTCTCCCACTCACCGAACCCATTCCAAGCCAAATATTGCTTATCTGATTGAGCTATTCCAAACTCCATGTCCCCAGATAAGACAGCATGTATATTATAGACAGAACCTCCCGTACTTACATAATCTACTTTAACATGTTCCTTATGCAAAATTGTTTCCAAAAGGGAAGAAATTTCTTTTCCTGTGGGGTAATAAATGCCGGCCGTACTTCCTGTTCCAATTTTGATTACCCTGTCATTATTTAAAAATAAACATGAACTTACCAGAAAGGATAACATCGTCATCAAAATTATTTTTACTTTCATTAATATTGACCAATCTCTTTAATAACTAATAATCGTGAATCTTACCATAAACCTACAGTCCATGGCCAAAATGAAACAACTTAAAAAAATCAATGTTTGATAAAAGAAGTTATAGACTATTTTCTCTACACAGTTCATTTAGCTCACGCAATTGATTGCCATTTTGTAGAGAAAAATAAGCCGCTTTCTCAATCGTAAGCATGATATCAATATTTTCCACAAAAACGTGAGGAGAGACCTTTAATGGAATGTGGGCAAAATTAACAATCGCCCGCACTCCCATGGGTACAATCAGATCAACAATTGGCTGAGCCTCATTTTCTGGAACTGCCAAAATGACGATCTCAATATTGTTTTTTTCAAAAACATCTTTAATTTTGGAAGTATGGTAGATGGGACAAATCAAATTAGAATTAAATTTTATTTCCTCATTTTTATCAAAGGCAGCTACTATCGGAAGATCCTGCATTTTGCCACCAAAGTAGGAAAGAATAGCCTTGCCCAAATTACCAACTCCAAAAATAGCGACCTCTTGTCGCTTTGATTTTCCAAGCAGATCAGAAATTTGATTAATAATTTCTTTTACCCGGTACCCACTCTTAGGACTACCCGAATGCTCCAAAAACATCAAATCTCTTCTGACTTGTACCGCTGATAAATTAGCAAATCTCGCCAGTTCATGGGAATAAATATTCTCTCTACCACAAGCACTTTCGTAGGTAAGAAGTCTTCGGTATAAACTTAATCGTTCGATTGTCTTATCAGGAATTAAAGATTGCATCGTATACGCCTTAAAAAAATTAACTATTTCTTAACTAATCGTAATAGGTTTTTAATTTTAATTAAAGGATAAAAGGTGTTCATTTAACCGGTTTAAAAAAAAATTTGCTGATAAAGTTTTCACATTAGTTGTGTAAAAAATAACATCGGGAGCTGGTAGTACCAGCTCCCGAAAAAAACGAAAAATCCACATTTGCTTTTTTGAACAGGAAATTTATTAACCACATCGGAAACACATGAAAAAAACTAATCTTAACCACACGCAAAACTCAAACTACACTAATGAAAGCAATCGGATTTTTTATAGCTTAAATCTAGTTGCACACAATATATAACACTGTGCTGTTTTATTTTCATCCTAATAATTTGAATCATAAAATAATTACAATAGTAGTCAGGTTAATCAAATTTAATAACATAGATCTTGTATTTATAATGAGTTATGTGTTACTTAATTTTGTAAATTTAAAAGACCTTCGTGAGGAAAAAAATGTTTTTAAAAATTTATCTTATTGGCGTTTTATCTACATTTGTTTGGGATTTATTTTGGTCGATTTACCGGCTCTTTTCCAAAAGATCTCTACTCGACACCAACATGGCACTTATCGGACTCAGAAGGAGCATGCTTTCAGGCAATTACCGGGTAGGAGGAAATATTTATAAGGAGCTCGCCATACTTTCTTTGTTTATTATTATCACGTCTGCAACCAGTTGGTTGGGATTTTGCTTTGAGCTAGGAAATTCCATTCATAACTTTTTAAAAAACCAAGGAGAACCGCAATCCCTTAAGGAAATAAGATGGAAAATGAAAAATGTACCCCTTCGGCCTAGCGAAGTTGCCCTCTTGGATATCCAATGTGTTGAAATACAACGAGGGCAAAAATTCAATCCCGAACAACTTAAAAAAATCGAAGATGCTTACCAGAAAAGAGGATTTGATATTTCTCTATTAGGCAGGGGGGAAATAGTATGATTTATAAAATATTTCCAATTGGCTGGCTGATTTTTTTCATGACAATATCATGTACGCCCACACGTGAAACAATAAACATAGACGGTTCATCTACCATTTTTCCAATCTCTAAAAGCATTGCGGAAGAATATAATAAAAAAAATCCCATCCCTCAAATAAATATTCACATTTCGGGTACCAGTGGGGGATTTCGAAAATTCTGTACTGACAAAATAGATATCAGTAATGCATCCCGAGTAATCAAAACCACCGAAGTAAATCTGGCTAAAGCAAATAATATAAATTATATCGAGTTACCCATTGCTTATGATGGAATCACCGTCGTCATTAACAAAAACAATACCTGGGCGTCTGAAATGACGACCGAGGAATTATCCAGAATTTGGAATAATAACAGCAAAATTTTTAAATGGAGTGATATTCGCCCTCACTGGCCAGATCGAAAAATAAAATTATATGGGCCAGATACTGATTCAGGAACTCTTGATTACTTTATGGAAGCCATTAATGATAAACCACAAATCTCCCGTGAGGATTTTATTAAAAACCAAGACCACCATGCTCTTTTGACCAGCATAACAGAGGAAATCGATAGTCTTGGATTTCTAGGTTATTCGTTCTATAAAAAGAACCGGGATAAACTAAAAGCAGTGGCCCTTTCCTATAAGAATAATTCTTGGATCGCCCCAGATGTAATTACCATTAGCAATGGCACCTATAAACCGCTAATCCGCATTCTTTATCTCTACGTAAATACCGATAAATTAAAGCAAAAAAAAAGCCTACGAGATTTTATGAACTTTTTTATGGAAGTGGCACCCGGCATGGTGGGACAGGCTGGTTACATTCAACTTAACGATGATCAATATACAAGAAACCTAATTACTCTTGAGAAATATAGCTTGTTTGAAAAAGACTAAAAAATTTATAACTTCAAAGCTAAAAACTTATGAATAAAATCAACCAGTCCTTTAATATCGCTGATTTTTTGATTTTCCTTTTCCATATTGAGATTAATAAAACCAGTTTCAAAGGCAATTCTCATAGGAGATGACTCAAAATATTTAAATTTAGGCATATCCTTATTATTTCTTGAAAGTAAAAATGAATCCCGCCCCAAGTAAGCAGATATGAAACTAACCCACTCAATATCGGTTATGACAATTGCTGATTCAACAAGACCATCTTGTAATTCTGAATATGTCATGAAATTTTTAGAAATGAAGCTATTGCTCGAATTATGTGCTTTCAATTCCTTTAAAAAATCTCCACCATCTATCAGATTAACTTTGTTGATTAGTGAAATCGCAAACTTTTTTTCCTCAAATTCTAAAAACAATTTAATTAATTCATTTTTATAATCAACTGTATTACTTAGGACAACCAAAATTTCCCGGTTCTTGCTCTCATCTAAATTAGATTTTTTTTCAAAAAAAGTTTTTACCTTATAATCAGGATAATCCTTATCTAGAAAAGAACAAAATAATTTTAAATATTTTTCATCGGGATTATCATTGGATTTTTTGTCATCACCTTCCAGCTTATGTGATAAGAAAATTGAATTCATGCCTTTTTTATAACCCAGTTTATGTTTGGCCTTAAAAGAAAATCCGAGAAATGATGACTTTAAAGAATTTTCAAGATCAATAAAAACATCCACATTAAAAACTTCTAACAAATTAACCGCAAAGTGATGAACTCCCATAAGATTTGACTTGGACTCAGGTAAAAAGAAAACGTCTACCTTAAAAGAAAGGAAGTTATATAAATTATTTTGCCCCTCATCTAAAACAATTGAAATTTTAACATCAGGATTCCCTTCTTTTATCAGATGTATCAAAGGAAAGCTCGAAACCACTTCTTCGTCAGTCAAAGGCCCCTTTATAAGAAAAGTTTTCACTATTCACCCGTCTTTGGATTATGTCGCAAACTATTTTTGGTATATAATACACTATAATAAATAACCGCAAGTGGATAACAGAAAAGGTTAACCACTGGAATAGATAATACAAACAAAAAAATTATTCCTGACAAAGTATAATTTAAACATAGTGTTTTATAATTATTAAAACATCCAAGCAGACCAAGATTATCTCTAGACCAATTATAATCAATAAAAGCAACACTTAACAAAATAGCCGAAATGATAAAGCTTAATGGAATAAGGGGTGGAATGAAGCTTAATAAAAAACCACCAATAGACAGAATAATAATCAGAATTAATTTTTTACTTTCATTTAACAAGGTCGCCACCATCTTATTCAGCATACTACTCATTGATGAAGAAAATGTTTCTTTAGGCATTTTGGTTATATGTTTATAAACTCTGGAGGATATTAAATCGTTAAAGGGGCAGGAAATCAAACAAACCACTAATACAAATGTATAGTTAACCGCAACCAATAGCACAACGGTCACCAATGTCACTAAAAAATAGTAAGCAATGGAACCCATCGTTCCTTCCGAAATTTTATCCATCACCCATTGTTTTCCTGGTCCCATGATAAGATTAAATAACCACCCTCCCACCAAACCGTATAAAAATAATCCAATAAACAAAGGTACAAATGAAAATAACAACACTATTTTATCTTTTCGTAATATTTGTAATGTTTCTCGAAAACTTTCTTTAATCAGTTTCATAAATTTTCCTAAATGGTTCTACTAAATGTCACATTATTAGCAATAGTAGATAACCTTTTATCAAATTGCATACAGATATTTCTTAAAAATGATTTACCTGCTTCTAATATGATAACTTGATCACCTTCAAGTTTCACCAAATTATCGTTTATAAAAGCTTGAACTTTAGCAACATCAATAGAATTTAGCTTAATTTTTTGTTTACACATAATTTCATGAATAATACTCTCTGTTTTTAAATCATCATCGGATTTTACATGGCCTTTAACAAACGGAATCATCCCTTTATCAATTAGATCATAATACTCTAAAAAATTTTTTGAGTTTTGGATAAAACTCTTTCGAGTTGTTGAGATAGCACTAAAACCTAGACCAATCACCGTATCCACTTGATGATTTATATAACCCATAAAATTTCTATGTAAATTTCCGCCTTCGAGCGCTTTAAATAATAACGAACTTTCCAGCGCATAATGATCCATACCAACCTCTCTATATCCAGCTTTAAATAACAAATTCCTCCCCGTTTCCAATAATTTCCATTTTTCTATTCCCTGTAAAAGATCGCTGGATAAAATATTATTTTGATTAGAGGCAAAATGAGGAACGAACGCAAAACTATAGAATGCAATAGTATCGGGACGAAGAGATACTACTTGTTTAAATGTTTCTTCTATCCTTGAAACAGTCTGTCCTGGAAGGCCATAAATTAAATCAAAATTTATATCTTCAAACCCAATCATCCTTGCCTGTTGAAAAATTTGGGAAACTTCTTCAAATGTCTGAAGACGACCAATTTTTTCCTGAACTGTTGGATCAAAATCCTGGATACCAAATGATAATCGGCTAATTCCGTAATCAAAAATCTTTTGAAGCTGCAACTTGCTTGCATTTCTTGGATCAATTTCTATTGAACCTTTTAATTTTGATTTATCCAAATCCTTGAGTAACTTACCAAACAATTTATCAAGCTGCGAAACAGATAATAAACTCGGCGAACCCCCTCCCAAATGAAGAGAGTTGATTCTTAATGGCAAACATTTCTGCCTATATAATTTCCATTCCTTCAACAAATAATTGATATATTTATCCAGATCATTTTCATCACATAATTTAATTCTATTGCATCCACAATAATGACAGATATTTTTGCAAAAAGGGATATGCACATATAAATCAACCACCCCACCTTGATCAACATGCATTGGCCATTCATATTGGGAAGGTGGATTTTCCCAATATGGAAGCGGAGGATAGCTGGTGTACCTAGGACCGGTTACGTCGTATTTTATTATCAGGTCTAAATATCTCATACTCTGTGCGTTAACCCTAAAATTACATCAATCTGTTGGTCAAACGGATTATATGCT
Organism: Bdellovibrionales bacterium RIFOXYC1_FULL_37_79; assembly: GCA_001770015.1. Classification (GTDB taxonomy): domain Bacteria; phylum Bdellovibrionota; class Bacteriovoracia; order Bacteriovoracales; family Bacteriovoracaceae; genus XYC1-FULL-37-79. The sequence continues at coordinate 49,430 of MEQB01000016.1, forward strand.
ATAAGTTGAAAAAAAACGACTCTAAAGAGGAAAATATGGATTCAAATAGTCATTTCAAGCATGCTGAGCTAGTACCACCCTATATTCAAAATTTAAAACCATATCAAGCTGGAAAACCTGCCACCGAACTGGCAAGAGAAAGAGGACTTACCAAAATTTCTAAAATTGCCAGCAACGAAAATCCACTGGGGCCTTCCCCTTACGCGATCAAGGCCATGACCCAGGGACTATGGGATCTTCATCAATATCCCGACATGCATGCCTACCAACTTAAATCCATGTTAAGTGACCTCTATAAATTAAAAAAAGAAAATATTATTCTGGGGAATGGTTCCGAAGGAATCATGGCCAATATTTTCCGTACTTTTGTAAGACCTGGTGATGAGATATTAACATCGGAAAAAACTTTCATCGGTTTTTTTGTTTTGGCAAGTGGATCAGGATCTAAGCTCATAACCACTCCCCTCACTGAAGATTTTCGTTTTGATGTCAAAAAAATAGCAGCCCAAATTCATCAAAATACCAAAATAATTTATATTGCTAACCCGAACAATCCTACTGGTACCTATATAACCAAGGAAGAATTTGATTACCTTATGAAATTTGTTCCCAGTCATACATTGGTAATACTGGATGAAGCTTATTTTGAATTTGCGCAAGGAAAAGAGGACTATCCAGATTCTATGGACTACCGCTATGACAACGTTATAACCCTTAGAACATTTTCCAAAGCCTACGGACTGGCAGGTATTAGGGTTGGTTATGGATTTGCCCATGAATACCTGATTGGTAATTTAACCAAAATCAAACTTCCATTTGAACCCAATCTTATTGCTCAATTGGGAGCCTGTGCTGCCTTAAGAGATACCCCTCATCTAAAAAAAACTCTTAAAAATAATGAAAAAAGATATCATGAGGCGTTCAAATTCTTGAAAAAAAATGATTTAGAACCCATTAAATCTGTGGCAAATTTTATTACCATCAAAACCGGTAGTGAACAGGCCAGCAATTGGATTTTTGAAATGCTGCTAAACCGAGGAGTTATTATTAGACCATTGAAGGCTAACGAAATGTCTGACTTTCTCCGCATCTCACTTGGATCAAAAGATGAGATGAACCATTTCTATGAATCTATGACCGAAATCTTGCCGGAGTATCAAAGAATTAAAAACCAAATTAAGAATTAAAGCTCGGCGACATTCAATTCAGAAATAAGGTGCTCAAAAGTCTTTTCTTCTCTGATGGCAAACATAAGGTTTTTCTTGATATTTTTTTCTGAGTAGTAACTTCTAATTTGCTCTTTATCCATTCCAGATTGATCGGCAGTCTCTTCTATCTTTTTTTCAAAATCCGCATCACCAGCTTCAATACCATATTTATTGGCCAACTTATCCAATATAAGACCAGAAGAAACTTGAAATTTTGCTTTCTTATCTAGATCCACAGCCCATTTATTTAAATAATCATGAATCATATTTTCATTAAACCCCTGGTATTTTAAATTTTTAGACATATCTTCTTTCAAATATTTAAGCTGTTCGGCGAGCATGGTCTTTGGAACATCAAAACTATTATCTTCGACTAATTTTTCTAGAACTTCTTGATGCAATTTTTCTTTTGCTTTTCTTTCTTTTTGGTACATCAGGCTCTTTTTGGTTTTTTCATAAAAGTCTTGCATTGATTCATATTTAAATTCCTTCGCAAGTTCATCACTGAATTCTGGTAATTTTTTTTCCTTAATCTCCAATAGTTCTACTTCAAAAGTAACCTTGGCATCTTTTAAATCTTCAGCATGATAATCCATGGGGAAGGTGACCCCTATATTCTTCTTCTCACCTTTTTTCATACCGATCATTTGTTCTTCAAACCCAGGAATAAAACTATTAGAACCAATTTCCAAAGAATATTCCTTGCCCTTCATATCGTCAGGACGATCATTATTTTCTTTAACGCCCTCAAAATTAATTATCGCAATATATCCTTTCTCTAACGTTTTACCAGAATCTTCAATAGAGACTATCTCCGCCTTTGATTCCAGATAACTTTTTTTAACCTTTTCAATTTCATCATCATTTAGAATTACTTTTTCTTTTGTAAAGGAAAGCGAACCCATGTCTTTTAATTCAAATTCTGGAAAAAGTTCTACTACTGCATCGAAAGCAATTTTTTCTCCGGCAATATATTTCATATTTTCAAACGATGGATACCCAACCACTTTCAAATTTTCTTTAGTGATCGCATCAAAAAATTCCTTCTGGATAAACGCGTTGAGAGCATCCGTTTCAATCTGGCCACCATAAATCTTTTTTACTACATCAATGGGCGCCTTACCTGCTCTAAACCCTTTAATATTTGAGCTTTTTTGCTTTTCCTTAACTTGTTTTTCTATTTGGGCGGATAAATCCATTTTCTCAAAATCAAAACATACTTTCTTTGTACAACTATTAATCACAACAACTTTGTAAGACATAAATTCTTCCTCTTTAAAGCTTAATAATAAAACACTTATTGCGGGCAAGATAACTAGAAAGCTTGAAAAAGTCAAACCTGATTGATTTTGTCAAGAAATATATTGGCTTGCTAAAAGCCGTCCCTATAGTCAATTTTATTAAGATAAAGCCCCTCGGCGGGGGCAACCGGTCCATAATGTTTTTTGAAAGCACCATCAAAAGCATTATATAGATCATTTTCTGATATCCTGCCTCTTCCAACCATCCATAGAGTTCCCACTATCAATCGCACCATTTGCTTTAAAAAACCGTTTCCTTTTATGCGAAGCACATAATAATCTGATGGCAGCACGTTCAACAGACCATTAGTATGATGTTGCTTTAACTCTATTTCTAAAATTTCTCTAATTGTATCGGGCGTATCAGTACCAACACATCTAAAATTTATAAAATCTTTTCTGCCAATAAAACATTTTAAAGCAGATTGCATTTTAAGAATATCTAACTCAAAGCTTATATTGCCAAAATAATCCAAATTAAAAGGCAATGGCTTTTTTTGATTAGTAAAATAATACAAATATTCTTTCGAAATCGCCTCACTAATAGGATTAAATTTACCATTTATACTACGGCAATCAATTATTTGAATTGCAGGATCAATAACACTATTGACGCCGTTTATAATGCCCATTTCCGGTATTTTTATCGGAATAGTAATCCTGGCAACCTGTCCCAAGGCATGTACACCAGCATCAGTACGGCTGGCCCCGAGGGTTTTAACCTCATCAGACTTTGCAATTATTTTTAAGGCCCTTTCTAACTCCCCTTGAATGGTTTTAGATTGCCCATTGGTTTGAATCTGCCATCCAAAATAATCTGAACCTTTATAAACTAGCTTGATTTTATAAGAATATAACATGCTCTTTTATTACATTAATAATATTGAAATATCAAAAAGACTCAAATGAAAAGCCTATCCCCAAAGAAACACCCGAAATCTGAATATCATCTTGAAAGTTTGAATAGTAATGATATCTCGCCAAGACATTCAGCCACACCTTGGTTAAGTTCATTCCATAATAAAGGCTATGATAATATTTAGGAAAAATATTGCTTAGGCTTATTTTTAAAGCACCTTGACCGTAGTAACCAAAGCCAATTTGTCTTCGCCTCTTACCTCGTTCCCCCGAATTTCGGTCGGTCCGAGATTGCATAAGCCCCATTGCAGACGGCCCTCCCTCAAGATTCAGTTTCAGCCATTTCCCAGGTCTGAGTCCAAAACCTACGGAAAAATCGGTGGGAAAGGTCGCCAAACGAAAGGTGGTATCCGATACTTCACGAGAATATATAAAAACCCCGGGGCCTTGGTTATAACCAAAACCCAGGTTTGTCCCAATAAACCAATCCAGATATTCTTTTTTTATATAGAAGTAATTATAGGCCAATTGGAGCGTTCCCACATTATAGGATTTTGGGTCATCTCGATAAACTTTATTAAACACATCCCCCTTGGAAACATAATCAAAAGTATCCTTGTAATAATTAAGTGATATAGACTTTTTTCCCCTCATCTCAATATCATGCAAAAGAATCTTCATATCGTGTTCTAAATAATTCGTAGCGTTACTGAAAGTACCCATTGGAGTAACACCCACATCGGGAGCATGTTTATCAAGTTTTTTCTCCATCTGTTGATCATCATAACCACTCAAAAAGGGAGATTTTTTATCTGTTTTTTTAAATTCAGGATCTTTTGCGCTACCAGGTAAAAATGTTGAATCTTTTTCAATATCCTTATAAATTTTTTCCATGTCTTTATCTAGCTTTTGCCCCAATACTGATTGACTGAAATCTTCAGCAAAAAGATTACTTGAAAAGGCCCAAAGAAGTGAGAACCCTAAATACATATTCCAATTAATCATTTTCCCAATCAAAGACATCCTTGAGCTCCCATCGATGTGTAAAAAAATAGATTAATGAGCCAACCACATAAATCAATATCACCACCGGAATCATAAATTGCTCATAGATAAATGTTACTGCAATTAACAGAAAAATAATAATTAAAACTCTTTTTTTATGCATTCTCATCCATTCAGATTTTTTAAAGGAACAAAAGGGGATATTAGAAATCATTAAAAATGAATAAAAAACCGAATATGCCAATGCTAAAAAGGAAATATTATTGATAAACAATAGCTCGGTAGACAAAAGAACATATCCCGCCAATGCCAAAGCCGCCACCGGTGTGGGGAGACCTTGAAAAAAATTAGGATGAACTCGATCGATATTAGCATTAAACCGGGCAAGTCTTAAAGCACTACATAATAAAAAAAGAAATGCCACCACCAATCCTAATCTGCCATACCCCTGGCAAAAGCGATAATAAATCATGATACTTGGTGCAACTCCAAAAGTAACCACGTCGCTCATGGAATCAAACTGCTCGCCAAAATTACTTTGCGTTCCCGTTAATCTGGCTATCCGCCCATCCACCATATCAAAAATACTACCCAGCAAAAGAGTCAGTCCGGCGTAATAAAATTTTTCACCTACCGAGAGAATGATCACTAAAAAGCCACAAGCCAAGTTCAGTGCAGTGAAAACATTCGGAAGAAAAAAAGCAAACTTTCTTTTATCAGTAATAATTTTTTTGTTGATTGTATAATGAAATTTTTTAAGCTTTTTCAATTTCATAATCCTTTGGTAAAGTTGCCACGCTGGTTCTACCGCCCAATAATATGCAATTTTCGTTGCGATTTAAAATATAATTATCAGAAATATAAAAAAATAATTTCCCTCCCCAGGGAAAATACCCCATTGCGGCACCTCTTTTCCCTCGATCCCCAGGATAAACCCAAAGTTTTGGTAAAAATCCAAAAATATTTTTTTTGAAATGAATGATCAGGCTTTTATCATCATCACACTTAAGGTTAATAAACACTTCATTCTCATTTTTCACAATATCATAAACCTCGGATGCCCTTGGAAAATATACCCCCAATCCTTTCATCAAATTATAATGAAACTCTAAACATAGATAATCTTCTGGAATAAACACATGTTGTAGATGACCATTTTTTTTAATTTTTCCAGAAAATGGAACCACCAAATTTTCTAACTTAAGATCATATTGTTCGATGATCTCTTCAATGCGAAATAACCACGCTATCACCATATAAATAATTGCAACAATACCGGCACCAAAGACACCCATCAATCTAAATGATAAAAAAGTCAGCATAAAAAACGGAAAATGAAATTTCCAAGACAAGTAAGTATTGATCATATCTTAGATTAGCAACAGGCCTGTAAAAAGTCATTTTTTTGCCGGAATAAATTCCTTGTCCTCACTCCGGTAATATAAAGGTTCAACTCGTTTTTTCCTAGAAACAATTTGAGAGAAAATTTCTTGTGGAATATTTTTTATCCTTTCGCCTGTCAATATTATCTTTGAAGGCGACTTTACTAAGGAGTAAATATGGTCATTTTTGAAATGAGTATATACATTAGTTTCTAAATCATTGATACGGGTTATGAACATTTCCTTGCTCACCAACTCTATTTCATCTGTTATGCAATTAAATAAAAAATACTCCCCTTTAAACGCCTCTGAAAACCAGATCCCCGCTGCAGACCCTTCGATTATTCTTGGAATTTCGTAATGGTAAAAAGAATAAACATTGATATTTTGCCACTCCAAGACCTGTGCGATTCCCTCAGACACTCTCATCCCGGTGTAAGAACCAGGCCCTGCAGCAAAAAGATAGCCTGTAAGTGTTTCAAAATTAAGTTTATGTTTTATAAGCATTTCATTAATCAAAAAATGCAAATCCGCAGTACTTTTCTGATTAAAAATCTCTAAATACTCAAGCCACTCCAGCTTTTCTGACAAGATTCCCAAAACCACATGATTAGTAGTATCTGTATAAAGCCAGGTCATCGTTTAAAAAATTCTGGAAAAATCGTTAAATAACGCCAAAACCATTAATAACAATAAAAAAGATAAGCCAAACTGCTGGGCAATTTCCAATTTTCTTCTCGAAACCGGCCCACGATTAAAAATCTCAATAAAAATAAACATCAAATGTCCCCCATCCAAAATAGGAATTGGAAAAAGGTTAATAACCCCAAGGTTAACAGAGATTAAGGCCATGATCTGAAAAAAATAGGATAAGGATGTATTAAAGGATTCAGTCGCCGCTTGAGCGATTGCAATAGGACCACCAACACTTTTTAGCGAAACTTCTTTGGTCACCAATTTTTTGAAACCATCGGTCACTGCAGTTATACTGCCCACTGTTTTAGCAAAAGCTCTGTGGAAAGCATCCACTACGCTACTTGGTTTTGTAAAAATATAATTAACTGAAAGGATTTGCATATTACTTTCAACCCCAATTCTCTTACTATCCTTCCCGTCCGCTTTTACAATTTCTGGTTTTATCGGCCTTGTTATTGTTTGCTCGTTACGCCAAACAGTTAAAATGGTCGATGTGGAATTTTCTACCGTTTGTAATTTAAGTTTCAGATGTTCAAAAGAGTAAAGAGGCTCATTATTTAATGAAACCAAAACATCTCCCGCTTTGAACCCAGCTGCATCGGCAGGGCTATTCATTGAAATATTCTTTATTCTCAAGTCAATGGTTTTAAACCCGGCATTTGACAAATGTTCAAAAAAATTCTGCGAACTTGTCCAAGCTACAGATAAAATTTTAAAAACCGGACCGAGAATCATCTTTGACTCATTTTCATCAAATTTTTCAATAGGATAAATATAAAAATCATAATGCTTAAAATTATGCGCCACCGCTTCCAGCGATATTTTCCAATTAACTTCCTTCTCATGCAAACTTAACGCAAATAATTTGCCACTTTTATCAACCAATATGGGCTTCCTCAATACTGGTGAATATTGTCCAAATTCATTAAAGAAATTTTCCGCAGTAATTTGAATCGGTAATACCTTGATTTCAGTTAATCGTTCCACCGTTATCGACTCAATCTTATTCTTTCCCTCAAGCATGATATCCGATGGACTCAAAACTTCTTTTCCATTTATTTTTCTTAAAATATCACCCGACCTAATTCCATAGGAGTAAAAATGCGACTCTTCAGTTATCATTCCAAAACGGATTTCAGGCAACCTTTCTCCTATCAGCATTAATGAGAAAAAAATAAAATAAGCTAATAAAAAATTAGCCAGTGGTCCTCCAAATATTATCCAAAATCTAGCAAGCTTACCCTGATACACAAAACTGAATTTTTTATCCTCTTCACGAATGCCATCCTTATTTAAAGGATCATCACCAAACATCTTTACATAACCACCCAGTGGAATTAACGAAACAGCATACTCCGTAAAACCTTTTTTAAATTTAAGTAATTTCGGTCCAAATCCCAACGAAAAAACTTCCACCCTCACCCCAAACAATCGGGCGACCAAAAAGTGCCCTAACTCGTGAAAAAAAATCAACGGGCCCAAGAATAGTATAAAAATAATAATTGCCTGGAGATAATTAAACATAACCGTCCTTAAAATACCCCGTAGTAAAATAATACCAACAGATAAAATGGAGTTAGAAACAAAACACTGTCTAACCTATCATACACTCCACCGTGACCTGGAATCAACGAAGAACTATTTTTAACACCACATTGTCTCTTCATTTTTGATTGAAATAAATCTCCCAGATGTGATATTGCACCCAAAAATGGAAATAAAACCATAATAAATGGGGATTTAAATTCAAAAAAACAAATATAATATAACGAAGCTAAAACTCCCGATAAAAAGACTCCACCAATCACTCCTTCAATCGTCTTATTAGGACTGACCGAAACCCATAATTTGTTTTTTCCAAATTTTCTTCCAAAAAACCATGCCCCAGTATCCATCCCGAAGCAAATTATAAAAAGCAAGGCTAACAGGTGTTTCCATTGGTCTTTTCCAAAAATGATCAGCAATATAAAAAGTGCAATATTCAAGAAAAAGTACAATCCCCAAAATACTTTAATTTTTTTTAACCAATAAACTATTGATAAATTATTTATCGATACAAAAAAAAGATAAATAATGGCCAAACAGTGTACCATAGTAACAAACCATGCAAATTGATAAAAAAGAGGGTGACTTGGCTTTAAAATACTGTCCACACTCTCCAAATTTATAAAACTCAGATAAAACGAATGGTATTGGGGATAACAAAAATATAGACTTAAATTTATAAACAGCAAATATAAAAATACGTTTAAAAAATACCCAAAAGACTTTCTCTTATATTTAAACATATTTATAACTGTTTCATCAATTAGCAGAAAACCCACCAGTATCAAAAATATTATAAATGCATTTTCACCTAGAAAAAAAATAAATAACAAAATCACCAGAAGGACCGCAGCAGCCAGAACTCTTTTCGCTGTATTTGATAACTCATTTACCATTTTTATAACCTTGTGCCGTTTTATTTTTTACAGCCATTTGTGAAACCAGCCCCAATTCTCTGGTTGCGTTTATAAAACCAAATCTTCTTTCTCGTTTTAAAAATTGTCCATGTATATTTCTTAAATCGTCTTGAGTAAAATCCGGCCACTTGAGATCCATGAAAAATAATTCAGCATAAGCAAGTTGCCAGAGCAAAAAATTAGATATTCTATGATCTCCACCTGTCCGAATAAGAAAATCAACATCACCTAAATCAGGCGCAAAGAGGTTTTTCTCCAATTTTTCCACATTCAATTCTTCGCCCGGATAATTTTTTATATGTAAATTTGCAGCAGATACAATCTCGGATCGTCCCCCATATCCAAAAGCCAAAGTAAGCTTCAATCCGTCAAAATCCTTCGTTTTATTCTCCATTTCATGAATGATTTTTACCGTTTCAGGCGGAAGCCCCGTAAGATCACCGATAACTCGAAATTTTATTTTTTTTTCCAAGGCCCTCTTCTTTTCCTTTAAAATAAATTTCCCAAGAAGTTTAAACAATACTCTTATTTCCAACTCCGGTCTGGACCAATTCTCGGTTGAAAAGGAAAATAATGTTATCGCTTTTAAATTTAAATTAACTGCCTCTTCAATTATTTTACTTGCCACACTTGCACCACGAACATGTCCCCAAAAACGTGGATGCCTTCTTTCCTTGGCCCATCGGCCATTACCATCCATAATAATTGCAGCATGGTATAAAAGTTGAGGAATTTTTTCTGAATTGGTGATCATCAAATCGTCATGATCTCTTGTTCTTTGAGTTTTATAACGTCATCGACATTTTTAATGTACTTATCAGTAACATCCTGTATTTCTTTTTGAATTTTTTTTGATTCATCTTCTGAAATTGTTTTATCTTTTTCGGCTTTTTTAACCAGCTCGTTTTGATCTCTTCTAATGTTTCGTACCGCCACCTTGGTTTCCTCTCCAACCTTCTTTACTTCTTTCACTTGTTGCTTTCTTTTTTCTTCTGTCAAAGCTGGAAACGGAACCCGAATCAAATTACCATCATTAGATGGCGTTACTCCAATATTTGCGGCAAGAATGGACTTCTCAATAGCGGGAATCATCGTCTTGTCATAAGGTTGTATTTGTAACAATCTCGCTTCAGGAATACTCACTTGCCCCACTTGTTTAATTGGCGAAGACATTCCATAGTAGTCCACCGTTATGCCGTCAAGAACCGAGTCAGTTGCTCTTCCTGTTCTAATTTTAGAAAGTTGATGTTTAAGGGAATCTATGGCTTTTTCCATAGATACATTTACATTATTTTTCATTTTATTCCACATTCAAATACTCCTTCGTAACAATCTCAGATGATTATCCTAAAGTTAATATGTTTTTTCAAGCCTACTTGGTCACCAAAGTACCAATTTTCTCCCCCATAACTGCCCTTTGCATATTATTGGCCTGAAAAACATTAAAAACCAATATTTCAATATTATTGTCCATGCACAGACTTACTGCAGTGGAATCCATAACCTTAAGATTATTTTTTAACACATCTAGGTAACTTAACGAATCATATTTAACTGCATCCTTATGTATGAGTGGATCTTTGTCATAAACGCCATCAACCTTTGTAGCTTTCATTATTATTTCAGCATCAATTTCATTGGCCCGCAGAGCTGCAGCGGTATCTGTTGTAAAATATGGATTTCCGGTTCCTGCAGCAAAAATAATGACTCTCCGTTTTTCTAAATGTCTTATCGCTCTTCTTCTGATATATGGTTCCGCAATCCTACTAATTTGAATCGCTGACATCACTCGTGTATAAATATTTTCTCTCTCTAAACTATCTTGTAGAGCAAGCGAATTAATTATTGTCCCAAGCATTCCCATATGATCTGAAGTAGTTCGATCCATACCTGTATTTTTTGAACCGGCCATGCCTCTATGAATATTGCCTCCCCCTATTACAATGGCAATCTCAACACCCATGTTGTACAAAGTTTTAATTTCTCTAGTAAACAAATTCAGCATATCGGGATTAATGCCAAACCTGTCCTCACCAGCCAATGCTTCTCCAGATAATTTTAGCAATATTCTTTTATATTTCATTTCAAATCTCCAGACGAAAAAAAAGGGACTATAAAAGTCCCTTTGGGTTTTAATTTATTTTGTCATTGCAGCTATTTCTGCAGCTAGGTTATCCTCTCTCTTCTTCATCCCTTCTCCTACAATAAATTTATGAAACCTTCTTACGGAAATCTTCTCCCCTATCCTTAAGGTAAGTTCATTGATCAAGTCATTAACTGTTTTATCAGGGTTTTTAACAAATTTTTGATTATAGAGACACACTTCTTCTGCGAGTTTACTTAATTTTCCTTCTACAATTTTAGGAATCATTTTTTCAGGCTTACCCTGTTCTTTTAATTGTGCAGCATAAATTTCTGCTTCTTTATTTTTAAAATTTTCATCCATTTCATCATCTCTGACAAATTTTGGATCAGCAGCCGCAATATGCATTGCTACATCATGGGCAAAGTTTTGAAACTCGGGATTCTTAGCAACAAAATCAGTTTCGCAGTTAACTTCAACAATTACCCCGATCTTGTTATTCATATGAATATAAGACCCAATAATCCCTTCTGCTGCAATTCGACCTTGCTTCTTTTGAGCTGCTGCTAAACCTTTTTTTCGAAGATAATCAACAGCATCATCCATATTACCCTTACATTCTAATAAGGCTTTTTTACAATCCATCATTCCGGCGCCAGTTTTCTCTCTTAAATCTTTCACATCATTTGCAGTAAAACTCATATCTTCATCCTTTTCACTAAATAGTTCTATTCCTATAATTCTTCAACTTCTTCTTCATCAACAATTTTTAAATCAATATCGTTTTCGTATTTCGATATAATTTCACTCTCTAATGAAGAGTCCTTCAAGAATTCATCAGAAGTCTTATCACGTTTGATACCTCTAGATCCCTCAACTACAGAATCTGAAAAAAAATCTGCAAAAAGAGTTATGGATTTAATGGCGTCATCATTTCCAGGTACCACGTAATCAATTCCAGTTGGATCACAATTTGTATCAGTAATCGCTACTACTGGAATTTTTAGGTTATTAGCTTCTTTGACAGCAATTCTTTCACAATCTGGATCTATAATAAAAATAGCACCTGGCACCTTTCTCATGTTTTTAATACCACCAAGGTTCCTTTCAAGTTTGATAACATCCTTGTCAATTTTTGATCTTTCTTTTTTAGTTAAAAGATTAAAGTCACCAGTCTCTTTCATTTTCTCAACCTTACGGAGCTTATCAATTGAAAGTGAGATGGTTTTATAATTGGTTAGCATTCCACCCAACCAACGGTGAGTCACATAAAATGCTCCACACTTTTCAGCTGCTTTTTTCATAGTCTCGGAAGCTTGTCTTTTAGTACCTACAAATAAAATAGATTTTCCCGACGATGCAGTTTTTTTAAGAAATTCATACGCCTTGCTTGCTTGATCAACAGTTTTTTGTAAATCAATAATGTAAATTCCATTTCTTTCACCATAAACATATGGCTTCATTTTGGGGTTCCATTTTTGGGTTTGATGACCGAAGTGTGCACCTGCTTCTAAAAGCTGTTCTAAACTTAGTTTACCTGACATGGTTTCTCCTTATCTTTTTGAGGTTGATGGTTCATCTAATCACCCATTGCTACTTTTGGTAGACCATCAATATAGGCGACTGAGTTTACCTTTAATTATTATCAAGCTACTTCTAACATAGTGAAAAGAAAGCTTCAAGACTAAATTTAAAAATTATAGCCAATATAAAAAAACTAAACAGACTGCTCCGATCCACCAATTACTTTTCGCGGTTTTGATCCTTGAGCAGGGCCTATAATACCTTTTTCTTCCAATTGATCTATCAAATTAGCAGCTCGATTATATCCAATTTTCAGCCTTCTTTGAAGCATTGAAGCACTTGCCGCACGATATTCCATAACCACGCTAACTGCTTCCTCGAAAAGTGTATCATCACCTATGGTCTCTTTATTGGAAATATGTGAACCATAAGCGTAAGGATCTTGGTTGGAATTTTCTCCACCATTTTTAATAAAATCAATGGCATCTATACAAAAATCTGGTTTAATTTGTGATAATTTTGAGGTTAAGGCTTCAATTTCATCTTCATCTACAAATGATGAGTGAACTCTTATCGTTTCTACTCCACTTTTATAAAGCATATCACCTTTCCCCAGCAATTTTTCTGCACCGATTGCATTTAAAATTGTTCGGGAATCAATACTAGTAGTCACTCTAAAGGACACCCTCGTAGGAAAATTTGATTTTATAAGTCCGGTAATCACATCCACAGAAGGCCTCTGCGTCGCAACAACCATATGTATTCCAGCTGCCCGGGCCTTACCTGCAAGACGACAAATATTACTTTCTATTTCTTTTCCAGCTTTAGTCAAAATAAGATCAGCAAATTCATCAACAATAATCACAATACTTGCTAAATCAAAAACGACTTGACCATTGGTAATATCGTAATATTTAGAAATTTTTGAAAGCATCTCAGGCGTTGCATTTTTTAATTTATCATTAAATCCTTTTAGATTTCTGACTTGAAATTCTTTCATTATGGAATATCTTCTGTCCATTTCTTTAACTGCCCATTGAAGCGCAAGAGAAGCAGTTTTTGCCTCCGTGACTACTGGCAAAAGCAAGTGTGGTAACTCACTATAAAGGGATAATTCCAGCTGTTTAGGATCTATCAGTATCAATTTCATTTGATCTGGAGATTTTTTAATAAGTAAAGACACCAACAATGAGTTGATAAAAACAGATTTACCGGACCCGGTGGAACCTGCCACCAACATATGAGGCATCGCTGCCAAATCAACCACAAAAGATTCACCAAATGCGTCTTTTCCAATAGCCAAGGGGAGATCAAATTTAGTTTTTTGAAAATCTTTTGATGTTAACAATTCATCTAGATATATAATTTCCCTAGGATTTCTTGGAACTTCAATACCAACCGTCGTTTTTCCTCTCATCGGATAAACAATTCTAATCGGGGCACCATATAAAGCCATGGAAAGATCTTCTGAGCTAGATGTAATTTTCGAGACTTTTACTCCAGCACCTAGTTCCAATTCAAAAGTATCAACAACAGGTCCTTTTAGTATATTTATTACTTGTCCTTCAATTTTAAACTCATTTAGCTTTTCCTCAATGCGATCTATAATTTCTTCAAAATACTTTTCATCTGGAGAATTATTTTTTGACTTATCTTTGGCAGTGCCAATAGTTTTAACAATTTGATAATATTTTTTATCATTATCTAGAGATATTTTTTTTATTTCAGATTTTTCATTCTCATTTTTATTTTCGTTCATTAAAATTAATTTTGCTGGCTCAACAACGTTGTCTGTCATCTCCCCAACATCCAATGATTGTTGTTGAATAGCTTCATTAACTTCAATATTAATTTTTCTATTTCCTCTTAAAAAATTTGTTATATTATTTAAAAAGTTCCTTCTTATTTTATTAGGATAAAATTGAATTTTTTTTGGATTTACATTTATAACTTCTCGTTTTATTTCAACCGAGCTTGTCATCTTCTTCCTATAACTCACAATAAATTTAAAACTCTTAAGTAACAATAAAAGAAAATTTTTATCAAATATTAAATAAATATTAATCAACCCAAACGCAATTAAGCTCAGTGGGGACAGTATTTGAGGGGTAAATTTAAATATTAAAAAAATTAATCCCTTACCAATATGACCATTGAAAAAAGAACCACAAAACGATATTGTCATTATCGATAAAGTTACAGGTATAAATATATCTAAGGTTTTATTTCTTTTCGACAAGATCAACGAATACACTATTGCGTAAACAACAAAGGTTAATAATACCCATATTCCAGTAAAGTACTCAATAAAAACACCCAACGTTGTCAAATAATAAACAATATTATTAAACGATTTCGTTCCCGACGATATGGTAAAATAGTTATCAGGTAAAATATCGGCATAATAATAGGCAATTGAAACGACCACACTTATAACAAAAAGTAGAATTAGCTGGCTCTTTAATAATTTTTCAATCATAAAAATATTTTATTCTTTCTAACAAAGTGTGTCCAATCATACATTATACTTAATCTTTTAAACGTATTTAAAATAAAAAAACCAGCCTTTCAGCTGGTTTTTTATTTTAAAAAGGGTGCATCGTGCTATTTTCACACCAAGTTTCCCTGGCACTAATT